>JAJEEV010000003.1 GCA_022820805.1 Acidimicrobiia bacterium
CTCGGTGATGCAGTCGAGTTCGGTTCCGGCCAGGACGGCTCGCACCGCGCTGATCTTGTCGTCCAGCAGGTCCGGCTCGCCGAGCACGACCGTCGCTCCCCCGCTCAGCTGCAGCCCGAGTCGCTCTCCGTCCTCTCCGACCGTGACCGCGCTCACCCAGGAGCGCAGATCATCGGGCATCGCCGCGACCACCGCCAGCGGCCCGTCCGCCTCGGTGTGGATGTCACCGAGTGCACCGCCGAACGGCACCGCCACCCGCGCCAGGCCCTCCGGCGCGCCCGAGGCCGGTGCCCATTCGATCGCGTACCCGTGGGCGTCGATCAGGACGGTGCGTCCACTGGCGGTCGGCACCGCGGCCACCGGCACGCGGGGTTCGACCGCGATGCGCACCGTTCCCGGCCAGTCCCGCCACACCCGCGCCGACTTCACCCAGGGCAGCGCGGTGATCGACCTCTCCGCGGCGCGAAGGTCCACGAACACCATCGGCATCCCCGCCGACAAGCCCGTGCTCTCGAGGACCTCGGCGCCACGAGCGCCGCTGCCGCCGACGGAGACCCGGTCCACGTCCAGCAGCGGCGTCTGGCTGATGCCGAACGCGGCTCCGGCAATCAGCGCGACGGCGACTACGAAGGCCAGCAGGCGCAGGCGTCGCCGCCCCTGCGCCCGCAGCACCGCGATGCGGCGCGCCTTCATGCGCGGGTCCACGGCCACGGTCGCCCCGGTCACGGCAGCTCCCACGGCTCGAAGCCCACCAGCCGGGTCTCCACCGCAAGGTCCACACCGAGCTCGGCCTTCACACGGCGACGCACCTCGCTCATCACCTCGACGACGTCCGCGGCGCGCCCCCCCTCGTCGGACTGGATGAAGTTCGCGTGCTTGGGCGAGACCTCTGCGGTGCCGATGCGCAGGCCCTTGGCGCCCGCGGCCTCGATGAGGGCGCCCGCGGCATCGTGCTCCGGGTTGGTGAAGACTGAGCCTGCATTGCGGCCGCCGGGCTGGTTGGCTCTTCGCCACTGAACGATCTCGGCCAGCTCGGCCCGGGAGGACTGGCGGTCCCCGTACCTCAACTGGAGCTTCACGGACGCGACCACCTGGTGCATGGCGATGCTGCTGGAGCGGTAGCCGAGATCCAGACGGCCGGCGTCGCGCACCGCGGCGTCGCCGCGGTGGAGGTCGACCACGACCGCCTCCACCAGAGACTCGGACATGTCCGCGCCGTGACCGCCCGCGTTCATCCGGACCGCTCCCCCCGCGGTGCCGGGCACGCCGACGGCCCATTCGAATCCGGTGAGGCCGGCGTCGACGGACGCACGGGCCAGGACGGGAAGAAGCGCTCCGCCCGAGGCGGTGACGGTCGTACCGTCGATCTCGAACTCCGTGAGCCCGCCGCCGAGGGCGATCGCCAGGCCGTCGAATCCCCGGTCGGCCACCAGAAGGTTGGAGCCCCGCCCCACCACCAGCACGGGCGGAGGCCCGCCGCCGGTGGACGAGCGGGCGACTATCGAGGCCAGCGTGGCGAGTTCGGCCCGATCGTCGACCGTCACGAACAGCCGGGCCGGCCCGCCCACCCGGTAGGTCGTGTGGCCCGCCAGGCTGTAGTCCCGTTTCAGCGACGGTGCCAGCTCCGAGTCGGCCAGACGCCGGTCCAGGTCGGCCAGCAGGTCCCGCACGGCCGCGGTCATCCCGGGACCCCCGCCGGCGCATGGCCCGGGTGCCCGGAGCCGAGGCGCTCGATCACGATGTCGGGCACCGACGTCAGGTCCCCTGCGCCCAGGGTCAGGCAGAGGTCGCCGGGGCGCAGCCGGCCCGCCAGCCAGTCGGCGACCTCGTCTATGCGGGGCAGCCACGTCACCGCGGACCACGGATGGGCATCGAGCACTGCGTCGAGCACGATCTTGGAGGTCACGCCGGGCCGGGGGGCCTCGCCCGAGGGGTAGATCCCGGTGAGCACCAGGTGGTCGGCACCGGTGAAGGAGTGCGCGAAGTCGGCGCCGATGGAGGCGACCCGGCTGTAGCGATGGGGCTGGAAGACGCACACCACCCTGCTCCATTCGCCGGTGCGGGCCGCAGCGAGGGCCGCGGCGACCTCGCTGGGGAGGTGGGCGTAGTCGTCGACGAAGGTCACGCCGGCCACGTCGCCGCGGAACTCGAAGCGCCTGGCGACACCCCCGAAGCGGGCCAGAGCACGGGCTGAATCGTCGAACGGGGCGCCCGCGACGAGGCCGGCCACCACGGCTGCAGCCGCGTTCCGGGCGTTGTGGAGGCCCGGCGTCGGAAGCGTGATGCGTCCCAACCGGGTCTGCCCGTCGTAGAGGTCGAAGGCCGACTCCGGCATCCGCAGCGAGACGTCGCGCATGCGGAAGTCGGCGTCCTCCCCGGTGCCGTAGGTCGTCGCCCCGCTGGCCGCGCCCAGCTGGGCCGCCACCGGATCGTCGGCGCACACCACCCGGTGGCGGGCTGCGGCCAGGAAGTGGGCGAAGGCGTCGACGAGCGCCGAGGGCGTGCCGTCGTAGGTCTCGAGGTGATCGGGCTCGACGCTGGTGACGACGGCCACCTCGGCGTCGATCGACAGGAAGGTCCGGTCGCTCTCATCGGCCTCCATCACGAACCACTCGCCGGTGTCCCACATGGCCCCGGTGCCGATCTCGTTGACGTCGCCGCCGATGATGAACGACGGGTTGAGGCCGGCCTCCCGCAGCACCAGCGCCAGCATCGAGCTCGTGGTCGTCTTGCCGTGGGTGCCCGCCACCGCGATCGTCCTGCGGTGGGCGGCGATCGCGGGCAGGATCTCGCTGCGGCGCACGACGGGCACGCCCCGCGAGGCAGCCGCGCGAACCTCCGGGTTGCTGTCGCGTATGGCCGACGAGATGGCGACCAGGCGGGCGTCGCCGAGGTTGGCGGGATCGTGTCCGATGGCGACCGGCACTCCCTCGGCCCGCAGCCGGGCCACGACGGGACCGTCGCGCAGATCCGACCCCGACACCTGGTGGCCCATGGAGCGCAGCACCGACGCGATGGCCCCCATGCCGGCCCCGCCCGCGCCCACGACATGGATCGCCTGCGCGGTGGAGAGATCGACGGCACTCACGAGGTTGCCTCCCGGCTGCGGGGTTGAGGCCGGAGCGCGCAGCGCTCGACGAGGTCTACCACGGCGCCGACCGCGTCCGGTCGAGCCAGCTCCGCGGCCGCCCCGGCCATGGAACTCAGGTGGTCGGGGTCTTGGAGCAGGGCGTCCACCTCGGCGGCGAGCCGGGCCGGGTCGAGATCGGCGTCGTTGACGATGACCGCCCCGCCGGCCGCGGCGAGCCGGCGGGCGTTGGCCGTCTGGTGGTCGCCGGGCGCGCCCGGCAGCGGCACCAGCACTGCCGGCACGCCGACCGCAGCCAGCTCGGCGACGGTGGTGGCACCGGCCCGGCTCACCACAAGGTCGGCTGCCGCGTACACGGCCGCCATGTTCTCCTCGTAGTCCACCAGGTCGTAGTTCAACGGGCTCCGGGGGTCCGGCGCGACCCGGTGCGAGAGGTCGTCGTAGTCTCGGCGCCCGGCGATGTGGCGGATGTGGAGATCGCTCCGGGCCTGCCAGCGTTCCACCGCCCCGGCCACGGCCTCGTTGATGCGGCGAGCTCCGAGCGAGCCCCCGAAGACGGCCACGAGGCGGCGCTCGGCGCCGACTCCCAGCGCGGCTCGGGACGCCGCCCGGCAGGCGGTCCGGTCGGCCGCCAGCACCTCGGTGCGCACCGGATTGCCGGTCCAGGTGGCGCCGCGAAGGTCTGTCGCCTCGAAGGCGGTGGCCGCGCCCGCCGCGAACCGGCTCAGCAGCCGGTTGGCCAGGCCGGGCACCGCGTTCTGCTCGGTGATCACCAGCGGCACCCGCAGCAGCGCAGCCGCTGCCCCGCAGGCCGCCGACGCGTAGCCGCCCAGCCCGAGGACTACTGCGGGCTTGCAGCGTCGCAGGACCATGAGAGCCTGCACGAAGGCCCGGAGGAGTCCGATGGCCGCGGCCACGTTGGAGAGCGCCAGCCGGCGCTGCAGCCCACGCCCGGGCAGCGCGGTCAGCCCGAATCCCGCCTCGACCACCAAGCGGGTCTCGACACCGCGGGAGCTGCCCACGAAGTGCACGGCCTCGCGGGGCGCTCCCCGGTCGACGATGTGCTGGGCGATGCTGATGCCGGGCAGCACATGGCCGGCGGTACCGCCACCGGCGATGACGGCCCAGACGCCGCCGGGGCGCCCGCCCGCTCGGTTCCGCCGGCGCGACGCGGGCGCGCTCATCGGATCTGTCTCGCCACGTTGAGCAGTACCCCCATGGCAGCCATGGTCGTCACCAGTGAAGTCCCGCCGAATGAGAGCAGCGGCAGCGTGATCCCGACGACCGGGAAGACGGCGACGGCGGCGCCGATGTTGAGCGCGGCCTGCAGGATGATCCACGACGTGATGCCCACCGCCAGCAGCATCCCGAAGCGATCCGGGGCCCGCAGCGCCACGCTGAGGCCGGTCGCCGCGATCACGACGAACAGCGCCACCACCAGCAGCGAGCCTGCGAGGCCGAGCTCCTCGCCGATGACCGAGAAGATGAAGTCGGTGTGGGCGTACGGCAGGAACCCCCACTTGGCCCGGCCCGAGCCCAGTCCCATCCCCTCGACCCCGCCCACGGCCAGGGCATGGAGCGACCGGAGGGTCTGGTAGCCGTTGCCGAGGGGGTCCTCCCACGGGTTCATGAAGCCCAGCACCCGCTCCCTTCGCCACGGGGAATAGGCGATCAACAGGGCGGTGAGGAACGCTCCGACACAACCGGCCAGCGCCAGATGGGAGAGCCGCGCTCCCGCGAAGTACAGCATCGTCACGCCGACGCCGGCGATCAGGAGGCTGGCGCCCAGATGGGGCTGCATCATCAGCAGTGCAGCGATGACCCCCGTGAGGATGAGAACCGGCTGCAGGGTGGAGCGGGTGTCCTCCATCGGGCGCTCGGGGCGCGACAGCAGGTCGGCCACGAAGACGATGAATGCGAGCTTGGCCACCTCCGACGGCTGGAAGACGATCGAGCCCGACCCCAGCCACCGGCGGGCTCCGTTGGCGCTGAGGCCCACGCTGGGGACGGCGGTGAGGGCGAGCAGCAGCAGGCACGCGCCCATTCCCAGAGCCGCGGGCCGCTTCCAGCGGTGGTAGTCCACACGCAGCAGCGCCAGGATCGCCACCGTGCCGACGCCCAGCCACATGGCCTGGCTCTTGAAGAGCGACCACGCAGAGTCGGTGCCGGAGAGGCTCGGAGCCGCGGTGGCCGACAACGCCATCACCAGGCCGAGCAGCACCAGCGCAGCGACAGCCACGAAGAGCACCAGGAAGGGCCCGGTGCGGCGACCCATCGGGGGCCGCGGCCCGCGGCCGCTCGGAGCAACCCTCGCCGTCGGGTGACTGCGGCGAGCCTCGTGCAGTGCCTCGTGGCGGGTTCTCGAGTAGCTCGTCGCGGTCATGACGGCACCGCCTCGCAGCGGGACTTGGCGGCGAGGTCCCTGACCAGCCGGGCGAAGTCGTCGCCGCGGGCCTTGTAGCTCGAGTAGAGGTCGAAGGAAGCGCATGCCGGCGACAGAAGCACGGCCGCGCCCGGTCCGGCGGCGGAGGCGGCCAGCTCCACGGCCTCGCCCATGTCGGCCGCGAGCAGCACCGGCCGGTCGGCGGCGAAGACCGCTGCCACCTCTTCTGCGGCCTCGCCGAGGGCGACGACGCAGCTCACCCGGTCGACCGCGTCGAGCAGTTCGCCCAGGTCGAGGCCCTTGTTGCGTCCGCCGGCGATCAGCACGGCCGACTCGAAGCCCCGCAGTGCGGCCACGGTGGCGTGGGGGGTGGTCGCCTTCGAGTCGTTGTAGAAGTCGACACCCCCTATCGAGGCCACCATCTGCACCCGGTGCGCACCCGGCTCGAACGAGCGCAGGGCCTGGCCCAATCCCTCCACCGTCGCGCCGACGGCCGAGGCGGTCGCCGCCGCGGCCAGGGCGTTGGCAATGTCATGGGGCATGGTGCGGCGCAACTCCCCCACCCCCACCACCGGCCCGAGCGGCCCGGCCAGCACGCCGGCGTGGCATCGCCAGTCGGCCTCGCCCTCGTGTGCGAAGGTCCAGGTCGCCCCGCCGCCCGGCAGGTGGGCCATGACGATCGGGTCGAGCCGGTTGGCGATCGCGGTGGCCTCCGGCGGTAGGGATCGCCACAACCGGGCCTTGGCCGCCTCGTAGGAGTCCAGGTCACGGTGGATGTCCAGGTGGTCGGGGGCGAAGTTGAGCCAGCACGCCGCGAGAGGCTCGAAGCACAGGCTGTGGGCGAGACGGAACGAGGAGGCCTCGACCACGAACACCTCGACGTCGTCCGCCTCTATGGCTGCTACGAGGGGCAGATCGTTGTTTCCCGCCGCGGCTGCGCTGACTCCCGAGCAGCGCAGCGCGGCCACCGCCATCTCGGTGACGGTGGTCTTGCCGCTGGTTCCGGTCACGGCCGCGACCGGCCGGGAGTCCCACGCCCGGGCCAGGTCGAACTCGCTGGCGGTGGGCACGCCTCGGGCTCTGGCCAGTTCCAGCGCCCGGTGGTGCTCGGGCATGCCCGGGGTGGGAATCATGGCGTCGGCCGCGCTCACGAGCCGGTCGAGCCGGCGGGGGTCGGGAGCGATCTGAAGTTCCAGGTCCAGAGCCTCTGCGCCGCCGGTCGCGGCTGCGCCGGGGCCGTCGTCGAAGGCTGTCACCGTGTGGCCCCTCGACAGCAGCGCCCGGGCCACTGCCCGGTTGGTCGCGCCGAAGCCGGCCAGCAGGACCGACCCGGGCACCTCGGCCATGACGGCGCCGGCCGTGCCGGTCACGGCGTGAGCCTCGAGATCGAGTCGACGATGCCGGAGCTGACGGCGTCTCCGTAGAACAGTCCCAGCCCCAGCCCGGTGCACAGTCCCGACAGGATCCACAGCCGGATGATCACGGTGGTCTCGGGCCAGCCCCGGAGTTCGAAGTGATGGTGCAGCGGGGCCATGCGGAACACCCGGCGACCGAAGCCCCGGAACGAGACGACCTGGATGATCACCGACAGCGTCTCGATCACGAAGAGGCCCCCGATGATGGGCAGCAGGAACTGGGTGTTGGTCGCCAGGGCCAGGGCGGCAAGGCCGCTGCCGAGCGCCAGGGAGCCGGTGTCGCCCATGAAGATGCGGGCTGGCGGCGCGTTCCACCACAGGAACCCGATGATCGCTCCAACCATGGCCGCGCTCACGATGGCCAGGTCGAGCGCGTGGGCCACCTGGTACGAGTCGTAGTGGTCGAACTGCCAGAAGCCGATGAACATGAACGCGCCGTAGCCGACGCCGCTGGCGCCCGCGGCCAAGCCGTCTAGGCCGTCGGTCAGATTCACCGCGTTGGTGGTGGCGATGATGAGCAGGATCGCCCATATCGACCAGCCCACCCGTCCCAACTCCAGCCCGGGACTGTCGAAGCGGGTGAACGAGACGGTGGTGTGGATCGACGTGAACTGGGTCATGGCCCAGGCGAACCCGATGCCGACCACCAGCAGGCCGATGATCTTCGTCTTCTTGTTGAGGCCGAGGTTGCGGGCCGCGACGACCTTGATCCAGTCGTCGAGCAGGCCCACCAGCCCGCCGGCGATGATGGTGAGCATCACGATGATGCCCGACCGGGTGTAGATGCCGCCGAAGATGTCGCTGACGACGTAGCCGGCGGTGGCCGCGACCACCACCGCTATCCCGCCCATCGTGGGCGTCCCCGACTTCAGTCGATGCTCCTGGGGGCCGTCGTCGCGGATGGGCTGGCCGATGCCGTAGCGGACCAGCAGGCGGATGAGCATCCAGCACCCCAGCAGTGATGCGAACATGGCGATGCTGCCCGCCAGCAGCAGGCGGATCATGGCGCGGTCTCCGGCGCGACGGCTGCGTGAGTCCGGGCGGCGGCCAGGCGTGCGATCTCGTCGCTGGCGACGGCCCGGTCATCGAAGGGCAGGCGCTCGTCGCCGATGGTCTGGCTGGTCTCGTGTCCCTTGCCCGCGATCAGCACCGTGTCGCCCGGGCGGGCCGTGGACACCGCGAACCGGAGAGCCAGGCGCCGGTCAGGGTCGCACCGGGCAGGGGCGCGGCTCATCCCCTCGACGATCTCGGAGATGATCTGCTCGGGATCCTCCGACCGCGGGTTGTCGCTTGTGACTATCACTCGGTCCGCCAGTCTGTCCGCAGTGGCTCCCATCTCCGGGCGTTTGCCCCGGTCCCGGTCGCCACCCGCGCCGAACACCACCGTGAGGTCGCCGTCGGTCAGGCTCCGAGCGGCCGCCAGAGCGGCCGCCAGGCCGCCCGGTGTGTGGGCGTAGTCGACGATGACCGCGAAGTCCTGCCCGGACTGGACGGACTCGAACCGTCCGGGTACGGGCTCGGCCTCAGCCAGGCCTGCCGCAGCCGTGGCCGGATCCAAGCCCAGCGCGACAGCCACCTCCGCGGCCAACACCGCGTTGGCCCGGGTGAAGGCGCCCGCCATCGGCAGTCTCACCCGCTGGCCCCGCCAGCAGAACGTGCTCGACCGGGTGTCGGCGTCGATGACCTCGATCTCGCGCTGGTCGACCTCGATCACGGGAATCTCCGAAGCGGCCACCTCGGCGAGGCGCCTCCCCCACTCGGTGGTCACGTCCACAACGGCCCGGTCGGCGAGTCCCCTCGTGAACAGCCGGGCCTTGGCCGCGAAATAGTCCTCCATCGACCCGTGATAGTCGAGGTGGTCGTGCCCGAGGTTGGTGAACGCGGCCACCCCGAACCGGCATCCGTCCACCCTGCGCTGCGCGAGCCCGTGCGAGGAGACCTCCACCACCGCCGCGGTCGCGCCCCGGTGCAGTGCCCTGGCCAGCGTGCGCTGAAGGTCGGTGGCCTCCGGGGTGGTGAGGGCACCGGTCAGCGTGCCGATCTCGGCCGTCTCGCTCCCTGCTGCCCGCAGCAGCCCCGCGACCAGGCGGACGGTGGTCGTCTTGCCGTTGGTGCCGGTGACGCCGGCCAGGTGGAGGCGCCGACTCGGGTGCCCGTGCACCGCCGCGGCGGCCGGTCCCAGCGCGCCCCGCACGGACTCGACCACCAGGCAGGGCACGCCCGAAGGCACCGGGCGCTCCGCCAGCAGCCCGACTGCGCCGGCTGAGACGGCCTCGGCCGCGAAGCGGTGGCCGTCGACATCGGCGCCCTGAATGCATGCGAACACCGCGCCGGGACCCACCAGCCGGCTGTCGTGTTCCACGTCCCGCACCGCGATCGAGGCGCTCTGGGGCGCATCCTGTGGATGGCTCGCGCCGTCCGGCCCGACCACCTCGGCCCCCAGGATCCGCGCCAGTTCGCCGAGGCCGATCATGTCCGGGTCTCCCCGGCTCCGTCGTTGCTGCCCGGGTCCGCCTCAGCTGTGGTCGTCGTCGGCACCGTGGCGGGCTCGGCGCGGCGACGGTCCCCGAGCCCGGCGTCGAGCACGGCCGGGACGCGCAGCTGGCGCAGCGAGTACTCCGCGATCTTGCTGACGGCGGGCGCGGCCAGGCCGCCGCCCGAGATGACGTCGCCCTTGGGCTGGTCGACGACGACGAGCACGACGAGCGCCGGGCCGTCGTCATTGCTCACGATCCCCGCGAAGGTGGCGGTGTGGTGGCGGCCGATCAGCTCGTTCCTCTCGTTGACGCACTGGTAGCCGATGTCGCAGGGCTGCCAGGCGGTGCCGGTCTTGCCGGCGACGGTGAAGCCCTCCACCACCGCCTGCTGGCCGGTTCCGAACAGCACCACCGACTCCAGCATCCTCATCAGCGACGACGCCATGTCCGAACTGAGGATGCGTACCGGCGCCGGACCCTCGTTCCCGGCGATGCGGTCCCTGTCGTCGATGAGCCGCAGCGGCACCCGCACCCCGTCGTTGGCGATCGTGTTGTACACCTGCAGCATCTGGAGGGGAGTCACCGCCAGCCCCTGGCCGATCGCCATGTTGGGGAGGCTGAGCCCGTTCCACTTGCTCAGCGGAGGCAGGATTCCCTTCGACTCGCCCTTGAAGTCCAGGGCGGTGCGGGAACCGAAGCCGAAGGCCCGCATCGTCTGGTAGAGGCGGTCCTCGCCGGTCATCTGGGCCATCTTGATCGTTCCGATGTTCGACGACCGGGCGACGATCTCGGTGGGAGTCCACTCCACGTCCGGGTGAGTCGGGGTGTCCTCGAAGCGGTGCTCCCAGATGCTGAGGTACGACGGCACCTCGATCCCGACGTCTTCCTGTACCGCGCCGCTCGACAACGCCGCGGCCGCGGTGACGGGCTTGAATACCGAACCGGGCTCGTAGGTCCAGGTGGCCGCGAGGTTGTGGCGCGTGCAGTTGACGATGCCGTCGGACCCGCGGGCCACGTTCGCCATCGCGATGATCTCCCCGGTGGCGGGAAGTGAGACCAGGGCCACCCCGGAGGACGCGCCCGCGGAAGCGACGACGTCGAACAGCATCGACTCGGCCTGGAACTGGATGTTGCGGTCCAGGGTCATGGTGACGTCCTGTCCCACGGTGGGCGCGATCACTTCCTCGAGGCCGCCGGGGATGGTCGTTCCGTCCACCCCCACTTCCTTCGTCACGCGGCCGGGAACGCCCGAGAGGTGCTCGTCGTAGGTCTCCTCGAGCCCGCTCATCCCCACATGGTCGATGTTGACGCGGCCCACTGCGGCCAGCGCCGAGCAGTCGCCGTTGGGGTGCTCGCGTCGCGGTTCCGAGATGACCTTGACGCCGTCGATGCCCAGGCTGCGCACCTGCTCGCCGACCTCCGGATCGATCTGCCGCACGATGTAGCGGAAGGCGCCCTCGCCCTGCAACTTCCCGATCAACTCGGCGGCATCGATCCCCAGGACGTCCGAGAGGGCCGCGGCCGCGCCGTGGGGATCCTCGATCAAGCGGGGGTCCACGACGACGGTCGCCGCCGGAAGCGACAGGGCGATCGTGCGGCCGTTGCGGTCGATCACCGTTCCGCGGGGTGCGGGCACCGTGATCTCGCCGATCGGGATGGCGATGTCCTCGAGGATCCGCGGGTCCGGGGTCGCCTGGACGTCGATGATGCGGTAGACGAGGCCGCCCAGAGCGAGCAGCAGGATCACCAGAACGGCCACGACCCGGCCCCGGTTCACAAGCTGGCGTCCCGTGATCGAGCGAACCGGTTCCCCCGATCCCCAACGGCTCGGATGCCGCGACGATCCGCCGGAGCGTGGCCCGGGCGGCGTCACCCGGCCGACTTCCCTGTGGTGTGAGCTCCGGCCGCCAGCCCGGCGACCGCCCCGGCGGGATCGGTGGCCTCGGGCTGCTGGAATCCCGATGATTCGAGGCTGAAGGGGTCGGCCACCGGTGGTAGCAGCCGTCCGGGTCCGACCGGGGTCAGCACGACCAGTTCGGCCGCCGGCACGAGACCGACGGAACGGGCGTGCTCAGCCAGGCCCTCCGGCGAGTCGAGGAAGGCGATCTCCGCCTGCAACTGGTCGATCTGTTCGCGGCTCTGCTGGTTTCGTTCGATCAGATCGTCGAGCGAGGCCTGGTTCTCGACGAGCACCGCGTGCAGCGCGGCGAGGGCCAGGCAGACCACGAACATGCCCAGAGCCAGCAGCGTGCCGACGTCGGTGATGGATCGGCGGGCCGTTGCGGGGGCCGAGGCGACCTTGAGGCTTCGTGCCTTGGTCCCGGGCTCTGACGCGGGCGTGGCTGGTGCCCGCTGCGTCGCGCGCCCTTGAGACCGGGGTGCCATCAGACATCCCTGGTGAGGCGTTCCACGGCCCGCAGTCGCGCCGAGCCCGCCCTGTGGTTGGCGGCCCTCTCCGACTCCGTCGGCGTGCGGGCCCGTCGCGACAGCAGCCGCACGGTGGCCGCGGGACCGGGGGCCGGAGGCAGGCCCGGGCGCGGCGGCGGGTTCTCGCCGGCCGCGCCCCGGAAGACCGACTTGACGATCCGGTCCTCGCCGGAGTGATACGCCAGCACGACGCAGCGCCCCCGGTCGGCCAGACGCTCGATGGCGCCGGTGAGGGCTCGCTCGAGCATCTCCAACTCGCCGTTCACCTCGATCCTGAGGGCCTGGAACGTGCGCCGGGCGGGGTGCGCGCGCCGGCGGGCCGGCGCCGGAACGGCTGCGGCGACGGCCCGGGAGAGTTGGGCCGTGGTGGCGAACGGCCTCTCGGCCACGATGGCAGCCGCGATGCGGCGTGCGTGGCGCTCGTCGGCGTTGCGGCGGAGGATGCCGGCGAGGTCACGCTCATCGGCGCCGTTGACGATGTCTGCGGCGGTGACCCCGGCGGTGGGGTCCATCCGCATGTCGAGCGGCCCGTCGAGGCGGTAGCTGAAGCCTCGTTCGGGCCGGTCGAGCTGGGTGGAGCTCACGCCGAGGTCGAAGAGGCAGCCGGCGATCCGGGTCTCACCGATGCCGTCCAGCACCGGTCCGAGGGCGTCGAAGGCGGCATGGCGCAGCGTCACCCGGCCGCTGTGAGGGGTGAGGCGCTCCGCCGTGGCCTGCAGCGCGTCGGGATCCCGGTCCAGCCCCAGCAGGCGTATCTGCGGCAGGCTCTCGAGGAGCGCCGCGGCGTGGCCGCCGCCCCCGACGGTGGCGTCGACGAGGATGCCCTCGGGCACCTCGCGCAGCACCTCCACGACCTCGCGGCACATCACCGGCTCGTGGTGGTATGGGGGCTGGCTGGCTCCGGTCTCGCCGCTCATGGGCGGCTGGGCCCCGGCATGCTCCGCCCAACCGCTCTCGGCACGGCCTCGAGTGCCCAGGCTCCGCGTCGCCCGGTCATCTGCAGTTCCCCGACCGACGGCGCACGTCGGGATTTCTCCCCCGATCGAGCTAATGGCAAGCGGGCGGAGTACGGGTCTTCCATCTGCCAATCGGGGAACTGCACATGACCGGACGAGCCCTTGGCGACTCTCGCGGCCTCTGTGGTGTTGGTGGTTGTGTCTGTCTGGGTGGATGCGGTCCTTGGGGTCGGTCTTGAGACTGGGTCGAAGGGTGGGGCGATCAGGCACTGGCGATCCCCCGCCCGTGGGTGATGGCGTCGGCGAGGCGCTCGGTGCCCACGGACCGCACCTCCGTCCAGCGCTCGGGGTTCCAGATCTCGATGCGGCGGATCATGCCGGTGACGATCACCCGGCGTTCGAGTCCGGCCCCGTCCCGCAGGTGGGACAGGATCCGCATGCGCCCCTGTGCGTCGGGAACCACGAAGTCGGCCTGGGCCGAGAAGCTCCGCAGAGCGTTGATGTCCACCTGCCCCTTGCCCACCTGGGACCGGAGCTCCTCGGCGGTGCGGGCGAACTCGTCGATCGGCAGGATGCCGACACAGGAGTCCAGAGCCGTGACGTAGGCGCCGTCGGCCAGGTGGCTGCGGAACCCAGCCGGCAGGATCAGCCGGCCCTTGCCGTCGATGGTGTGTTCGTGGACGCCGACGAACAACGTGCGGGGGGCGGTCATCGTCGACGCTCACGCTCGTCCACATCGAGCCAGTGCCCTCACCGGGGCACCAAGTTCGACTCCCGAGTACTCCACAGCGCTCTAAAATACACCCTTCCGCGCCACCGTCAAGTATTGGCGGAGAAAATCCTCCGCCCGTCAGGGGTGGGCCCGGATCAGCGTGGGCCCGGATCAGCGTGGGCCCGGCGGCTGCAGTGCCCGGATCAGGGCCTCGGTCAGATCGGCTTCGGTCGTGTCGATGGCCGTGCAGCGGCCGGCGAGGACGGTCCGGCCCTCGGCTCGCTCCGGCCCGCCGAGGTCCAGCAGGTCCAGTTCGTCGAGACTGTCGCCGGCGGAGCGGGCCGCGGCCTGAGCGCCCCTGGGCTGCACCCGGGCTGCGGTCTGGATCCGCACCTGATCCCGGCTGCGGCGCTGGCTGACTCCCACGACCTTCCGACCGCCCACCGACACCTCGCCGGGACCGGTGCCCGCAAAGCACACCAGCCGCCCCCAGCGGTCCGCGACGAGCCGGCCGGCGTGGACCGAGCAGGGCGCGGCGGCGAATGGCGCCGCCACTGACGACCACAGTCGCCCGACCCAGTCGGCTGCCCGGATCACGTCGTCGTGCCAGAGCGGATCGCCGGCTGCCACGAAGAAGTCCGCCCACACCTGGCGTCCGGGCCACAGCAGCACCGCACCGCCGCCACTGCGCCGACGCAGCACCTCGACGCCGAAGCGCGCGGCCCGGCGCTCGTCGGCCGTGCCGTCCTTCTGACTGCTCCCAAGCACAAGGCCCGGTCCGTCCACGGTGTAGATCCTGGCCAGCCTGGGCGTGCGCCGCGGCCACTCGTCCGACGCGAACAGGTCGGAGACCGAGCCGCGCCGGTGCTCGATCCTCCAGCCCGGATCGCGGAGGCTGCTTGCTCGGGCTGCGGCCGGGGAGCGTCCAGCCGGCTCGCCGCTCGCGCTCACGCCGTGCGCAGGTCGCTTCCGGGTCTCAGGTACGGCGCCCACACCTCGGGAACAGGCCCCGCGGCGATCTCGACCCAGGTCGACGGCGCCGGCGGCTCGGGCCGGCGGCGCAGCATCATCCCGCTCTCGCTCGGCAGGCGGTCGCGCTTCTTGGCGTTGCAGCGGCGGCACGCAGCCACCACATTCACCCAGGTGTGCTGCCCACCCCGGCTGCGGGGCACGACGTGGTCCATTGTCTCGGCCCGGGCGCCGCAGTACTGGCAGGCCTCACGGTCCCGTGCGAACACAGCCCGCCGGTTCGGGGAGCGGTGCCGGGGGCGGGGAACGCTCACGTAGTGGCTCAGCCGGACCACCGACGGAACCTCCACCGATCTCCGCTCGGACCGGAAGGCGCGTCCGGTGGCGTGAAGCGTCTCCACCTTCTCGGCCAGCACCAGGCACACGGCGCGGCGGGCGCTCACCACCGCGAGCGGCTCGAACGTGGCGTTGAGGACCAGTACCCCGGACATCGGGGGCAGGCTAGCCGTGCTCAGCCCTTGGTTGCAGCCGGCGGGAGCGCTGGGCCCTGCACCACTCGAGCCACACGACCAGGTCGGCCGCCGAGGGAGCCTTCCCGGCATCGCCGTACATCGTCTCGGACCGGAAGCGCACCAGGTCGGCCCGGGGCAGAGGCAGGAATGGAGGGCGACGCCACCACCGGTCCGGGGCGAAGCGAATCAGCTGAGCCACCGCGACAGGCCACAGTCGAGGTCTGGCCGCCACCGCGCCGGCCGACCGCAGCGCCAACCCGGCGACCACCACAGCACGCACGCCCGGAGCCTATCCACGCGCCCTCCCGGCCCTCGTCGACGCCGCGCTGCCAGCGATCGGGGAGAATCTCGCAGCGGTACGCTGGCCCGCGATGGCCGACTTCGAAGAACAGTTCAGGTTGATCCAGCGGAACATGGAGCTAGCCGTCAAGGGCAAGCCCGGCGTCATCGAGCATCTGATCCTGGCCCTGGTCAGCGGGGGTCACGTGCTGATCGAAGACGTGCCGGGCGTGGGCAAGACCAGTCTGGGCAAGGCGCTGGCCCGCAGCATCGATGTCAGCTTCGGCCGGATCCAGTTCACTCCGGACCTGCTGCCCGTCGACATCACGGGCACGTCGGTGTTCAACCGGGCCGCTGGATCGTTCGAGTTCCGTGCGGGGCCGATCTTCTCGAACATCGTCCTGGCCGACGAGATCAACCGTGCCTCGCCCAAGGCCCAGTCGGCCCTGCTGGAGGCCATGGGAGAGCAGCAGGTCACCATAGACGGCGTCACCCGGTCCCTGGAACCCCCCTTCACGGTGATCGCCACCCAGAATCCGCTCGAGTACGAGGGCACCTACCCCCTGCCCGAGAGCCAGATGGATCGCTTTCTCATGCGCCTGCAGGTGGGCTACCCGGACCCGGTGTCCGAGGACGCGATCCTCGTGTCCCGGGGCGCTCAGGAGCCCGTGGACCTCATCGGGCCGGTGGCCGACGCGACGGTCGTCCAATGGATGTCGGAGCGGCTCGAGGAAGTGCATGTCTCGGGCCCCCTGCGCTCCTACCTGCTCGACGTGGCCGGCGCCACGCGGCGCCATCCAGGCCTGTCGCTGGGGCTGTCCCCCAGGGGGGTGCTGGCCGTGCTGAGGGTGGCGCGTGCCCGGGCGGCCTCGCAGAGCCGCGACTACGTGACCCCCGACGACATCAAGGCGCTGGCCGGTGTGATGCTCCCGCACCGTCTCCTGGCCAGGCCCGACAGCAGAGTGCGGGGTCTGGGCTCCGCCGACATCGTCACCGAGATAATCGACTCCGTGCCAGTGCCGCGCAAGGGCGGGTGACGTGCCCACGTCGACAGGCTGGCGGCTGCTCGCACTGGGCCTCGCCTCCGTTGTCGCAGGCCGAGCGTTCGGGATTCTCGAGTTCTACGTGATCGGGGCCACGGCCATCGGCGCGGTGGTCGTCGCGCTGGTGGTCCGGCTGGTTCACCCCTCCCGTCTGTCGCTGGCCCGCCGGGTATCGTCGGTGATGGTGGCGGTGTCGGAGCCGGTCGACGTGACGCTGCAGGTCACGAACCGCTCCAAGCTCCCGTCGCCGACGGCTCTCCTCAACGAGCGGGTGAGCGGAGCGGCCGACGCCCGCTTCAGCCTCGCCCCGGTGCCCGGCGCGTCGACTGTGGCCGGCAGCTACCGTCTGGAGCCCACGCGCCGGGGCGTGCTCGAGATCGGTCCGACGATCGTCGGTGACGTCGACGGCCTCGGGCTGGCACGGCGACGGCAGTCCTTCGGCCGGCGCACGCGGGTCGTCGTCCATCCGCCCATCGAGCCGCTGGTGTCGCCGCGCCTGCCGGTTGGCGGCGCCCTGTCGCTGCCCAGCGACTTCCATCGCCGGTCGATCGGGCTCGAGAGCGACGAGTTCGACGTCCTGCGCCCGTACGTGGAGGGCGACGACCTCCGTCACATCCATTGGCGCTCCACGGCGCGACTCGACGAGTTCACGGTGAGGCGCTTCCAGCCGTCGCGACCGGGTCGCATGACCGTGATCATCGACACCCGCCCCCCGGGCGATCTCGTGAGCACGCAGGATCGCACCACCTCGGTGGCCGCGTCGATCGTCTGCGCGGTGCTCCGCTCCGGCGACGAGGCCCAGATCCTCACGACCGACGGCCGCAGGACCCCGTTGCTCGTCCACGTCTCCGAGGTCGGTGTGGCGCTCGAGTTCCTGGCGCTGCTGGAGGGCGGGCGGCAGGAAGTCGACGTCCAGATGATCGACAGCGGGTCCGTGGTGGTGGCCGTGTCGGCCTCGCCCGACGCCATCGACGATGACGGCGCCCGCCATGAGCTGGCCCAGCGACTGGAGGCCTCGCTGGTCGTCACCTACGGCTCCGGGCATCAGGGGACCGCGGCCCCGGGAGTGGACCGCGAGGGCGGCTGGATACATCTGACCGGCCCCGGCCAGCTCCCGGACTTGTGGCGGCTCCCCGCATTGGCGGGCCGCCCCGGCGCCGCTCTGGCGTGAGCATGGCCAGCGGGCCGGCTGCGGGTCGGGGCGCAGGCTACGACTGGCTGGCTGAGGCCGCGCTCATCGCGGTCACCGTCGTGACGGCGGTCGGAATGTCGCGCCTGTTCACCGACACATCCTTCCTGCGTGACGGGCTGGCTCTGGCGCTCGCCTCCCACGTGGTTGCCGCCGCGACCCGTCGCGTCGGCCTGCCCCTCGTCGGCGCCGGGCTGGTCGGCGCCGCCTGCTTCGCCATCACGGCAACGGTGCTGCTCTACACCCAGACCGCCTGGTTCGTCGTGCCCACCCCCGACACCCTCTCGGCTGTGCTCGATCATCTGGTGGACGGCTGGGATGTCGTGAACGCCAGCCCCGCGCCGGTCGCACCGGTGCCGGGCCTGATCCTGGCCGTCGGGGCTGCGTTGGGGTTGTGCGCCTTCCTGGCCGATGCAGCCGCCTTCCGGCTTCGATCCGCAGGATGGGCGATTGCGCCGGCGGCCGGCGTCTACGGCTTCACGGCGGCGGTCGGGACCGGCGACGCGGCAATCCTCCACGGGACGCTGGCATGTGGCGTCATCGGGTTGACATTGGTGGCGCTGCGGCTCCGCAACTGCCGGGCCGGGGCTTGGATCGAGGCCGTCCCCGGCCGGGGAACGATGGCCCTCGCTCGGGTCGCGTGTGCCGCGCTGCTCGTGGCGGTCGCCGCCGGAGCAGTCGCCGGCCCGGCTCTGCCCGGGGCCCGGGCCGAGCCATGGATCGACCTGGAGGGATTCGAGGTCACCGATGCGGCTCCCTGGGTCGACGTACCGCCGCCCAGCCCGGAGCCGTGGGCCGATCTCGCCCCTCCCGGCGACGGTGCGCCCACATCGCTGGAAGGCGCGGGTGATGGGCCGCGGGTCCTTGTCAGCCCTCTTGTCCAGGTTCGCAGCCGGCTGCTGGATCTGACCGACGTGGAGCTCTTCGCGGTGGCCGTTCCAGAGGACCAGCGCCAGTACTGGAGGCTGACGTCCCTCGATGAGTTCGACGGCGAGGCGTGGAGGGCGCGCTCGCAGTACGAGGACGTCTCGGGGCCGCTCGCGGCCACGCTCGATCCGTCAGCCGCGGCGGGACCGGCTCTGTCGCAGACGGTCATGATCACCGGGCTGGGCAACTCCTACCTGCCGGTCGCCTACGAGCTCCGCCGAGTCACAGACGACGGCGGGGTGGCGATGGAGTACGAGGCCCTGTCGGGTTCGCTGATCAAGACGCGGGTTGCCGCGCTCACCGGACCGCGTCGTTTCACCTATGCCGTGGACTCGGCCGTGCCTGCCATCGGAGACCCGGACCGTCTTCGCAGGACCGAGACGTCGTTGCTGGAAGAGGGGTTCCTGGCCACCAACACGCAACTCCCCGACGACGTGCGGGACCTGGTCCTGGTCGAGGCTGAGCGCATCACCGCCGACGCCCGCTCCGACTACCACCGGGCGCTGCTGCTACAGGACCACTTCCGGCTCGACGGCGGCTTCCGCTACGACCTGGATGTGCATTCGGAGGGAGTCGACGGTCTGGAGGACTTCCTGTTCGAGGTCCGGGCCGGCTACTGCCAGCAGTTCGCGTCGGGCTACGCCGCCCTGGCTCGCAGCATCGGTCTGCCGACCAGGGTCGCGGTGGGATTCACGTGGGGAGAATGGGAACCGGGGCGCGGCGCCGACGGCGCCTATGTCGTGCGGGGCAAGCATGCCCATGCCTGGCCGGAGGTGTACTTCGCGGGCACCGGCTGGGTCCGGTTCGAGCCGACGCCTGGTCGGGGCGCTCCCGGAGACTTCGCCATCACCGGCCATGTCGCCGACCAGGCGGGCCGCAGTGAGGACCAGGCTGCCGCCGCCTCTGAGCAGGGTCTCGAGACTTCGCAGGCCCCCGCGCAGCCCGCATCGACGGGATCGGAGACGGCCGGCGTCGAGGAGGACCCGCTGCAGGGCTCGGGCCTGATCCGCAGGTCGGAGCCCTCCGCCCCCTCGGCGACGGAGCCCGCCCCGGCTTCGGGCCGGCCGAGTCCTGTCGCATTGGGGGTGCTCGCTCTGGCTGCTGCAGGGTTGGCCGCGGCAATGGTGCCGGTGCTCAAGCACCTGCTGTGGCGCAGGCGCAAGGAACGGGTCTCTCACGACCCTGCCGGCTTGATCGACTTCTGGTGGATGACCGCTCTGGACGCGCTGGCACTGGTTCGACTCCGTCCCCGCCCCTCGGAGACTCCCCAGGAGTTGGCCCGGCGGGTCGTGTCGGTCGGCCCCGCGGTGGGGCCCATACAGGAGTTGGCCGCGCTGGCGACGCACGGGCGCTACGCCAGCGAGACACCGCCGCTGATGGCGACCCGGGCAGGTGTCGTGGGTTCACGCGTCGTCGGCGCGTGTCGCCGCCAGGCGAGCCCCCTGGGCCGGCTGGCCGCTGCTGTCGACCCGTCGACGCTGTTCCGGCGCCGCGGGCGCAGGTAGCCCCCCGGGGCTGGCCGCGGCGACGTTCAGTTCCCGTTGCGATTGTCGCGGTCGAACCGGTCCCGCATTCGGGATCCGGCTCCGCCGACGACGTCGCGGAATCCCCCGCCGCGCATCGACTGGGTCATCTGGCCGAGTCCGGCCCTGCCCACCCGGCGCGCGTTGCGCTCCAGGAACAGCAGCGAGACGAGCATCACCAGGAACCCGCCGAACGACAGCAGGAACGACACCGACAGCAGCCACACCATGATCACGATCCCGACCAGCAGTCCGAGCGCAGCCCACTTGATGTTGCGGAACGCGTGGGTGTAGACGGTGGTCTCGGCTACCTCGCGAGCCAGCTCTGGATCGCTCTCATAGAGGTGCGACTCGATCTCGCTGAGTATTCGCTGTTCGTCCTCCGACAACGGCACGCCATCACCTCCGGCGCCTTGGCTTCGCAGCTGTGCGTGTCCGTTCCGACGATAGCCGCAATCGCGAGAACCGCGTCGGGGCAAGCGTCCGGCTGCATCCGGGCCGGCTCAGTCGGCGGCGGGTCCCCAGCGCTGGTCCCCGTCCGATGGCGATCGCAGGCCCCGGTCGGAGCGGATCGCGACGGCCGGGCCTATGGCCGATGGACCGAAGCGGTTCCTTATCTCATCGGTCACCTGCTCGGCCGCGTCGTAGGCCGGGGTCTCGTCATCGAAGGACAACTGCCGGGCGGAGGCCTCGACCAGGCCCGACGCGCCCACTCCCAGCAGGCGCACGCCGGGCGAGACATCGATCTGGGCCAGAAGCTCCCGGGCTGCGGCCACCAGGTCGCGGGTCCCGTCGGTGGGATCGGCCAGCGTGACCGAACGGGTGATGGTCCTGAAGTCGGCGAACCGCAGCTTCAGCGTGATGGTCCGAGACTGCAAGCCTGAGGTCCTTAAGCGGCGGGCCACCGCGTCGGCGAGCCGGGCGGCCTCGGCTTCGAGCTCGGCGGCAGTGTGCCGGTCCCGGGCGAAGGTCTCCTCGTGGCTGATCGAGCGGGGCGCCCGGTTCACGACCACCGGCCGCTCGTCCACGCCGTTGGCCAGCTGGTGGAGTTGGCGGCCCGCGGCTGTGCCCAGGGCGTTCACCGCGGCCGCCTCCGGCAGGGAGGCCAGATCGCCGACCGTCTCGACCCCGAGGCGCAGCAGCCGTCGGGAGGTCGCCGGACCCACGCCGAAGAGTGCGGTGACCGGCAACCGGTGCAGGAAGTCGAGTTCGGTGCCGGCCGCGACGACGTGGACTCCCGGACCCCACACGGTCCCCGCCGGACCGACCCGGGGCTTGGCCCGCTCGGTGGCCAGCTTGGCCATGAACTTGGTGGAGGCCACTCCCACCGAGCAGGTGAGCTGCTCCTGCTCCAGGACTCGGGCGCGGATCTCGGCGGCGAGCTCGGGCGCCGGACCGAGCAGGCGGGACGCGCCCCGCACGTCCATGAAGGCCTCGTCCAGCGACAGGGGCTCCACCAGCGGCGTGACGTCGCGGAGGATGGCCATCACCCGCTCGGAGACCTCGCTGTAGTGGGAGTGGTCGCCGGGCAGGAACACCGCGTGGGGGCACAACCGGCGCGCCCGGGTCGAGGGCATGGCCGAGCCGATGCCGAAGACTCGAGCCTCGTAGCTGGCTGCCGCCACCACACCCCGGCTGCCGGTTCCGCCCACGACCACCGGCCGGCCCCGCAGCTCGGGACGGCGCCGGATCTCCACCGCCGCGTAGAAGGCGTCCATGTCGACGTGCAGGAATCCGACCGATCCGTCAGGGGGCCGCCCCTTGAGCTCGGTGGTCACGGGACTCGCGGCGCGTCGCCTCGCATTGCCTCAGTGTGCCATCGCCCAGAGGCCGAGCGGGTAGGTGAGCGAATGGGCTCATACGGAGCGAGGCCGTGGCCCGAGCGGCCCGTGAGCGAAGCGAACAAGAGCGGGAGACACCCCCTTGCAGCGCGGCGGGTCTGCGCTTGCCCGCGCACGTTCCCAGCGACACGGTTCGGCCCGGCGGCAGTCGAGTGAGGCGGTTGGGTACGCTCTAGCCGGTGCTGGATCAATCCCACGCCGTGCCGCCCGACGCCTCGCCCTCGTTGATGGCCCGGGTGTTGGCCTTCTCGGCCATCATCGTGGCCGGGGCGTGCGGGGGCCTGATCGGCTTCGCGGTGATGGACCTGACCTGTGACGAAGGGTGCACCAACCTCGCCGGGCTGGTCGGGCTCGGCACCGCCGTCGGGGCCGCGGTCGGGACCGGAATCGTGGCCGTGCTGACCCTGCGGGCGGCCGCGGAGTGGCGGGCCCAGCAGCCGCCCGCACCGGTCGATGCCGTCGCCCGCGGGCGTCGTCGCGGTGGGGGCCGCAGGCGATGACCACCCGCATCCTCACCGTGGAGGACGACGAGCGCATCCGCACCGCCCTGCGTCTCGCCCTCGAGGACGAGGGCTGGGAGGTGGATGAGGTCGCCTCGGGTGAGGAGGCTCTGGTCGCGTTCGGCCGGACCCCGGCCGATGTCGTGCTGGTGGACATCATGCTGCCGGGCATCGACGGCTTCGACATCTGCCGGGCCATCCGCAAGTCGAGCGACGTGCCCATAGTGATGATCACCGCCCGCTCCGACACTCACGACGTGGTGGCCGGGCTCGAGGCCGGCGCTGACGACTACCTGACCAAGCCATTCGCTCCCAAGGAGTTGTCGGCCCGCATCAGGGCGCTGCTGCGCAGGGCCCGCGCCTCCGACGCCGGCGGCGACGAGATCGTCTTCAACGACCTCGAGATCCTTCCCGACGCCGGCGTCGTGCGAGTGTCGGGAATCGAGGCCCACCTCACCAAGACCGAGTTCCGCCTGCTGGTCGAGCTCGCCTCCAACCCCGGGAAGATCTTCAGCCGCGAGGTGCTTCTGGAGCGGGTGTGGGGCCTCGGATACTTCGGGGACGGCCGTCTCGTGGACGTGCACGTGCGCCGGCTCCGCACCAAGATCGAGCCCGATCCGGCCAACCCGCGCCATGTGGTGACGGTGCGAGGGCTCGGCTACAAGCTCCTGTCCTAGAGGCCGAGCGAGGGGCGCGGATGCAGACCTGTGAGACGCTGAGCGAGGCCGGGGGCGATGCTGCTGTGATTCGGGCGGCCCGTGAGCGCAGCGCACTAGAGCGGGTCTCCTAGAGGCTCTCGCCGGTGCGCCGCCCAACCCTGCTGCCCTTCTTCGTCCGGCGGGGACTGCGGCGTCGCATCACCTCCGCGTTCGCGGTCGGCGGGCTGCTGCTGGCCTCCACGATCTCCGTCGCCACCCTGACCCTCACCCGCCAGAACCTCCTGGAGGAGCGTGACGACACCGCGTTCTCGGTGTTCGCCAACAACGGCCGGAGGGTCCGCAACGAGCTCACCGCCGAGACCGACGACGAGGGTCGCCGGGCCATCGTCGAGCGGCTGAGGCAGACCTCGGGCACGTTCCCGCTGCTGCGGGTCGGCGATGAGTGGACCTCGGCCGACCCGCTGGTGTTCAACCGGGAGGCCGTGCCCGCCTCGCTGCTGGAGCTGGTCGAGTCCGGGATCCCGGCCCGGATGCGCACGACGATCGGCGTCAGCACCGCCATCGTGTCGGGCGTCCCCATACCGGGAACCCCGACCAACGCGATCTACTTCGAGGCCGCCCCCCTCGACGACATCGAGGACACTCTGGACACGCTGGCCATCATCCTC
Organism: Acidimicrobiia bacterium; assembly: GCA_022820805.1. Lineage (GTDB taxonomy): Bacteria > Actinomycetota > Acidimicrobiia > Acidimicrobiales > Aldehydirespiratoraceae > Aldehydirespirator. Next base: position 23,569 of record JAJEEV010000003.1, read on the forward strand.
TTCGGCGTGGCCGCCGTCACCACCCTGTTCGCGGCCGCCTTCGGGTGGTGGGCCGCCGGGCGGCTGCTCAACCCGCTGTTCAAGGTGCGGACGGCCGCCGAGGCGCTCGCCGCGGGCGCGCTGGACACCCGCCTGACCCCGCCCGACGACGCCGACCTGGCCTCGCTGACCGCCTCGTTCAACGAGATGGCCCGGGCCCTCGAGGAGAGGATCGCCCGCGACGCCCGCTTCGCGTCCGAGGTCAGTCACGAGCTGAGATCTCCGCTGATGACCCTCACCGCGTCGGTGGAGGTGCTCTACAACATGGCCGACGAGCTCGGCGATCGCGGCCGCACTGCGCTGGACCTGCTCAGCGACGACATCTCCCGCTTCCGGAGGCTGGTGGAGGACCTCCTGGAGATCAACCGGTACGACGTCGGCACGGCCGACCTCGAGGCCGAGGAGGTGCACATCGTGGAGTTCGTGCAGCACGCCATCTTCCAGTTCGGCCTCGACTCGACCGCCGAGGTCGATTTCCAAGCGGCCTCGGGCATGGAGCACACCGTGTTGATGGCCGACAAGCGCCGACTCGGCCGGGTGGTGTCGAACCTGGTCGAGAACGCCTCCAAGTACGGCGACGGCGAGGTCCTGATCAGACTCGAGCGTATGGACGGTCTGGTGCAGTTGGGTGTCGAGGACAACGGACCGGGCGTGATCCCCGCCGAGCGCGAGCTGATCTTCGACCGTTTCCATCGCGGTCGGGCCGGCGGGCGGCGCGGCCGCGACTCCGGATCCGGGCTGGGTCTGGCCCTGGTGGCCGAGCACGTCGGCCTGCACGGAGGCCGAGTGTGGGTGGGGGACCGCCCCGACTCAACCCCCGGCGCCCGTTTCGTGGTCGAGTTGCCGGTGTCGGTGCCCGACGACGAGATGGAGGAACTCTCGGCGCTGTGAGGTTGCATCTGCCACTCGTTCGCCGGCGCGGCACGTTCCTGTTGTCCGCCCTCCTGCTGGCCGCGGCTGTGGCCGGCGGCTGTGGCCTTCCCACCGACGAGAACGCTCAGGCGATCGATCCCGACGAACTCCCCGCGACCCTGAGGCCCGGGTTCACGGCCACCACCACCACCACCGTTCCCGCTCCCCTGACAGAGGCGCGGCCGGTCTTCCTTCTGACCAACCCGCAGGACATCGAGCGCACGATCGTGGTCGAGGTGCAGCGCCAGGTGGATCGCAACGGCACCCTTGCCGATGTGCTGGCCACGCTGTTCGGTGAGGCCACCTTGACCGAGGAGTCCGACGCCGGGTACTTCAACACCCTGGAGCTGTTCGAGATCCTGAGTGCCCAGGTGGCCGACGGCGTGGCCACGGTCGACATCGTGCATCTGTCACCGGAGGGCGAGGACTCGGCTCCCTCTGCAGACGAGCTGCGGTTCGCGGCGGCCCAGCTCGTGTTCACCGCATCGGCGAGCGACGGCGTCGACGGGGTCAGGATCCTGCTCGACGGCACAGAGGTGTCGGTCCCCACCAGCGACGCCGACGCCGAGCCCGGGTCGGTTCTGCGGACCAGCGCATACGAGCAGTTCCAGCCCGACTTCGCGCCCACGACCACCACCACCCCCGACGCCGAGGACGACGGCTGAGAGCTCTACCTCCTCGCGGCGCTGCCGGCGCGGTCAGGAGAAGAAGGTGTGGGCCACGTCGAGCAGCCCGTCGCTCACCGGCTTGAGCTTCGCGGTCGCGTCCCGAAGCGAGACCCGCTCGATGGAACCGTCCCGCAGCGCGACCATCTGACCGAAGGCGCCGTCATGGACGGCGTCGATGGCCGCCACCCCGAATCGGGTGGCGAGCACCCGATCCGACGGTGTGGGCGTGCCTCCCCGCTGGACGTGCCCCAGGATGGTGACGCGGGTCTCCAGGCCGGTGCGGGCCTCGACCTCGGCCGCGATGACGTTGGCGATCCCGCCGAGACGCTTGTGGCCGTAAGCGTCGACAGGAGGCTCGGTCACCTCCATCGTGCCGGGCCGGGGCCGGGCGCCCTCGGCCACCACCACTATCGACGCGAAGCGGCCCCTGTGGCGCCGCCGGAGCAGGGCTGCGCACAGGTCGTCCAGGTCGAAGGGCTCCTCGGGCACGAGAATGTAGGCGGCGCCCCCCGCGATCCCGGCCCAGGTGGCGATGTGGCCCACATTGCGGCCCATCACCTCGACGAAGATGACCCGCTCGTGGCTCTCCGCGGTGGTGTGGAGGCGGTCGATGGCGTCGGTGGCGACCGTCATCGCGGTGTCGAACCCGAAGGTCCGCTCGGTCATGGCCACGTCGTTGTCGATCGTCTTGGGTACTCCGACGACATCGAAGCCGCGATCCGACATCTCGCACGCACACGACAGCGTGCCCTCGCCTCCGATGGCGATGAGCGCGTCCACGGCCAGCGAGCGCATGGTGTCGGTGGCGCGGGCCATGCCGTCGGGGAGGCTGAACGGCGTGTGGCGCGAGGTCCCCAGGATTGTGCCTCCTCTCGGCAGCAGCCCCCGGCAGGACTCCACGTCCAGCGGCATCCAGTGGTTGTCCACCACTCCCCGCCACCCGTCCCGGAAGCCGATGACCTCGTCGCCGTGGTGGCGTTCGGCCTTGCGCACCACTGCCCTGATGACTGCGTTCAGTCCGGGGCAGTCACCGCCCCCCGTGAGGATGCCGACCCGCATCACGGCGCTTCGGAGGCGAGCAGGGCGGCCCCGATGGCGCCGGCCTGGCTCCCGAACCGCGCCGGCACGACCTGCACCTTCCGCCGCTGGTCGCCGCCGAGCACCAGGCGGTGCGTCCAGGCCTCCATGCCTCGCACCAGCGGCTCGCCGATGTCGACCAGTCCCCCGGCGATCACGATCACCTCCGGGTCGAGCATGTGCACGAGGTTGGCCACCCCTATTGCCGCGCAGCGGCAGAACTCGTCCAGCACGGCCAGCGCATCGGAGTCGCCCTTGGCGACCAGCGCATGGACGTGCTCGCCGCGGATGGCGCCGACCGAGCCGGCCTCGCTGACGGCGCTGTCGAAGTCGCCTCTCGCGGCCGCCTGGCGGGCCAGGCGGCCCAGGCCGGTACCGGATGCGTAGTACTCCCATGGACCGGGAGCGCCGGTCACGTGCTCGGGCCCCGACATCTCGATCGTCATGTGGCCCGACTCGCCGGCGAAGCCGTTCCAGCCCCGGTACAGCTTCCCGTCGAACACGAACCCGGTGCCCAGGCCGGTGCCGAGCGCCACCAGGGCCACATGGCGTGAACCGCGCGCCGCGCCGTGGAGCGCTTCCGCCCAGGCCGCCGCGGTGGCCTCGTTCTCGACGACCACGGGGCGCCGCCACTGCGCCCGCAGGCGGCGACGGAGGTCGAGGTCCAGAACACCGTCGATGTTGGGCGAGTACTTGAGCACGCCGTCGGAGTCGACGAGCCCGGCGATGCCCACTCCGACAGCCGAGAAGGTAGCGCCGCACTCGTGCTCGAGGCCGGCGACCATCCGCGTGATCGTCTCGACCAGGGCCTCGCCGTCGGCGGTGGTGGCGTCGCGCCGCACCGCGACGGGCTCGGTAGGGTCTGCGGGGTGGACGGCCACCCCCAGCACCTTGGTTCCACCGATGTCCAAGCCGCAATACACGATGCTCAGGAACTTCCGCTTGGCATGCCGCTCAGACTCGGGAGCCCGCTTCCACGTAGGCCTTCAACTCGTCCAGCGCAGTGTGCATGATGCGCGACTCGGCTCTCCGCTTCACAAAGCCCGGCAAGGGCACGGCCAACTCGACCGCGAGCTGGTAGGTCACCTCGGTGGTGTCGGTCTCCCCGGAGACGGGCACGAACTCGTACTCGCCGTCGAGCCTGGTGGTGGCGTCGCCCCTCTGGAGCCTCCACGCCAGGCGCAGCGGGTCCGATCCGTAGAAGTACCGGAGCGTGTAGGTCGTCGAACGGCCCATCGCGGTGACCCGGTACTCCACGTCGACGGCCCGGCCGTCCCGGTCCCGGGCGACGATTCGCGCCTCCTTGATGTCGTGCGCCCATCGCGGGTACTGCTCGAAGTCGGTGGCCGCGCCATAGCAGCGCTCGGGGGAGGCCATGATGGTGGTGCGCTGGGTTGCCTGGTCGACCACGGCGGGCGCCGCTCCTTGAAGTCCTTCTCGACGACCGCGGCCGCGTCGCGGCCGCGTGGCGGTTGACCCTAACAACGTCTCTGATGCTTGCGGCGTGCTGCGAGAGCGGCCGCTCAGAGGCCGAGCGGATAGGCGGGACAACGCAATCCATATGGCGCGAGGCCGTGGCCCGAGCGGCCCGTGAGCGAAGCGATCAAGAGCGGGAATGACACCGCTGCGCCTCGATGGGCCCTTGCCTGTCCTGCGGGCACTCTCAGGACCGGGATCGTCTGGACATCTCGTCGATGGCGGCCCGTAGCCGACCGGCCAGCAGGTCGTAGGAGAAGGCGGTCTCAGCCCTGTGGCGCGCCGCCGCCCCCATCTGTGATCTGAGCTCGGTGTCGTCGAGGAGCGCGGCGATGGCCGCGGCTGCGGCGGCCGGGGTCGTCTCGTCGAGGACGACCCCCGTCTCGCCGTCGGCGACGGCCTCGTGGGCCCCGCCGCTGCGGCCCGCCACCTGGGGCACGCCCGCGGCCGCGGCCTCGAGGAACACGATGCCGAACCCCTCCTGCTCCAGGCCACGCCAGCGGGTCCGGCACAGCATCGCGAACACGTCGGCGCTCCCGACCAGCGCGGCGACGTCGTCATCGGGCAGCCGCCCCAGGAGCCTGACCGGCGCCCGGGCGCGGGCGGCCAGCCGCCTCAGCCGGACCCGGTCCCGGCCGTCTCCGGCGATCGCCACCTGGACCTCGCGGCCCTGGGCCGCCAGCAGCCCGGCCGCCCGTACGAGGGTGTCCATGCCCTTGCGGGGTACCAGCCGCGAGACGCTCACGACGGTGGAGGCCCCGGGACGCAGCCCCAGACGGCGGCGCGACTCGGTTCGCTCCTGGTGGCCGGCCGGGCGGAACCGCTCGGTGTCCACCCCCGGCGGGATCACGAAGGCCGGAAGGTGCTGGCCCAGAATCCGCTCGCACTCGCGGGCGGGGTAGCCCCCCGCGGCGATCACCCCCGCCGCGGAGTCGAGGATCCGGCGCAGCAGTCGCTGCAGTCCGGGAAGCCGAGCCGGGATGGCCACCTCGGCACCGTGCACCACGACCGCGTACGGCCGGTCCAGGCGGGGGCCGATCAGCCCCGCCGGCAGCGCGGGGTCGATCACGACGAGGTCGACATCGTGGAGTTCGGCCAGCCGGTTCACCCGGCGCACCAGGTGCGGTCCGGGCAGGAGCCACGGCTCCCGGGAGCGGACCACCGTGTAGGGCTGCTCGGCGTCGAACGCGGCCGCGCCCGCGTACGGAGTGGTGTGGACCACAACGTCGTCGGCAGGCAACCGCCTCCATAATTCCCACAGGTAGTTCTGGATGCCTCCCACCTTCGGCGGGAAGTCGTTGGTCACCAGCAGGTGCCGGGTCACGCCGCAGCCCGTCCGGGCACGGGCCGCTCCAGCTCGGCCCTCACCAGCGGATCGTCGCGCTCCGACAGCGCTTGGAGCCCGAGTCCCAGTCGCCGGGCGCACCATACGGCGTGGGCGCGGATCAGTGGGTCGGCGTCGCCGAGGGCCCGGTCCACTGCAGCTCGCACCCGGGGATCGGACGGCTCGCCCACATTGGCCAGCACCACCAGGGCGTTGCGGCGCAGGTAGCGCGGCTCGCGCCTCGGTATGTACCAGCGCCCGAACCGGGCCATCAGCGCGTCGTCGCTGGCCTCCAGCATGTCCAGGACCGCTACCCATGCGGCGCCGTCCTCGGGCAGGGCCTCTCGGGCGGCCCGGGTGGGTGCGTCCGCGCCTGACCGGTCCCGGCGGGCCAGCCGGACCCGCACCCGGTTGGGCGGGCACACGTCGGAGCAGTCGTCACACCCGTAGATCCGGTCGCCGAGGGCGACCCGGTAGTCGGGGTCGAACACGCCGCCGGTCTGGACGAGCCAGGCCAGGCATCGCCGGGCGTCCACGGTGCCGGGGGCCGTGATCGCTCCCGTCGGGCAGCCGTCGAGGCACTGGCGGCACGATCCGCAGCCGTCGGCCACGGGCGGGCGCGGTTCCGGCGGTGCGATCGGAGCATCGGTGACGACCGCTCCCAGCACCACGAGACTGCCCGCTTCGTGCACCAGGATGTTGGAGTTCTTGCCCCACCAGCCGATGGCGGCGCGGTGCGCGGCGGCCCGGTCGACCAGGCCGTTCTCGTCGGCCGACACCACCGCGGCGTGTCCCGCGGTCCGCAGGGGCTCGGCCATGGCCTCCAGCGCCGCTCTCAGCGCGGCGTAGTGGTCCGAGCGCGCGTAGGCCGCCACCCTCGCGTGGGGGCCTCCATGGCTGGGCGGCTCGCCCGCGTCGGCGTCGAACTCGAGCGCGCCGACGATCAGCGCGGCCGCGCCCTCGACGAGGCGCCCCGGGTCGGTGGAGCGCTCCGGATTGCGGTAGGTGAACTGCATCCCGCCGTGCAGTCCTGCCTGCTTGCGCTCATGCAGAATCGCGGCGACCTCGTCGAACGGCTCAGCGGTGCACACCCCGACCGCGCACAGCCCGGCGGCGCGGCCGATTCCGGCCAGCGTGTCCACGTCTACGGTCACGGGATCAGGGCCCCCAGCGCCGGCTGGCCGCGGCGAGCCCTGGTGGGTGGGAGCGGCCCGCATCTCCTCAGCCGGCCGGCGCCGTGGTCACCTCTTCGAACTTCTGGGCGGCCCGCCCGTCGTCGATGGCCGCCGTAGCCGCCTCGACTCCCCCGGCGAGGTCGTCGGCGATCCCGGCCACCACCAGAGCGGCGGCTGCGTTGAGGACCACGATGTCGCGCTTGGGGCCCGCTTCGCCCGCCAGCACCGAGGAGAGGATCCGGGCGTTGGTCACCGGGTCGCCTCCCCTGAGCTCGTCGGGTGCGGCTGCGGGCAGCCCGACGTCGCCGGCGTCCACCCGGTACTCGGTGACCTTGCCCTCGTTCACGTCGACCACCAGGTTGGGCCCGGTGGTGGTGAGCTCGTCGTAACGGCCGTCGCCGTGCACGACCAGGGATCGCACCGAGCCGGTCGCCTGCAGCACCGCGGCCATCGTGGGCGCCAGAGACCGTTCGAGCACGCCCAGCACCTGGCGCTGCACGTGGCCCGGGTGCGACAGCGGTCCCAGCAGGTTGAAGACCGTGGATATGCCGACCTCCGAGCGCACGTTGGCGACGTGGCGCATGGCGGGATGGAAGGTCTTGGCGAAGGCGAACCCGAGGCCGGCGGTGCGCACCATCTCGGCGACCTGCTGCGGCGATGCGGCGATGGGCACGCCGATCACGTCGAGCAGATCGAAGCTGCCCGAGGTGGAGGAGGCCTTGACGCTGCCGTGCTTGCAGACCGTCGCTCCCGCGCCGGCGGCCACGAAGCAGGCCATGGTCGAGATGTTGAGCGCGTGGGACTTGCGTCCGGCGGTTCCCCCGGTGCCCACGATGTCGATGGAGCCTTCGGGAATGTCGAGGGGTGTGGCCGCGTCGCGCATGGCGCCGACCAGTCCGAGGAGCTCCCCCACTGCGGGTCCCTTGAGCCTCAGGGCGACGATGAACGCGGCCACCTGGGCGTCGGTCGCCTCGCCCGCGAGGATCGACCCGAGCGCGGCCTGGGCCTCGCCGGGACCGATGTCGCGGCCGGCTGCGAGCGTGCCCAGAACTCCGGGCCATCCGCCGTAGGTGTCGAGCGTCGTCATGGCTTGCCTCCGAGCCGCCGCGGCGCCTTGGGGTCCGCCGTCGCGTCGAGGCTTCAGGCTAGCTAGCGACCGTGGTGAAGGGCTAGGAGCCGCGGGCGCTGAGCAGCCCTTTCGCTCGGCCCCTAGCCTGAAGACGGTGGCGGGGAGCCGGCTGGATGGCTGCGGTCCGCTCAGGCGGATCGAGGAAGGTCGGGACTCCGCAGGGCAGGGTGCTGGCCAACGGCCAGTCGAGGCGACTCGCAGGAAAGTGCCACAGAGAACAGACCGCCGGCTCACGCCGGTAAGGGTGAAACGGTGCGGTAAGAGCGCACCAGCGCTCCGGGCGACCGGGGCGGCTAGGCAAACCCCACCCGGAGCAAGATCGAGCAGGGAGAGGGCGGCCCGCCCGCAGACACTCCCGGGTAGATCGCAAAGATGGATGGTCATCCAAGGAGACCCCGGCAACGGGCTCCCGGACAGAATCCCGCCTACAGGCCGACTCCCCGCCACCACCACCCCCTCATGACTCTCAGGCTGCCCGCGGCTGGACGACGGGTCGCCGTCCTGCTCGTTGGGTCGGCCTTGGTGGCGGGCGTGGTGCTGGCCGGCTGTTCCGGGACCGACGGTCAAGCGGCGATGCTTGAGGTGCCGTGCTCGACCTTCATCGACGCCGTCGACGACATCGGCCCGTCGTATACGGCCCACGGTTCGGGCGGAGGATTCGTCGCGCTGCCCTCGGGCCAGATCCAGCTCGGACGCTCGGGATCGATGGGTTCGGAGTTCAAGGGCTTCCGGTTCTCGAAGTTCGGACTGCTCGTGCGTCGTGACCGGGTCGTGTCGCTGGAGGTTGTGGAGGCTCCCGGCGAGGCAGTGCTGGACTACGTGCATCCCGACGTAGGCGCTCGGGCCGTGAGGGTCGGGCCGTGTCGCTCCGGGGACGAGGAGTGGGTCGTCTTCGCCGGCGGGGTGTGGTTGTCGGAGCCGGGTTGCGTGGAACTCCTAGCCGCATCTGGTGACGAGGTCATCCCCGTGCGGCTTCCGGTTGGCGCGCCATGCGACGGGGGTCCATAATTCTGCCGGTTCACCTGGGATAAAATGAAACATTTTGATATTAGGTGATAGATGTCATACCCCCATGCGATGATGTGTACATGGGTATCGAGACGGCACGACGGGTGCGGGACGGGCTGGCGGCGTTGATTCGCTACGTCAACGATCCGGCCACCGCGACCTCGGAGCTGAAGACTGTGCTGGGCGAGTGCAAGGGCTTCGGCGGGCAGCTGGCGGTGTTGCAGGCTGACACGGCCGCCGGCATCGCAGAACGTGAGCAGCACGGCGATTCGGGTGTGGCGGTCTTGGCACAGGCTGCCGGCTTGACGCGGCAGGAAGCCGCCGGTCAGGTGAAGACGGCAACGCGGCTGCAGTCGCTGCCCGCGGTGCGTGACGCGGTGGAAGCGGGTCGGGTGTCGATCGCTAATGCCCGGGCGCTCGCCAATGCGTGCGACAAGACCAGCGCCGATGAGGTGACCCAGGACGGTGAGTTGTTGGCCAAGGCAGGTGAGCTCGCCCCCGATCAGTTTGCTCGGGAGGCGAGTCGGTGGGCGGCGCGGCGCCAGGCCGATGGCGGCGAGAAGCTGTATCGCCGTCAGCGGGCGCGGCGCCGGTTGAGATTCTGGGACGGCGAGGACGGGATGGTGCACCTGCGGGGGGAACTCGACCCGGTGACCGGTGCCAAGGTGCGCAAGCGGTTCGACCAGGAGGCGGAGCGGCTGCGCCGATCGGACCTGCGCAGTCCGGGCGGCGAGAAGCGCAGCTACGACCAGCGCCTGGCCGACTCGCTCGACACTCTGACCGCGCACGGCAGCATCTATTCGAAGGCGGCCGGTGGCCGGGTTGATGGGTCGGTGGGTACTGGTTCGGGGGTTGGTGGCGCAGCGGGTGCCAGCAGGGCACGCGCCGACGAGGGTTCGGCGGCCGCTGGCCGGGTTGATGGGCGCGGTGGAGGGCTTGGTGGCAAGGGTGAGGCTGGCCGGACCGGGGGTGAGTCTGGGACCGGGAAGTGCGCTTGTGGTGGCAGGCCGTCCGCGGATATCACCATCATTCAGCATCTCGACGCCGCCGGCACTGAAGTGTTCTCCGAGATTGCCGGGCGCGAGGTGATCCCTCGGAGCGTTCTTGAGGAGCACTTCTGCAACGCCAGCATCAAAGGGGTGGTGTTCAGCAGCGAGGGTGTGCCCCTGTGGCACGGCCGCTCCAAGCGTCTGGCTACCCGTGCGCAGATGAACGCCCTGCGGGCCCGCTACGGAGCCTGCGGGGGATGCGGCGCCGACATGTGGATCTGCGACGGCCACCACATCAGGCCGGTATCACAAGGCGGCGCCACCAACATCGACAACATGATGCTGCTGTGCTGGATCTGCCACCAGAAGGTGCATCATCACGGCTGGCGGGTGGTGCCCGACGGGCGGGGGCTGCACACCATCGCACCGCCGGAACGGATTCGGTATGGACCGGCTCGTGCGCCCGACCCACCCCCACCGCAGGGGTCCCCACCGGAGCGGCCTCGGCCGGCCAGCCGGGCGCGGCGTGGGTCCGGTGCCGAACCGCCGGGAGCCGCCGACCTGGCTCAACCAGCCTTACCCGTCGCTCAGCACGCCGAGCCGCTCTTCGCGGTGACCTAGAGCTGGGCCGGTGCACGTTCCCCGCTGGCGGCGGGTCAAGCGGGTGGGCGGGTCAGGCGGCCCGTCTTTAGGAACGTTCGGCGGCGGTCGGGGTCGGACAGGTTGAAGCGGCGGGCGGTCCAGATCAGGGCCGCGATGCCGGCCAGCTCGAGGATCAGCAGCACGGCCAGGGGGCGGTCGAATTCCGGGGGAGTTCCATGGCCCACTCCCCCGCTGCCGGCGAACGGCCACCAGAACAGCGCGGTGCGCGACCAGGCCCCGCTGGCCACCAGGAACACCAGGGTGCCGATGGGCAGGCCGATCCAGCGCCGCCGCAGCAGACGGCGGCCCCGGCCGGCAGTCACGAGCATCACCGCGGTCAGCAGCACCACACTGCCTAGGAGGGTGTGCAGGACCCAGGGCGATCCGGTCAGGTTCTCGGCCACGGGCAGCACCGAGCCCAGCGCCACGACCCGGTAGTCGACGCCGCTGCTGCCGAACACCAGCGCCACGGCCACCACCCCGCACGCCGCGAACCAGAAGAACACCTGACGCTCGGCCGCTAGCGCAGCACCAGCCGCCCGCACTCGGCGCAGTCCAGCACTTCCCCTTCCGTGCAGCGCTTGATGCGGGCCACCTCGACGGCGGGCATCTGGTGGGGGCACCCGCAGCCGGACGACGGATCGAACGGCACCGCGGTGCTCGGCCCGAACGTCTCGCGCATCCGCTCGTACCGGGCCACAGCAGCCGTCTCCGCGGCCGCGGCGGACTCGGTCCTCGCGGTCGAGAGCGCGGCCAACTGCTCGTCGATGGCTGCTTCCGCCGATGCCAGCTCGGCTTCGAGCACGGTGACCCGCTCCTCGTTGAACTTGCGCTGCGCCTCCAGGGAGTCGGCCTGTTCGCTCAACTCCTCGGCCTCCACCAGCGCCTCGATGGCTCGCTCCTCCAGCATCCCCTGGCGGGACCGCAGTCCCGCGATCTCGTCCTGCAGAGCCTGGAGGTCGCGGATCGCCGTGATCTCACCGGAATAGAGCCGGTTGTCGTCGACGTCGGCTTTGGCCTGGATGATGGCGGCCTCGTCCTCGAGCCTCTTCTGGCGGGTGAGGACCTCGATCCGCTGCAGGGCCACGGTATCGATCTGGCGCTGCTGCTCGCCCTGCTCAGCCCGGATCGCGCTCAAGTCCTGGCGCTGGGGAAGGTTCGCCCGTCTGTGCCGCAGCTGCTCGGTCTCAGTGTCGAGCCTCTGTATCTCCAGCAGCGGATGGACGGTGTCGGACCGGTCGTCGCCGCCGTCTGGGGATTCGTCATCGCGCTGGCCGGCATCGGGCACGGCGTGACACTAAGAGGCCGAGTGGAGCCGCCGCAACCCACACCGCTCCTCGACCGGACGCCGGGTGAGTGCGCCCAACTACGGATGATGGGCGGATCGCGGGCCCAGGGCTGGTCCGATGCCGGTTGCGCCGGCAGAGTCACTCCTGCTGGCGGACGGTGTGGAACCATGCAGCCGTGACCTCGGTGGGAATCGTCGGCGCGGGCCGGGCTGCCACCCTGCATGCCGAAGCCGTGCGGGCAGCCTCCGGTGTGACGCTGGCCGGTGTGAGCACCCGGTCGCCGGTGTCGCCCCGGGCTGCGGCCCTCGCCGGCGCGATGGACTGCAGGGTGCTGTCGCTGACCGAGCTCGCCGGCGCCTGCGACGTGGCGGTCATCGCCACTCCCCCGGCCGCCTGTGCCGAGGCGCTGACCGGGCTGGCTCCCTCGGGGCGCCTGCGGGCCGTGCTGGTCGAGTCGCCTCCGGCCACCACCGTCGCCGGCATCGCCGGGCTCGGCCGGACGCTGGCAGGCCGGCCGGTGATGGCCGCGGTGAACCTGCTGCACGCCCCGGCCGTCCGCCGGGTCCTGGAGACGGTCGCAACCATGGACCCGCACCACCTGGAGTTGAGGCTGGCCGTGCCTCACCCGGCACGGGGACGGGGCGCGGGCCGGGCCTTCGGGGGCGGGGTCACGGTCGATCCGGGGGCCGGGTTCTGGCCGGTGGTGCTGGCGGCGCTCGGCAACGCCGTGGAGTCCGTCGCCACGCTGCGTCACGGCACCGCCGACGGGCTGGACTGCGCGGCGGAAGTCCTGTTGCAGGCGGTCGGGGGCCGTCGCGCCCGGGTTGACCTGCGCTGGGGCGCCCCGGTGGCCGAAGCGGCTCTGGAGGCGGCCGACTCAGCCCACGTCGCCCGCGTCGACATGTGGCCGGCGCCGGCAGCGGAGATCGACGGCATTGCGGCCGGTCCGGCCTCGGGCTCCGGCCATCTGCTGGCCGCGCTCGGCTTCGTGGCCCAGATCGAGCGGCTGGCCCGGGTTGGCGAGGGCGAGGCCCGGCCGTGGCCCGACCTGGCCGTCGCCTCCTCCGCGCTGACCGTCGCGGCCGCCGCCTCACTCTCGATGCGGAGAGGCGGGGCTCCCGTGAGGGTCGCCGATGCGCCCCGCGGCGCGTCGCCGTTCGAGATCCTCGGGACTTGAACCCGTTGAGGCCGAGCGGCTGGACGGGAGGGCGCGGCCCTAGGCGTCCCCGGTAGCAGGCGGGACTGCCCCGCTCGCGCTCCGCCGCTCGGCCAGGCGGTCCTTGCCGGCGTCGATGCCGGGGAGCTGCGGCTGGACCCCGGCCGTGCCCCGCCATTGGGTGAACCGGTCCATGACGAGCTGCTCCACCTCGCGCCAGTTGTGAGCCCTCGGCTCGTCGGCGTCACGGTTGTAGGGCTGGTCGAAGACGATCACGTCGTTCCCGCCGGCCCGCAACGCCGCGATGTTGTGGGGCGCGTCGTCCACGTAGCAGTCGGCCTCCACCTCGGGCTTGTTCCCGAGGAAGCAGATGTCCCGGTACGGGATGCCCTCGGAGTCGAGCCACGCCACGGTGTCGGCGACCGCCTCGGCGTGACCCCAGTTGACGTAGAGGCGGTGGGTGATGACCCTGATCCACACACCCGCGTCGGAGAGACGCCACAGGGCCTCGGCCGCGCCCGCGATGGCGGGCAGGCTCGCCAGGAACCGTTCCTCGATGACCGCGGCGCCGTGGTACTGCTCGAACTCGCCGGGCTCGAGGCCCCACTCCCTGAAGTCGTAGGAACGCTCGTAGGGCAGCGAGGCCGCCTCGATGCCGCGCCGGGTCGCGACGAACTCGGCGAAGCCCGCGGTGTAGTCCGCGACGACGCCGTCGAGGTCGACGCCGAAGACGAACCGCGCCGTCACGGGTCTAGTTTTCTCGGTGGCCCGGCACCGCTCGTCCGACGCTGGCGCGCCGGCCGGCTCGAGCGCTCAGGAAGCTACGGCAACGCCGCGTCGAGTGCCTCCACCGACGGCGCGAAGTAGAACGAGCCCGACGCCGGCGTGGAGTAGTTCGTGATGGCATCGGGCTCCTGGCCGTTGATGCCGTACATCGCATCCATGCGCTCGCGCATCGGGGCCTGGGTCTTGCAGAAGCCCATGAAGTACAGGCCGACGGTGCCGTCGTGGAAGGCGTAGGGCGTGGAGCGCCGCACCATCTCGCCCCGCTTCGGGGTGGCCTCGTCGGCGGTGGCGCCCTCGCGAAGCTCAACATGGGACAGGTGCGAGGTCGGCACCTGGACGTCGAGCTTGACGGAGTCGGCCTTGGTCCGGCCGAAGGTGTTCTCCTCCTCCTCCAACGACAACGACGCCCAGTAGTCCATGTCGTGGACCCAGCGCTGGGCGATGCAGAACGAGCCGCCCGCGCCCGGCTCGCCGTCACCGATGATGGCCCGGTCGTGCTGGTCCTCGGGCTCCGGGTTGCCGGTGCCGTCGATGTGCCCGGTGAGGTCGAGGCTGTTCTTGTAGATGAACGTCGGCGTCTCGCGGGCCACCGCCATATGGCCGGCGACGGCGCGCCGGAACGTGTGCTGGACCTCCCAGATCAGGTCCTTCTCAGCGTCGTGGACCCAGATGAGCAGCTCCTCCTGGGTGCCCTTGGCCACCCGGGAGCCGTCGGGGGACGTGTAGCCCGGGTAGGGCTGGAAGTCGTCGCCGGTCTCGATGCCGAGGTCTGCGGCCAGCGTGGGACCCAGCAGGATGCACAGGTTCACGCCCTGGGCGGCTGCGTCGGCCCGGCAGTCGCTCAGCGCCTGGCGGATCACGTCGAGGTCGGCGCCGTCGACGCGGCTCATGTGGGTGTACCACTGGTACTTCTCCAGATCGGTGAGAATCGCCGCCTGCGGTGTTGCCATCGGTTGCGTTCCTTTCTCGTGTTCTTACGCCGGGCGTGGGCCGGCTGCGGACATCGCGTAGCACCCTAGACGAGCTTCGCGCCCGTTACGCAGCCGCGACCGCATCTTCTGCGTTCGGGGGCGTCCGGCCTCAGAGGCCGAGCGGGTTGGCGAGCGCATTGGCCCATACGGAGCGAGGCCGTGGCCCGAGCGGCCCGTGAGCGAAGCGAACGAGAGCGGGAAACACCCTCTCGTTGCGTGACTGGCTTGCACCTGCCCGCGCAGCCACTCAGTAGTCGCGTAGTTCGCGGCGCAGGATCTTCCCGGATGCGCTCTTGGGGATGGCCCCTAGCACCTCGACCGCCCGCACCTGCTTGTAGGTGGCCAGGTGCTCGCCCACGTGGGACTGGAGATCCCCCAGGGTCGGGGCCTCGGCGCCCGGAGCCAGGGCGATGAAGGCCTTGGGCAGTTCCCCGGCCTCGTCGTCGGGCACGCCGATCACGGCGGCGTCGGCCACGGCCGGATGGGTGACCAGCACGGCCTCCAGCTCCGCGGGCGGCACCTGGAAGCCCTTGTACTTGATCAGCTCCTTGATGCGGTCGACTATGGAGACGTGGCCCTCGCTGTCGAGCACGGCCACGTCGCCGGTGTGGAGCCATCCGTCGGCGTCGAGGGTCTTGGCGGTGGCGTCGGGGTTGTTCAGGTAGCCCTTCATCACCTGCGGGCCCCGCACCAGCAACTCGCCGCGCCCGCCCACGTCGAGGTCGGAGCCCGTTCCGGGGTCGACGATCCGGATCTCGGTGTTGGAGATGGTCACGCCGCTGGTTCCCGGCCGGAACTGGCCCGCGGGCGTGCAGTGGCTGACGGGACTGAGCTCGGTCATCCCGTAGCCCTGCACCACCTCGCAGCCGACCCGGTCGGCGGCCGCCGCGGCCAGGTCGGCGCCCAAGGGGGCCGCGCCCGAGAAGATCTGCTTGAGCGACGAGAGGTCGAAGTCGTCCACCGCTGGATGCTTGGCCAGTCCCAGGACCATGGGCGGCACGGCGAAGAAGCGGGTGATGCGCTGGCTCTGCACCAGCTCCAGTGCCCGCACCATGTCGAAGCGGGGCATGGTCACCACCCTCACACCGAAGGCGAGCAGCATGTTCATCAGCACCTGCATCCCGTAGATGTGGAAGAACGGCAGCACCGCGAGGGCCACCTCCCCCTCTGCGGGTATGAAGGTGTGCTCCATCTGCGCGATGTTGGCCACGAGGTTGCGGTGGGTGAGCATCACGCCCTTGGGCAACCCGGTCGTGCCCGACGAGTACGGCAGCACCACCACATGCTCCGCGTAGTCGACGGGCACCTGGTCGATGGGCTCGCCGAACAGCGACGAGAACGGCGTCGCGCCGTCGGCGTCGCCCATCATCACGATCTCCTCGACGCCGGTGCCTTGTGCCGCGGCCCGGGCGGTGTCACCGAACATCGGGATGGTCACCAGCAGCGACGCGGCCGCGTCGGCCAGCTGGTGACTCACCTCCTCGGGCCGGTAGGTGGGGTTGATGGTGGTGACCGTCGCGCCGGCCAGGGCGATTCCGTGGAAGGCGATGGCGTACTCGGGGATGTTCGGCGCCAGGATGGCCACGGTGGTGCCCGGCCCGACGCCCCTCGCGCTCAGACCGCCGCCGAGGCTGCGCACCGCGCCGTGCAACTGGGCGAAGGTGTAGGACGAGGCGTCCCCGTCGGTGATGGCGACCTCGTCGGCGTGCTCGGCCGCCGACGCGAACACGCAGTCGGTGATGGACTGGTCGGGTATCGCAACATCGGGTAGCGGGCTGGTGTGGATGACGGTGCTCACGCTCACCTCCCAGAGGATCGACGGGACGCAGGACAGTGTGAGACTAGGGGGACCGTCGGCCGGGAGCGAGTTCGAGGCCGACCTCGGCTAGCCTCCATTTCTCGTGCGCCTAGGACTGCTGCGCGAATCCGCGCCTAGGGAGAATCGCGTGGCCCTCGTACCCGAAGGGGTCGAGACGCTCGTACAGCAAGGGTTCGATGTGGTGGTCGATCCTGGCGCCGGTTCGGCCGCGGGGATCGGCGACGACTCATACCGGGGCGCGGGCGCGACCGTCGCCCCGGCCTGCGAGGCCGAGATCGTGGTGTCGGTGCGCGACCTGCCGTCGAGCGGACCCGACAGCGGGCAGGCCGGTGGGGCTCCATCCGTGTTCGTCGGGCTGTTCGATCCTCTGTGGATGCCGCAGAGGGCCCAGCGGCACGCGGCCGAGGGAACGACCGCGTTCTCCCTGGATCTCGTGCCCCGCATCACCCGGGCCCAGACCATGGACGTGCTGTCATCGATGGGAACCATCGCGGGCTACGAGTCGGTCCTCCTCGCCGCGAGCCGGCTGCCGCAGATGTTCCCGCTGATGATGACCGCGGCCGGCACCCTGGCACCGGCGAGGGTCCTCGTGCTCGGCGCCGGCGTGGCCGGGCTTCAGGCCATCGCCACGTCGCGTCGCCTCGGCGCGGTGGTCGAGGGCTACGACGTGCGCCCTGCCGCCGTCGAGCAGATCCGCTCGATGGGGGCCCGTGCGGTGGAGCTCGACCTCACAGAGCCGGGAGCGGGCTCCGCCGGCACCGAGGACGCCGGCGGCTACGCCCGTGCCCAGAGCGACGACGTCGCCGACCGCCAGCAGGAGTTGCTCGCCCCCTACGTGGCCGCTTCCGATGTGGTCATCACCACCGCGGCCATCCCCGGCCGGGCCTCGCCCCTGCTGCTCACCGCCGCCATGGTCGACGCCATGGGGCCCGGCTCGGTCGTCATCGATCTGGCCTCGGAGCGGGGCGGCAACTGCGCCGTGTCGGAGTCGGACACCGAAGTCGATCGCAGCGGCGTGACCGTGCTGGCGCCCACCGACCTGGTGTCGCGGTGTGCTCGTCACGCCAGCCAGATGTTCTCGCGCAACCTCGTCGCCTTCCTGGGCCATCTCGCTCCCGGTGGCGACGTCGAGGTCCGCGCCGACGACGAGATTGTCGCCGCCATGCTCGTCGCACGCGACGGCGACGTGGTCAACCCGGGGGTGGCTGCCGCGCTCGGCGGGAGCGCTGCCCCTCACGAAGCGGCGGAGGGCTAGCCGATGGATCTTCTCGTGGCGGTCACGCTGTTCGTCATGGCCGTCTTCCTTGGGATCGAGCTGATCACCAAGGTGCCCCCGACGCTGCACACGCCCCTCATGTCGGGATCGAACGCCATCAGCGGCATCACGATAGTGGGCGCGCTGGTGGCTGCCGGCGCCGATCACCGCGCCTTCACCACCGTGCTCGGCTTCGCGGCGGTCACGCTGGCGATGATCAACGTGGTGGGCGGCTTCCTGGTGACCCACCGGATGCTGGGCATGTTCGGCCCCAAGCGACGCCGCGAGGCGTCGGCCCGGGAGGCCCCGTCGGCCGAGGACGCCGGGAGCCAGTGATGGACGACTGGACCACGCTGGGCTACCTGGCCGCGGCCGTCCTGTTCATTCTCGGCCTGAAGCGGCTGAGCCGGCCCCGAACCGCGGTGCGGGGCAACCAGCTCGGCGCGGCCGGGATGCTCATCGCGGTGGTGGTGACCCTCACCGACAACGCCATCTTGAGCTTCGAGTGGATCGCGGGCGGGCTGATCCTGGGCGCCGCGGTGGGAGCGCTTCTGGCTGTGCGCGTGCGCATGACCGCCATGCCCGAGCTGGTCGCGCTGTTCAACGGCTTCGGGGGCGGCGCGTCGGTGCTCGTCGCGGCGGCGTCCTACATCGAGGCCGTCGACCTGGCCACCGACTCGTCCCGCCTGTCGGCCGCGGCCGCACTCGCCTCCCTGATCGGCGCGCTGACGTTCACCGGCAGCCTCATCGCCTTCGGAAAGCTCCAGGAGACGCTGCGCTGGTCGGGCTTCGGCGGGATGCGGATCGTGAGCGGTGCCGGCGCGGGAGCTGCGGTCGTGTTCGGGATCCTGATGGTGGTCGACGCCGGCAACGTGCTGTGGGTGTGGCTGCTGGTGGCGGTCGGGGCCCTGCTGGGGATCCTGGTGGTGTCGCCCATCGGCGGCGCCGACATGCCGGTGGTGATCGCGCTGCTGAACTCGCTGTCGGGCATGGCCGCGGTGGCGGCCGGCTTCGTGCTCGACAACTCCCTTCTCATCATCGCGGGCTCGCTGGTGGGGGCCAGCGGGCTGATCCTCACCCAGATCATGTGCGTCGCCATGAACCGCTCGCTGCTGGCGGTGATGTTCAGCCCGGCACCGTCGGGCGCGGGCGGCCCCAGCGCCGACGACGTCTACGCGGGCAAGGTCCGCTCCACGTCCGCCGACGACGTGGCCATGCTGCTGGAGTCCGCTGAGCGGGTCGCCATCGTCCCCGGGTACGGGCTGGCGGTGGCCCAGGCCCAGCACGCGGTGCGGGACCTGGCCCGGCGGCTGGAGGATCGCGGCACCGAGGTGGTGTTCGGCATCCACCCGGTGGCCGGCCGGATGCCGGGCCACATGAACGTGCTGCTGGCCGAGGCCGAGATCAGCTACGAGAAGCTGGTGGGGATGGACGACATCAACCCCACCTTCGAGCAGACCGACGTGACCATCGTGCTGGGCGCCAACGACGTGGTGAACCCGATCGCGCGGACCGACCCGTCGAGCCCGATCGCGGGAATGCCGATCCTCGACGTGGACAGGAGCGGCGTTGTGGTGGTCATCAAGCGCAGCCTCAGCCCCGGCTTCGCGGGGATCCCCAATCCGCTGTTCGCGGCAGAGAACTCGCTGATGCTCTTCGGCGACGGGCGCGAGGCCGTCGTCGACATCAACAAGTCGCTGCAGCAGATCTGATCACAGCCGGGCGCGCCGGCCCGCGGCGCCGCTGCAGCCGGGTGCGCCGGTGTGCTCAGGCCAGGGCGGGAACGGCCTGTATCGACTCGGCGAGGGCCTCGTCGGAGAGGTCGAAGTCGGCCAGGGCGCCGGCGATGTAGTCCTCGTACGCCGCGAGGTCGAGGTGGCCGTGGCCGCAGAGGGCGGTGAGGATGGTCTTGGACTCTCCCGACTCCTTGCAGGCCAGCGCCTCGCGGATGGCGGCGGCGAGGGCGTGGGTGGGCTCGGGGGCAGGCACGATCCCCTCGGTGCGGGCGAACTGCAGCGCAGCCGCGAAGCACTCGGTCTGGCCGATCGCCACCGCCTCGGTGAGGCCCAGTTCGTAGACGTGGGAGATCAGCGGTGACATCCCGTGGTAGCGCAGCCCGCCCGCGTGGATCGGCTCGGGGATGAACCCGTGGCCCAGGGTGTGCATCTTGAGCAGCGGCGTGGTGCAGGCCGAGTCGCCGAAGTCGTAGCGGTACTCGCCCCTGGTCAGCGACGGGCACGAGGCCGGCTCCACGCAGCGGATGATCGGGGCCATGTTGCCGGCCAGCTTCTCGCGCAGGAACGGCAGGGCCAGGCCGCCGAAGTTGGATCCGCCGCCGGTGCAGCCCACCAGCAGGTCGGGGGTCTCCCCCACCATGGCCAGCTGGCGCAGGGCCTCCTCGCCGATGATGGTCTGGTGCAGGATCACATGGTTGAGCACGCTGCCCAGCGAGTACCGGATCGCGGGGTCGGCGGCGGCCACCGCGATGGCCTCGGAGATGGCGATGCCCAGCGAGCCCGGATGGTCGGGGTCCTCAGCCAGCAGGCTTCGGCCGTACTCGGTCACCTCCGATGGGCTGGGATGAACCGTGGCCCCCCACACCTCCATCATCGTCTTGCGGTAGGGCTTCTGGCGGTAGGAGGCCGCCACCTGCCAGACCTCGCACTCCATCTCGTACTGGGCGCAGGCGAAGGCCAGCGCGCTGCCCCACTGGCCCGCCCCGGTCTCGGTGGTGAGCTTGCTCACCCCCTCGACGTGGTTGTAGTACGCCTGGGGGACGGCCGTGTTGGGCTTGTGGGAGCCGGCCGGGCTCACCCCCTCGTACTTGTAGAAGATCTTGGCCGGGGTGTCGAGGGCCTTCTCGAGACGGCGGGCCCTGAACAGCGGGCTGGGACGCCACAGGCGGAGCACGTCGATGACGCCGCCGGGTATGTCGATGAAGGAGTCGCCGGACACCTCCTGCAGGATCAGCCCCATGGGGAACAGCGGAGCCAGGTCGTCGGGCCCGGCCGGCTCCAGGGTGCCGGGGTGCAGCGGCGGGGGCGGGGGCGCGGGGAGGTCGGGAATCACGTTGTACCACTGGGTGGGCATCTCGGATTCCGGAAGCGTCACGCGGTAGTAGTCGTCGGCCATCGCCAGAGTCCTTTCCTTCAGAGTCCGTTTCCTCGGCCCCGGTTGTGGGCGCTGAACAATAGCGCCGCTCGGTCTCGGGCCGCCCGCCGGAGGGTCAGCCAGACGAGCCGAAGTCGGCTTCGCGTCCCTCCGCGAATGCGTTGCGGGCCTCGGCGGAGTCGCCCGTGAGGTATGCCTCGAAGGTGAAGCCCTGCTCCCAGCGGTACTTGTCCTCGAGGCTGCCGTCCTCCACGCCGTTCAACGATCTCTTGGCGATGCGGATCATCTCGGGCGACTTGGCGGTGATCCGCTCGGCGATCTGGCGGGCCGTGGCCCTCAGGTCTGCCCGCTGAACCACCTGTTCGACCGCGCCCAGCCGGTAGGCCTCGGCCGCGTCGATCGACTCTCCCGTGAAGTACATGTAGCGGACCTTCTGCACGCTGAACATGCGCTGGAGGTGCGCGCCCATGCCCATGCCGCCCCTGTCGATCTCGGGCACGCCGAAGTAGGCGTCGTCGGCGGCCACCACGATGTCGGCCGAGCCCGCGATCCCGATGCCACCGCCGAGCACGTAGCCGTGAACCGCCGCGATGACGGGCTTCGGGTTGAGGTGGATGGCGGCGAACGTGTCGTAGTTCGCCCGGTTGGCGGGAACGATGAGGTTCGGGTCGGCGGCGACCTCCTTGATGTCGAGACCGGCGAAGAAGCCCTTGCCGACTGCCGCGACAATGATCACCCTCACGTCGTCGCGCCGCCCCAGCGCCTCGATCTCGGTCGCCAGCGCGAACTGGGCGTCCACCCCGAACGCGTTGACCGGCGGGTTGCACAGCTCCAACTCGGCGATGCCGTCGGCAACCTCGACCCGGTACGGCTTGGACACAGTCGCTCACCTCGGTTCGCTGGCGTACAGGGAGGCTATCCGGGGTGTCCCAAGCGGCGGTTCCGGCCGCCGTCAGAGCGCCGGCTAGGCCATCTGGCGGAGGGCCATGTGCCGGAACACGCCATCCCGGGCCATCAGATCATCGAAGCTGCCCTCATCGACCACTCGCCCCGCCCTCAGCACGTAGATCCTGTCGGCTCGCCGGATCGTGGAGAGGCGGTGGGCGCTCACGACGCGGGTCACCGAGAGCCTCTCTATCTCCTCCATCACCTTGGCCTGCGTCTCGTTGTCGAGCCAGTTGGTGGCCTCGTCCAATAGGACCACACTGGGGTTTCGGACCAGCGCGGCGGCCAGCATGATCCGCTGAGTCTGGCCGCCGGAGAAGGCCGACGAGCCCTCCGAGGTGACGGTGTGCATGCCCATGGGCATGGCCGCGATGTCCTCGTCCACCGAGGCCAGGCGGGCGGCTCGCCATGCGTCCTCCACGGTCAGGTCGTCGCCGGTTCCGATGATGTTGTCCAGCACCGTACGGGGGCGCAGCGAGGCGTCCTGCACCACCATGCCCACCCCGCTGCGGACCGCCTGCCGGTTGAGCCGCTCCAGGTCGTGGCCGTCGTAGTAAACGGCGCCCGACAGCGGGCTCTCCAGCCCCAGCGCCAGCCGGAGCAGCGTGCTCTTGCCCGAGCCCGACTCCCCCACCAGCGCTATGAACTCGCCGGGTCGGGCGTGCAGGGACACGTCCTCCAGCACCAGGGGGCCGTCCTCGGTGTATCGGAACGTGACGCGGTCGATGCGCAACTCGCCCTGGAGGTCGAGCATCGGGGCGTCGGCGGCCACCCGCCGGGGGTGCTCCTCAAGGATGGGGCCCGCCTGCTCCACGGTGGGCAGGACGGCCGCGACGGCCGAGAAGGACAGGCCGAACTGGGCCACCGCGCCGTAGAAGACCATGAACGCGGCGAAGGAGGCCACGAAGCCGCCGACTCCCAGCCCGTGGTCGCTGCGGTGCAGGCCCACCGCGAACAGGGCCGCCGCCGCGAGCGGGGGCACCGCTGACGTGAATGCGATCAGGTGCTCGTTCAGGACCCCCAGGCGCATCTCGGTGTGCTTCTGATCCCTGTAGTGGGATGCCCACATGGCGAATCCCGAGCCCTCCGATCCGCTGCTCCGCATCTTGGCGATGCCGCCGATCAACTGGAGCAGCACACCGGTGAGCCGGCGGGAGGTGGACAGCAGCCGGCGATGGTGGTGCATCTGCCGCAGGCCCCAGAAGAGGGCCACGCCCAGGCACAGCAGCCCCACCCCCAGTCCCAGCCAGCCCAGCACGGTGTCGTAGACGAACAGCAGGATGAGGGCAGGAAGGAGGAATATCACCGACAGCGCGGCCGCCGCGACCACCCCGGCCACCTGGTCCCGCAGCTGCTGGAAGCCGAGGGCCCGGCTTCCCAGGTCGCCCACCGTGAAGCGCCGGTAGAAGCTGGAGGGGAGGACCAGCAACCTGTCCCACAGCGCCGCGCTGATGCGGGCCGCGGCCCGGCCCTCCAGGCGCATCAGCGCGGTTCCCCTCAGCATCTGCAGCAACGCGACGGTCAGGCCGAGCAGCACCATGGCCACCGTCACCAACCCCAGCATGCCCGAATCGCCCGACGGCAGCACCCGGTCGGCGAATACCCCCAGCAGCACCGCCGGCGCCAGCATGACCAGCCCGGCCAGGGTCCCGGTCACGGCCAGGCGGGCCAGATCGCCCCACACCCGGTGGAAGACCGTTCCCAGCAGCACCGCGGCCCGGCTCGAATCGCTGTCGGGCAGCGGACGGTAGAAGAAGTGCGCGGTCCGGTTCAGCTCCGCGGCGCGCCGGGCGTTGACCGGCACCGAGCGTGCGGCTTCGGGGTGCTCCATCCGGTAGCGCCCGGAAGCGCCCGGGATCAGGGCCACCGCCGAGCCGTCCTCCTGGCGTGAGGCGAGCATCGCCCCGCTGTCGTTGAGCCACCAGCGGTCGTGGTGTCGCAGCGCGACGCGGCGGCAACGGACGCCCGACGCGTCGAGGATCTCCTCCAGGGTGGCCTCTGCGTCGCTGGAAGCGCTTGGCCGGGTCCGTGGCGGGGCTCGGAAGCGGATGTCCTCATGGCGGCCGATCCGCTTCAGGGTGCGCATCAGGACGGAGTCGTCCCCGGCCCGGGTCGGTGGAGCCCCGCTCACCACGCTGAACAGGTCCTGGCGGGCCCGCTCCTCGCTTCTCTGCCGGTACCGGGCGCTGGCGGTCTGGAGGTTGGACACGTCGGCCAGCAGCAGGGTCCGGTTGGTCCGGTCGGCGCTCATGGCCAGGCGGTTGAACTCTGCCAGGGCGGCGAGCAGCCTGCCGTCGCGCTGCAACTCGGTCGAGCCGGCTGCCCTCACCGGGGCCGCCCGCCTCTGGACCGTCCAGCCGAATGCGGTGACGGGGACGAGGCCGGGGCCGGAGCCGTCGGGCTCCTCGGTCCCCAGGTAGGCGATGGCGCCGTCAGGGCTGGACGCCCACACCACTCCGGACTTGGCCGACAGCGCGGCGCCGGCCGCGGCCTCCCGGGCCTCGCCGGGGACGAGGCCGCGGTCCAGGCGGGGCCGGTAGGTGACATCGCGGGCGATGGACTCCGAGAGTTCACTGATCCAGGCGTCCACCTGCTCGACCAGGTCGTCGTCGAGCCCGGCGCCGGCCAGGAGGCTGAGCGGGAGCTGCCGCAGCTCGGAGTCGGGCAGCCCCTTGGCCACCAGCATGCTGCGGCCCTCCCCGTCCGGCGCGGGAAAGAGCAGCCGTCCGCGGCCCGCCCGCAGCATGTGCCTGAAGTCCTCGGGGGCGCCGTCCTCGCCAAGCTGTGTCGAGAAGACGTCCACCGACCCCCGGACCACCATCCAGAGCGTGTTTGGGTCGGCGAGCCGTATGGGACGGTTCCCCCCGCCGGCGAACCGCTCCCCGCGGGCCAGCGCCAGTTCCAGCAGCCGGTCGTCCGGGTTGCCCGGCGGCCCTGCCCGGTCCGCGGCCGTCACTCCGCCTCCATGAGGCGGCGGTACAGCCCCCCGCCGTCGGCCATCAGCTGCTGGTGGGTGCCCCGCTGCGCCTCTCTGCCCTGTTCCAGGACCACGATCAGGTCGCAGTCCCTGATCGTGCTCAGCCTGTGGGCGACGATCAGGCAGCTGCAGCCGCGGCGGCGCACGGCCTCGTCGATGCGTACCTCGGTGGCCGGGTCCAGCGCGCTGGTGGCCTCGTCCAGGATCAGCAGCGAGGGGTCGCCGACCAGCGCCCGGGCGATCTCGAGCCGCTGCCGCTGGCCGCCGCTGAAGTTGCGGCCGCCCTCCTCCACCGGGGAGTCGTAGCCGTAGGCCCTGGCCAGGATGTCCTCATGGATCTCGGCGTCCTTGGCCGCCGCGATCACCGACTGGTCGGGAACCTCCGGATTCCACATGGTGAGGTTCTCCCGGACAGAGGCCGCGAACAGGAAGATGTGCTGGTCGACCATTGCCACGGAGTTGGTGATGAGGCTGCGGGGGATGTCGGCCCGGTTGTGGCCGTCCAGCAGGATCTCGCCCGACCAGGGTTGGTTGATGCCGGCCGCCAGCAGGGCCACCGTCGACTTGCCGGAGCCGGTGGGGCCGACTACGGCGACCCGCTGGCCGGGTTCTATGGACAGGCTGAGCCCGTCGATCAAAGGCTCGCTGCTGGTCTTGTAGCCGAACCGCACGCCTCGCAGCTCGATGCGGCCGGCGAGCCGCAGCCGCCGGCCGAAGGCCCCGTTGGTGGAGGGAGACTGGTCGCGGCGCTCCTGGAGCGACTGGTCCTCCTCGGCGGCCAGGACGTCCTCGAGTCGTTGCAGGTTGGCTTCCAGGATCTGGAACAGGTCCGAGAGTTGGACCATGCGGCCGTTGGGCAGCAGGAAGTTCGTGGCCAGCACGTAGAAGCCGACCATCGCGCCCAGCGTCAGATGACCCTGCACGACGCGCCAGCCGCCCAGGCCCAGCACCGCCGCGTTGCCGACGACGAGGAACATGCCCGGCAGGGACGCGATCACGTGTCCGAGCTCCGCGAATCGCTGCCGGGCGGCCAGCTCCCTCGCCTGGTGGCCGGTCCAGTGGGCGAAGAAGTCGTTCTCGGCCGACACCGCCTGGATTGTGTCCATGCCCCGCAGCCCGTACATGCTGATGCCCTGCAACCTGCCCTGCTCGCGTTGCAGGCGGCGGTTCTCGCCGACGCGGGACCGGGTGATGAGGCGGGTGATCACCGCGCTCGCCGCGCCCAGGCCGGCGACCACGGCGGCCAGCAGGGGGTCGTAGTAGAACATGGCCGCCAGGAAGACGGCGCTGGAGACCAGCTCGATGGCCACTCCCACGAACTGGGTGGTGGCCACCACGGCTATGCCGTCGATCAGTTGCAGCCTCGAGGCCAGGTCCCCGGAGAACCGCTGGGTGAAGAAGCTCATCCGCAGACGGAACAGGTGCCTGATGAAGCGGTCGGCGTGGTCCACAGACAGCCGGATCGCAAGCAGCCTGAGGCAGCGCTGGCGCAGCCATGTGAGCAGGTACACCAGTGCTCCCGACGCGGCCAGGCCGAGGATGATCGGCGTCGCCCAGGATGGCTCGTCCCCGCTCATCACCCGGTCCACGAAGACGCCCAGGAGCAGCGGAAGGGCCAGCGCGCAGACCGACAGCAGCAGCCCGCAGCACAGCGCGAAGGTCAGCGGCCCGGTCGAGTTCCTTAGCCACGGCCACAGGCGCCGCAGGATGCCCGGGCGCATCCCTCCCGTCTCGAAGTCCGGCCTGGGCGTGAAGGTCAGCACGACGCCGGTGAAGCCCTGATCGAACTCCTCGTCGTCGATCGAGCGGTGGCCGTCGGCGGGGTCGTTCACCAGCCAGGCGCCGTCCCGGAATCCCTCCAGCACCAGGAAGTGGTTGAACTCCCAGAACAGGATCAGAGGCAGCTCCATTTCCCGGAGCTGCTCCGGCTCCCGCCGCAACCCCTCGGCCTCAAGGCCATAGGACCGGGCCGCCCGGGTGATGTCGGCCGCGTTGCAGCCGTCCCGGTTGACGGCGCACGCCTCGCGGAGGCTCTCCAGCGGGAGCCAGCGCCCGAAGTGCGCCAGCACGATGCCGAGGGACACCGCCCCGCACTCGGTCTCCTCCTGCTGCAGCATCAGCGGCGTGCGCACCCGCCGCCGCGATCGCAGCCCGGCCCGCAGCTCCGCCCGCGGCGGTGGGCTCATCAGCCCGCGCGCCGGGGCACCAGCAGCCACACCAGAGGCTCCCGTCCCAGCACGATCCTCATTGAGGCGACGCCGGCCGCGTCGACCGGCGGGCCCGACCCTTGTTGGTCCAGCGCGACGCGCACCAGGTGCGGCTGCCGGGGAATCGCCGAGACTTGATCGGACAGCCACTCGGGAGGCGAGTCCAGGTCCGCGGACACCTCCACCACCTGCCCCGGAATGCCCCGCTCGTCACTGCCGGGACCTCCGACCCTGACCTGTGCCCTGTCGCCGGCCTTGACGAGCGCCGCGTCTGCGGGGGACACCAGCGCCACCGCTTCCGCCGGGGCTGCGGCGGCCGCGGGAAGGATCAGGGCCGCGTCGTAGGAGACGCTGCGCTCCACCCGCACCAACGTTCCGTAGAGGGCCAGCGTGACGACCACGAGCACCAACCCGACCACCATCAACCACTCGTGGGGCGCAGTGATCTGCAACCGGTCGTCCAGTGGTTCCTGACGGGCCCGGCGCTCCAGCGCCCGCTCGCGGAACATCCTGTTGTAGAACACGCCCGTCTGTTCCGTCCCTATGGCCTGTACCGCGGTCCTCCCGTAGAGAGACGATGAGAATGATACGCATCTCCGCCATAGAGATGAGCCGTCCCGTGACAGCGCGACCCCTCCGATGGCACGTGTCCGCCCTCCATCGAAGGGACGGCCATGAGATGATGGACATCTCCTCCGTAGGGATGTCCGGCCGCCTGATAGCGTGGCCGCAGCCGGTTGCCAGCGACCCTCCATCCTGAATCGCTCGCGGGGACCACTCCATGAACAGCGCGTACTCTTCCATGGGCAGCCTGCTGGCGGCGATGCGCGGGCTGTTCCCGCCCGATCTGATCGGCGGGGACGGATGGGAGAAGGTGCAGGCCCTCACAACCCGCCTGCCCGTCAGCGCAGCCGACGCCCGCTTCGGTTTCGAGTTCGACCTCTGCGACCCCAGCCCCACCGCGGACTTCTGCGTGCAGTGCACTCCGGGCTCCCCGCTCGCCGCCTTCTTCGTGGACGGGGCGGGGGCGCTCGGACCTGCGCTCGCCGGCCCGGGCCTGCAGGCCTTCCTCAGCGAGCAGGCCCGTGGTCCCGTGTCGTTCCTGGAGCGGACGGGCGCAGGGCTGATCCTGGAGTACGACCTGGCCGGGTCCCCTGCGGCCGAGCACGGCCCTCCCGGCGTGTTCATAGCGGCCCTGGGTCGCCCCGACCGCGGCGCGGGACTCGACGGGGACCCCGCGGCGCTGGTGGCCGCGCTGGAGTCGATCGCAGGCTGGAACCCGGGCGCCGTCGACGCCGGACAGGTGCAGAGGGTGTGGGCGGTCGCCTCGTGCGGGATGATCCGTCAGGCCGGCGTCCTGCCCGGCAGGGAGCACAAGGCCGTCCGGTTCATCGTCCACGGCATCAGCGAAGCCGGAGTCCCCGCGGCCCTGGAGGGACTGGAATGGCCCGGCGACGTGTCGCTGGCCCGGGGACTTCTCCCGGAGCTGGCCGGGCTGGTGGTGCCTCGGGCCGCGCTGAGCTTGGACGTGAGCTCCCGGGGAGTGTCGCCGCGCCTCGGGCTGGAGCTGTTCCGCCCGGTGGAGCGCCACCGGACGGACCGCTCCGGGTGGAGGGCCTTGATCGAGCGGCTCGTAGAGCGGGCCTGGTGCCTGGAGACCAAGGCCGAAGCCCTGGCCCGATGGCCCCGGGTTGAGATGTTCTTCGGCCGCGACGGCGTCTACCGGGTCCGCCAGGTCATCAACCATCTCAAGCTGGTCGTCCACGGCCGCGACGTTCGCGCCAAGGGCTATACGGCCATCGATGTGCAGCGGACGGCCGCATGACGGCGTGTCCCGGTGGGCTGGGCTGGGAGGGCCTGGACACGGACGAGGGTGCGCTGGCCGCGGCCAGCGTCGACTTCGGTCGTGTCGTCAGCAGGCGGCCCCGGGCGATCGCCCGCCCCGCCTCGGCAGAGGAGGTCGCCGAGATCATCCGGGCCGCCAACCGCGAGGAGTGCCCGGTGACCGTCCGAGGCGCCGGTCACTCCCAGGGCGGCCAGTCGTTGAGCGAGGGCGGCGTCCTTGTCGACATGACCGGGCTCGACAGGATCGGCGATGTCGATGCCGGCGAGATGTGGGCGCAGGGCGGGGCGCGCTGGCGGGACGTGGTCCACCGTGCCTATGCCGAGGGATATCTGCCCCTGGCGCTGACCACCCATCTGAGCGTGACCGTCGGCGGGACCCTCTCGGTGGCCGGTCTCAGCGAGACAACCCACACCTACGGTCCCCAGACCGACAGCGCGACAGAACTGGAGGTGGTGACCG
This sequence comes from Acidimicrobiia bacterium, assembly GCA_022820805.1. Classification (GTDB taxonomy): domain Bacteria; phylum Actinomycetota; class Acidimicrobiia; order Acidimicrobiales; family Aldehydirespiratoraceae; genus Aldehydirespirator. Next base: position 52,829 of record JAJEEV010000003.1, read on the forward strand.
GCGACGGGCGGCGGCTGCGGTGCTCACCGTCGCACCGCAGCGAGCTGTTCCACTGCGCGCTGTGCGGGCAGGGACAGTTCGGCGCGATCACCGAGGCTCGCATCCGTCTGCGCCGCGTCCTGCCCAATGTGCGGTTGTTCTCGCTGGTCTACGACGACGTGGCCGCGTTCATGGAGGACATGGAACTGGTCATGGAGAGGGAGTACTTCCAGTACATCGACGCCTGGTGCCTGCCCGCAGCCCGCGACGTGTGGCAGCGGTTTGCGGGCACGATGTTCGCTCGACGGGTGTACGTCGTGAACTTGATCGTGGAATGGGACGGGACGCCTCCCGGCCCGGACGAGGCGTTGGAGGGTCTGAACTACGCCCTGCTGAAGGGCTGCGCCGATCACTCGACGATCCGCTACGTGACCCGCACGGAAGGCAGGACTCCTCTCGAATGGTTCGAGGACTGGGGCCAGGCCCATCCCAGCATGGAGGGGATCCTGCCCTGGGAGAGCTTCGCCGGCTTCATGGCGGAGGCATTCACCGAGCTGCCCGGTTCGGTGGCCCGCACCGCCCGGGTGATGCTCGGCCCCTTCCGGAACGAGCGCTTCCACTCTCCGTTGCTGATGCGTCCGGCCACGGAGCTGCTGATGGGATTCGGCATCCTGATCGAAGTCCCGGCCGCGGGCCTGCAGGAGGTGCTGCCGGTGCTGTCAGAGGCGAGCGGCCGCCTGATCGCCGCGGGCGGCAAGCGCTACCTGTCGAGCTGGGTGGACTTCACCCTCGAGCAATGGGTCGCCCACTTCGGGGAGCAGTGGCCGCGGATGGTGGCGTGGAAGCGGGAGTTCGATCCTCGAGGCGTCCTCAACCCCGCCGGCCTGCCGCTCTCCCGCGGCTAGCCGTCACGACATGTTGACAGTGTCCCAGTTGACGTCGACACCGCCGGCGACCTGGGCTAGTTCCTCTTCGGTGAGGCTGTCGGAGATCGGTAGCACGAGGTGGGCGGTGGTGGAGTCGTCCTCATGCACCACGACGTCGAATCCAGCGGGTATCTGAAGGTCGAACTCGGCCGAGATCACTGACTTGGGATCCGCGATCAACTTCGCCCGGAAGTCCCCGTCCTCGGCGGCCTTGACGGTGATATGGGCTTTCATCTCGCCCACGGTCATGGTTGCCATGATGTCCACGCTCCTCACGTAGCTGCCTGCCCTCGCAGTGGGAGAGTCTAGCGCTCCAGCCGAACCAGGTGAAGGACGCGTGGGCGTTGGCCGGTGGAAAATAGTGGGCGCGGAGGGACTTGAACCCCCGGCCTCTTCCTTGTAAGGGAAGCGCTCTACACCGCCTGAGCTACGCGCCCGTCTGCGACGAGCCTAACCCCGGCACCCCCGGTCGAGGATCTCGCGCCGTAGTAGTGCTGACTTGTGGCGCGATTTCTGCAACAATGGCACCATGAGCTACCCCGCCACCATCACCATCGACCGACCCGAGCGGATCGCCAACTGGCGCCCCATCGGGCAGATGATCCTCGTGATCCCCCACTACGTCTTCCTGCACACCGCGATGAACATCGCGGCCAGCCTGACGGCCGTCTACGCGTGGTTCGCGGTCCTGTTCACAGGCAATCTGCCGCCGGGGGTTGCCGCGTTCCATGCGACCTACGTGCGCTACCGGGCCCGCACCTTCTCCTACATGGTCTCCCTCACCGACAAGTATCCCCCCTTCGACGTCTCGCCCTCGTCCGAGGACCCGGGTGGCGCGGGTATCTCGGTGAGCGTCTCGCCCCGGCTGGAGGGCAGGAACCGCCTGAGCGTGCTGTTCCGGTTCATCGTGCCGTTCGCCTGGCTGACCCTGATCGGCATGCTCGGGCTCATGTTCGGGTTCGCCTCGCTCCCCGCGTGGGTGTGGATCGTCGAACTCGTGCTGGGCGCCGTGCTGATCCCGGGCGCGATCTTCTCCGGCGTCGCCTGGGTCATCAGTTCGATCGCCCAGCTCCTCGGGCTGCTGGCGGTGATCTTCACGGGACGCTGGCCCGCCGGCCTGTTCCGGCTGGCGGCGGGCTGGGTGCGCGTCGACGCACGGCTGTGGGCGTACTCGATGCTGCTGACCGACGAGTACCCGCCCTTCTCGATCGACTGAGCGTCGTCCCGACCTCAGCGCCGCGGCTGGCCCTCGCTGCCCGCGTGGCCCCTCAGTCGCCGGTCAACGAACCCCAGACCGCCAGCAGCTCTGCGGCCAGCGGCGGTGGCGCGGCCACCGGGTAGCGGCGGCTCTGGTGGTCGAGCACCACCAGGTCTCGACCGAGCCCGTCGTGAGCCTCGACGCCCGTCTCGGCGCACACCAGCAGGCCGCCCAGGTAGTCCCATGAGCCCAAGCCGCCCACCGAGAAGTCGAGGTAGCCGTCCAGGCGTCCGGCCGCCACCGCGCACAGCTCGAGTGCCGCCGCGCCCAGCGTGCGGTACTGGGCCCAGCCTCCCCGCCGGGGCGGCCAGCCGTTGACGCCGACCACGCACTCGGCCAGGGGCCTCGGCCCGGACGGTTGCAACGTCTTTCCGTCGCACCGGGCTCCGCCGCCCCGCTCCGCCTCGAACCTCTCGCCGATGCCATGGTCGTGCACCACCGCGGCCAGAGGTCCCTCGCCGTCCACCACGCAGATGCTGGTGGCGAAGTACTGGATTCCCCGCGACGCGTTGGTCGACCCGTCCACCGGGTCGAGCACAGCCACGGGACCGTCGCCGGGCTCCAGCCCGCTCTCCTCGCTGAGCACCTTCAGCCCCGCCTCTCTCAGCACCCCGGTAGCGGCCGCGTCCGCGGCAAGATCGAAGCCGAACTGTCCGTCCTTCATGCCCGTGGGGCCCCAGTCGCGGCAGTCGGCGAGCGCCGCGACGACGGCGTCCACGGCCGCGTTGAGGGTGTCGAGGAGGTGCTCGGTCATCGCTGACAGTGAACCAGCACACCCGGCGGAGTCACACCCCCCGGACATTGCGCCGGGCGCGACGCCGCACTGCCGCCCGGATCGGGTATACACGTGCTCTGCGGGAAACAGTTTCGTCGTGTCCGGCGGCCGTGACACGATGTAGCTGAACCAGGTCCGAAGCAAAGGGGATCCGCGTGTCGCTGGTCGATCTGCACGGGTTCGTCGCCAACCTCAAGGACCACGTGTCCGAGCATGGCTTCCACGTACACGGCGACCGCCACTTCGTGGAGACCTACTCGAACCGCCAGACCTGGGAGGTCGACCTGCACCCGGACGACGCGTGCGGCGGGCCGCTCGACATGGTGCTGTGCGTCGAGGCCGAGTCTCGAACTCTGCTGACATTCGAGGACGACGTCAACAGCCGCCCCGAGGACGAGGATCCCGACGACGGCATCACGGTGCCGATGACTCTCAGCTTCGTGCTCCCGCCGCTGCATCTCGGTCCGGACCTTCTGGTGCTGGCCACCGATCTCGCCGCCATCGGAGGTCCGGAGCTGCCCCTGCAGGTGTCCTCGGTCGACAGGGTGGCGGCCGTCACCGACGCCGCGGAGTGGACCGTCAACATCGAGGGGCGCGTCGAACTCGCCTTGAGCCGCATCTACCTCGGTCAGGACCTCGAGGTCCTGTGTGAGATGCTCGATCGGGCCCGCAGTGTCTGCGAGTTCCTGCTCGATCGGGCCCCGGCCTGGCTGGGCGAGCTCTAAGCGGCTCCGGAACCTAGCTGCGGGTCGCCCGCAGGAGCGCTTCCAGCGCGTCGTCGGCGTGGAGGCGCATGTTCAACTCCGAGCGGACGGTCCGTAGCACCGTTCCGTCGCGGCCGATCACGAAGGTCTTGCGCTTGTTGGGCAGCGGACCGCGCCTGATCACGCCGAAGCTCCGAGCGATGTCGCGGCCCGGGTCCGACAGCAGCGGGAATCCCAGTGCGTTGGCGTCATCAAACTCGCGTTGCCGATCAACCTGATCGGCGCTGATTCCCACGACACTGGCTCCGAATTCGCCGAACTCGGCCGACAGGTCGCGGAAATGGCAGCTCTGGCGCGTTCAACCGGCTGTCATCGCCTTCAGATAGAAATACACCACCACCGGGCCCCGCTCGAGCAGATCGCGCAGGGCCAGCGTGTTGCCGTGCTGGTCGATCCCTTCGAAGTCAGGGACCTTGCTTCCAACCTTCACGTCCACGTCGGCTCTCCTCCGGTCGCTTTGCCGGGGCCATTATGTCCGCTGCGTCAGATCCCCATCGAAGCGGCCACCCGGTCGGCGTGGAGGTCGGCCCCGCCCCAGGTGCGGGCCAGCGCCCAGGAACGCTTGAGGTAGAGGTGCAGGTCGTGCTCGGTGGTGTAGCCGATTGCGCCGTGGCACTGGAGGGCGGCCCGGCCGGTCACGGCTGCCGCGGCGCCTGCCAGCCACTTGGCCTGCGACACCGCCCGGGCGGCGTCGGAACGCCCCTGAGCGACGGCGTAGGCGGCGTGCAGCACCGCCGGGGCCGCGAACTCGATCTCCAGCCGGGCGTTGGCCAGATGGTGCTTGACGGCCTGGAAGCTGCCGATCGGCTTGCCGAACTGGTGACGCTGCGAGGCGTAGTCCACGGTGAGCGCCAGCATGGCCCGGCTCAGCCCGAGCAGTTCCGCCGCGGCGCCGAGCGCGCCCCGGTCGAAGGCCGCGGCCACTGCGGCGGGATCCTCGGTCACGGGCCGGCCCGGCCCGCGGGGACGGACCCGGCCGCCGTGCCGGGAGGCGTCGACGGTCTCCACCGGATCGACGTCCACCTCGCGGGCCTCGTAGAGCCGCAGCCCGCCGCCGGAGACCAGCAGGAAGGCCTCGGCGAAGCCTGCGGAGGACACCACGGCGCCGGTTGCGCCGAGGTCGGTGGCCACCATCGGGCCGGTCACTCCCAGGGGAGCCGCCACCAGAGCGGTCTCCGTCAGCGGGTGAGGCAGCGCCGCCCGCCCGGCCTCCTCCAGCACCGGCACCAGGTAGGTCTCGTCGAGCCCCAGACCGCCGTCGGACTCCGGCACCAGAAGAGCCAGCGCGCCGGCCTCGGCCAATGCCTGCCACGGTGCCGGATCGGGCACCGCCGTCCAGGCGGCCCGCACCGCCGCCGGCGGGCACAGCTCCGCGAGCAGGTCCCGTGCCGTCGAGCGCAGCGCCTCGCGGTCTTCGCCGAGCGCGAACCTCATCGCGGCAGGCCGAGGACGCGCTCGGCCACGATGTTGCGCTGCACCTCGTTGGTCCCGGCGTAGATCGGGCCGGCCAGCGCGAACTGGTGCCCCTTGCTCCAGGGCCCCTCCAGCTCGGCGTCGGGTCCCAGCAGGTCGAGGGCGATCTCGTGCAGCTCGATGTCCAGTTCCGACCACCAGATCTTGGTCAGGCTGGCCTCGGACCCGATGTCGCGGCCGTCCAGGAGTGCGGTGACGGTCTGAAGGGTCTGGAGGCGGTAGGCGTCGGCTCGCATCCAGGCGGCGGCGATGCGGCGCCGCAGCGCCGGGTCCGCCCCGCGCTGCGAGCACAGCTCCAGCAGGCCGGCCACGGTGGCCTGGTACCGGCCGGGCGAGCGCAACAGCCCACGCTCGGTGCTGGCCGCCGACACCGCCACCCGCCAGCCCTGGCCGACCTCGCCGAGGACCACGCTGGCGCCGACGGCGTCGTCGGGCAGGAACGCCTCGGTGAAGAACACCTCGGCGAAGCCCTCGTCGCCGTCGAGGCGGCCGAAGCCACGCACCGTGATCCCGTCCAGATCGAGGGGCACCAGCAGGTACGTCAGGCCGCGGTGGCGCTCGGAGTCGGGGTCGGAGCGGAACAGTCCGAACAGGTGGGTGCAGAACGCGCCCCGGGTGGTCCACGTCTTCTGTCCGTCGAGCACCCAGCCGCCTTCCACCCGGCGGGCCCGGCTCGACACCCCGGCGAGGTCGCTGCCCGCGTTGGGCTCGGACCAGCCCTGGCACCACAGGTCCTCCGCGGTGGCGATGCCGGGCAGCAGCAGGCCCTTCTGGGCCTCGGTGCCGTGCTCGAAGACCGACGGAGCCAGGATCTGGATCCCGTTCTGGGTGACCCGCTGGGGTGCGCCGGCCCGCCAGTACTCCTCCTCGAAGATCAGCCAGTCCCACAGGGTGCCGTCGCGGCCTCCGTAGGCGCTGGGCCACGACACTGCCGACCAGCCCGCCCCATGGAGGCGCCTCTCCCACAGCAGCTGCTGCTCGAAGCCCTCGCGAGTGTCGCCCGAGAGTTCCGTGCCGATCTCGGCCCGCCAGTCAGCCAGGTTGTGCTCCAGCCACCCCCGCAGCTCGAGGCGCAGCGCCTCCTGGTCCGCGCTCCAATTCAGATCCACCCCAGCTCCCGGTCCCTGTGTTCGCCGCCGCTGACGGTATGCCTAGGGCGACCGGATTGCGAACTCTCCGGGCCGAACGCGCTATTCGGGTTTGCGGGCGTGGATGAAGTACATCGGCGTGAAGATGCCGAGCCGGCCGGCCTCGGCCATGGCGGCCGCACAGAGGTTCAGGGTCTCCGCCACGCGAGCAGAACCCGCCGGCGCGACGCGAACCGCCTCCAGCACTCTCAGCGAGTTGCGGGTGATCGAGCGCCCGATCCTCGACTTGCGGAGGCTGGCCATCGACAGGCCGGAACCGACCAGAGGCTGATACCAGGGAATCGACGGACCGGTCTGGATCGCAAGGTCCCGCGTCTCCAGCACCTCGAACCCGACCGAACGGAGGGCTTCGTCGACAGTGGGCTCGAAGTCGATGTCGAGCAGGCCGCCTCCAAGCTCGATGTCGGCCTTAAGCCTCAGATGCTGCGGGTCTTCGATGTCGAAGCGGTCCGTCAGGCAGAATTCGTAGGCAGCGAAGCACCCGCCGGGCTTCAGCAGGCGGAACGCCTCTCCATAGACGCTCGGCTTGTCGGGCGCACAGCAGGTTGCTTCGATGGCGTAGACCGCGTCGAACGACTCGTCTGGTGAATCGACGTTCAGGAAGTCGCAGTGCATGAACTGCGCCGAATGGGTTAGCTCGGCGGCCTCGGCCAGTTTCCGGGCCCGCTCCAGCTGGTAGGCGTTGCTGTTGACTCCGACGACCCTGGCGCCCGAGAAGCGGATGATCTCCAACATCGGACCGCCGATGCCGCAACCGAGGTCTGCGACGATCATCCCGGGTCCGAGCCCGAGTCTGTGGGCCAGGAAGTGCTCGTGGCGCTTCTGCGACGTTTCGAAGCTCTCGCCCGGAACGAGCTGGGCGAAGTGGAAGGATCTGCCCCAGCCGTACTCGTAGAAGTCCGTGACGAGGTCGTAGTAGAGGTTGGTGAACTCCCGGTGGTCGTTGTCCCTGTCCTCCAATCCGCTGCGCTTGGCCGTCCGGTAGCGGTGCTCGTAGTCGCGGATGGCCGGGTCGACGCCGGCCGGGCTGTTGTCCTTCAGCGTGTTGGAGAGTCTGACCGGCATCGAGGCTCCTTCGGCAAGCCGCTCCGACCGTGTCGGTTGCTGCGGCAACGCCAGCCTAATGGTGCCCGTCGACCAGTGGAGGACCCCGAGAGTGGGCTCGGTGGTGTGCTGGTTCAGGACATAGGAACCTGATGGTGCAAGACATAGGAACCTTCGCAGCGCCTTCAGGGTGGGGCCATGTCGAAGGCTCGTCTGGTGATCACCGCTGTTGTTGTGGAGGGGCGAACCCACGCGGACGC
>JAJEEV010000014.1 GCA_022820805.1 Acidimicrobiia bacterium
AGCGGCGTCCGCGTGGGTTCGCCCCTCCACAACAACAGCGGTGATCACCAGACGAGCCTTCGACATGGCCCCACCCTGAAGGCGCTGCGAAGGTTCCTATGTCTTGCACCATCAGGTTCCTATGTCCTGAACCAGCACACTGCCGGGGGCACCCGTTGTTGAGCGGCCTCGGGCGGCCGTCAGGACGGCTCGGTCGGTGTGAGCGTGAAGGAGATCCGGTCGTAGTACAGGCGAGTGAGGCCCTCGAAGCCCGAGTCGGTGCCCACGATCAGCCACGCGCCGCCGGAGTCGTCCGCCTTCACGACGACGGGGCTGTCCATGCTGTCGAGGGTCTTGAGGCGGAACTCGTTGCCCACGATGTCGGGATGGCCCACCTTGCCGAGCACCGCCATCTGTGAGCCGCCCCGGGACTGGTTGCCCTTGTCGATGTTCATCCGGAGATGCCCGATGCGGTCCGGCGCCGCCTCGGGCTCCGCGGTGGAGGCGCCCGCCTTCACGAACACGCTCGAGCCGGGGGAGCCGCCGATCCCGATCGACGCCAGCGCGGCATTGGTGGCTAGCTCCACGGTCGCCGACACGGTGTAGGAAGCCGCCGGGGTCAGGCCGTTCACCCGCCGCTTCAGGTACATGAACAGATCGTCGCTGCGGTTGTGGCCCTGGACGTAGATGCCGGCGCCGTCGAGGCCGTCGGGCAGGGCCCGGTGCCCGCCGTCGAGTTCGAAGATCGACTGGTCGTACTCCTCTGGCAGGTCGGCGAAATCGACTACCCAACCATCGGCGTCGGTCTCGAACGAGAAGTCGAACTCGACCGGGTCCGAGCCGGGCTCGGGATCCTCGTTGCTCCCATCGGGCGCCTCCAGTTCTGATTCCTCCGGCTCGGTGGTGGTTGGTTCGGGTGTCTCGGGCTCGGGATCGGGCGTCTCGGGTGTCTCGGGCTCGGGTGTCTCGGGATCGGTCACGGTCGGCTCGGTGGTGGTTGGCTCGGGCGCGTTTGGCTCGGTGATGGCTGGCTCGGACATGTCTGGAACGGTCGGTGCATCGCTGGTCGTGCAGCCCACGATGGCGATTGCCACGAATGCGGTCATCAGCCGCGGCCATCGTCTCGGACGCTGAGAAAGCAGGGATCCTCGCGTCACCGACACCACAGGAACTGCACCGTACCGGTGGAAGCTGCCTCCTAGACCGGAACCCCGACGCCGGCGGCCGCTCCGATGGCCACGCCCGACAGCGCATAGGCCGCTCCGTTCCGCCGGCGGCGTATCTTGCCGGTGTGAGCCGCAGCCATCCGAGCCCGCACTGAGGCCGGGCCGGTGACCTCCATAGACCCCTTCGCGCCGGCACGGCTCGGGCCGGTGACGCTTCGCAACCGGATCATCAAGGCGGCCACCTTCGAGGGAGTGATGCCCGAAGCGCTGGCAACCCCCGAGCTCGTCGAGTACCACCGGACGGTGGCCGCCGGCGGCGCGGGCATGTCCACCGTCGCCTACCTGGCCGTGGCCCCCGAGGGGCGCACCCACGCCGAGTGCATCTGGCTCCGACCCGAGGCCGTGGCCGGACTGCGCCGCCTCACCGACGCCATCCACGCCGAGGGCGCCGCCGCCAGCGCCCAGATCGGCCACGCCGGCCCGGTCGCCAACTCCCGCTCCAACAAGGCAACCTCCATCGCCCCCAGCAAACGCTTCAACCCCCTCGCCCTCCGCATCATCCGGGCCGCCACCGACACCGACATCGCCCGCATCACCGACGACTACGCCCGGGCCGCCCGCCTCGTCGCCGACAGCGGCTTCGACGCCATCGAGATCCACCTCGGGCACAACTACCTGCTCAGCGCTTTCCTCAGCCCCGGCCTCAACCAGCGCACCGACTCCTGGGGCGGCACCCTCGCCAACCGGGCCCGCTTCGGTCGCCAAGCCGTGCAGGCCGTGAGGGCCGCGGTGGGCGACAAACTGGCCGTGATCGCCAAGATCAACATGAACGACGGCATGCCCGGCGGCCTCAAGGACGACGAGAGCCTCGAAGTGGCCCGCATGCTCCAGGACGACGGCGCGCTCGACGCCCTCGAACTCACCGGCGGCAGCTCCTTCGGCAACCCCATGTACCTGTTCCGGGGCGACGCCCCCCGCGACGAGTTCGCGGCCACCCTCCCGCCCCACGCCCGGCTCGGGTTCAAGCTGGCCGGGGCCAAGCTCATGCCCGACTACCCCTTCGAGGAGGCCTACTTCCTGCCCAAGGCCCGCCGCTTCCTCGAAGCCCTCGACATGCCGCTGATCCTGCTCGGTGGCATCAACCGGCTCGACACCGTTCAGTCCGCCCTCGACGAGGGGTTCGCCTACGTGGCCATGGCCCGGGCCCTGCTGCGCCAACCCGACCTGATCACCCAGTGGCAGGCCGGCACCGCCCACGAGAGCAACTGCATCCACTGCAACCGCTGCATGCCCACCATCTACAGCGGCACCCGCTGCGTCCTCGACCACCCCGAGCCCCTGGCCGTCGGCCGCCCCATCATCTGACCAGCACCCGGCCCATGAGCCGGGACGCAGATTTCTCGGGAGCGCAGCGTGTCGCCAGCGCACAGAAATCGCACCAAGAAATCCCGGGGACCCGGTAGGGGCTGCTCCTGGACGTCTCCGGCGCCCTGTTCGCTCGGTGCTAGGGCTGTTGAGGGGCGAGCGGTAGCCTCGGATCGTGCGTCTGTACGACACCGCGCGGCGGGCTGTGGTGCCCTTCGAGCCGTCGCCGCCGCCCGCGGAGGTGCGCATCTACGTGTGCGGCATCACCCCCTACGACAGCACCCATCTCGGGCACGCCAACACCTATCTGGCCTACGACCTGCTGATCCGACGCCTTGAGGACCTCGGCCACCGGGTGCGCATGGTGCGCAACATCACCGACGTGGACGACTCGATACTGCCCAAGGCCCGCGAGCTCGGGGTGGACTTCCTGGAGCTGGCCGCAGCCGAGACGGCCCGCTTCCACTGCGACATGGAGGACCTCAACACCCGGCCCGCCGCCGCTGAGCCTAAAGCCACCGAATGGGTGGCCGAGATGGTCGGGCTCATCGAGCAGCTGACCGCCGCGGGCCACACCTACACCGTCGAGGGCATCACCTGGTTCGACGTCTCCACCTGGGAGGACTTCGGTCGGCTCGGCGGCTACAGCGACGCCACCATGCGGGAGCTGTCCGCCGAGCGGGGCGGCACCCCCAACGACCCCCGCCAGCGCAGCCCGCTCGACTTCGTGCTGTGGCAGCCCTCGGCCTCCGACGAGCCCTCGTGGGACTCGCCGTTCGGGCCTGGCCGCCCCGGCTGGCACATCGAGTGCAGCGCCATGGCGATGGGGCTGCTCGGCGCCACCATCGACATCCACGGCGGCGGCAGTGACCTGATCTTCCCCCACCACGAGTGCGAGATGGCCCAGAGCGAGGCCGCCACCGGCACGACGTTCGTCAGGCACTGGATGCACTGCGGGATGGTCGGCTACGAGGGCACCAAGATGTCGAAGTCGCTGGGGAACCTGGTGTTCGTCAGCGACCTCTGCAAGGACAGCGCCCCGGCTGCGGTGCGCCTCGCCCTCATGGGCCACCACTACCGCGACGACTGGGAATGGCAAGACGGCGACATCGCCGAGTCCGAGGTCCTGCTCGACACTCTCAACGAGGCCGTGCGCCACGGCACCCCGGGCCCTCGCACCCCGGGCGACGCGCCCCCAGCCCGGGCCGTGCGGACCAGCGGCGCCACAGGCCCCGGAGCCGCGGGCGGAGGCGGCCCGGCCCCCTACGCCCAGCGGCTGCGCGACGCGCTCGACGACGACCTCGACGCGCCCCGGGCCCGGGCCGTGCTGGCCGAGATAGCCGATGCCGTCCTCGCCGGTCAGCTCGACGACACCGCGCCGGGCGTGCTGGCCGAGCTGTGCGCCCTCTGCGGGATAGCCCTGGATCCAGACTCGTCGCCCGCCTCGCGGTGATCTCGCTGTACGACTCCCGCACGGGCCGCGGCTCGATCGCTGTCGAATCCGCTGGGGTCCGCTGGGGCTCGGAGCTGCGGTGATCTCGCTCTACGACACCGTCACGGCCGAGGTGCGTCCCTTGGCGCTTCGAGAGCCGGGCAAGGTGTCGCTGTACGCCTGCGGGCCGACCGTGTACGACCATCCCCACCTGGGCCACGCCCGCTCCGCCCTCACCTACGACCTGCTGCGCCGCTACCTGGAATGGCGGGGCCTCGACGTGCGCCACGTGGCCAACATCACCGACATCGACGACAACATCATCAACCGGGCACGGGACGAGGACCGCACCGAGGGCGAGGTGGCCGTCGAGTGGGAGGCCGTCTACGTCGACGCCATGGCGAGGCTCGACGTGCTCGACCCCCACGACCGGCCCCGAGCCACCGAATGGGTCACCGAGATGGTCGACTTCGTCGGCCGGATCATGGACGCCGGCGCGGCCTACACCACCCCCACCGGCGTGTACCTGAGGGTGCGGGACGTGGACGGCTACGGCGACCTGGTGCACCGCGACCTCGACGACCTGCGGGCCTCGGCCGGAGCCAGGGTCGAGGTCGACGAGGCCAAGGAGGACCCCCTCGACTTCGCCCTGTGGAAGGCGGCCAAGCCCGACGAGCCGTCGTGGCCGTCGCCGTGGGGGCCGGGCCGCCCCGGCTGGCACATCGAGTGCGTGGCCATGAGCCTGGGCATCCTCGGCGACGGCTTCGACATCCACGGCGGCGGCAACGACCTGGTGTTCCCGCACCACACCAACGAGCGGGCCGAGGCGCTGGCCGTGGGCCGGCCGTTCGCCCGCCACTGGGTGCACAACGCCATGCTCAACATCGAGGGCACCAAGATGTCGAAGTCGCTGGGCAACTACCGCACCGTGGTGGAGATGCTCGACGAGCACCCGCTCAACGGCCGAGCCTTCCGCCTGCTGGTGCTGCAGACCCACTACCGCAAGACCATGGAGGTCAATCCCGAGCTGATGGCCTCGGCCCGGGCCGCCATACAGCGCCTCGACGCGCTAGCCCGCCGTGCCTCCGCCGCCGGCATCGCCGTCCAGACTGGTGCGGCTGCTGCAGACCCTCGAGCCGACGGGGGAGCGGTCGAGGCGTTCCGGGCGGCCATGGACGACGACCTGGGCACCCCCCAGGCTTTGGCGGTGGTCTTCGACACGCTGCATCGGGCCAACACGGCCCTCGACCGCGGCTCCACCGATGCTCAGGCTCTGGCGGCCACCGTGTTCGAGCTGGCCGGGGCGCTCGGCGTGGCTGTGGACGCGGGCGGCCGCGGCGCCGATGAAGACGGTGCGATCGAGGACCTGGTGGCGCGGCGGCAGGCGGCCAGGGACGCTCGGGACTGGGGCACGGCCGACGCTCTGCGCGACGAGCTGTCTGCCCTTGGTGTGGTGGTGGAAGACACGCCGGCCGGTCCGGTCTGGCACCGGAAGTGAGCCCGCACGCCACGGCGAACGAGATTGGGGCAGAAATGGGTGTCCAGCATCCATTTGGTCGCCAATTGCGGGCAGGGAGAGGGTGAGGTTGGCGTGAGTGTGCTGGGCAACCGGGTGCTGCGCACCGAGGACCCGCGGATGCTCACCGAAGGCGCCCGCTACGTGGCCGACCTCCGCCTCGACGCAGAGGCCCACGCCTGCTTTGTGCGCTCCACGGTCGCTCACGGGCGCCTGATCGGGGTGGACACCGCCGACGCCCGGACCAAGCCCGGAGTGCTCGGAGTGTTCACCGCGGCCGACCTGGACCTGCCCGACCTCAAGCCGATACCGATGGTCAACCAGCAGATGGCCCGCCCGGTGCTGGCCCGCGACACCGTCCGGTTCGTGGGCGAACCGGTGGCAGTGATCGTGGCCGAGACGCCCGCGGCAGCTGCCGACGCGGCCGAGCACGTGTTCGTCGACATCGAGCCGCAGCCCGCCGCGGTGACGCTGGCCGACGCGGCCGCCGGCGACACGCTGGTCCACCCACCCGCCGGCACCAACATCGCCTTCGACATGCCGCCCACCAGCGACATGGAGGTCCCGCTGGACTTGTCGGGCTGCGATGTGGTGGTGACCGGGACGCTGGCCGACCAGCGGCTGGCCGCGGTGCCGCTGGAGCCCCGGTCGGCGGCGGTCGAATGGTCCGCCGACGGCGCCCGGCTCACGTTCCACGCCTCCACCCAGGCCCCGCACCGGGTGCGCGACACGCTGGCCGGCCTCTACGGGCTCGACAAGGACGCCGTGCGGGTGGTCACTGCCGACGTGGGCGGCGGATTCGGGGCCAAGGGCACCCCGTCGCCGGAGGAGCTCGTCCTGGCCGGACTGGCCCGGGCCGTTGCCCGGCCGGTGAAGTGGACCGAGTCCCGGGCCGAGAACCTCACCGCGTCGGTGCACGGCCGGGGCCAGACCCAGCGGTTCCGTCTCGGCGGCACCGGCAGCGGCCGCATCACCCACTACGAGATCGAGGTCGTCCAGGACGCGGGCGCCTACCCGATGATCGGCGCCTTCCTGCCGACCTACACCCGCAAGGTGCTCACCGGCTGCTACGACATCGCCCACAGCGCCGCCAGCGGGCGCAGCTACGTCACCAACACCGCTCCCGTGACCGCCTACCGGGGTGCGGGCCGGCCCGAGGCCGTCTTCGCCATCGAGCGGGCCGTGGACCTCTATGCGGCCGAGATCGGCATGGATCCCGCCGAGGTGCGCCGCCGCAACTTCGTGGGCCCCGAGCGCTTCCCGTACACCAACCCCGTGGGCGCCATCTACGACTCCGGCGACTACGGGACCGCCCTCGAGCGGACGCTGGACACGGCCCGGTACGACGACCTGCGAGCCGAGCAGGCCGCCCGTCGCGCCCGGACCGACGCCGGCGACGACCCGACGCTGCTCGGCATCGGCATCGCCTCGTTCGTGGAGAGCACCTCGAGCGGCCCCAGCGAGCTGGGGGAGGTCGAGCTCGCGGCCGACGGCAAGCTGATCGTGCGCAGCGGCGCCACCGCGTTCGGGCAGGGCCACGCCACCTGCTGGGCCATGATCGCGGCCGACGCCACCGGCGTGCCGCTGGACCACATAGCCGTCATCTCCGGCGACACCGCCGAGATCGCCACCAGCGGGCTGACGGCCGCCTCCCGCTCCGCCCAACTGGCCGGCTCGGCCGTGCTGACCGCGGCCCGGCACCTGGTGGACCTGGCCCGCGCCCAGGCCGCGACCCTATTGGAGGCCGCCGAAGCCGACGTGGTGCTCGACACGGCCGCGGGGGCCTTCCATGTGGTCGGCTCGCCCCGTCCCCGGGTCGGCTGGACCGACATCGCGGCCGAAGCGGCCGCGGCCGGCGGGGCCCCGCTCGCCGCAGCCTCGGACTTCGAGCAGCCCGACAACACGTACGCCTTCGGGTGCCATGTGGCCGCCGTCGAGGTGGACTCGGTGACGGGCCGGACGACCCTGCGGAGCATCACCGCGTGCGATGACGCCGGCACGCTCATCAACCCGTTGATCGCAGAGGGCCAGATCCACGGCGGCATCGCCCAGGGCGCGGCCCAGGTGCTGCTCGAGGAGATCGTCTACGACGGCGATGGCAACCCGCTGGCCGCCAACCTCGTCGACTACCCGGCCGTGTCGGCCCCCGACCTGCCCAGCTTCGACCTCGTGACCATGGAGACCCCCACCCCGCTCAACCCCCTCGGCGCCAAGGGCATCGGCGAGTCGGGCACCATCGGCGCCGGCCCCGCCATCCTCAACGCCGTGTGCGACGCCCTCTCCCACCGAGGCGTCCACCACCTAGACATGCCCACCACCCCCCAAAGAATCTGGAGAGCCTTAACCCACCGCTGACCCACGCCGTGGATGATCTTCATTCACACCATGAATGGATTACAGCTGTTGGGTTAGTGGAGGGCGTGGATGTAGCCGCCCTTGGTGCCTACCACTATTAGGCCGTCCCACACCGCGGGGGTCGACTCGATGCAGGCGCCCAGCGAGATGCTCCACAGCTGGGGCGGCTCCACGGTGGTGTCGCTCACGTCGAAGGCGTAGAGCCCGCCGCCGCAGTCGCCCTGGATCCACACGTCGTCGACAATGACGGGGCTGGGCCAGGTGGGGCCCGGCAGCTTCTTGGTCCAGCGGGTCTCCCCGGTGGCGGTGTCCAACCCGTAGACGTGGCCGGTGTGGGTGGGCACGATCAGCAGGTCCCGGTGCAGCCCCGGCGTGGCCCACACCCCCGAGGCGTCCAGCGCGCCCCGCACGTGCACACCCCACACCAGTGGATCGTCGGGCCGGCTCGGGTCGAGCTTGATGATCTGGCCCACCTCGTGGGAGCGGGCCGTGCCCCTCTGGTACTCGACGCCGGCGTAGATCATGCCCTCGGCGTCGATCACCAGCGTGGCGTCGGTGTCGTCGCCGGTCCAGAAGCGGAACACCCGCTCGGGCACCGCGGCGGGGTCGGCCCGCAGCTCCGAGATGTCCCAGCCCTGCACCAGGCCGCCCGAGTTGGCGAAGTACAGGGTGTCGCCGCTGATGGCCACCGAAGTCTCGATCGACAGCTCCCGGCCCACCGCGGCCAGCAGCTCGTCGTCCCAGCCGGGCGCATGGAACACCACCTGCGGATCGGCGGTCACCAGCCCGTCGTCGCCGTAGCCCCGGTTCAGCTTGACGATATGGATCCGGGAGTTCTCCCCGCCGACGAACAGGTAGTCGTCGATCACCAGCCCGGCGCTGTCCCAGTCGTCGTTCCACATGATCGGCGCGAGGTCGTAGGCGCCCAGCGACCAGAGCTCCCGGGGTGCTTCGCCGTCGAAGGCGATCACCCGGTAGCGGTTGTCGCGGCTGCCGACGTACACCAGCGGGTAGCCGTCCGGGTCGACGGTCACCGATCCCTTGATGATGTCGCCGGTGGCGAAGTCGGGCAGCAGGCGCTCGCCGGTGTCGGCGTCGAGGAAGTGGACGTTGCGGCTGAACGCGCCGACCACCACCCAGGTCCGGCCGTCACGCTCGAAGATGGCGGGCTGGCCCGTCCAGCCGGTGCCGCACCACTCGCGGGGCTCGCCGCCCACCGACGACAGCGAGCACATCTTCTCGCCGCGGGGGAAATGCCAGGCCTCCTGCGGAGCCGACGGCACCGGACCCTTGCCGTAGTAGGTGCGCGTCGGGTTGCCCCTGAACGTGAGCAGCCCCTCCACGGTGTCGCCCCACGGCTGGCCGGAGGTCTCCGGGTCCACCCAGCCCTGGAACGGCGGAACCGTCGTGGTGGTAGTGGTCGTCGTGGTTGTGGTGGTTGTGGTCGTCGTTGTAGTGGTAGTCGTGGTGGTGGTGGACGCAGCGGTCTCCACCAGAGCCAGGTCGGTCTCGTCCGGTTCGGCCCGGTCCACCCCCGGGGCCCACCAGGCGACGATCAGCAGTGCCCCCAGCGCAGCCGCCGCGACCAGCAGCACCAGATGCGTCCTCCGCGACCCTTCAGGCACCGCTACAGGATGCCGACTGCGACGGGCAACGCCGTTGCCGAGCCTCGCCAACGCTGTCGCTGTGCCGTCAGTGGCCGGTCGTATCATCGGAAGCGTGACCGCGGACGAGCACCAGCCGCTGACCGTCGCGTTCGACGCCGACGACACGCTGTGGCACAACGAGGACCTCTTCCAGGACGTGCACCGCGAGTACGAGGAGCTGCTCTCGCCCTGGGCCGCGCCCGCCGTCGTGGACGACAGCCTCCACGAGGTCCAGATGGCGAACCTGCCCCGCTTCGGCTACGGCGTGAAGTCCTTCACGCTGTCGATGATCGAGGCGGCCGTGCGCATCAGCGGGGGTGAGATCGATGGGGACCGGATCACCGAGATCATCGGCTACGGCAAGCGCCTGCTCGACCGGCCCGTCGAGTTGATCGACGGGGTGGAGGAGGTGCTCGACGCCCTCGGCCACCACCGGCTGATGGTCATCACCAAGGGCGACGTGCACGACCAGCTGGCCAAGGTGGCCGGCAGCGGCCTGGCCGAGAGGTTCTGGCGGGTGGAGGTCGTGGCCGACAAGGACGCCGCCGTCTACGGCGAGCTGCTCGAGCGTCACGGGATCGATCCCTCCCGGTTCGTGATGGTCGGCAACTCGCTGCGCTCGGACGTGCTGCCGGTGCTGGAGCTGGGCGGGACCGCGGTGCACGTCCCGTACCACGTGACATGGCGCCACGAAGATGACCACGACGGCCACCAGTACGCGGTGCCGACCCTGGGGGCCCTGCGGGATCTGCCGCGACTGCTCACGAGCTGGACCGTCGACGGCGAGCTGGGTCCCGGCATGGCCGGGCCGGCCGGCACCGGCGGACGCTACGGCGTGCACCCGGCATGAGGCGGCTCAACCCGCAGGAGATCGCCGGCTACGACCTCGTGCCGGCCGAGATCGCCCGGCGCGCCCGGGTTCAGAAGGTGCCGGTGCTGTCGCCCGGCATGGACGGCATGACCCTCGGCCGCCTCATCCTCGTGCTACGCGACGACGACCGCTCCGGGTGCCGGGTCCTGCTCGCCCACGAGCTGGTGCACGTCGAGCAGTACGCCCAGCTGGGCCCGGTGAGGTTCCTGTGGCGATATGTGCGGGAGTACCTCGGCCACCTCCGGCGCCTGCGCAACCACATGCAGGCCTACAGGGCCATCTCGTTCGAGGTCGAGGCCCGGGCCGTCGCCGGACGCTGGGCCGAGCAGCGACGGCAGCGGTCTCAGTACTCGTAGAAGCCGCGGCCGGTCTTCCGTCCCAGCCGGCCCGCGGCCACCATGCGGCGCAGCAGCGGCGGCGGTGCGTAGAAGCGCTCGGCGTACTCCGCGTACAGCGACTCGGCCGTGAACAGGCACACGTCGAGCCCGATCAGGTCGGCCAGCGTCAGGGGCCCCATGGGATGCCCGGCCCCCAGCTTCATGGCGTCGTCGATGTCGCCGGCCGACGCGTGGCCCGACTCGTACATCTCGATGGCCTGGCAGATGTAGGGCACCAGCAGCTTGTTGACCACGAAGCCGGCCCGGTCCGGCGCGGGCACCACCCGCTTGCCGAGGGTGTCGGTGGCGAAGCGGGTGGCGGCCTCGGTGACCTCCGGCGCGGTGAGCTGGGTGCTGATCACCTCGACCAGCTTCATCACCGTGGCCGGGTTGAAGAAGTGCATGCCCAGCACCTGCTGGGGACGGGACGTGCCCATGGCCACGTCGATGATTGGGATCGACGACGTGTTGGTGGCCATGATGGCCGAGGGGTCCAGCACCCGGTCGAGCACGCCGAAGATCTCCAGCTTGAGCGGCAGGCTCTCGGGGACGGCCTCGAGCACCAGGTCGCAGCCGCCGAGGTCGGCCAGGTCGGTGGTCCAGGTCACCGCCGCGGACGCGGCGTCCCGAGCGGCCTCGTCGAGTTTGCCCCGGGCGACGCCGCGGTCCATTGACTTCTCCACCCGGCTGCGGCCGGCCTCCACCAACTCGGGCGTGGCCTCGCGGGCCACGACCTGCAGCCCGTTGCGGGCCGCGACCTCCACGATGCCGCTGCCCATCGTCCCGGCGCCGATCACGCCTACTGTTCCGATCTCCATCTCGCGTGCTCCTGTTGCGTGCGCTCCACCCGCGGGTGCTGAGGCGCCCGAGGTGGCAGTCTGTGGAACTCCGACGGTACTCAGTCCGACTCGGTGATCGTCACTGAGTTGATGGTCACATCGGTGAGCGGCCGGTCGTTGCGGTCGGTCTCGACCCGCTGCATGGCGTCCACCACGTCGAGCCCCTGCACGACCTTGCCGAACAGCGAGTACTGCGGGGGAAGCCCGGCCCCGTTCGGTCCGCTGATGAGGAAGAACTGGCTGCCGTTGGTGTTGGGTCCGGCGTTGGCCATGGCCAGCGAGCCGATCTCGTAGCGGCCCGGCTTGGGCAGCTCGTCGGCGAAGCGGTAGCCGGGACCGCCCCGGCCGGTGCCGGTGGGGTCGCCGCCCTGGCAGACGAAGCCGTTGATGATGCGATGGAAGATCACGCCGTCGTAGTAGTGGTACCGCGACAGCACCACGAAGTTGTTGACGGTCTGGGGCGCGGTGGCCGCATCGAGCGCGATGGTGAGCGTCCCCATCGAGGTCTCCATCGTCGCGGTGTACCGCTTCGAGGCGTCGATGCACATCGGCGGGGCCTGGCGGAACTCTTGGCGGACCGGGCTCGATCCATCCTCGGCGGGGCAGGGTGTGGCGGCCACGGTTGACTCCTCGTGATCGAGCCGGCAAAGACCGAGCGACCCTACCGGCGCCGTCTCCAAACCCTGCCGGGGTGGGGATCATCCATCCGCGCGCGGCTGCACTCTATGGTGACGCGCATGCGCCCGATAGTCGCATTGCCGTCGCGTGCACTGGACCGTGCCCTCTCAGCCGCGCTGGATCGGCTGCTGCATCGCCGGCCCCTCCCGGACGAGCTGCCGGCGCTGCCCATCGGCGAGGGTCCCTACGCGCTGCGCTGCGAGAACTGCGACGTCATGTGGCGGGGGTCGTCGTCGGTGCCGTGCTGGTGCTGCGGCGCGCCCGGCGCCATCAGGGGCGAGGTGCGCATCCTGGCCGACTGAGCGCCAGGAGGCTGCCGCCCCCCGTCGCAGTCGCCCGCTTCGCCGCCTGAGTGGTCCCGATAGGGTCGGGCCATGACATTGCACTGGTCCGACACCGGGGTCGAGGTCCACAAGGTGGTGGTCGGTCCCGTCGAGAACAACGTCTTCGTGATCCGCTGCACAGCCACCGGCGAGGCGGTGCTGATCGACGCCGCCAACGAGCACGAGCGGCTGCTGGAGCTGTGCCGCGGGCTCGGGGTGCGCACCGTGCTGGAGACCCACGGCCACTGGGACCACATCCAGGCCATCCCGGCCGTGCGGGACGCCGGCTACGAGGTGGGGGTGACCGCCGAGGACGCGGCCATGCTCCCCAGCTACGACTACCTGCTCGAGGACGACACCGTCGTCGAGGTCGGCCGGCTGCGCCTGCGCACGCTGCACACGCCGGGCCACACGCCGGGCTCGATGTCCTTCCATGTGGAGGGGACGCCGCTGCTGTTCACCGGCGACACCCTGTTCCCCGGCGGCCCGGGCGCCACCCAGTACGAGGGCGGCGACTTCGGAACAATCATCCGCTCGATCGAGGATCGGATCTTCTCCCGATTCGACGGATCCACCATTGTGCTGCCCGGCCACGGCATCGACACCACTATCGGAGCGGAGTCCCCGCAGCTCGACGAGTGGGTCGCCCGGGGGTGGTGAAATCCACCCGGACCCTCACCGGGGCTCGACTGTTGACCGGTAGCGTGACGAGCCGAGGTCGACAGCTCTCAGACCAGGAGGCTCCATGAGCAGGCTTCTCGAAGGCAAGGTGGCGCTGGTCACCGGTGCAGGCCGCGGGATCGGGCGCGAGCACGCGCTGATGCTGGCCGAGCACGGGGCCAAGGTCGTGGTCAATGACCTGGGCGGCGACGAGTTCGGCGGGGGCGCCGACGTCACGCCGGCGGCCGAGGTCGTCGAGGCGATCACCTCCGGCGGCGGCGAGGCCGTCGTCAACGGCGGCAGCGTGGCCAGCTTCGACGACGCCGGGGCCATGGTGCAACAGGCCATCGACACTTTCGGCGACATCAACATCGTGGTCAACAACGCCGGCATCCTGCGGGACCGGATGGTGTTCTCGATGACCGAGAACGACTGGGACACGGTGATGGCCGTCCACCTCAAGGGAACGTTCGGCCCGTCGCATCACGCCGCCACCTACTGGCGCAACCGGGCCAAGTCCGGCGAGGAGACCTACGGGCGGATCATCAATACGTCGTCGCCGTCGGGCATCTACGGCAACGTGGGCCAGACCAACTACGGCGCGGCCAAGGCGGGCATCGCCGCGTTCACCGTGATCGCCGCCCAGGAGCTGGTCCGCTACGGGGTGACCGTCAACTGCCTGGCCCCCACGGCCTGGTCGCGGCTCACCGCCCCGCTGATGGGCGGCGACGAGGCGTCCGAGGAGTTCAAGGACAGCATCGACCCCCGCTGGATCGCGGTGATCACGGCATGGCTGGCCAGCCCCGAGGCGGCCAACGTGACCGGGCGGGTCTTCGACGTGCGGGGCCAGAACCTCGGCATCGCCGAGGGGTGGCACCTGGGCCCGGTGGAGGTCCAGCCCGACAACCCGGCCGAGCTGGGGCCGGTGGTGGCCAAGCTGATGGCCGCGGCCCGCCTCAACGCCAGCATGTACGGCCAGGACCACGAGGGACCGGGCTTCCCCGGCAAGTCCATCTAGCCGCCGGCGTCAGGGCCTCCGGCTGGAGCCCCCGGGAGTCAGGTCGCGTCGGGTCCGGACCGGCCGCCCGCCGGCAGCCGGATCGTCATCTCCGTGAACTCTCCGGGCTCGGACTCCGCGGTGATCGAGCCGCCGTACTGGCGGACCACGTCGCTGGAGAAGCTGAGGCCCAGCCCCACGCCCGTGCCCGACGGCTTCGTCGTGAAGAACGGGTTGAAGATCTTGTCCATGGAGCCGGCCGGGATGCCGGTCCCGTTGTCGCGGATGCGGATGACGACCTCCCCGGCGGCCCGCTCCGTGCTGAGCGACAGGGCCGGCCGGTAGGAGCCCGAGTCACCGTCGGACTCCCGCCGCTTCTCGTCCATCGCGGAGCAGGCGTTGCCGACCAGGTTCAGGAACACCCGCCCCATCTCCTCGGGCACTACCTCCATCTCCCCCACGTCGGGATCGCAGTCGCTGCGGATGTCGATCTCGAACTCCTCGTCGAGGGCCTGCGCGCTGTGGAAGGCGATCTTGGCCCGGTCGTTGAGCAGGTCGTTGATGTCGACGGGCTGCCGCTTGCCGCCCCCGCGCCCGATCATCACCATGTCGCGCACGATCCGGTCGGCGCGGTCGCCGTGGGTGCGGATCCGCTGCAGGTTCTCGGTCAGGTCGCGGGCCAGGTCCTCGATGGCGGCGCGCTGGTCGCCGGGAAGATCGGCCACCAGCGGCGCTATCGCCTCGCTCAGCTCTGCGGCGAGCTCCTCGGATGCCTCCGAGAAGTTCCTCATGAAGTTGAGGGGGTTCCTCATCTCGTGGGCCACGCCCGCGGTCAGCTCCCCGAGCTCCACCAGCTTCTGGCGCAGGATGATCTGATCCTGGGTCTGGCGCAGCTCCGACAACACCCCCTCCAGCTCGTCGTTCTTGGATTGCAGGTCCTCGGAGAGCTTGCGCACCAGGTCGAGCTGGAGCGCCTCTATCGACCGCTGCCGGAGACGCTCCAGGGCGGCGGCTGCCTCGTTCACCTCGTCGTTGCCCGAAAGGTTCACCTGGTAGTCCAGGTTCCCCTCGCCCATCTGGCGAATCCACATCTCCACGGCCACAACCCGAAGACCGGTGTGCACATGGCGGAAGTTGGCAAAAGCGACCAGGGCAAGGCACAGCGATGCCAGAACCACGAGAGTGGTGTGGCCGGCGGAGATTGCCTGCAACAGCAACACGATGCTCACGATGAGACCCAACAGCAGCGCGAGGGCCATCTGAATCGACTTGCGCCGAAGGCTGAACTGGGCGATCGGGCTCTCGTGGCTGCCGGCAGGCGACTCAGGGGCCATGTTCTCCGCTCCTTCGGCTTGCTGATCGGCGGCCGGCTGCGCAGCGGCTGATGCGGCTGACTCTACAAAGCCGGCTCATGCTCGGACGACTCAAGCGCCGCACCAGGATCGGCGGCTGTCTGATGGAGGAGACGGCGGGCGGCGGCCGGCTACGGCGCTCCCTTTGACCGTCAAATGTCTGAGGTTTACGCTCGCGGTGTGAGGCCTCTCGAGGACATCCGCATCGTGGCCGTGGAGCAGTACGGCGCCGGGCCCTTCGCCACCATGCATCTTGCCGATCTCGGTGCCGAGGTGATCAAGATCGAGGATCCCAGCGCGGGCGGCGACGTGGCCCGCTACCTCCCGCCCTTCCAGCACGGCGACTCCAGCCTGTTCTTCCAGACCTACAACCGCAACAAGCGCAGCGTGGCGCTCGACATCCGCAACGCCGCCGGCCGGGCCGTGTTCAACGACCTGGTGGCCTGCTCCGACGCGGTCTTCTCGAACCTGCGCGGCGACCTTCCGGCGGCTCTCGGCATCCGCTACGACGACCTCAAGTCCATCAACCCGCGGGTCGTCTGCTGCTCGCTCAGCGGTTTCGGGATGACCGGGCCGAGAGCGAGGCAGGGCGGCTACGACTACATCCTCCAGGGTCTCTGCGGGTGGATGGCCCTCACCGGGGACCCGGACGGTCCACCCACCAAGTCCGGCCTGTCGATGGTGGACTTCTCCGGTGGCTTCGTGGCCGCGATCGCGCTGCTCACCGGCATCCACGCCGCCCGTCGCGACGGCGCCGGCATGGACTGCGACCTGAGCCTCCACGACACTGCCACCAGCCTGCTCGGCTATCTCGGCACCTGGCATCTCACCGGCGGGTTCGAGCCCGAGCGGGTGGCCGAGTCGGGGCACCCGTCGCTGGTCCCGTTCCAGATATTCGAGGCCGCCGACGCCTGGCTGGTGATCGGCTGCGCCAAGGAGAAGTTCTGGCGGAGGCTCACCGAGGTCCTGGGCATGCCGGAGTTGGCCGACGACGACAGGTTCGTGGACTTCGCGGCCCGCTACGCCAACAAGGACGAGCTGCTGGAGATCCTCAGGGAGGCGTTCCGCACCCGGCCCGCCTCGGAGTGGCTGGAGATGCTGGAGGAGGCCGGCGTGCCGTCCGGACCCATCCAGGACGTGCCCGCAGCGCTGCGCGATCCCCACACGGCGGCTCGCGGCGTGCTGGCCGAGACCGAGCACCCGCATCACGGCACGATCCGCCAACCGGTCACCCCGGTGCGGGTGGGTGAGCATCCGACCGCCGACTCGCTGTCGGCGGGTCCGGCGCTGGGGGCCGACGCGCCGTATGTGCTCAAGGAACTGCTGGACTACGACGACGACCGGATCGACCGGCTCCGGTCCGACGGCGCCTTCGGCTGAGCCGCCTCCGGCGCCGCTCCAGCGTTTGACCCCCAAAGTGTCCGACGTTTAGGCTCCGAGCGGGTATCGAGCCCTGCGAAGGGCCGGAAACGACACCTGGGAGAGCTCATGGCTTCATCCGTTCCCAAGACCCCGCCCCTCCCGCAGGTTTGGGCCGACCGCATCGCTGAGACCCAGGCAGAACTGGCGTCGGGTGGATTCACGCTGGAGGGCATGCCCGGCTACGTGCCCGGCCAGCCGCCCAGCATCGACACCTGGCACCACATGGACTACCTCGACATCTACTCGAAGATCTACGGCCGCGAGTGCGGCGCCAACGGCATCGGGCGGCTGCGCGAGGCAGCCCTGGTCAACATCACCGAGTCCGAGCGCTTCCCCCTCTACGACGACGACCCCGAGTACTTCCCGACGATGGGGCTCAGCCACGACGACCTCGACATAGGGCGGATGACGGATCAGAGCCTCGAGTACCAGGACAAGCTCGAGCAGGCCGGCGTGGTGGTGCATCGCATCGACTTCCCCCAGCCCGCCGTGGGTGCCTTCGGACCGATGCGGGGCACCTGGGCCGGCAACGAGCTGCTGGTCGTGCGGGGAGGCTCGATCGTCGAGAAGGTGGCGATCAGCCCGTTCGGCACCGGCCGTGCCGAGTACCTGGCGCTGTGGGCCTTCGCCTGCCTGGGCATACCGGTGGTGGCCACCATCACCGGCACCGGCGTGTGCGAGGCCGGGCCGTGCCACTGGCTGGCCGAGGACGTGTTCGTGGCCGGACGCGGCCTCGCCTACAACTCCTCGGGCCTGGAGCAGCTCGTCTCGGCGGTGGCCCGGTCCTCGGGGATGGACCCCGACGACATGACCACGCTGGCCATCAACTTCCCCGGCAACATCTACTTCAATCCCCGCACCGGCCAGTCGCACCATCCCGACATGTCGGTGTGCGCGCTCGACGTCGACAAGGTGATCTGCTACCCGCCCGGCCTCGACTTCCGGACCTACGAGTGGCTCCGCAAGCGGGGCTACAAGATCGTGACGGTCGACATCGAGGAGCAGCGGCTGTTCGCGCCGGCCAACGTGATGCTGATCGAGCCCGGCCTGGTGGTCATGCACTCCGAGGCGCCCGACGCGGTCGCGGCGGTGCGCAAGGCCGGCGTGGAGGTCATCGAGACGCCGTACTCGGAGTTCCTGCGCATCGGCGGCGGCCTGCACTGCTCCACCCTGCGGCTGCTGCGGGACAAGGGCCCCTACTCCACCGACCGGCCGTCATGAGCGCCACCCCGCGCGTCACTCCGATCCCGCCCACCACCATCACGCCCGCGACAACCCCCGGAAGGCCGCAACCATGAAGTTCGCCGTGTTCAGCCACGTCGCGGAGAAGGAGACGGCCAGCCCCAAGCAGCGCCTCGACGAGTTCGCGGCCGAGGTGCGCCTCTGCGACGAGCTCGGCTACGACTACTTCTTCACCACCGAGCACCACTTCACCGGCCGGTTCTCGATGGCGCCGTCGCAGCCGGTCTCGCTGACGGTGGTGGCCCAGAACTCCGAGCGCATGCGCTTCGGCCCCATGGTGATCCTGCTGCCCATCAGCCAGCCGCTGCGGGTGGTCGAGGAGATGATCATCCTCGACCACATGTCGGGCGGGCGCCTCGAGATCGGGCTCGGCCGGGGCATCACCCCCCACGAGCACATCGCCTACGGCATCAACACCCACAGCGACGTGGCCCGGTTCAACGAGGGCCTCGAGATCGTGATCAAGGGGCTCAACGCCGACGGCCCGTTCTCGTTCATGGGCGACTTCTGGCAGTACATCGACGTCGACCTGCCCTGGCGGCCGCTGCAACGCCCCCACCCGCCGATCTGGGTGCCCACCAACACCCCCGCCAAGGGCTACGAGTACGGGCAGCTCGGCTTCGGCATCGGCGGGTTCGGCGTGGTGGGGATGGACCTCTACGAGGTGGTGTTCCGCGAGTACCACCGGGGCTGCGACGAGGCCGGCATCCCCACCGATCGCCGCCCGATCACCTACCTGGCCTCGACCCTGGTGGCCGAGACCGACGCCGAGGCCGAAGAGCTCATGTACGACCACTTCCTGCGCCAACTGGCGCTGTTCGAGGACGAGCGGCGGCGCTCCCGCCGGGCCGGCGACTCCGCGGTCAAGCAGGCCACCACCGCCTCGCTGGGCCGGCTGGCCGCCATCCGAGCCGACATGGACGGCTCCGCCGAGGGCCTCAAGTTCTTCCACGGCAGCCCCGACACCGTGGCGGCCAAGATCAGGCACCTCCAGGAGCGTCTCGGGGTGAACGTGTTCCTCGGGGAGTTCGCGTTCGGCGAGCTCAGCTGGGAGCAGGTCCGCCGCTCCCACGAGCTGTTCATGGGCGAGGTCGTCCCCCAAGTCGTCGGAACCGAGGTCGTGGGCACCCAGGTCGCGGCCGCGGGATGAGCCTCCTGGAGGGTCGCAACGCCGTGGTCACCGGCGCGGGCGACATCGGCCGCGTCGTGGCCCGCAGGCTGCACGACCACGGCGCCGCCGTCGAGGTGTGGGACG
This sequence comes from Acidimicrobiia bacterium, assembly GCA_022820805.1. Lineage (GTDB taxonomy): Bacteria > Actinomycetota > Acidimicrobiia > Acidimicrobiales > Aldehydirespiratoraceae > Aldehydirespirator. Next base: position 19,476 of record JAJEEV010000014.1, read on the forward strand.
CCTCCGCCGATGCGCTGTCGCGGGTCGAGGCCGGCGGGATCGGCGTGCGGGAGGTCGACGTCACCGACCGCGATGCGGTGACCGCCGCGGCCACCGACGCCGCCGCGGTGGGACCGGTGAACGTGCTGGCCAACACGGCCGCGGTGGCCCGCTTCGGCTCGGTCGCCGACCTCGACCCCGACCAGTGGCAGGAGACGCTCGACGTCAACCTCACCGGCGTCTACCTGTGCTGCAGGGCCTTCATCGGCCCGATGGCGGCCACCGGCGGGGGCAGCATCGTAAACATCTCGTCGATCGGGGGCCTCAAGGGCGAGCCCGACTTCGCCAGCTACTGCGCCTCCAAGTTCGGCGTGATCGGCCTCACCCAGTCGCTGGCCCGCGAGGTCGGACCGTCCAACATCAGGGTGAACGCGGTGTGCCCGGGCGCGGTCGAGTCGCAGATGAACACCGACACCATGGCCCGCGACGCCCGCCGCTACGGGATCACGCTCGAGGACGTCGAGCAGAGGATCCTGAGCCGCACCGCGCTGGGCCGTCTCGTGCAGCCCGGCGACGTCGCCGACGCGGTGGTGTTCCTGGCCTCGGACCTGTCGTCGTGCATCACCGCCGAGTCGCTCGCCGTGACCGGCGGGATCTTCTAGAGAACGGATCGAAGAAGGGAAGCCAAATGACCATCGACGTAGTGGGGTCGGACGTGCCGACCATGCCGCCCATGGCGCCCGTCTATGCGGACAGGATCGCCGACACCCAGCGCCGGCTGCGGGACGGCGAGTTCTCCCTGGAGCAGATGCCGGGCTACATCAAGGGCCAGCGGCCCACCACCGACGTGTGGCACAACATCGACCATCTCGAGATCTACCCCAAGGTGTGGGGCCGCGAGTGCGGCAAGAACGGCATCGGCAAGCTGCGCGAGGTGGTGCTCACCGAGATCACCGAGGCCGAGAAGTTCGCCTACCAGGACCTGGACCCCGCCTACTTCCCGCAGATGGCCGACGCCTACTCCAGCATCGACATCGGAAAGATGATCGACCAGAGCCTGGCCTATGAGGCCGCGCTGGAGGCCCACGGCGTGACCGTGCACCGCGTCGAGTTCCCCAAGCCGCCGGTCAGCGCGTTCGGTCCGGCCAAGAGCACCTGGGCCGCGGCCGAGCTGTTCGTGCTGCGGGGCGGGTCGGTGCTGCCCAAGCGGGGGGTCCAGCCCCTGGCCTACGGCCGGGCCGAGTACCTGGCGCTGTGGGCGTGGACCCGTCTGGGCGTGCCCGTGCTGTGCGCGGTCACCGGCACCGGCATCTTCGAGATCGGGCCGTGCCACTTCCTGGCCGAGGACGTGTTCGTCTCGGGCAACGGCATGGCGTTCAACGACGAGGGCCTGGAGCAGATGAAGCCGATCATCGCCCGCTCGGCCGGCCTCGACGTCGAGGACATGACCTTCCTGCACATCGAGTTCCCCGGCTCCAAGTACTACGACGCGCCCAGCGGGGTGGGACACCATCCCGACCTGTACATCGCCCCGCTGGACCTGCGCAAGGTGGTCACCTACTCGCCGGGTCTGGACTTCGCCACGCTGGAGTGGTTGCGCAAGCGGGGCTACACCATCGTCGAGGTGGAGCACTCAGAGCAGGCCCAGTTCGCGCCGGCCAACATCCTGCCGCTCGAGCCCGGGCTGGTGGTGATGCACGCCGAGGCCACCGAGAGCATCGCCAAGGTGCGGGCCGCGGGCGTCGAGGTCGTCGAGGTTCCCTACTCGGAGTTCATGAAGGAGGGCGGCGGCCTGCACTGCTCCACCGGCCAGGTGTGGCGCGAGAAGGGCCCCTACTCCACCGACTGAACGCAACACACCATCCAGGCGCACCATCCAGGAGGAACCGTGCCCAAGGAAGTCATCAACCCCACCGGTATGTGGGACTCCAGCAACCGCAGCTACAGCCATGTGGTGAAGGTCACCAACCCGCAGAGCCTGATCTTCGTGGCCGGCATGGCCGCCGTCGGGCCCGACCTCAAGATCGTGTCCGACGACATCCGCGAGCAGACCCGGGTGTGCTTCCAGATAATCGAGAAGGAGCTGGAGGCGGCCGGCGCCACGCTCGACGACATCTGCGACATGACCGTGTACCTGCTCGACATCGACAACCACAAGTGGCCGGTGCGGGAGACGCGGAGCGAGTTCTTCACCGACGAGCGGCTGCCGGTGTCCACCATGATCGAAGTGAGCAACTTCGCCATCGAGGGCATGCTCATCGAGATCGACGTGATCGCGGCGACGTGATGCCTGGTTCCGGGGTCGCGAGCCGCAGCCCCGAAGGGGGGTGCTGAGATGGACTTCGAGCTGAACGACGAGCAGCAGATGTTCCAGGACGTGCTGCGCCAGTTCGTCGACACCGAGATCAGGCCGGTGGCCCGCGAGATGGAGCAGTCGGGCCAGTACCCCACCGAGATCGTGGCCAAGATGGCCGAGCTGGGCCTGTTCGGCATCACCGTCGGCGCCGAGTACGGCGGGCTCGACCTCGACACCGTGTCGATGAGCCTGGTGTTCGAGGAGATCTCCATGGGGTGGATGGGCATCGCCGGAATCCTGGGAAGCCACTCGCTGAGCTGCCGGATGATCACCAACCACGGCACCGACGCGCAGAAGCGGCGCTGGCTGCCCGAGCTGGCCACCGGCGAGCGCCGCACCGCCATCGCCCTCACCGAGCCGGGCGCGGGAAGCGACCTTCAGGGCATCTCCACCCGGGCGTGGCGCGACGGCGACGAGTACGTGATCAGGGGGACCAAGACCTGGATCACCAACGCCCGGTTCGCCAACCCGCTGCCGGTGCTGGTCAAGACCGACCCCGATGCGGTGCCCCGCCACCGGGGCATGAGCGTGCTGATGGTGGAGGCCGGAACGCCCGGCCTGGAGGTGCTGCGCGACCTGGGAAAGCTCGGCTACAAGGGTCCGGAGTCGTGCGAGGTCGTGCTGGACGATGTGAGGGTTCCCGTCGGCAACCTGCTGGGCGGCACCGAGGGTGTGGGGTTCAAGCAGGTGATGTCGGGCCTTGAGGTCGGCCGGATCAACATCGCGGCCCGGGGCGTGGGCGTGGCCCAGGCCGCCTTCGACGCCGCCCTCGCGTACTCCATGGAGCGCGAGGCCTTCGGCCAGCCCATCGGCGAGTTCCAGGCCATCCAGCTGAAGCTGGCCGACATGGCCACCGAGATCGAGGCGGCCCGGCTGCTGACCCGCTGGGCCGCCAACCGGATCGACGAGGGCCTGCGTGCCGACGTGGAAGCGGGTATGGCCAAGTACTTCGCCTCGGAGGCGGCCATCAAGGCGTCGATGGAGTCGATGCGGATCCACGGGAGCTACGGCTACTCGACCGAGCTGGAGATCGAGCGGCTCTACCGGGACGCGCCGCTGATGGCCATCGGGGAGGGCACCAACGAGATCCAGCGCACGATCATCGCCAAGGGCCTGATGAGACGGGCCCGGGGCGGCTGATCGTCGCGATGCGACGAATGATCTGGACGGATGGTCTGTAGGACGACTGGTCTGTAGGACGACTGGTCTGGGAGGACGATGATGAGCCGCACGAGAGAACTGGCCGAGGCTGTCAGCGGGATCGAGTTCGATGCGCTGGACGAGTCGGAGATCGAGGCGGTACGCCGGCTGCTGCTCGACCATCTCGGGGTGGCCGCGGCCGGGTCGGTAACGGACTCCGCGATGGCGTTCCGCCGCACGATGGACCGCTTTGCCCACGACGCCAGCGCGGCGTTGCCCGTGATCGGCGCGGGCGTCACCGCGGCGCCGGTCCCGGCCGCCATGGCCAACGCGCTGGCCGGCCACTGCATCGAGTACGACGACGTCCACAACTCGTCGTCCAGCCATCCCGGCGTGGTGATGTACCCCGCGGCCATGGCCGCCACCGCCCTGGCCGGCGGCGACGAGCAGGACCTGGTGCGGGCGGTCGTGATCGGCTTCGAGGTCATGTGCCGGGCCGGTCGGGCCGCCGACCCCGCGTCGCACTACGCCCGCCACTTCCATCCCACCGGCACCATCGGGACGCTGGGGGCGGCGGCCGCGGCCGCGGCCGCCCTCGGGCTGGACGCCGGCGGGATCAACTCCGCGATCGGGATCTCGGTCTCGATGGCCTCGGGCAGCATGGAGTTCCTCTGCGACGGAGCCTGGACCAAGCGCCTGCATCCGGCGCTGGCGGCCCGCAACGGTGTGGAGGCCGGGCTGCTCGCGGCCGACGGCTATGTCGGCACCGACGACGGCATCTGCGGCGAGCGGGGCTTCCTGGCCGCCCACAGCGACGCGCCCGAGCCGGAGCGGTTGCTGGAGGGTTGGGGCCAGTGGCCGCTGGAGGTGGTCTCCACCAGCATCAAGCGCCACACCTGCTGCCGCTACAACCAGGGCGCCATCGACGCGCTGCTGGCCATCGGCTCCGACCACGGCGTGGGTGCCGGCGACGTCGAGTCGGTGGTGATCGGGATCCCGTCGGTGGCCGTCGACATTGTGGCCGAGCCCGCGGCGTCCAAGCGCCGGCCGGCCTCGGTGGTGGACGCCCAGTTCAGCCTGGCCTTCGGCGCGGCGGCGGCGTTGCTGTGGGGCCGGGCCGGGCTGGCCGAGTACGACGAGGCCCGCCTCGACGATCCGGCCGCGCTGGCTCTCATGGACCGGGTGGACTACGAGGTCGACCCCGAGATCGACCGCGACTTCCCCGACAAGTGGCGGGCCTGGGCCCGGGTCACCACCCGCAGCGGCGACGTCCACACCCAGCGGGTCGACGATCCCAAGGGCGACCCCGGCAACCCGTTCACCGACGACGAGTGCCGAGAGAAGTTCGACGACCTGGCCTCAGCCGTCTACGGCTCCGAGACCAGGGACGCAATCGCCGAGCACGCCCTGAGCATAGGAGCCCCCGGCTCCTGGAAGGCCCTCCTCGACACCTTGACATAGGAACCTCCCGGTGCGCGTCCGAAGCTGACGCGGGTAAGAACCGGGTGTGGGTCAGAAGCTGATTCGGGCTTTCAGGACGAAGCGGAGGATCACCATCAGGAGCATGCCGGCCACCCACAGGCCCACCGAGATGGCGGCCACGAACGGCAGCCGGCCGTTGTTGTAGAAGCTGTACATGACGGTGGTGATCACCTCGGTGCCCGAGCGGAACAGCAGCACCGACAGGGTGAACTCCCGCATGTAGGTGATGAACGCCAGGATCAGGCCCCCCAGCAGGGCGGGCCGCAGGATGGGCAGCACGATCCGGCCCATGGTGGCCAGGTTGCCGGCGCCCGAGATGCGGCTGGCGTGCTCGAGGTCGGCCGACAGCTGCACCACCGGCCCGGTCATCTGGCGCACCGCCACCGGCAGGAAGTACACGACGTAGGCCATGGCCATGATCCACAACGTGCCGTAGATCGAGAAGCCCCCCGGCAGGGTGAAGGTGATGTAGGTGTAGAGCAGCGAGGTGGCCATCACCACGCCGGGGACCATCAGCGGCAGGCTGGCGCCGTAGTCGATCGTGCGGCTCCAGCGGCCCTTGAACCGCACCACGCAGTAGGCCACCAGCGCGCCGAAGACCATCACGAACAGCCCCGACCCCAGAGACAGCGTGAGGCTGTTCTTGAGCGACCGCCACAGGATCGGGTTGTCGCTCAACTGGCGGTAGTTCTCCAGCGACGACTGGGCCAGCAGCTCGGTGTCGGGCCGGCCGATGTAGGGCAGCAGCGAGCCGACCACCACCGCGATGAACGGCAGCACCATCGTCAGGAAGAAGAACCCGCAGCACGCCGCGAACACCACCCAGCGCCAGCGTCCCAGCCGGGTGGGGCTCTCCTGGCTGCCCTTGCCGCTGACGGTCACGTAGCGCTCGCTGTGGCGGATCGACCGCAGGTACGCGATCAGCACCACCAGCGACGCGGCCAGCAGCACCACGCCGGTGGCCGACGCCCGGCCGTGCTCGCGGGGCATGCGCACCCGCAGGGCATGGAAGATGTCGGTGGTGAAGACGTGCTCCTTGGCCGGGAACCCGAACAGCAGCGGAATCTCCATCGAGCCCAGCCCGATGATGAAGCACAGCACCGCGGCCGACAGCAGCGCGGGCCGGGACACCCCCAGAGTGATCTTGAAGAACACCGACAGCGGCGACGCCCCATTGATCCGGGCGGCGTGCTCGTAGTCGGGCGACACGTTGCGCATGCTGGCCGCCACCACCAGGAACACCAGCGGAACCAGGTAGAGCGACTGCACGAAGATCATGCCCGGCATGGAGTACACGTCGAAGCCGTCCCACGGGGTGACGGCCCGGATGATCTCGTTGAGCATGCCGTTGCGCCCGCCGAGCAGGATGCTCCAGGCCGTGCCCGCCGCGAGCAGCGGGATGAAGTACAGGCCGATCGTGGAGAACTCCCACACGCCGCGCCACGGGACGTCGGTGCGGGTCACCACCCAGGCCAGCAGCACGCCGATCACCAGCGGCACCACCGTCTGGCCGATCGCGAACTCCAGGGTGTTGCCGATGATGTCGCTCGACTTGTCGAAGGTGTCCCGGTAGTTCTGCAGGGTCAGCGGGCCCCGCTCGGGCGGGCCGCCCTCCTGGAACGATCCCAGGATCAGCCGGTAGAACGGCAGCACCACCAGCGTGAACACCGCCAGGCTCAGAACGACCCGCAGGCCGAACGGGAACGACAGCACCCTCTGGCGGGCCGCAGCCCACAGCGTGGCGCCGGCGGGGGCCGGGACCGCCTCGGGCGGCTGGTCGGCTGGAGGCGCTCCGGGCTCGGGCTCGGTAACGGTGCCGGTCACGTGACGGTTTCGTCAGCCGGGAAGGCGATGACCGCCTCGGGGTCGATCGACAGGTCCACGGTGTCGCCCCGTTCCCCGAGCCGCTGGGGGGACTGGGCGATGACCATGGTCCCGCCCGCGTCGATCTCGTGCTCGTAGGCCCCGCCCAGGAACTGGGCCAGCCTGATCTCGCCCGAGATGCTGGGCCGCGACGATCCCTCCTCGGCCAGGCTGAACCCGTCGGGGCGGATCGCCACCGCGACAGCGGCGCCGGAAGCCATGGGCTCGGCGAGGGTGGCGGGCAGGGACCCTCCCAAGGCCTCGACCACGCTGCCGCCGGCCACCGTCCCGGCGACGATGTTCTTCACGCCCAGGAACCGGGCCACCGTCAGCGACTCCGGAGACCGGTAGACCTCCTCGGGGGTGCCCTCCTGGAGCACCAGCCCGTGGTCCATCACCAGGATCCGGTCCGACATGGCCAGCGCCTCGGACTGGTCGTGGGTCACGTACAGCATGGTCAGCCCCAGCTGCAGGTGGAGCCGCTTCAGCTCGACCCGCATGTCCTCGCGCAGGCGGGCGTCGAGGTTCGACAGGGGCTCGTCGAGCAGCAGCAGAGCGGGATGGCCCACGATCGAGCGGGCCACCGCCACCCGCTGCTGCTGCCCGCCCGAGAGCTGGTGCGGGAAGCGGTCGACGTACTCCTCCATGCGGACGGCCCGCAGGGCCTCGGTGACCCGGCCGCGGCGCTCGCTGCGGGGCACCTTGCGGTAACGCAGCGGGAAGGCGACGTTGGCGGCCACGCTCATGTGGGGCCACACCGCGTACGACTGAAACACCATGGACAGGTCGCGCCGCTCGGGCTGGACCAGTATCCGGCGCTCGGTGTCGTTGACGACCTTGCCGCCGATGGCCACCGCGCCGCGGGTCGGCGTCTCGATCCCTGCGAGGATCCGCAGGATTGTCGATTTGCCGCAGCCGCTCGGCCCCAGGAGGGTTACGAACTCTCCCGTGCGGATCGAGAAGCTGACTCCCGCCAGCGCGGTGACCGCGCCGAACTTCTTGTGGAGGCCGTCGGCCCGCAGGGCGAGCTGATCCTCCACCGGTGATGTCACCTCAGGTCGAACCATTCCTTGGCTCGCTCGACGTACCACTCGGCGTTGTTGTTGTACTCAGCCTCAGCCTTGGGCGTGCCCAGGGCGAGGATCGTCGGCTTGCCCGCCGCGGCCAGGGCCGCCTGGGGATAGGGAGCGTCGGGCCATGCCGGCACCTGGCCGACGATGTTGGCCACCGCGGCCTGGCCTTCCTCGCTGATGATGTAGTTGACGAAGGCCTCGGCGTTCTCCTTGTTGTCGGAGGTGGCCGGGATGTTCACGGTGAAGCCCACCGTGATCACGAACTCCGGAGCCACCCACACGACCGGGGCGCCCTGGTCGATGGAGGGCTGCACGAAGTCGAGGTAGCACAGACCGAGCACCGCGAAGTTGCCCTGCACCAGCTGCTGCTGGGCCGCGGTGTAGTCGGGCTGGAACACGACGTTGTTGGCGCCGTAGCCCGCCCAGAACTCCTCCCAGGTGTTCTCGTCCCACATCACCCGGGTCTCGATCATCATGTCGTGGGCGCCGCTGCCCACCTTGAGGATGTCCTGCATGACGATCTCGTCGCGGTACTGCGGATCGGCGAGGTCTCCCCAGGTCTCCAGCGGGTCGAGGCCCAGCTCCTCGATGCGCTCGGTGTTGTAGCAGATGCCCTCGAGCAGGGTCCCGTAGGTGTACCAGGCGCCGGATGCGGCCCTCAGGTCAGACGGGATGTTGCCCTTGTTGGGAGAGTCGAAGGCGTGCAGGTAGCCGAGGCTCTCCCAGATGCGGGAGAAGCCGTCCCAGCCGATGATCGCGATGTCGGCGTCGATGGTGCCCGCCTCGGACTCGGTCATGAAGCGGTCGAACATCTCGGCGTCGTCGGAGCGGGTGTACTCCACCTGGATGCCCGGGTGGACCTCGTTGAAGGCGTCGATGAAGGCCTCGGTCTGCTCGATGGTCCAGTCCGACCACCAGACCAGCTCGCCGGACAGCTCCGGCATGGCCTCCTCCATCGGCTCCTCGGCCGCAGCCATCGCATCGGCGAGGGCCGCCTCGGCTTCGGCGGCCGCGGCGACGGCCGCCTCGACCTCGGCGGCGGCCGCGTAGGCGTCGGCGAGGGCGGCGTCGGCCTCGGCTCGGGCCGCGTCGGCGTCCGCTTGCGCCTGAGCGACGGCCGCGTCGGCGTCTGCTTGCGCCTGGGCAACGGCGGCGTCCGCGTCAGCGGTGTCCGGCTCGTCGTCGCCGCATGCTGCGGCCACGAGTCCGAGCGCGAGAAGAACCGCTAGCAGCCGGAGGCCCAGTCGGAACTGTCGTGATCTCATCGTTTCCCCCATCGGGATCGCTTCAACGGCGCCGGGCGACGCCGCTGTCCGGAATCTTCGTCGATGCTAAACGTCAGACACTTACTAGTCAATCCGAGCCGACACGGCATCCGGCGGTGCGGGCATGCGTGGTTGTGGCAAGCTGCTCCGATGGCAGCCGGCGACCAGGAGCGCATCGATGGGCGCAGCGTCTGAGACGCTCGAGGAGGGGGTGGCCGGACTGCTCGAGTTGCTCGGCGGCCCCAGCGGTCCGCCCAGCCTGGAGACGATGCGGACCCGCCCGCCCGCCATCGCTGAGCTGAAGGGGCCACCCGAACCCGTCGACCACGTTGCTGATCTCTCCATCGACGGTCCCGGCGGCGATCTCGGGCTGCGCCTCTACCGGCCCCGGTGCGCCGAGCCGCCCCCGCTGCTGGTGTACCTGCACGGCGGCGGCTGGGTGATCGGCGACCTCGACACCCAGGACGGGCTCTGCCGCGCTCTCGCCAACCGCACCGGCTGCGCGCTGCTGTCGGTCGACTACCGCCTAGCCCCCGAGCATCCGTTCCCGGCCGCAGTCGAGGACACCTGGGCCGCCCTGGAATGGGCCGCCGCCAACCGCGCCGAGCTGGACGTCGACCGCCGGCGGCTGGGGATCGCCGGTGACAGCGCCGGGGGGAACCTGGCCGCGGTCGGCGCCCTCAGGGCCCGGGATCGGGGGAGTCCCAGGCTCGGCGTGTGCGCGATGCTGTGCCCGATCACCGACTGCCGCACCGACGACCGGTCGATGATCGAGATGGCCGAGGGTTACTTCCTCACCCGCGAGCGTATGGAGTGGTACTGGGACCAGTACGCCGCCGCCGGTGTCGACCGCGCCGGACCCGAACTCAGCCCGCTGCGGGCCGACCTGTCGGGCCTGGCCCCCGCGGTGGTGGTCACCGCGGGGCTCGACCCGCTCAGGGACCAGGGGGTCGACTTCGCGCGGGCCTGCTCCGCGGCGGGGGTCGACACGGTGCTGCTTCATCAGGCCGGGACCATCCACGGGTTCCTGGGGTTCCAGGCTGCGCTGCCCCACTCCCGGGGCACGCTCGACGAGGTGGCCGGCGCGATCGCTCGCCGCCTCGGCGCCGGCGGCTGACTCTCTTTGCGAATTCTGGCGATATCCGCAAGAAATCGCAAAGATTGCCGTCGGGCGAGCGTCCGAGTCTCCGAGAGCCGTCGGGCGGACCTCAGCAGTCGCCGCGGTTGACCGCGTCGGCCAGCATCGTCATCAGGCGCTGCTGGAAGCCCCGGATGCGCAGTTCGAGGTAGTGCTGGGGTCCCGGCTGGTAGAACCGGGACCGCAGGCCTCTCTGCACCTTCTCGCAGATGGCGTAGTCCTCGGCCTGCACCATCTTGAGCATCTCGAAGTCGGAGCGGAGGTCCGCGTCGGTATCGGGGGAGTAGTTCCACACCCGGGCCCGGCTGCGGCCCAGGCTGATCGGGTTCCACCACATGAGCGAGCAGCCGCCGTTGGGGAAGGCCGCGATGAACCAGTTGGGGAACACCGAGTAGGCGACGGCCCCGGAGGCCTCGTTGCCGGAGAGGTGGGGCAGCACGTTGGTGGTTGCCAGCTGCTCGGCGCTCCAGCGGGTCATGAGCCGCCCCGTGTACTCCCAGATGTCCTCCTGGAGCGAGGCGGGGTCGGCGTAGCGGCCCAGGGAGTTGGCATGGACGAACTCGAGGTGATAGTCGCAGAACGCGTTGTCCATCATCACCTTCCAGTTGGCTTCCACCTCGTCGTCGAGCACGTAGGTCCTCGTCGCCGCCTCCAGGTGGTGGCCGCCGAGCTGGTCGGGCAGGGGGTGCATCCATTCGAGCAGCGGGGGAGCGTCACCGGACACGTTGACGAACACGAACTGCGACCACACGTCCACGGCAATCTCCTGCAGGCCGTGGGCGTCGCGGTCCACTGCCGCGTCGAAGCCTCGCTGGTGGGGTACGGCGACGAGCCGGCCGTCCAGTTCGAAGGTCCATCCGTGGTAGGGGCACACGAGGCGCCGCCCGCAGTTGCCCGAGCCCTCCACCAGCGTGCTGGCCCGATGGGGGCACACGTTGGTGAAGGCCCTCAGCCCGCCGTCGCGGCCCCGGACCACGACCACCGGCTCGTGGCCGACGGTCTCGGTGACGTAGTCGCCCGGCTCACGGAGCTGGGAAAGGTCGCCCACGAACACCCACGACTTCCCGAAGGCCACCCGCATCTCCAGGTCGAACAGCGGCTGGGAGAAGTAGCCGGCCGGGTCCATGAAGGAGTCGTCAGCGGGAGGCTCGAGGACGATGCCGTCGAAGACGGCGCGCGGTGGCCGCCCGATGTCGGTTGTGGGCAGCGCGACCATGGTCAACCTCCTCCTGTTGCGGTCACTCGCTGAAGTGTGTGCGTAACAGTCCCAGCTGGGGCGACTCGATCTCGACGACGTCCCCGTCGCCGAGGAACTCCGGCGGCTCGCGCCAGTGCCCGACGCCCGAGGCCGTTCCCGAGAGAATTATGTCTCCTGGCAGCAGCGAGCACCCGAGGCTGACCCTGGCGATCAGCCGGGCGACCGAGTTGACCATGTAGGCGGCCCCGAACGACTGCTTCTGCACGCCGTTCACCCGCAACTCGACGGTGATGTCGCGGTAGTCGCCCACCTCGGGCGCCGTCACGATGCTGGGGCCCATGGGGCAGAAGCCGTCGAGCGACTTGCCCTTGTACCACTGCCCGAACTGGCCGTGCTGGAGCTGGAGGTCGCGGGCGCTCACGTCGTTGGAAAGGGTGTAGCCGAAAACGTGGTCCATGGCGTCGTCGACCGCGATGTTCCGGCCGCCCCGGCCGACGACCACCGCGATCTCCGCCTCCCAGTCCACCCGGCTGCTGGCGGTGCGGTCGAGTTCCACGGTGGCGTCGTGGCCCACCAGGCAGGTCCACGGTTTGGTGAACAGCACCGGCGCGTCGGGGATCTTCGATCCCTCGGGCCGCTTCCCCTCGTCGAAGTGGTCCCCGTAGTTGAGCCCGACACAGAACATGTTGCGGGGCGTCCTCGGCAGCGGCGGCAGCAGAACAGCCTTCTCGATCCGCTGGGATCCGCTGCCGGAGGCGAGCGACTCGGCCTCGGCCCAGGCGTCGGGACCGCTCTCGATCAACCCGATGACCGAGTCGTGGCCGGCCTCGGCCAGCGGCGTGACGGTGCCGTCGGGGTGGAGGATCCCGGCGGTCCCGCCGGTGGGGGACTGGATGGTGACAAGGCGCATTCTTGGACTCTCCCAGTTGTTAGTCGCCGAGGAGGTGACAGTACGTGAACCCGCCGTTGGGGCTGATGATCTGGCCCGTCAGGTAGGCGGCCTCGTCCGACGCCAGGTACACGGCCAGCGCGCCGATCTCTGACGGGAGCCCGAACCGCCCGGCCGGGGTGCTCTCGGTGAGGGCCTCGATCCGTCCGGGCGGGGCCATGTCGTTGAGGGGCGACTCGGTGTACCCGGGCGCGATGGCGTTGACGGTGACGCCGTCGGCGGCGACCTCGCGGCTGAACGACCGCACCAGGGCGTCGACACCGCCCTTTCCTGCCGCGTAGTGGGCCTGGCGGGCGACACCCTGGAGCGACGCGACCGACGAGAAGCAGATCACCCGCCCCCAGCCCCGCTCGATCATGGGGTTGACGGTGTGGCGGATCCCCAGGAAGGTGCCGTCGAGGTGGATGGCCAGCATGTGGCGCCACTGCTGGAAGCTCATGGAGGCGATCGGCTGCAACTCGCCGATGCCGGCCAGCAACACCGCAATGTCGGGCGAGCCGACCGCGGCGGTGGCCTCAGCGACGCCGGAAACGACGCTCGCCTCGTCGGTGACGTCCATGGCCAGCCCGGCGAAGGCCTGGTCCGGGTGGCGCTGCGCCAGCTCGTCGGCCAGGCCCTCGGCGACGTCGGGGCGCAGGTCGGCGATGGCCACCGACGCGCCCTGCTCGGCGAGGGCGGCGGCAACGCCTCGCCCGAGACCGCCCGCTCCGCCGGCCAATAGCGCCGTTCGACCCTGAAGAGAGAACACCGCTTCCTCCTGTGCCGGGTACGGCCAGCGTAAAGGTCAGACACTTGAGGGTCAAAACGCGCCGCTGCCCGGCGGGGATGGACGGGCCGCGCGGGTAGGTGAGCGCTGGTCGCGGTGTGGCGGTGTCGTTCCCGCTCTTGTTCGCTGCGCTCACGGGCCGTTCGGACCACGGCCTCGCCCGTACGGACCGGACTCGCCTGCCTGTCCGCTCGGCCTCTAGCATCGCCGCCGTGACTGGGCCGGCGCCGGGGCGCTGACGTGCAGACCGAAACCGAATCGACGCAATCAGGGACGCTCGACGAGCAGTCGGGCCTGCCGGTCAGCCGGGTGCTGCCCGCCTACCAGCAGGTCGCCAACCAGCTGCAGGAGCTGATCATGAAGGGAACGCTCGCAGTGGGCGAGCGCCTCCCGGCCGAGGGTGAGATGGCCGTGCAGTTCGGGGTCAGCCGCAGCACGGTCCGCGAGGCCCTGCGAGGCCTGTCGTCGCAGAGCCTGGTCCAGACCAAGCGGGGCGTGAACGGCGGGACGTTCGTCGCGGAACCCTCGGCAGAGCACGTCCAGACCTACCTGGAGACCACCATCGGGCTCCTGTCGGGCGCCGATGTGGTGTCGGTCGACGAGATCCTCGAGGCTCGGGAGTTGATCGAGGTGCCCTCGGCTCGGCTGGCCGCCCTGCGGGGCGACGGCGAGCAGGTCCAGCGCCTGAAGGCCACTCTGGACACGGGCGCCGAGGTCGATCTGGCCGCGGACTTCGAGGGACACCGAGACTTCCACGTAGCGGTCATGGAGGCTTCGGGCAACCGGCTGCTGGAGGTGATCGCCCGCCCGATGTTCAGCGTGCTCCGGACCCGTTTCGTGCGGGATCGGGCCTCGCCGGAGTTCTGGTCCGCAGTCGATGTCGATCATCGGGACATCTGCGACGCCATCGCGGCCGGCGACGCGGAGGGCTCAGCCAGGCTGATGCACAACCACCTCGAGCGGCTGCGGTCCATGTACGAGCGCACCGACCGGGTCGCCCCTCCCGAGATCGATGGAGGGACCGCCCGCTAGGAGGCCGAGTTCCGCTGCCAGCTTCGTGAGGCGGGCGGCGGTCGAGCCGCTCAGGGCCGGGCGGTGCGGTCCAGGAAGTCGAGCAGGATCCGGTTGAACTCCTCGGGCTGCTCGTAGTAGGGCGCGTGCGACGCCGCGTCGATCACGGCCAGCTCCGAGGTGGCCAGCAGCTCGTGGGCGGCCAGCCCGGTCTCCAGCGGCACGGCCCGCTCCTGCCGCCCCCAGATCAGCTGGATCGGCGGTCCGTTCTCCAGCGCCGCCAGCCTGGGTCCGATGACGTCGTCGTCGATGTGGTCGGCGACGTAGTCCGAGATCTGGCGGAACGACTCGGCCGCGCCGGGGGAGTTGTTGATGAGGCACTCCTCGGCGAGCCACTCGTCGGTGACCATGGCCTCATCGTGAAGAAGCAGTCGCAGCTTGCGCTCGGTGCCCTCGCGGGAGGCGTCCCTCAGCCGCCCGCGGGTGCCGGCCCGACGCTCGGCGCCCCAGGGGATCATCCCGATGCTGCCGACGAGCACCAGCGCCCGTACCCGCTCCGGGCGCTCGCAGGCGAGGGTGGCCACCGCGTGGCCGCCCAGCGACGTTCCCACCAGCACCGCGGTCCCGGCGCCGATCACGTCGAGGAAGCCGTCGAGGAAGCGGGCGTAACCGGGCACCGTGTAGTCCGGCCCGTCGCCCTTCTGGGCCAGTCCGTGGCCGGGCAGGTCCACCGCATGCACATGCCAGCCCGCGGCGGCCAGGGGATCGACGTTGCGCTGCCAGCGGTCGGCGCGGGCCCCGACACCGTGGACCAGCACCAGGTGGTCGTCACCGCCGCCCGCGGCGAGCACGCGGGTGAGCACCCCGCCGGCCTCAACCGGATACTGGATCAAGCCCTGGTTCCCTCCGCTGGCCGGGTCAAGGCCGCTACTGTACGCCGCCTATGACGGCAGCCTTCAACACCAGGTTCATACGGGCGGGCGGGTTCCGCACCCGCCTGATCGAGGCCGGGGAGCCGGGCCGGCCCGCGGTGGTGCTGGTCCACGACGGGGCCTACGGCACCGACGCCGCGCTGTGCTGGGACGGGGTCATCGACCAGCTCGCCACCGACCACCACGTGATCGCCCCCGACCTCATCGGCTGGGGCGGGACCGACAAGGTCTGCTACTTCGACCGGTCGCCCTACGACTACCGCCTCGAGCATCTGGCCGCGATGTGCGAGGTCCTCGGGCTCGACGAGCCGGTGTTCTTCGCGGGGAGCTCCTTCGGGGCCGAGATCGTGGCGCGGGGGACGGCGGAGCCCCGATGGGGGTGGAACGTGAGGGCCGCGGTGGCCATTGCCGGCACCGGCGGCCGCCTCTACCGGGTGCCGGGCGGGATCGAGCGCCTCAGCGACTACTCGCCCAGCCTCGATGCCGCCGCCCGGCTCACCGCCATGCTGGTCAGCAGGGCCGACGGCATGGACGACCACTTCCAGCGCCGCTTCGACAACAGCATGATCCCCGGCCACTGGGAGGCCCTCAGCGCCCTGCACGTCCGCAATCCTGCTGCAGGGCCCCGCACCAGCACCGACGACTGGCCCGAGCCGCTGCGGCACTGCTCGACGCCGATCCTGTGGGTGGAGGGAGCCGACGATCCGCTGCTCGAGAAGGGGTGGGCCGCCAACATGGCCGAGTTGGGCGACTCGTTCTCGTCGACGGTGGTTCCCGGGGGCCACGAACCCAACCTCGAGCATCCCGTCGAGGTCGGCCGGCTGATCCGGGACTACTTCGCTCGTAACTGACGCCCGCTCGGGCCGTGGCTCAGCGCCAGCGCTCGTAGGCGGGGTCCTCCAGGAAGAAGGCCCGGTGCATGCCGTCGAAGGCCAGCCACTGCAGGTCGATGCTGGTGACCACCGCGTCCAGCACCGACTCCTGGGTGTGGGCGTCGTTGGCGTAGCGGCTCACCACCACCGCACCGATGTCGCCGTGGCCCTCCTCGATCTCGGAGGCGTGCAGCTCCCAGAAGAGCAGGTCGGACGCACCCCGCTCGAAGCCGTAGTGCTCCAGCAGCCCCTCGATGATGATGTCGTTGCGGCGGGCCGAAGCGCCCTCGATGAAGGCGATGCCCGCGATCGCCGCGAGCCAGTCGCCCTTGTAGGCGAGGTGGTAGCGCCAGTGAACGAACGCCTTGCACTCGGGGATGGTCGGGTTGTTGTCGAGGTCGTCCTGGGTGAGTCCGAAGGCCTGGGCGTGCTCGAGGAAGACGTTGAGGTGGCGCTCGGTGCCCGACTCGGTGCCGGCTCCCTCCTCCAGGATCACGTCCTCGAACAGGTGGTGGAAGATGTCGGGGTCCTCGGGGCACTTGGCGAAGATCGCGCAGTCGGCCTGGGGCGAGGGCCGGGGGCCGATCTGGTAGAAGTTCCTCAGGAACCCGGCGATGGCAGCCCGCGACGCCCTCCCCGAACGGATCTCGTCGACGAGCGGGTGCTCCTTGATGTGGCGGGCCTCGACGATCTCGTTGATCTCGTCAACCAGTTCCAGGGCGGTCCGGTTGGTCATGGCTCCCTCCGTTTCAGGGACAGGTCAGGGACTCGGCGGACAATACATCAGACGTATAGCCGGCGTTTGACGGACCCCTCGGTCCGTTCCTACCCTGCAAGCGTGTTCGAGGTGGGCCCGACCGGCTTGATGGACCCCGCGGTGTACCGGTCCGAGGCCTTCTATGCGGCCGAACTGGAGTGGGTGTTCGGCGGTAGCTGGATGTTCGTCGCTCACGAGCGCTGGCTCCCCGAGCCGGGAGACTTCGTGGCCGAGACGATCGGGTTGGAGCCGGTCGTGGTGGTGAGAGGCGCCGACGGCGGCCTGCGGGCCTTCGCCAACGTGTGCCCGCACCGGGCGAGCCTGCTGGTCGAGGGGCGGGGCAACTGCGGCCGGCGCCTGGTGTGCCCCTACCACGGCTGGACCTACGAGCTCGACGGCCGGCTAACCGGGATCCCCCGCCGGAGCCTGTTCGCCACACCGCTGGACCCCTCGCAGCTGGGGCTCACCGAGCTGCGGCTCGACGCCTGGGAGGGCCTGGTCTTCGTAAACGTCAGCGGCGACGCGCCCGAACTGCTCGACTACCTCGAGGACATCCCCGAGCTGCTCGGCGGCCACGACATCGCCGGCATGGGGCTCGGCGCGTCGCTCGACGATCCGATCGCGGCCAACTGGAAGCTGGTGATGGACAACGCCATCTGCGACTATCACCTGTCCATCGTCCACGAGGGCTCGATCGCGGCGCTGGTCGACCTCGACGGGCTCACCGAGCAGGCCGGGGTCACCACCGCCGTGGCTGCCGTTCCCTGGAGGGAGTCCGAGCTGCCGGCCGAGCCCCGCCCCGGTCTGGCGGGGAAGGCGGCCCGGGGCTCGCTGGGCTGCTACGTCTTCCCGAATCTGCACGTGATCGGCTTCCCCACCGGCGGGGCCACCGTCATGTGGTGGACCCCGACCAGCCACACCACCACCCGGGCTCGGGTGCTGAGCCTCTCACATGATGCCGACGACGACGTGCGGGCCGGAACCGAGCTGCTGTCGAGGGTCCAGCGCGAGGACTTCGACGTGTGCGAGAGGATGCAGCGGGGCGTGCAGTCGGCCCACTACCGGCCCGGTCCCCGCCACGATGCCGAGCTGCGGGTGACCGTGTTCCAGCGCCGGCTGCTGGAGATGGTGGGCTCGGTGCTGGCGCCTGCCGACCCGTCCGGCGCCTCGGAGCTGACCGGTGTGGCGCGGTGACCGTGAAACCGGGCTGGGAGGGCCGCTACTTCGAGGACTTCGAGGTGGGCGACATCTACCGGCATCCGCTGGGCCGAACGATCAGCGAGGTGGACAACACCTGGTTCACGCTGCTGACCTGCAACACCAACATGATGCACTTCAACCGCCACTACGCCGAGGGGTCCGAGTTCGGGAAGCTGCTGGTCAACTCGGGGCTGACTCTGGCCCTGGTGCTGGGCCAGTCGGTGTCCGACGTGAGCCAGCAGGCCATGGCCAACCTCGGCTTCGACGAGGTGCGCTTCACCCATCCCGTCTTCGTGGGCGACACGCTCTACGCCGAGAGCATCGTGCTGGCGGTGCGCGAGTCGGCGTCCCGGCCCCACGCCGGCATAGTCAAGGTGCGCACACGGGGCCTCAACCAGGACGGCGACGAGTGCCTCAGCTACGTCCGCAGCGCCCTCGTCTACAAGCGCGGCTGCTCCCACGACGCGCAGCTGTTCCCCGAGGCGGCCCGACCGCTCACC
Organism: Acidimicrobiia bacterium; assembly: GCA_022820805.1. GTDB lineage: Bacteria > Actinomycetota > Acidimicrobiia > Acidimicrobiales > Aldehydirespiratoraceae > Aldehydirespirator. The sequence goes on from JAJEEV010000014.1 coordinate 37,957, forward strand.
GTCGACGAGGACTGAGAGCGTCGGCGAAGGCGTCTATCAGCCGGGACACGTGGCTGCGGTAGGCCGCGGCGGGGTCGCCGGAGGCCCTCGCGCCGGGGTCCGACATCAGCATCGACGGTGTGTGCAGGATCAGCGTGTCGCAGTCGGCTGCATCGAGCCGCTCGCCGATCCGGGTCTTCACCAGCCCTGCGGGCCCGGCCACCGACAGGCGGTCGATCATCGGGTCGGGCACGGCGGCGGCGGCCGCCTCCCAGTCGCCATGGCCGACCGCGTCACGGATCGAGGTCGAGGCTCCGACCAGTCCGTAGTGGTCCATCAGCGGCGCATAGGCCGGGTGCTGCGCATAGAACGCGATCTGGGAGGCCGCGTTCCGGCGAGCCTGTTCCTCGTCGTCGTCGACCACGACGATCACCATGGCCGCGACCGCTGGAGCGGTGGCCCGCCCCGCTGAGGCGGCGGCCGCCTCCAGCGTTGGCCGCACCAGCTCGCGCAAGGCCGGCCCGTCGACTATGGGGTGCGCGATGAGGCCGTCTGCGACCGCGCCGGCCACCTGGAGCATCCTCTGGTTGACGGCCGCCAGCAGGATGGGCACCTCCCGGCGGCGCGGCGGGTAGGCGCTCGGGGTGGCCTCGACGTCCACCCGCACATGGCGGCCGCGGTAGCTCACCGGATCCGGCCCCAGCCTCCACAGCGCCCGCACCGACTCGATGACCTCTGCGACCTGGGCGGGAACATCGGTGGGATCGGCGCCGAGCCATCGGCGGATCCGAGCGGGCTGCGCGCTGCCCAACCCCAGGATCAGGCGCCCGTCGCTGAGCTCGTCGATGTCGCGGGCCTCGGCCGCCAGGATCGCGGGGCTGCGACCCAGTGCGTAGGCGATGGCCGACCCGATAGCGACTCGATCGGTGGCGGCGGCGATGGCGGCCATCGGCACGGTGGCCGAGCGCCAGCTGAACTCGGTGGTCCAGACGCTGTCGAACCCGGCCCGCTCGGCCTCGACGGCGAGGGCCACCGCATCGGAGGGGCCGCACGCCAGGGCCACGCCGAGACGCGGCCCCGGCCCGCGGCGGGCTGGTTCAGGCAACGCCCAGCAGGGGCATGACGCCCTCGCATATCAGTCGGAGCTGGTTCATCCGGTCGCTCTCGCTGCGACCCACATAGAACATCCAGCGGTCCAATCCCTGCGACTCCAGCTCCCGCAGCCGGCGGGCCACGTCGGCGGGAGTGCCCCACAGCCCCGGCGCCCTGGCCACCAGCCACTCGTACAGCCCCAGCTCCCGGGCTCGGGCGATCAGCGCCCGCTCGCGGTTCTCGTCCTGGTACTCCGAGCCCAGGTTGTGGGTGTCCTCGTTGAACTGCACCAGCGCCGCCCTGAGGTGCTCGGGGATCTGCTTGCCCTCCAGCGTGCCCATGGTCAGCCACTCGGTGCCCACGCCCATGCCCCGGCCGAGGGCCTCGGTGACGCTGTCGCCGAAGACGATCTCGGAGTTCCACCACAGCTCCAGCTCGCCCGGGTCGCGGCCCGCTGCCTCGCAGCCCTGTTCGACCAGGCCCTTCACGTAGTCGACGTTGTGGGGCCCGAAGCCCATCGACAGCAGCATCCCGTCGGACACCTCGCAGGCCATGCGCAGCACCCTGGGGCCCGACACGGGCACGACCACCGGGATGTCCGCGGGGACCGGCAGGTCGGACCACTGCATGCGGAATCTCCGGCCCTGGTAGTCGGCCTCCTCGCCCCGCAGCAGCGCCTTGAGGGCCAGGATGTAGTCGCGCAACTGGGCCACGGTGGCCGGTCGCAGTCCCACGCCCCACAGGGCGCTGTCGCCGGTGCCGATGCCGCAGGCGATCCGGCCGGGCGCGATCTCCTCCAGCGACAGCAATGAGGCCGCGGTCACCGAGTGATCCCGCGACAGCGGGTTGGTGACCGAGGTCATGATCCGGGCTCGCGAGGTCTGGTGGGCGCACAGCGCGGCCACCACGTAGAGCTCGCGGACCAGGGCGGGCGAGTCGGGCAGGCCGATCACGTCCACCCCGGCGTCGTCGCACAGCCTCCACCACTCGGGCCCGTCGGAGACGGGACCCTGCTGGAGGACGTTGAGGGCGATCTTCATGCTCGACCGGTGATCGCGGGCGCCTCGGCTGTCGCCGGCTACTTCCTGGAGATCACGGCATCGGCGTCGATCTCGATCATCGCGTCGGGCCGCGCCAGTGCGTGGACCACCACCAGCGTGCTGGCCGGGTAGTGGTCCTTGTTGAAGAACTCGGCCCGGGCGTCGTGGATCTGGCCGAACTTCTCCTTGGTGAAGGGGGGCGTCATGTACACCCGCACCCGGACGATGTCGTCGATGGTGCCGCCGAGCGGCTCCAGCGCCGACAGCAGGTTGCGTATGACCTGGCGGGTCTGCTCCTTGATGTCGCCCACGCCCACGACGACGTCGCTGTCGCCGTCGGTGGCGGTCCGGCCCGACAGGTAGACGAACGTGAGGTCGCCGGCCTCCACCACGACACCTCCGGAGTGGACGAGCTCCCCCACGTCGGAGGTCTCGAGCGCGCTCCAGCCGGCGCCGATGTTCGGGTTGATGATGGTCTTGTCCACCATGTCTGATGTTCTCCTTTGCAGGGTCGTCGGGATGACTCGGGGCGGCGCGAGTAATCAGGTCGCTCGCAGCACGGGAACAACCTCGCGGTCGAGCAGGTCGATGGACTGTAGGGCGACCTCCGCGGGCATGCCCACCCAGTCGGTGCGGAGGATGAAGTGGTCCACGCCGAGCTCGTCACGCCACGGGAGCAGCCTCTCGAGGCAGTCGTCGGGGGTGCCGACGATGAACCTGCCCCTGGACAGCTCGTCGAATCGGGCCCGGAAGTCCTCGTCGCCGGGGAGGGCCTTGTGCTGGCCCCAGTCGGCGTAGTGCCGGTACTTCTTCAGCAGGTAGGGCGCGGCCCGCTCCACGGCCAGGGCCCGGGTGGGGGCGCAGTAGATCTCCCGCATCGCCGGCGTGGTCGTGGCCGGAGGCAAGCCTGCGTCCCGGCGGGTGGCCCGGAACAGGTCCGCCTGCTCGGCGATCGTGGTGGTGGTGGCGTGAGGGTTGATCATCCAGGCATCGCCCATCCGGGCGGCCCGCTCAACCGCCCGGTGGGCGTTGGCCGCGATCCAGATCGGCGGCCGGGGCTTCTGGACCGGCTTGATGTTGAGCGTCGCCGACTCGAGGCGGCACCATTCGAGGTCGGAGTCCACGTTGTCGGTGGTCCAGAGCCGCTTGACCAGGTCGAGGTTGGCCTCGAATCGCCGCACCTTCGACCTCGGGTCGAGACCGAAGCCCTGGTACTCCACCTCGCGGTAGCCCAGTCCCACTCCGAAGGTGAGCCGCCCACCGCACAGGACGTCGATCGACGCCCACGTCTCAGCCACGTCCAGCGGGTTGTGGAGGGCGAGCAGCAGTATCCCGATCCCGACCTCCATGGATCCGCATTCGGCGGTGATGCGGCTAACGAAGGGCACGCACTGCGGCATGGCCATGCCGTCGGGCAGGTAGTGCTGCCCGGCCCAGATCGAGTCCCAGCCGCGGTCGCGCACCGCTCTGACCATCCGGAGCTGGTCGTCCATCCCCGCCACCAGGTCCGCGCCCAGGGGGTGCTGGTTGGTGAGGAACAGGCCGATCTTGACGTCTCCGGCAGGCGCCACCGCCGCTCCTTCCGTCATCGTTTCCGCGGCCCGGTGAACAATAGTCAGACATTTGACGCAAGGGTCTGGTCGCGGCGCATAATGCTGGGGAGTCCGGTTAGCGATAGGGGAGGCAGCTATGGCGTCTTGGATCCTGATCAGCGGCGGATCGGTGATCGACGGCACGGGAGCGGAGCCGGTCGCGGACTGCCCGGTGCTGGTGCGCGACGACGAGATAGTCGCGGTGGGCGTCGATGTCGGCGACGACCCGATCCCGAGGGGTGAGCCCGTCACCCGCATCGACGCCACCGGCAAGACAGTCATGCCGGGCCTCATCGACGCCCACTGCCACACGTCCTTCGGCGAGGCCCGGATGCAGGAGGAGCAGGACCTCTACACCAGCCACGAGCTTCGCACCCTGCGCTCCGCGTGGAACGTCACCAAGGTGCTGCGATCGGGCGTGACCGGGACATCCGATCCCGGCGGCAGCTACTTCATCGGGGTGGGCATCCGCGAGGGCATCGCCGAGGGCTTGATCCAGGGGCCCCGCATGACGACCGCGGGCCGGTTCCTCTCCACCAGCAACGGCATCAGCGACTTCTACCCGTCGTCGGTGGGGGTGCCGGACTCCAGCATCGGCAAGGTGGTCAACACCGCCGACGAGATGGTCACCGAGGTCCGCCACCAGGTCAAGAACGGCGTCGACCTGATCAAGATCGGCGACAGTCCCCTGGGCGACTACGAGGCCTTCTCGCGCGATGAGATCAAGGCGATGTCCGATGCCGCCCACCGGCTCAACAAGCGCATCACCATGCACGCCCGGGGCTCCAACAACGTGGACTCGGCGGTGGCGGCCGAGCTCGACTGGATCATGCACGGCAACACGATGCGCGACGACACCATCGAGCGGCTGGCCGACTCGGGGATCCCGCTGGCGCCGGCACTGCTGCTGTTGGGCAACCTCAGCGAGTTCGGAGAGGCCGTCGGTGTGCCGGCCCGCAAGCGCGGCATCTACTCGCGGGTGCTGGACGCCACCGCCGAGTCGTTGAACAAGGCGCGGGAGGCGGGCGTCACCCTGATCACCGGCACCGACACCGGCTTCGCATGCACCCCCTACGGCGAGTGGCACGCACGCGAGCTCGAACTGCTGATGCGCTATGCCGGCATGACCGCGCTGGAGGCCATCAAGGCGGCCACCCACGACTGCGCCATCGTGCTGGGCGAGGAGAACGACGTGGGCTCGCTGGTAGCCGGCAAGGGCGCCGACATCATCGTCGTCGACGGCGACCCGCTCGCCGACATCCGCGTGCTCCAGCAGAAGGAGCGCATCGAGACGGTGATCCTGCGCGGCCAGGTCCAGACCTTCGACGAGGACGTGCTGGCCCAGCGACGTCCCTACAACCAGGCCCAGCACATCTCGCCGGCCGACATCACCTACGACCTGGTGTACAACGGGGGTCCCGGCGAGCAGCCCGATGTGCGCGATTTCGCCTCCGGCGGTGAGCGTGAACTGCTCGACGGACTCGGGGAGCTGCCGGTCACCGCCAGCAGCACCTAGACGGCGACGCGGTCCCCGCTCGCGTAGCTTTGAGACGATGCTCGCAGCCGCCGATGAGGCCAGGTTCCACGCTGACGGGTTCGTCACCGTCGATTCGCTGATCGGCGCCGAGCTGATCGGTCCGCTGAGGGAGCGGTTCGAGCGGCTGTTCCGGGGCGACTTCGAGACCGGCACCGCTCCCGATGAGGTCAACTGGCAGGAGGGCAGCAGCGATCCGACGCTCTCGCGCCAGATATGCAACGGCTGGAAGGCCGACCGCCTGATCGCGTCGGTAGTGCTAGACGCCGGCCTCGGCGAGGCCGTTGCCCGGCTGGCGGGCTGGCCCGGCGCCCGCATCGTCCAGGACAACGTCATCTGGAAGCCGCCCGGCGCCCGCTCGCTGGGCTTTCACCGCGACAACGCCTACCTGTCCTGGTACACGCCCACCGAGATGTTCTCATGCTGGATCGCCCTCGATGACACCACCGCCGCCGGCGGCACCATGGAACTCGCCCGTGGGTCGCATCGCTGGCCCGCCGGAGATGATGCGATAGGCCAGTTCCATGCCCCCGACGACTACCGGGCCACCGTGGCGGCGGCTGCGGGGAGTCTGGGCGTCGAGTTGGACATCGCCCCGGTGGAGGTGGCCGCCGGTGGTGGCTCGTTCCATCACGGATGGGCATGGCACGGCTCGGGTCCCAACCGTTCCGGCCGGCACCGCCGGTCGCTGGTGCTGCACTGCGCCAGCAGCGAGGCCCGATTCGACCGGGCCGGATTCGGTGAGGGCAACGGACCGATCTACTCCCGCTACGCGAGGCTCACCGACGACGAGATGGACGAGAACCACTTCCCGATCCTGTGGCGGTCCGACGGCTACCGGACGCCGGGCATCTAGCCCCGGGCATCTAGGGCCGGACGCCCGGCCGCCGGGCCGGGTACACGACTAGCCGAGATTTGGGCCGGTCGGTAGCCTCGCCAGTCGTGTCGGTGGTTTCGGCTCTTCACGCCTCCGCGGCCGTGCTGCTGGTGGTTGCGGGCGCGACCAAGCTGTCGCGGCCCGCGGCCGGTCCCGCGAGCCTGTTCGGGTTCCGGACCCGGTCTGGCGTGGTGCGCCTCATCGGAGCGCTTGAGGCAGCGGCCGGGATGGCCGCGCTGCTCGCCGGCGGAGCGGCCGCGTGGGTCGTGGGCCTCCTCTACGCGGCGTTCGCGCTGGTCGTGCTGCGAGCCGTCGTCGCGGGCGCCGACTCCTGTGGGTGCTTCGGGCGCCTAGACGCCCCACCGTCGCTGATCCACGTCGCCGGCAACCTGGCGCTGGCCGCGGTGTCGTTCGCCGCCGCTGCCGCCGGCGCGGCCTCCGCGCCGTTCGCCGGGCTGGTGCAGTCGGTGGAGGAGAGCCCCGCCACCGGCGTCGGGCTGGCCGCCGCGATCGTGCTGGTGGCCGGGCTGGTGCTGGTGTCCTTGACGGCCCTGCCCGAGGCGCTCGCGGCCCGGTCGGCCCGTCCGGGCGGAGCGGGCCTGTTCCGGGCCCTGCCCTCGCCGGCCACCACGAGCGCCCCGTCGCTCAACGGGAGCGGGAGATCGTGAGCCGCAGGCTGGTCGAGCGGGTGTCCCGGGTGGTGGACCGCCGCGCCGGCCGCCGGGGCTTCCTGCGCTCTTCCGCGATGGCGGCCACCGCCGTGGCGGTTGCTCCCGTGGCCTACGCCCTGCGGCCCACCACCGCCGAGGCGGCCATCGTGTTGTGCAAGGGGTGGGAGTGCAGGCCCGGCGCGCTCTGCTGTGACAACTGGAGCGAGTTCTGCTGCAAGATCACCGGTGAGAACCTGTGCCCGCCGGGCACGATCGTGGCCGGCTGGTGGAAGGCCGACGGCTCCGGGTTCTGCGACCTCAACGGCCCGCGCCCCCGCTACTACCTCGACTGCAATTTCACATGCGACGAGGGCTGCCGCTGCGCCAGCGACGGAATGTGCGCCAAGAGTTGCACGCCGGCCGTGTGCAAGTGCCACGGTGGCTGCGACACCCGCAAGTCCGAGTGCATCCGCTTCCGCTACGGCCAGTGCAACCAGGAGGTCTGCGTCGGCCAGCTCAAGTGCCGCATCGTCACCTGCGTCCCGCCATGGAAATGGGACCCGGCGTGCGCGACGTCCCCGGTGCTGACCAGCCAGAGCACCCGCTGGCACGACCGTCCCTGCCTGCACGAGGGCTTCACCGACATCCCGCCCCAGGCCTTCTACGCCGACGCGGTGGCGTGGATGGCGGCCGAGGGCATCACCACCGGGTTCACCGACGACCTGTTCGGCCCCGACGAGCTGGTCACCCGGGGCCAGTTCGCCGCCTTCCTCTGGCGCTACCAGGGCGAGCCCGAACCCGCTTCGGGCGAGGGCTTCTTCGACGTGAGTTCGCACGCCTACTACGCGGATGCGGTGTCTTGGATGGTCGAGAAGCAGATCACCACCGGCCGGTCGCCGGGCCGGTTCGACCCCGACAGCAACGTGAACCGAGCGCAGGCGATCGTGTTCCTGCATCGCCTGGCCGGAAAGCCCGACGCCGAGGCCGGGATCGACTTCTCAGACGTGGGCGAGGGCGAGTGGTTCGTGGACGCCCTCAAGTGGGCGCTGGCCCGCGACATCGTGTGGTGGACCGACCTCGACGACTTCGGTGGGGCCCTTCCGGCCAGCCGCTCCGACGTGGCCCTGCTGCTGCACCGCTACCACCTTCGGGAACCAGAGCCGGAGCCGGAACCGGAACCAGAGCCAGAGCCGGAGACACCGGCGTCCGAGGCCGGACGGGTGGCGGTATGACCGTGGTGGTCGTGCTTCTGGCCGTCGCGGTCGGCCTGCTGGCCCTGCTGGTGTTCGGGCTGCTGAGAACCCACGCCCAGATCCTGAGGGCACTCGACCGGGCCGGCATCAGCCTCGACGACGAAACCGGTGGCTCGGTGGCGACCGGACCGGCGGCCGGGATCGAGGACCGGGCTCCCGTCGAGCAGGGGGCGGCACACGACATCGTCGGCTCTGTTCCGGCCGGAGGCCCGACCAAGGTGGCCGTCACCGGCGTCCCGCATCTCACGCTGCTCGCGTTCCTGTCATCGGGGTGCCGCACCTGCAAGCGCTTCTGGGAGGCGTTCGCCGATCCCGGGCTGGAACTGCCCGGGGGGAGCACCCGCCTGGTGATCGTCGGCCAGGATCCGGCCCACGACTCGGAGTCGGCTCTGGCGGAACTGGTACCCAGCGGCGTCAAGGCCGTGCTGTCGTCGGCCGCGTGGGAGGATTACGACGTCCCGGGCTCGCCGTACTTCGCGCTGGTCGACGGCGCCGGGGGTCGGGTCGTGGGCGCGGGCAGCGCGCTGGAGTGGGGTCAGCTGCGGAACCTCCTCCAGCAGGCCCTGGATGATGCTGGTCTGGCCGCGGAGCCGGGGTCGCCGGTGCGAGGATCGGCGCACCGTCCGGCCACCGCACGCCGCCGCAGCGCCGACGAGACCCTGCTGTCGGCGGGCATCGGCCCGGGCCACCCGAGCCTCTATCCCGACGGATCCAGTCCCACCGACGAGCATTCCAGCAACGGTGAGCATCGTGGCGACTCCGCGGAAGCCGGCGCCGATCGATGACCACGGTCGCGGCCATCGGCGTGGCAGCCGCACTGGCCGCCGGGGCTCGATCGTCGTGGTCTCCTTGAGGCATCTCGATGCTCACCAGCATCAGCCCGCTCGGTGAGCGGGCCCGGGGCAACCGATGGTGGCTGACGGTGGGTTGGCTGGCGCTCGGCGCGGTGCTGGGCGGGGCCGCCGTCGGTGCCGCTCTGGGCGCGCTCGGGCAGGCGCTGGCGGGCTCGTCCGGCGACCGGGCCCGGCTTGTCGTGCTGGCTGGGGCCGGGTTGGCGGCCGCGTTTTGGGACATGTCGGGCCTGCGCCTGCCGGGCCGGCGCCAGGTCAACGAGGACTGGCTGGTCGCCTACCGGTCGTGGGTCTACGGGGCGGGTTTCGGCCTGCAGCTCGGCGCGGCGGTGGCCACGGTGGTCAACACCGCGCTGGTGCCGCTCTTCATGCTGGCCGCGCTGCTGGCGGGCGGCACGGCCTCGGGCCTGGTGATCGGAGCGGCCTTCGGCGCAGCCCGGGCCGCGAGCATGGCTCTGGGCGTCCGGGTACGCACCACCGACGACCTGCGACTGCTGCACCGCCGCATGGACCGCCACGCCGACCGGGCCCGCCGCGTGGGCGCGGGTGCGGCGGCCGGGCTCGGCTGCGCGGCGGCAGTGAGCGGGCTGACCCTGTGAGGGGGACGAGCGTGCGATCCCGGCGCGGCGTTCGCGGCCATTCCGGCGGTGTGGCGTGAGCAGGCTGGCCGCCCACGGCGTGAGCATCGACGTGCCGGCGGGCTGGGAGGCGGAGCTGTCCCTCCAGCCCGACCCGTCGACGCTGGACCCGGCTGCGGAGCCCCTGGCCGCGCCCCTGGTGGTGTTGCATGCGGCCAACTTCTCGCTGCCCGCGGAGCGGGACGACTACGGGTCGGGGGCGGTCGAGACCATGGACCGAAACGGGATCTTCGCCGCCCTTGTCGAGTTCGACGCGGCGTCGGCCTCGACCATGCTCTTCGCGTCCGAGGGCGTGCCGGGCCGGCTGGCCGCCGGCGACTTCGCGGCCGACCAGCTCCAGGTGTCGATCCCGGGCCACGCCGGCCAGCAGCAGTTCTTCCATGTGGGGGCGCGGGCGTTCTGCCTCTACGCGGTGATCGGGTCGTACTCGCGGCGGGGGGTGCTGGTGCCCGAGCTCAACCGCGTCCTGTCGGACCTGAGCATCGACTGAGCCGGCGCCCCTGCGAGGCCTCTAGAGCGAGTCGCCCTCGTGCAGGATGCCGTAGACGTCGGTGCGGCGGTCCGTGCGGGGCTGGATGAGGGGGCTGCGGGCCTGGGCCCGCTTGGCCTCGGACAGATCGACCTCGACGACCTCCAGCTGCTCGCGGACTGTCGACAGCGGCCCGCCCGCCACCCGGCCGTACGGGTCGGCCAGGACCGATGACCCCAGGCACTCGACACCGTCGCCGGCCCCGACCTGCGACGAGCAGGCGATGAACACCTGGCTCAGGTTGGCCTGCACCAGCGCTCCCTCGGCGTGGGGGATCAGCTCGCCCTCGGCGTACTGGCGCCGGTCGAAGCCGCGGACCCAGGCGGTCGGGACGCAGATCAGGTCTGCGCCCCGCAGCGCCAGCACCCGCACAACCTCCACGAAGCGCAGGTCGTAGCAGACGCACATGCCGATCACGCCCCACGGCGTCTCGGTGACGGTCAACCCGAGGTCGCCGGGCGCGAAGCAGTGCTTCTCCACGTCGAAGAGGTGGAGCTTGCGGTAATGGGACAGCACCCCGTCGGAGCTGACGGCCACCGCGGTGTTGAAGATGTCGTCGCCCGACCGCTCGCACAACCCGCCCACGATCAGGCCTCCGTGGCGGGCCGCCGCGGCCTGCCAGCCGGAGACGGTCGGGCCGTCGAGCGGCTCGGCCAGCGGGGCCAGCGACTCCCGGTCGGTGCTGTACCACGGCACCGTCATCTCGGGAAGCACGACGACGTCGGCCCCCTGCTCGAACAGCGAGGCGGCCGCGTCGACGCCGGCCTTGCGGTTGGCCTCGGCCGCTCCGGGTCGGCTGAGAATCTGGGCCAGACCGATACGAGTCACTGGATCACGCCCCTGGGGTTGCGGCCGTCTCCGCCGTGCAGGCTTGCACTGGGTGGAGCTGATCGGACTCGAACCGACGACCCCCTGCTTGCAAAGCAGGTGCTCTAGCCAACTGAGCTACAGCCCCGTAGCCGCCGAGCGTATCGGCGCACGGATCGTCAGGAGGCGAGGGGGCGGCCGAAGGGGAGCTCGTCCTGCCAGGTGGACAGGAAGGACTCGGCGGTGTAGCAGGCGCCCAGGAAGGGGCCGTCGTCGGAGCTGAGGGCGTCGGCCATCAGGGCCGTGACCGTCTCGGTGATCTCGGCGCGGACCTCGTCGTCGCTGGTGTCGGGACTGCTCCAGGCTGCGATGGTCGATCCGGCCAAGGCCACGAAGTCGGGCACCGCGGCCACCCCGCTGCGGCGGCAGACGGCCAGTGCCTTGGACGTGAACGCCAGGCGCCCGCCGGGCACCAGGGCCCGGCACCCGAGACCCTCGGCCACACCGTGGTTGACGATTCCCATCTTCGATCCGGCGAACACGACATCGGCGCCGAGGCCCCACAGCTCGCCAGGCTTGCCCAACCCGTCGTCGCTGCCGGCCAGCGCTCCCAGTGCCTTGTCGCCATGCTCGGCCCAGGCCTCGGCCAGAGCTGCCGGATCGAAACCGTCGCCGGCGGCCAGCGAGCCCTCGGCGGTGGCCAGGCCCACCACCCGTCCGCCCCTGCCGGCCACCGCCTCGGCCAGTGCGGGGCCGGTCGCAGCGAAGCCCTCGATCACGGCAGTGCGGCCGTCGAGGCCCACCGCCGCGTCGGCGGCCACGGCGGCGGACAGGCCGTCGCACGCCGCCGCGAAGGCGCCCAGCCGGTCCACGGTGCGGGGGTCGGCGTCCCTCAGGGGGACCAGATCGGTGTCAGCGACGCCCTTGGCCGCGTCGGGCAGGTAGGTGCCGTCGGGCACCAGCGCAGCCGCCTCAGCCACGAACGCGGCCACCGCCTCGGCCCGTGCCGGCGCTTCAGCGCTGATGCCGGCCGAGGCGCCGCTGCGGCGCATCTGCAGCGCCGCGTAGGTGTAGGTCTGGGAGCGGGCCAGGTCCTTGGCCCCGCCCTGCAGCACCTTGCGGGCCCAGCGCACCGGCCCCGACCCCGCCTCGGCTCCGGCCAGGTCCAGGGCCACGAACGCGTCCACATCCTTGAACTTGTGCAGCCTCACGTGTTCTCCAGCTGACTCGAGCCGGGCGCGAAGCCGCGACCGGAAATCTCGTGGTGGTCTGTGTGCCTATACGACAGGGTTCTCTCCCGAGATTCTGGTGGCGGCGCTGTTGAGGATGCGCACTGGCAGCTCCCGCGGGCCGCGTATCTGGCCTGTCGACCATCTCACGCCTTCGGGGTCGGCCAGCTCGAAGTCCGGGACCCGGGCCATCCACTCCTCCAGAGCCACCGTCAGCTCCATGCGGGCCAGGTTCGAGCCCAGGCACCGGTGGATGCCGAGCCCGAAGGCCACATGGCGGTTGCGCATGCGGTCGATCACGAACTCCCCGGCGTCCTCGAAGGCCTCCGGATCGCGGTTGGCGGCCGGGAACGGCAGCAGCACCCAGTCGTTGGCCCGCATCGAGTGGCCCGCGAACTCGGCGTCCTCGGCCACGATCCGGGCCATGGTCACCGGCGCGTAGAAGCGCAGGAACTCCTCCACCGCGAAGGGCCGCACATCGGGGTCCTCCACCCAGCGCCGGCGGTCGGCGGGATGCTGGGCCATGTGCCACAGCGAGGCGCCGATGGCCGACCAGGTGGTGTCCACCCCGGCGACGATCAGCAGCGCGCAGGTGCCCCGCACATGCTCGTGCTCCAGGGGCTGCCCGGCGATGGTGGCGTGGGTCATGTGGCTGATCAGGTCGTCCTGTGGTTGCTCGGCTCGCTCCGCGATCAGCTTGTCGAGATAGAAGTCGATCGAGTCCTCGTACTCGACCTTCAGTTCGGCGCCGGGCTGCTCCATGATCCGGTGGATGAACACCCGGAACTGGTCGCCGTCGGAGCGGGGAACGCCCAGCATGTCGGCGATCACCCTCACCGGGATGTGCTGGGTGTAGCCCAGCGCGGCGTCCACGATGTCGGTGCGGCCCGCCTCCACGCCGGTCAGCAGGTCGTCGAGCAGCTCCCGGCAGGTCTCGCGGGTCGACTCGCGCTTGGCCTCTATCGGCTTGGGGGCGAACGCCGGCAGCAGGAACTCCCGGGCGATCCTATGGAACGGCGGGTCGCTGGTGATCGGCGGGGCGAACCCGACCGGGGGAGGGATCTCGGGCCGGCCGTCGTGCACCACCACGCCGTTGGAGCTGAACGTGTCGGTGTCCTTGGCGATGGCGCACACGTCGGTGTGCCGCACCGGCAGCCACGTGCCGCCGTAGCGCTCGCTGCGGGCCACCGGGCACTCTTGGCGCAACTCGTCCCAGATCTCGGGCGCCCGGGCCGCGTAGCCGGGGTCGACGTGGTCGAAGTCGGTGGCCCAGTCGGTTACCGGCGCCCGGGGCGTGGGACCCGCATGGTCGGCGCCCGGGTCGGTCGCTTCGCTGGTCGAGGTGTCCGCGGTGTAGGTCATGGCGTCAAGGTCAGCTCCTGGGCTTCATAGTCCAGCAGACGGCGGAACAGGTCGCGCAGCTCGTTGCGCCGGCCCCGGTCGCCGGCCAGGTTGACCAGCTCGTGGGGGTCCTCGGCGGTCTGGTACCACTCGTGGTCGTGGTCGTCGAAGTCGGCGTCCACATCGAAGAGCTTGCCACTCTCCGCGGCATTCCCGTCGCGCTGGACGCCGCCGCCGATCCCGTAGTAGCGGGCGTACTTGGTGTCGCCGTCGAAGAACCCCCGCACCGCGTAGCGGGTGCTGCGGATCAGGTCCGACTGGGCCGAGTCCTGGGAGAACAGCACATAGTCGCGCACCGACGCGCCGGGGTCGGCCAGCACCGGCGACAGGTCCCGGCCCGACAGGGTGGGGGTATCGGCGGGGTCCACGCCGCCCAGCGCGGCGATGGTGGCGGCCAGGTCGACGTGGGTGGCCAGCGCGCCGGTGCGGGCGCCGGCCGGAACGCCGGGGCCCTTCACGATCAGCGGCACCCCCATCACCTCGTCGTACACGCACGGCAGCTTGGCCCGCAGCCCGTGGGATCCGCAGGCGTCGCCGTGGTCGGAGGTGTAGGCGATCACGGTGTCGTCGTAGAGGCCGAGATCGTCGAGGGCGGCCAGCAGGCGGGTCAGGCTGGCGTCGAGCTCGACGTGCAGCCAGGCGTAGTAGTCGAGGCCCCGCAGCCAGGTGTCGTGGTCGGCGGCGTCGATGCGGCCCACCATGTGCTCGGCGTTGCGCACGTGGCGCCAGGCCCGCTGCACCTCGGGCTTGGTGTGGAGGTCGTCGCCGAAGTTCTCCGGCAGCCGATCGAACAGGCGGGGGTAGTCCTCCGGCGGCGGGGTCACCGGCAGGTCGCCGAGGCGCATCCTCACCACCGCGTTGAAGAACTCGGCGAACTTGGGGTGGTCGGCCTGGTAGCTGAGATGGTCGGCCGGGAACCACATGATGTCGTGGGGGTTGACCAGCGCCACGGTCAGGAACCACGGCTGGCTGCTGTCACCGGCTCGGCCTCTGAGCCAGTCGATGGCCTGGTCGACGATGATCGGGTCGAAGTAGCGGCCGGTGTGGGCGCTGCCCATGAAGTGGACGTCGTTGCCCTCCCAGTCGAGGTATCCGTGGGCGGCCATGTCGGGCGACTCGGTGTGGCCGAGATGCCACTTGCCCAGGTAGCTCGACCGGTAGCCGCGTTCCGCCAGCAGGCTGCCGATGGTGGGGATGGCCGGGTCGAGGGCGGTGTGGGTGGGGAAGGTGACGTTGTCGACCACGCCGTGCTCGGCCAGGTAGCGCCCGGTGTAGAGGCTGGCCCTCGACGGCGAGCACGGCGAGGAGTGGGTGAAGTAGCGGTCGAAGCTCAGCCCGTCGGCTCGCAGGCGCTCGTGGGCGGGAAGGTCCACGACGCCGTCGAGCCAGTCGTTGCGGCGCTCCTCGTCCGAGACGATCAGCAGGACATTGGGCCGCTCAGCCACAACGGGGACGCTACCGGCGCGGCGCGCCCGGCCGTCAGCCCTCGCCGATCAGGCGTTCCAGGGTGAGCTCGGGGTGGTCGGACTGGAGGCGGGCCAGCCAGTACGGGCTCTCGAACAGGGCCAGCAGCTCGCCGCCCTCGGCCCGCTCGGCGACGGTCACGCCCGACATGGTGCCCAGCAGATCCGCCGACGCCTGGTCGGTGCGCCGGGCCGTGGTCCAGGGGGCCGGGGCCAGCTCGACGGGCGCGCCGAACTCGTGCCGGAGCCGGTGCTCGGCCACGTCGAACTGGAGGGGACCGACCGCGGCCAGGATGGGAGCGCTCTCGCCGCCCTCGGGCCGGCGCAGGACCTGCACCACCCCCTCGGAGTCGAGCTGGCGCACCCCGGAACGGAACTGCTTGGCCTTGGACGTGTCGGTGCAGCGGGCCACCCGGAAGCTGCTCGGCGCGAACGAGGGCACTGCCGTCCAGCGCACCGGGTCGGCGACCGCGTGCACCGCGTCGCCCACCCTCAGCCCGGCCGCGTTCACCAGCCCGATCACGTCGCCGGGCCAGGCCTCCTCGGCGGTGCTGCGGTCGCGGCCCACCACGGTGTGGGCGTACTTGGTGGCCAGCGTCTTGCCGGTGCGGCCGCAGACGACGGCCATGCCCCGCTCGAAGCGGCCCGAGCAGACCCGCAGGAAGGCCATGCTGTCGCGGTGGGCGGGGTCCATGTTGGACTGCACCTTGAACACCACCGCGCTGAACCCGGCATCCACCGGGCGAGGCTCGTCGTCGGCGTCGAGGCGGGCGCCGGGGGCGGGGGCCAGCTCCACGATGGCGTCCAGCAGCATCCTCACCCCGAAGTTGGTGAGGGCCGAGCCGTAGAACACCGGCGACAGCTCGCCGGCCTCGAAGCGCTTGGCGTCGAGCTCGGCTCCGGCCGCGTCGAGCAGCTCGACGGCCTCGGTGGCCTCGTGCCAGGCCGCGCCCTCCTCGACGCCGGCCCGGGCCGGGTCCACGGTCTCCTCCTCGGCGGTGGTGGCGCCTCCGGCCGTGCGGGCGAAGCGCACGAAGTTCCCGCTGCGACGGTCGATCAGGCCGCTGAACCGCTCGCCCTCGCCGACCGGCCAGGTGACCGGCACCGGGTCGAGCACGAGCTGGTCCTCGATCTCGTCGAGCAGCTCCAGGGGGTCGCGGGCGGGGCGGTCCCACTTGTTGATGAACGTGACGATCGGGATCTCCCGGTTGCGGCACACCTCGAACAGCTTGCGGGTCTGGGCCTCGATGCCCTTGGCCCCGTCGAGCACCATCACCGCGGCGTCCACCGCGGACAGCACCCGGTAGGTGTCCTCGGAAAAGTCGCCGTGGCCGGGGGTGTCGAGAAGGTTCAGCACCCGGTCGCGGTAGGAGAACTGCACCACCGCGGAGGTGACCGAGATGCCCCGGCGGCGCTCCAGCTCCATCCAGTCCGAGGCGGTGGCCCGGCGGTCGCCCTTGGCCCTGACCGAGCCCGCCCCGGCGGTCAGCACCCCGCCGTAGAGCAGGAACTTCTCGGTGAGCGTGGTCTTGCCCGCGTCGGGGTGCGAGATGATCGCGAACGTCCGCCGCCGGGCCGCCTGCCCGCGGACGTCGGCCGCGGTCTCGCCATCGGCGCCATCGTGGATGCTCACCTCCTCAGTGTGGCCCGTGCAGCCATCGCTGCGTCGCGGCCGCCGGAACGGCGTCGCCGGCGGAGCATGGCTGGCTTCGATCCGCTCTTGGGAGACGGTATACAATCCGGCCACGAGAGGCGGCGGGGGAGAACAGCTGCATGGCCACGGACTCCGGCGCTGAGCGGCGGCGCATCACCGAGGCGCTGGACCTCGATGTGGGCTCCCGCCGCTGGGTGTGCAACCGGTGCGGGCACGACCTCGGGCCGGCGGAGCGCAACTACAAGGAGGGCTGCCTGGTCTACGACCGCGACCCCCGCGAGATCCACATCCCGTTCGACCCGCCCACCGAGTTCGGGTTCAGCCCCCATCCGGAGTGGTGCCGGATCGTCGAGTTCTACTGCGGTGGCTGCGCGGTCATGTTCGACGTGGAGTACCTGCCGCCCGGCCATCCCATCACCCACGACATAGAGCTCGACCTCGATGCCATCAGTTGAAGCAGCGGAGGCGGCCCAGGCCGGCACCGGCGGGCCGGGCCTGCTCGACGTGGACATCGGCGGGACCTTCACCGACGCCTTCGTGGTGCTGGGCGGGCGTCAGGCCACCGGCAAGTCGCTCACCACCCACGCCGACCTGTCCGACGGGATGATCGCCGCCGTCGGCGAGGCGGCCCGCGAGCTCGGCTGCGATCCGGCCGACGCCTTCGCGGCCGCCGACGCGGTCAAGTACTCCACCACCGTGGGCACCAACGCGCTCATCGAGCGCACCGGCCCCAAGGTGGGGCTCATCACCACCGCGGGCCAGGAGGACACTGTGCACGTGGCCCGGTCCCGCTCGTGGGCCGACGGCATGCCCCTGGAGGTGCAGATCGACCGCACCCGGGCCCAACGGCCCGACGATCTTGTGCCCCGGCAGCTGCGGGTGGGGGTGCGGGAGCGCATCGACTGCTTCGGCGAGGTGCTGATGCCGTTGCGGACCGACGACGTGCTGGCCGCGGTCGACCACCTGGTCCGCCAGGGCGTGCGAGCCATCGCGGTGTGCCTGGCCTGGTCGTTCATGAACCCGACCCACGAGCAGCAGGTGGCCGAGATCGTGCGGCGGGAGTACCCCGACTCGGTGCTGGGCCGCTGCCCGGTGCTGTTGTCGTCGGAGGTGGCTCCCCGCCTCGACGAGTACCGGCGCAGCGTCACCACCATCCTCAGCGCCTTCCTGGCCCCCGACACCGAGGAGCACGTCATCGACCTCGGCGACCGGCTGCGGGCCCTGGGATGCCGCAAGCCGCTGCTGGTGGCCCGCAACATCGGCGGGGTGGCCTCGCCCAGCCGCACCACCGCCCTGCACCTGCTGGGCAGCGGGCCCGTCGCCGGTCTCGCCGGTGCGGCCACGATGGCCCGCGATTACGGGCTCGACCGGGTGATCACCGCCGACATGGGCGGCACCAGCTTCGATGTGGGCCTCGTGATCGACGGCCAGGACCGCAACTACGAGTTCGACCCGGTGATCGACCGCTGGCGGGTGCACCTGCCGGTGATCGCCAACTACTCCATCGGCGCGGGGGGCGGGTCGATCGCGCACCTCACCGACACCGGCGAGCTGCGAGTGGGCCCCCGCAGCGCCGGTTCCATGCCCGGGCCCGCCTGCTACTCCCAGGGCGGCACCGAGCCGACCGTCACCGACGCCGACGTCGTCCTGGGCTTCATCGATCCCGACCGGTTCCTGGGAGGGGCCATGCCGTTGAGCCGGCGCCGGGCCGAGCGGGCCCTGAGCCGCCGCATCGCCGATCCCCTCGGCATCAACGTCACCGAGGCGGCCGTGAGGGTGCGGCGCCTGATCGACGGGGTGATGGGCCAGGAGATCTACCGCCAGACCGCCCTCGAGGGCCACGATCCCCGCGACTTCACCATGTTCGCCTTCGGCGGGGCCGGACCGGTGCACGCCGCGGCGGTGGCCGGCTACGCCGACGTGCACCGCGTGGCCACCTTCCCCCACGGCAGCGAGTTCAACGCCTACGGGGTGGCGACCATGCCGGTGATGCAAACCTATGAGCGCACCCGCATGGTCCAGCTGTTCGACGGGGACGACTACACCGACTCGGTCGGCGCCTTCAACGAGGTCGTTCGAGGCCTGGTCGCGCTGGCAGAGCGGGACATGGCCGAGGAGGGCTTCGGGCTCGACGTGGTGAGCCTGCGCCTGGAGCTGGACATGAACTACGGGGGCCAGCACCACACCGTGCGCCTGGAGGCGCCCCGGCTGATGTTGGAGGGCCCCGCCGATGTGGTGGCCGTGTGCGACGCCTTCAACGAGGTGTTCGCGGCGGCCTACGGGGCCGGATCGATCCATCCCTACGGCGGGATCCTGGTGCAGCTGTTCCGGCTGGTGGCCGGCGCCTCCGGCTACCGGCTGGAGGCCCGGCCCCGCACTGTCGGCGCGGCCGCGGGCAATGGGGAGTCGCCCGGTGGCGCGATCCGGGAGGTCTGCTGGCCCGGGGTCGGCGCCGTCGACACTCCCGTCCACGACCGGGCCGGCCTGCACGACGGGTTCTCGGTCGAGGGCCCGGCCCTGATGGAGGACGTCGACACCACCGTGGCGGTGCCGCCCGGCTGGAGCTACGCCCTCGACGAGCAGCGCACCGGCTGGCTCACGGCGCCGGAGGCCGGCCCGTGACCGTCACACCGGCATCGGCGGCCCGGATGCTGGATGTGGCCGCCATGAGCCTCGACGAGCGGGTGGCCCGCTTCGGGCGCCCCCTCATGAAGCCCGGGCCCGGCCTCGACCCCGAGGTGCTGCACCGCGAGGTGCTGGAGCCGCCCAGCGAGCTCGAGCTGGCCGGGGAGGGGAGCCTCGACCCCGTCGACCTCGAGATCTTCCTGCACAAGCTCGACTCGATCATCGACGACGGCCGGGACGTCTGCAAGTACCTGAGCATGGCCGAGATGCTGCAGGCCGGGGACCTGGGGGTGGGCATCTTCACCGCCGGGGGCGACCTGGCCGGCATGTCCACCGGCGTGATCCTGCACGCCCTGCTGCACTACGGCCCGGTCAAGTACGTGCTCAAGCACTACGTCCACGACCCCACCGTGGGGCTGGCCGACGGCGACATCTTCTTCTTCAACGACCCCGACGCCGGCGGGGTGCACACCTACGACCACTTCCTGATGATGCCGGTCTTCGCCGGCGGCGAGCTGATCGCCTGGGTGGCCTGCGGCGGGCACCAGGGCGAGACCGGCTCGCGCTCGCCCGGCGGCTGGTCGCCCGAGATCGGCACCCGCTACGAGGAGGGGCTCCACATCACCCCGCTGCGGGTGGGCACCGACTTCCGGTTCCACACCGACCACCTCGAGTTCCTGCTCAACTCGGTGCGCACCCCCCGCCAGAACTCCCTGGACATGAAGGCCCGCCTGGCGGTGTGCGTGCGGCTGCGCCAGCAGCTGCTGCGGGAGGTGGAGCGCCGGGGCGCGCCGTTCGTGGCGGCCGGGCTGCGCCAGTCGATCAAGACCTCGGCCGAGCTGGCCCGCCGCCGCATCGCCGGCTTCAACGACGGCGTCTACCGGTCGGTGGTGTTCCTCGACACCATCGGCATCTCCGACGGCATCATCCGCCTGCCCATCGAGCTGCACAAGCGGGGCGACGAGCTGCTGATCGACATGGCCGGCGCCTCGCCCGAACCCCGCATCGGGCCGTTCCATTTGCGCTGGCACCTGGCCCGGGCCGCCTCGGCGGCGGCGCTGTTCCCGACTGTGTTCCGGGGCCTGCGCTGGTCGATCGGCCTGTTCGACCCGATCAAGCTCACCGCCCCGCCCAGCATCGTCAACGCCCCCAGCCGCGACTCGGGCACCGGCTCGGGCAGCCACACCGGCCGGGTGGTGGTGCAGGGCCTGCTGCTGGCGGCCATGCGGATGCTGCACGACAGCCCGCACCGGGCCGGGGTGACCGCGCCGTTCGCGGAGAACCTGCTGCTGATCCAGTTCGGGGGCACCGGCCAGTACGGCAACCAGATCGCGGGCGGGCCCGCCAACGGCAACGCCACCGGCCAGGGGGCCCGATTCGACCTCGACGGCGAGCACAGCGCCGGGTTCTTCTGGGCCATGGTGGTGGACTGCCCCGGCCCCGAGGAGCAGGAGCGCAAGTTCCCGTGGGTGTATCTGTTCCGCAACCGCTTCGACCGGGACGTGTGCGGGGTGGGCCGCTACCGGGGCGGGGTGGGCCTCACCGACTGCTTCGTGATCCACGGCACTGCGGGGCTGAACACCAACTCCGTGGGCACCGGCAGCCGGTTCACCAAGAACTACGGGCTGTTCGGGGGCTACTCGGGCGCGGCCCAGCCCCGCATCATCATCCGGGGCTCCGACGCCAAGGAGTTGATGGCGGCTGGGGCCGACGACCTGCCCATGAGCGTGCGGGAGCTGGCCGACCGGCGCCGCATCTCGGGCGACTACGCCTTCGGGCACACCAACTCCGAGGGCGAGACGGTCAGCGACGGCGACGTGGTGGTGCTGGCCCGGGGCTGCGGGGGCGGCTACGGCGACGTGCTGGAACGCGACCCCGAGGCGGTGCTGGGCGACATCGCCGACGGGATCACCTCCCCCGAGCTGGCCGAGCGGCTCTACGGGGTGGTGTTGACCGCCGGCGGCGACCGGGTGGACGCCGAGGCCACCGAGGCCCGCCGGGCCGGGATCCGGGCCGAGCGCAAGAGCCAGGGACGGCCCTACGCCGAGTTCGTGGCCGAATGGTCCCAGCGCCGGCCGCCTGCCGACGCGCTGCGCCACTACGGCGAGTTCCCGGTGCCGCAGCAGCTGATCGACGACCGCGAGTTCCCGTCGGAACCCATCGAAGACACCGGCTCATGGCACCGGTGACCCGGTTGACAGCCATGGTGCCGCCGCAGGTCTGCGCGGCCGCGCTGGGCTGGGCCTGGCCGGAGGGCGTCGACAGCCAGGTCCGCGGCATCGATGAGGGGTCGAGGGCCCTGGGGCTTGCCTGGTGCTGTGCGCCGACACCCGACGAGGTCGCCGATGCCGACGCGGTGACGGCCGGTCTGGTGGCGACCCCGGGAGCGCTTCCCGTGCTCGGAGTAGTGCGGGGACCGCTGGCCGCGAGCGCCATGCATGGCCTCGCTGGCAGCGCTGACGACCTTGACGACCGCCTGGACGACGCCTCGGACGCCGCCGTCGACAGGATCAGGGTGCTGAGCGACTGCGGGGTGGGCAGGATCGCGGTCGTGGAGGACGGCGGCCCGCCGCCGGTCGGCGACGACGACGCGGCCGAGTCGCACCGTCCGCTCCTCAACGCGGCCGCGCACCTGCGGATCGACCTGGTGCTCGTCGCCGGCGGCCTCGATGGGGTGGAGTCGCTGGGCTACGGACAGTGGGCGTCCGGCCGGGGCTGCTCGGCGGGCTTGGGCTTCCTGCCGGCCGAGGCGTTCGACTCGGCCGCGGTGCTGGATCACTGGCTGGACCGGGTCCGGGCCGCCGCCGGCGATCCCGGTGAGGTCCTCACCGCACCCCTCGCCACCGGCGTGGTCCCCGACGTGGTCCGGCACGGGGCGCGTGCGCTGGCCCAGATGGCGGTCCGCCCGTGACCTACTCGGTGGGCATCGACATGGGCGGGACCTTCACCGACGGGTACTTCTCCGACGGTCAGCGGACGGTGGCGGCCAAGGTCCCCACCACCCACTTCGACCTGACCCGCTCGGTGACGGCGTGCCTGGCCGCGGGGGCCGAAGCCTTCGACGCGTCCCTGGAGGACTTCCTGAGCGGGATCGGCCTGTTCCGGCTGGCCACCACCATCGGCACCAACGCGGTGGTCACCGGCACCGGCGACCCGGTGGGGCTGATGGTCGAGGCGGGGGCCGAGAAGTCCCTGTACGGGCCGGGCGAGCCCGCCCCTGCGGTGGGCGTGTTCGTGCGGGCCGACCATGTGGTCGGCGTCGACCCCGAGGCCGCGGCCGAGGACGTGCTGGGGCTGTGCCGAGACCTCGTCCAGCAGGGCGTGCGCCACACGGTGGTGAGCCTGCGGGGCCCGCATCGACAGACCGAGGCGGAGTTGCGCGAGCTGGTGCGGGACCGGTACCCGGTCCACTACCTGCGGTCGATGCCCCTGACGCTCGGATGGGAGATCGCCGACGTCGACGACGACGAGCTGCGGGCAAGCACCGCCGTCCTCAACGCCTACTTGAGCCGGCCCATGGCCAAGCTGCTGTACCGCACCGAGGGCATCCTCCAGCAGGCCGGGCTGGCGGTTCCGCTGCTGGCGGCCCGGTCCGACGGCACGCTCAGCCGGATGCCCCGCACCACCGCCATAAGCACCTACAGCTCCGGTCCGGCCGCCGGGTTGGGCCTGGCCGCGGCCGAAGCCCGCCGTCACGGCGACGAAGTGGTGGTCGGCTTCGACATGGGCGGCACCACCCTCGACCTGGGCCTGGTGCGCGACGGGTCCTACGAGGTGGAGAAGGCACCGGAGATCCGGGGCGTGCGGGTCTGGCTGCCGGTGCCCGGGATCGTGTCGGTCGGACTGGGCGGGTCGTCCATTGCCGCGGCGGGCGATTCGGGGACGGTCACGGTGGGCCCGGCCAGCGCCGGGGCGGTGCCAGGGCCGGCCGCGTTCGGCCGGGGCGGCGCCGAGCCGACCCTCACCGACGCCGACGTAGTGCTGGGCCTGCTGGCCGACGGGCAGTCGCTCCCCGGCGACATCGTGCTCGACGCGGACCAGGCCGCCGCGGCGCTGGCCCCGCTGGCCGGCGGCGATCAGGCCGCCGCGGCCCGTCAGGTGCATGCGGCCGCCCACGCCAAGGCCGCCGACGCCATCGGGGCGGTGCTGTCCGGCGCGGGCATCGACCCTGGCGAGGTGACCCTCTACGCGTTCGGCGGGGCCGGCGGACTGCACGCCGGCGCGGTGGCCGAGCAGGCCGGCATCGGCCGGGTCCGGTCGTTTGCGGCGGGCGGCGTCTTCAGCGCCCGCGGCGTGCTCGAAGCCGCGGCCGGTTCGGGCGACGACGTCTCGGATCGGCAGCCGGCCGCGCCGGCACCGGACCTGCCCGCGGCCAGTCCGGAACCGGACAGCGGGATCGTCGGTCCTGCGCTGGTCAACATCTCGGGTGCTGTCCATGCGATCCCCACCGGCTGGACGGCCCGGAACGTCGACGGCGACAGCCTGCTGTGGGAGCGGTCGCGGTGAGCGTGCTGGACGGCATCGCCATCGTCGGTGTGGCCGAGACGGCCATCGGCAAGCTGCCGGGACGCAGCGCCATCAGCCTTCAGGCCGAGGCGGGTGTGGCCGCGGTGGCCGCGGCCGGGCTGGCCAAGGGCGACATCGACGGGGTGTTCTCGTTCCCGGGCTACTCCCAGGCGATGATGCTGCACGCCGCCCGGGTGGCCGAGCATCTGGGTCTGCGGCCCGAACTGGCCGTGGTCACCGACGTGGGCGGCCCCGGCACCCACCACACCGCCCTGCTCAACGTGGCCGCCGCCATCGACGCCGGCATGTGCACCGCCGCGCTGTGCACCTACGGCGAGAACGGCATCTCGATCCGCCGCTCCGGCCGGGGACGGGCGCCGGGCACCCTCACCGGCGGCGAGGACTTCGAGGCGCCCTACGGCCAGATCGCCATGATCAGCGGCTACGCCCTCTTCGCGCAGCGCCACATGCACCTCTACGGCACCACCAGCGAGCAGTTGGGCGCGGTGGCGGTGACCTCCCGGCACCACGCCTCGCTCAACGACAACGCCCACAAGCGCGAGCCGATCACCCTGGCCGACCACCAATCGTCGCCCATGATCTCGTCGCCGCTGCGCCGGCTCGACTGCTCGCTGATCTCCGACGCCGGCGGGGCCTTCGTGGTGACCTCCGTCGACCGGGCCCGCAGCCTCGGAGTGCCCTACGCCCGGGTCCTCGGCTTCGGCTCTGCGGCCACCCATCACACCGCCTCGCAAGCCCCCGACCTGCACGAGCTGGGCGGGCCGGTGGCCGCGGCCCGGGCCTTCGACCGGGCCGGCCTGACCGTCGCCGACGTCGACGCGGTCTACATCCACGACGCTTGCACCTTCAGCGTGGTGGCCGGGGTGGAGGCCCTCGGCCTCTGCGGCGAGGGCGAGGGCGGGCCCTACGCCGAGTCGGGGGCGCTGGCGCTGGGCTCGGACTGCCCGGTGAACCTCCACGGCGGGATGCTGTCGCACGGCCACGCCGGCGGCGTGTTCCACCTGCTCGACGCGGTGCGCCAGCTCCAGGGCTCGGCCGGCCGCCGCCAGGTGGACGGTGCCGAGGTGGTGGTGGCCCACGGCAACGGCGGGGTGTTCTCCACCTTCTCGACCATGGTGCTGGGGCGGGACCGGTGACCGACAAGCCCCGGCCCGACCTCAACGACACGGCCACCGCGCCGTACTTCGAGGCCGCCGCCCGCCACGAGCTGGTGCTGCCGTACTGCGATCGCTGCGGGCTGGTGTTCTTCCCGCCCCGGGAGCACTGCCCCGCCTGCTGGAGCCGCGACCTGTCGTGGCGACCGGTGAGCGGCACCGGAACGGTGTGGACGTTCACCGAGGTCCATGTGGCCTTCTACGACGACACCTGGGCCGACGACGTGCCCTACGTGGCGGCGGTCATCGAGTTGGACGAGGGCCCCAGGCTGCTGGCCAACATCGTGGAGTCCGACACCGGCAGCCTCGCCATCGGCGACCGGGTCGAGGTGACCTTCGAAGACAGGTCCGAGGACCTGACCCTGCCCATGTTCCGGGTCGTGGCGTGACCGGCTCCGGGCATACGGACCTGTGGTCTGTGTGCCAGGGGCGGATCAGCGAGCATCCCGACCGGGTGGTGCTCGACTTCGACGGCGACCGGTGGAGTTGGGCTGAGCTGATCGAGGCGGCCGAAGCCTTGGCCGGCGGGCTGGCCGCGGCCGACGTGGTCCGGGGTGAGGTGGTCTGCCACATGTCGCCCAACCATCCCGAGGCGGTGGTCACCATGCTGGCCCTGCTGCGCCTCGGCGCGGTGGAGTGCCCGGTCAACGCCGGCCTGCGAGGAGCACAGCTCGCCCACGTGCTCGACCACTCCGGCGCCGGGACGCTGATCGTCGACAGCTCGCTGGCCGACCGGGTGTCCGAGCAACTGCCGGCCGCGCCCGCGGTGCAGACGGTCGTGATGCGGGGTGAGGCGCCGCCGCTGGAGGGTGCAACCGTCCTCGACTACGCCGAGCTTCGACGGTCCGGTCACACACCGCCGCCGTTCAGGCCGCCGGGGCCGGGGGATCCGATGAACATCATCTACACCTCGGGCACCACCGGGCCGGCCAAGGGCGCGGTGCTGCCCCAGGCGTTCCCCATAGAGCAGGCCCGCATCAAGATCGAGCAGTGGGGGCTCGGAGCCGACGACGTGATGTTCTCGGCGCTGCCCCTGTACCACGTGAACGCCCGGTTCTCCTCGCTGGGGACCGCGCTGGTGATGGGCGGCCGGGTGGCGCTGGTGTCGCGGTTCTCGGCCAGCACCTTCTGGGACCAGGTGCGCCGCTCCGGGGCCACCGAGGTGGGCGTGGTGGGGGCGGTGTCATCGATCCTGCTGCGCCAGGAGCCGAGCCCGGCCGACCGGGACCACCGGGTGCGCATGATGCACGGCGCGGCCGGGATACCCATGGACCGCCGGGCCGACTTCGAGGAGCGGTTCGGGTTGCGGCTGGTGACCGGGTTCGCCATGACCGAGACCGGGCACTTCGCCACCACCAGCCCCGACGACCCGATGCGTTACCGGGCCTCGGGCCGGCCCGTGCCCCAGTACGAGGTGGCGGTGGTCGACGCCGACGACAACCAGGTGCCGGCCGGCACCGTGGGCGAGCTCGTGGTGCGGCCCCGGGTGCCGGGCGTGATGATGACCGGCTACCACCGCCAGCCCGAGGCCACCCTGGCCGCGTTCCGGAACCTGTGGTTCCACACCGGGGACCTGGCCACCATCGAGGCCGACGGCTACATCCGCTGGGTCGACCGGGCCGCCGACGCCATCCGGCGCCGGGGCGAGATGATCTCCTCCACCGAGGTGGAGCAGGCGGTCTGCGAGCTGGACGCCGTGGCCGAATGCGCCGCGGTCGGGGTGCCCTCAGAGCTGGGGGAGGAGGAGGTCAAGCTGGTGGTCGTGGCCGAGCCCGGCCAGACCATCGACCCGGCCGCGCTGAAACGCCACTGCCAGGCCACCCTCCCCGACTTCTGCCAGCCCCGCTACGTCGAAATCCTCGACGAGCTCCCCAAGACCGCCACCCACAAGGTCAACAAGCCCCAACTCCGCCACACCGACCCCCCAGCCGTCCTAGACCTGTCCGCAGGCGGCCGCGCCTAGCCCGCGCCGCGTCGACTCCCTCCGGGCATGCTCTCCACCCGACCTGCTGATCTAGTGTTCTGAGGTCGTGACCCGGCAGGCCACAGGAAGGACGGTGCAGTCGGCGAGCCGCGCCCTGGCGTGCCTGCTGGTCGCGGCGATGGTGGCTGCCTCTTGCGGCGGTGATGGGGACAGCTCGGTGGCTGG
Source organism: Acidimicrobiia bacterium (assembly GCA_022820805.1). GTDB lineage: Bacteria > Actinomycetota > Acidimicrobiia > Acidimicrobiales > Aldehydirespiratoraceae > Aldehydirespirator. The sequence continues at coordinate 65,001 of JAJEEV010000014.1, forward strand.
ACCGGCCGCTGATCAGGCTGCGGTGGACACCCCGGTCCCTGACACTCAGGATGAAGCGGCACCCGCGGTTGCGGCTCCGGCCGATGACGAACAGCCCGCGGCTCAGCCCTCGACGGAGGAAGTGACTCGCTCCGACGAGGATGCAGCGGACACGGTCGAGCCGAGCGCGGCCGACGACGAGCCTGCTGTGGTCGAAGCCGAGCCGGAGCCGGCTCCGGCCGTTGTGGAGCGGACCATCACGATCGGGGTGGCCTATCCCGACGTGTCCGCCTTCGCCACCCTCAACAAGAAGTTCAGCATCGGCGACCCGGAGCAGCAGGCCGCCGCGGTTCTGGACGGGTGGCGGCGCGACGGTCTGCTGCCGGTGAACGGCACCGACATCGAACTGGTGTTCCGCAAGTACTCCATCATCAACACGAGCGACAAGCTGGGTGTGTGCACCGGGTTCGCCCAGGATGACGACGTCTTCGCGGTCGTCTCGGGGCGGGACTTCACGGTCGGCGCCGAGTGCCTCGCAAGCCGGTTCGACATCCCGACCATCGATCTCATGGGCGCTTCCCCCAGCGTCTACGACCGGGCGCCGCGCCTGTTCACCATCCGGCCGAACGAGGCTGACGTGCTGCGGGCCTACGTCCAGTGGGCCGACAGCCAAGGCTTCTTCGACGGCGCCACCGTCGGCGTCTTCTGGGACACCCGCTCCGAGGAAGCGGTCGAGGCCTTCAAGGAGGCCATGGCCGCGGCCGGCCACTCGATCGCCGTGGAGGTGGCCTCCGACGGCGAAGGGATCGGCAGCCCCCAGGATCAGATCTCGGTGGAGCGGTTCCTGGCGGCGGGTGTGGATGCGGCCGTGCTCCTGGTCGGCACCAGCAGCGTCACGAACTTCATGCACTTCGCCCAGTCCCAGAACTACCGGCCGGCATACCGCAGCATGGAGTGGGCCAGCCACATCGGCGACGTCGCCTCGGGGTCGCTTCCCCAGGAGCAGTACGACGGGACGGTCGCCATGACCGTCAGCAGGGTCGGTGAGATCGCCGCCGGCATGCAGCCCAATGCCGAGACCGAGGCGTGCATATCGAACTACGAGCGCTTCTCGGGCGTCGACATCGCCCCCACGTCGCCCGAGACGGCCGAGTGGGCTCAGATCCTCTACACCTGCGACCTGATGTCGGTGCTGCTGGCCGGCCTGCAGGGCGCCGGCGACGACCTGACCCAGGAGTCGCTGGTGGCGGCGCTCGAGAGCCTCCAGGGCTTCCCCCTCGCCGCCTGGGGAAACCTCACCTACGGCCCCGGCAACCACGCCGGCGTGCAGCAGTTCCGCACCGTCGAATGGAGTGCCGGCTGCCTGTGCTGGACCGCTCGCACCGACATGGTCGACTTCAACAACTAATGGCCGACTTCAACATCCAGGAGCCGCACCGGCCGGGCGCCACGCCCGGCCGCCAGGAGTTCACGGGTTCAGGGGTTCAGGAACTCCACGACTGAGTCGAGGTGTCGGTGCAGGCGCCGCTGCGCCGTATCGAGGTCCCGGTCCAGGATGGCCTCGGCGATGCGAGCGTGCGCCCGGTGGACCTCCTTGGCCGTGTCCTCCAGGGAGACGGCGCGGGTCGAGTGGCGGCTGGTCACCCGGCTGAGAATCTGCACGAACAGCTCCATGGCCGGGTTGCCGGTCAGCTCCGCCAGCAGCAGGTGGAAGTCGTTGCTGGCGTAGTCATCGCTGGCCCGCCCGGCCTCGCGTCCGGTGATGATCCGCTCGACCTCGGTGTCGAGGAAGTCCCGGATCCTGCGCTCGCCGTCGCTGTCGAGGTTCTCGATGGCGCTCTGGACGCAGGCCAGCTCGATGGCCAGCCGGGCGTCGTTGATCTGTCCGGCGTTGATGTCCAGGTACTCGAGGTTGAGCGACACGGTGCGGACGGCGGCGTCCACACTGGGGGCCACCACGACCAGCCCGCCACCGGGTCCGCGGCGCATCTCGGCCACACCGTGGTGGCCGACGATGCGTATGGCCTCCCGGAACACGGCCCTGCTCACGCCGTAGCGCTCGCACAGCTCGGACTCCGATCCGACGACCTCGCCGACCTCCCAGCCCGACGCGATGATCTCGTTCTCGATGGTCTCGGCGAGGACCTCGCCAAGTTTGCGCCCCGGCGCGGCCGCCAGCCGGTGGTTGGGCACTAGTTGCTCAGTATCGAGGCGGCGTCGGGCCGCTGCGACCAGCGGAACAGCCTCTCGGCGTTGCCGTGCGTCATGGCGGCCACCTCGTCGGCCGGGACGCCCGCGAGCGATCGGTGCACGTCATGCTGGCTTCTCGGCCAGGGCGTGTCGGCGTGCGGGTAGTCGCACTCCCACATGATCTTGTCCACGCCGATGTGGTGGCGAGCCTCGATGCCGGCCGTCTCGTCGATGAAGCACACCCAGAAGTTGCGGCGGAACAGCTCCGAGGGCGGGGTGTCGTCCAGCTTGGCCCAGTAGCGGTGGCGCTCCCAGGTGCGGTCCACCCGCTCGAGGGCGAACGGGACCCATCCGATGCCACCCTCGGACAGGGCGATCTTGATGGTGGGGAAGCGCTGGGGAATCCCGCACAGCAGCAGGTCCATGAACGTGATCTGGGCGTTCACCGGGCCCAGCGCCACCGCCACCGAGAAGGAGGCGTCCTCGGAGGGCATGTGGGTGCGGCCGCTGGTGCCGATGTGGATGCAGATCACCATGTCGGCCTCGGTCACCGCGTCCCACACCGGATCCCAGTGGGTCGTGTGGAACGACGGCTCCCCGAAGGGGGCCATGCTCTCGGGGAAGGTGACCGCCCGCACGCCCAGCGCGGCGCACCGCCGTACCTCCGCGGCCATCAGCTGCGGGTCCCACAGCTGCCCGATCATCATCGGCACGTACATGCCCGGAACCGAGTCGCACCATTCCTCGAGCATCCAGTCGTTGTAGGCCCGGACGCACAGGTCGGCCAGCTCCTTGTCCCGGGCCGTCAGGAACCGCTGGCCGGCGAAGCGGGGGAACGTCGGGAAGCACACACTGCCCCGGACGCCGTCACGCAGCAGGTCCGCGGCCCGCACGCGCGGGTTGTAGCAGCCCTCGATCATGTCGGAGTAGCTGGCGGGGTCCATGGCGAAGTCCTTGTGGGGCTTGCCCGCCACCGCGTTCAGTCCCATGGTGGCCAACTGCTCGCCCTCGTACTGCCAGGCCTCGGTGCCGTCGTCGCGGGTCACCACCCGGGGGCAGGCGTCCTGGTACTTGGCAGGGAGCCGATCGACCCAGACTCCCGGCGGCTCGATGATGTGGTCATCCACGCTGAACAGGTCGTAGTCCAGTCGGGTCGGTGCGGGCGCCGTCGTTGTCGCCGTCATGGGTGTCCCTGTCGTGTCGGGTCGTGGCGCTGGGGCGAACGACATCGGGTGACGCTCATATAGCATACTGAATTGCCGGTCGGTCTCGCTTGCGGCCGGCGCGCCGGGCACGAACAGGAGCCGTCATGAGGGTCAGGGTTCTGGATGATGTCTGCCAGGGCCACACCCTGTGCGCGATGGCCGCACCGGAGATCTTCAAGCTCCGTGAGGAGGACGGCCACTCCTACGTCGAGTCCGACGAGGTTCCCGATGACAAGCGGGATGCGGTGCGGCGGGCCGAGATCGGCTGCCCCGAGCGCGCCATCGTCGTCGAGGACTAGAGGACCGGGGGACTAGTCGCGCAGGCGCACCACCGCGTCGATCTCGACGCTGGCCCCGCCCGGCAGCGCGGCGACCCCGATGGCCGAGCGGGCCGGCAGGCGGTCCTGGCCGAAGATGTCGCGCAGCACCTCGGAGGCCCCGTTGATCACGGTGGGTGCCTGCATGAAGTCGGCGCGGCAGCGCACGAAGCCCATCAGCTTCACGAACCGGTCGACCCGGTTGAGGCTCCCGCCCAGCGCGCCCTTGAGGTTGGCGAGGGTGCACACCATGGCCAGCGCGGCCGACTTCTGGGCGTCCTCGATGCTGATCTCGTCGCCGACCGACCCGGCGTAGACCATCTTCCACGGGGGCCCCTCAACGGCCACGATTCCCGAGGTGTAGGCGGTCGAGCCGTCGATGACGGCTCCCGGGAACAGCGGCTGGGCGGGCAGCGGCTCGGGTATGGCGATGCCGGCGGCGGCCGCCCGCTCGTCCCAGTCCGGCAGGGGGTCTGCAGCCATCGTCACCCTCCCTGGGCTTCGTCCACGAGTTCGGCGTAGCGGTCGGCGACGGCCTGGGCCACCTTCGAGTCGTCGGTGTAGTGCCCGCCGCTGACGCCCACGCCGCCGACGGGCTTGCCGTCGTAGCGCAGCGGGAATCCGCCCGGCACGATGAACGTGTCGGGGTTGGCCGACAGCGCCCGGTAGAGCACGTCGTCGGACTTGAGGCGCTTCTCGATGAAGTCCTCGGTGGGAACGCCGAGGCCCGAGGCGAACAGAGCCTTGCCCAGGCCGCCCCGCCAGGCCTTGGGATTGGCCCCGTCGAGCTTGGCTGCGGCGACGATCTCGCCGAACGAGTCGACCACGACGATGCCGGCACGCACGCCGAGCTCCCGGGCCTTGGCGATGCCGGCGGCGAGCGACTCGGCCGCGGCCTCGTAGGTCACATGGTGCTGGACCCGAACAACGTTCTCCATCAGGGCCCTCCGGATCGGGCGAACGGAACGGGCCAGACGCTAACTCCGGCCTGTTCCAACGTCAACACAATCAGTATACTCTATCCTGATCAGCCAGCACCGATCGGGAGGAGGACCGGTGAAGAACGGCTACCGGATCATCGACACCGACACCCACGTCGGCCCCAACCTCGAGACGCTCGAGATCTACGCCTCGTCACGGCTGCGCGAGCGCTGGGGCGAGCTCGACCAGTACAAGCAGCCCGTCACGCTCGGCGGTCACTTCCTGAGCATCAGCCCGATGAAGTACGACCGCGCTCTGGGCACCCCGCATCAGGGCGAGAAGGCCACCAAGGGCGGCGAGAGCCCGCTCAAGCGAAGCGTCAGCAAGACCTTCAAGACGCCCCCGGCGCCCGACGTGAGCAACCTCAACAGCGCCGGACGCCTCGCCGACATGGACATCGAGGGAGTCGACATCCATGTCATCATCCCCGGCACCTTCGCGAACGCGGCCACCGCCCTCGACGCCGAGCTGGCCACCGAGCTCTACGGGGCCTACCACCGGTACGTGGCCGAGTACTGCTCCGTCGACATCGACCGCCTCAAGGCCACCATCCTGCTGCCGGCCCGTGATCCGCAGGCATCGGCCGAGATCGTGGCCAGGCTGGGCCCTGAGCCGTGGGTCGGGGCGGCCAGTGCCATCCTCCCAGAGGAGGTGCCCGTCGACGACCCCGAGCTGGACCCGATCTGGGCCGCGCTCGACGAGCACGACCTTCCCCTGCTGCACCACTCGTTCTTCTACGAGCCGCCCTACTTCCCCGGGTACCGCGACATCTGGGGCAACGTGGTGGTGGCTCGGGCGGCGGCCCACCCGTGGGGAGCGGCCCGGCTGCTCGGCTACATGACCCTCAGCGGCATGTTCGACCGGTTCCCGCGGCTGCGAATCGGCTTCTCGGAGTGCAGCGCGGGCTGGCTGCCGGCCTGGCTGATCCGGTTGCAGGGCCAGGCCGACTACATGTCCAACGCCTTGCCCGAGCGCAAGATGACGCCGGTGGAGTACGCCCAGGCGGGCCACATCTACTGCGGGATCGAGCTCTACGAGGGTGCCGCGCTGGCCGCGAGCATCAACGAGATCCTCGGCGACGGCGTCCTGATGTTCTCGTCGGACTATCCCCACAATCAGGCTGAGTTCCCCCGCTCGCCCGACATCGCGCTGGAGTGGGAGGACCGTCTCGGGCGCGACGTCATGACCAAGCTCATGTCCACCAACGCCGAGCGGTACCTGCGGCTGTGACCGCGGGCACGTCCTGCCGCTGAGAGGACGCCGTCGGTGACTGCGGCGGTGGCCACCTCCGATCCGCGGGCGACCGGCGCGGCCGTCGACGTGCTCTCCGCCGGCGGCAACGCGGTGGACGCCGCGGTGACCGCGTGCTTCGTGCTGTACGTCGTGGAGCCCCAGTCCTGCGGGGTGGGCGGCGACGGGTTCATGTTCGTGCACGGCGGCACGGGGGCACCGGCCGCTCTCGACGGCTCGGGGGCGGTCCCGCTGGAGTTGACCAGCGAGGGGCTGCGGGAAGCGGGCCACGACTCCGTGCCGGCCCGGGGCGGTGCCTCGGTCACCCCGCCGGGCGCGGTGGCGCTGCTGGAGACGGCCCTGTCGGAGCACGGCACCATCAGCCTGGCCGACGCGGTCGCTCCGGCCCGGCAGCACGCAGCCTCCGGCTTCGAGGTGCGCCCGACCCTGGCCGCCACCGCGGCCCGCAGCGGGGAGTCGCTGGCGTCCGACCCTGTGCTGGGCCCCCTCTATGTGCCCGGGGGCACACCGGTGGCCGAAGGCTCGACGGTCCGGAACCCTCGCCTGGCCGAGTGCCTCGACGCCATCGGGTCGGCGGGCAGCCGGGCCGTGCTCGGCGGCCCGGTCGGCGCGGCCATCGTGGAGCGGGTTCGCCAGGACGGGGGCTTCCTGTCGGGCGTCGACATGGCCCGGCACCGCACGACGGCGGTGGAGCCCGGTGCCGTCGACTTCGCAGGACACACCGTTTGGCAGATGCCGCGACCGACCCAGGGACCCAGCGTCCTCGGCGCGCTGGAGCGCCTGCAGCCCGCTGATCCTGTCGACTGGGAGGCGGTGCTGGAAGCGACCTCCGAAGGGATGCGGGCGGCGGGCTTCGACCCTGCCGCCATCGTCGTGGGCCGGCCCAAGCCGGCGACCGGCGACACGACCTTCCTGGCCGTGGTCGACCACGATGGGACGGCGGTGTCGCTGATCACCTCGGTGTTCGGCGACTTCGGCGCCCACCTGGGCGTGGACGAGATCGGCGGTCCCATCCACAACCGGGCCACCACCCTGCGGATGCTGAGTAAGGAACCGCAGCCGGGCGCGAAGCCGCCCCACACCACCATCCCCGGACTGGTGACCCGCGCCGGCCGGCTTCGCTGCGTGCTGGGCGTGGCCGGCGGGATCATGCAGCCCCAGGCCCAGGTGCAGCTGATCGTGCGCATGATCGAGGAGGGGTTGGGCCCCCAGGAAGCGGTCGACCGGCCCCGCTTCAAGGTGTGCTTCGGAGGGGACCTGGCACTGGAGCCCGGCCATGAGCTCGCGGGCGAGCATCCGGCTGCGCTGTCCCGCTCGCCCGGCCCGGAGGGGTTCGGGGCCGCGCAAGTGGTGGGCTGGCACCGGGGCCGCCTCGAAGCCGCGGCCGACGCCCGCCGCGGCGGGTCGTCGGTGGTGCTGGACTGAGAGTCGGGCTGCGGCCGCCGGCCGCCCGCCAGAGGCTCCGGGCGTCAGCCGCCGGCGACGATGCCGCTGGTGAACAGCCCCGCTATCCGGGACTGGTCGTATCCGATCTCGGTCAGGATCTCAATGGTGTGGGCGCCGAACGCCGGGGCGGGGCGCCGTACGGCGTAAGGCTGCCCATCGACTATCGCCGGTTCGCCGACATAGGTGAACGGTCCGGCGATGGGGTGGCGGCCCTCGACCAGGATCTGGCGTGCCGCCATCTGAGGATCGTCGCGGAGGCTGGACACCCCCTGGTGCGCCGGGCCGATCGGCACCCGCTCGCGGATCGCCAGATCCACCCATTCGCGCTGGGTCCGGGTCTCGAAGACGGCCTGGAGCTCGCGGCGCAACTCGTCGGCGTCCCTCGCGAAGTCGACCGCGCCCTGCTCCACCTGCCGGTCCATGAGGTCGTCGCGTCCCACGAGCCGGCAGAAGCGCTCCCAGAACTTGGGCTCGATGCAGCAGAACAGCACGAACCGCTCGTCGGAGGTCCGGTAGTACTGGTACTTGGCCCCGGTGAGCGGCTCCGAGTCCGGGTCCTTGAGGCCGGTGTGGTCGACGATCCGGTGGTAGTTGAGGCCGTAGACCGCGCCGATCCATCCCTGGGCCACCACCGCGTCGGCTGCGGACACGTCCACGAAGCACCCCTCGCCGGTCACCTGGCGCCGGTACAGGGCCGCAGCCACTCGCAGCGCGGCGTGGACCGCGCCGGCCGCGGTGCCGTCGCCCCCGATGGACGTCCCCCACATCAGCTCACGGTTCTCGGCGGGCCGCACGAAACCGTCTTCACCGGTGGCGAGGGTCACCGCGGCCGCGCCCGCGTTCATCATCTGGCCGTGGGTGGGCATCCGGGCATACGGCCCGACCGAGCCGAAGCCGGTGTACTGGCAGTAGACGATGCCGGGCCTGCGGCTGCGCTGCTGCTCGTAGCCGATCCCCAGCCGGTCGGCCGCCCCGGCAGTGAAGCCGTCGACGAAGACGTCGGCGCCTTCGAGGAGGTCCCACAGCACGTCCCGGCCCTCGTTGCTGCCGAGGTCGAGCGCGATGCTGCGCTTGTTCTTGTTGACCTGCACATGGGCCGGGCTGTGCCGCGGCTCGATCTGCCCGAGGATGTCGCGCAGGTAGTCGCCGGCCGGGGGGGCCTCGACCTTGATCACGTCGGCGCCCAGGTCGCCGAGCAGCATGCCGAGAGTGTCGCCGTTGAGCAGCACCGCGGACTCGATCACCCGCACACCGTCGAGCAGGTCACTCACAGCCGGCTGCTCCTGTGGCTCTCATGGGCCGCCCAGGTCCACGTAGACGTTCTTGGGTCTCAGGAACTCCTCCACGCCGGCCAGCCCGCCCTCCCGCCCGTAACCGCTCTGCTTGACCCCTCCGAACGGAGCGCTGGGCGGCATCGGGGCGAAGGCGTTGATGCCCACCGATCCGGCCTGCAGCCGGCCGGCCACCCGGTGGGCCCGGGCGACGTCTCGGGTGAACACCAGGCCGCCGAGGCCGTAGGGGCTGTCGTTGGCGATGGTCAGGGCCCCGGCCTCGTCATCGAAGCGAACCAGGCTCAGCACGGGGCCGAAGATCTCGGTGCGGGCGATGGGCGAGGAGTTGTCGACGTCTCCGAACACGGTGGGCTCGACGAAGAACCCTTCAGCCAGATCGCCTCCCAGCCGCCGACCGCCGATCAGAAGGCGCCCGTCGCCCCGGGACGCGGCGTCCTCCACCTCCCCCACGATGCGCTCGCAGGCCGCCTCGGTGATGACCGGACCGGTGTGCACCCCCTCGTCGAAGGGACGGCCCACCACCAGCGACGAGGCCGCGGCCACCACCCGCTGCTCCACCTCGGCGTAGACCGTGTCCTGGACGACCAGCCGGGTCGGCAGCACGCAGCCCTGACCGCTCATTCCGGCCAACGCCAGTCCCACGGTGGTGTTCACCGCGTTGTCGAGATCGGCGTCCTCGAAGACGATGCTGGCCGACTTTCCTCCCAGCTCCAGGATGACCGCCGTGAGGTTGGTCGCCGCGCCCCGCAGCACCTCGCGGGCGGTGGCGCCCCCGCCGGTGAAGCTGATCTTGTCGACGCCGGTGTGGGTCACCAGCGCCTGGCCTGCGTCCGCCGCTCCGGGCACGATATTCAAGGCTCCCGGGGGCAGGCCCGCGGCCAGGCCCAGCTCGCCGAAACGCAGCAGCGACAGGACGGCCAGCTCCGAGGGCTTGACCACGACGGTGTTGCCGGCCACCAGCGCCGGGATGGCCTTCATGGCGGCCGAGACGACCCCGCCGTTCCATGGGGTGATGGCCGCGACCGTTCCGTAGGGCTCGGGCACGGTGTAGTCGAGCGCCCGGCCGGGGTGGACCGGGATGGTGGAGCCCTCGAGCTTGTCGACCCAGCCCGCGAAGTAGCGCATGTACTCCACCGCCATGTTGGCTCCCCGCCGCTTCTTCATGGGGGCGCCCAACTCCAGGGACCGCAGGATCGACATCTCGCCGTGGCAGTCGTCCAGCAACTGCGCGAACCGCAGGATCACGTCGCGGCGCTGGGCCGGGGACAGTCCGAGCCAGGCGCCCTGTGCGTGGTGGGCGGACTGGACGGCGGCGTCGATCTCGGCCGCTCCGGCCAGCGCGACGGTGGCCAGCGGACGCCCGGTGGAGGGGTCCAGCTGCTCGCGGGCACCGGCGGTGGTGTCGTGGACCCGGTCGCCGCCGATCAGCAGGTCGCCGCTGGGAACCGTCTTCAGGCGGTCGGCCTCGGAGATCGGCATGGTCACGCGAGGGCGATGCCGCCGTCGACGCGCAGCGTCGTGCCGGTGGTGTAGGTGTTGGTCAGCAGGAACATGACGGCGTGCGCGATCTCGGCCGGGTCTCCGATGCGGCCCAGCGGGATGGTAGAAGCCAGACGCTCCAGGGCTGCGTCGCTTCCGAGGGCTCGCCGCAGTACGCCGGTTCCGAAGGCTCCCGGGCAGATCGCGTTCACGCGGAGGGGCGCGAGCTCGACGGCCATGGCCCGGCAGAACGACTCGAGCGCGGCGGTGGCCACCGCTCCGGCGGAGCGGCCCGGCCTGGGCCTCAGCGCGGACAGCCCCGAGCAGAACACGAAGGAGCCGTCCGGGGGCATTCTCGGTGCGGCGATGGCGCAGGCGTTGCGGGCAGCCCAGACCCGGGCCTCGAACGCGGAGGCGAACATGTCGCGGTCGGCCTCGGCGATCGGGGCGGCGGGCTGGTCGCCGGTGAATGAGACCACATGGTCGACGGCCTCGAGCTCGTTCACGAATGCCGCCAGAGCACCGGTGTCGCGGGCGTCGAGCACCCCGCTGACCGTGCCGTCGCCGACAGTCTCGATGGCCCTCGCGGCCTTGGCAGGATCGCGTCCCACGATGGCGACATCGGCTCCGGCCCGCTGCGCCGCCACCGCGGTCGCGAGGCCCATCCCCGACGTTCCCCCGAGAATCAGCACCGACCTGCCGTCCAGGTTCATGAGTGACACAAGATCATCCTAATCAGTGTGCTAAATACTGGCCTATGACCCCTCCCGAGGGTGACGGGCCCGCGGCGGCACCGATCGAGCCCGTCGACGCCGACATCGACCATCCCCTGCTCAACGCGGTGTTCGACGGGTTCCGCGACCGCGGCCGCGAGGTGCCGCGGCTGTACCGGATGCTCGGCAACGCTCCGGCCATGCTCGACGCCTGGGTGCAGATGGCGTGGCCCCTCCGCTCCGAGCCCGACACCGACCGGGGACTGCGGGAGCTGTTGATCATGCGGACGGCGTTGCTGACCCGGTCGTCGTTCGAGTGGCAGGCCCACTGGCCGGCGGCCGTAAGGGCCGGCGTGACCGAGGCCCAGCTCGAGGCGCTCGGCGACTGGGAGGGGTCCTCGCAGTTCTCCGCGGCCGAGGGAGCTGCGCTGGCCTGCGCTGATGGGATCGTCATCGACGGCGGCGCCTCGCCGGGCTCGGTGGCCAGGCTGCGGGAGCTCTTCACCGCGGGCGAGTGCGTCGAGTTGATCCTCACCGTGTCGTTCTATGTCTGCGTCTCCCGGACGCTTCAGAGTCTGGCGATCGAGGCCGACCCGGCCGCAGCCGGCCCGGCCCTCGACGTCTACTCCCGGTTGATCCAGTAGCCGTCTGGGCGCAGCCTCTCTAATCCCGCTCTTGTTCGCTTCGCTCACGGGCCGCTCGGGCCACGGCCTCGCCCGCATGGGCCGGATTCGCGCTTACGGGCTCGGCCTCTGGCTGCCGCTCGGGGCGGCGTTGGGGCAGGATCGTCATGGGGGCCATGGCGGTGAGGTCGATGTCGAGCAGCCACGGGCCGCCGGCGGCGATCGCCTCGGCGAAGGCCCGGGTGAACCCATCGGGGTCAGAGACCTCGGCTGAGCGCATCCCCATCGCCTCCGCCAGCGGCGCGAACCGGGGTGTGGCCAGGTCGACGCCGGTGCGGCGGCCCTCGACCACCATGTCCTGGATGAACCGCAGGATCCCGTAGCCCCGGTCGTTGAACACGCAGACAACCAGCGGCAGATCCTGCTGCACGGCGGTGGCAAGCTCGCCGAGGCTCAGCATGAGCCCGCCGTCGCCCTGTATGACCACCGTGGGCCGGCCCGAGCCGACCGCGGCGCCGACCGCGAGAGGAACTCCGGGCCCGATGGCCATCGACACCGGGCGCATGGCGGTGCGAGGTCGGCGAACCGGCAGCAAGCGGTTGCCCCACTGGTAGGCCGACACGGTGGCGTCCTTGGCCACAATCGCACCCCCGGGGAGGATCTCGTCCATCGCGTCCATGATCGCCAGCAGGTCGGGGCCGAGCGCCTCCCGGCCGGCGGCCACGGTCTCGTCCCGGATCCTGCGGCAGTCCCCGGCCCATGCCCCGTCGCGGGCCGGCGCCGCCAATGAGGCCAGCAGCGCCTCAAGGCCGAGCCGGGCGTCGCCGACCAGCCCGACCTCGACCGGATGGATCCGCCCGATCATGGCGGCGTCGGCGTCGAGGTGCACCAGCCGGCCGGGGATCGTCAGCCACTTGTGGATGTTGTTGTTCTGCTGGAAGCGGGTCCCCACAGCCAGCACCACGTCGGCGCCGGCGATCACTGGGTCCATGGCCGCGAGGTCGGTGTTGGGCCCCAGGCTCAGCGGGTGGTCCTCGGAGATCGAGCCCCGGCCCTCCACGGTTGTGAGCACCGGCGCGCCCAGGCGCTCCGCCACCGCCGTCAACTGCCGGCCGGCGCCGGCCAGCACGACGCCGCCGCCGGCGATGATCAACGGCCGGGATGCGTCGCCCAGCAGGGCGGCGGCCGCGTCCACGCGGCCAGTGTCCGGCGTCTCCAGTCGCCGCGGGAGGGCCGCCAGCTCACCGACCTCGCCCCGGCTGAACTGCAGGTCGATCGGGATCTGCACCGCGGCGGGTCCGGGGCGTCCGGAGAGGGCCTCGGCGGCCGCGGCCAGCACAGCACCGGCGATGTCGGCGTGGTGGGCAACGTGCTCGGAGTGCTTGGTGACGGTGCGCAGCATGTCCAGCTGCCGGTCGGCTTGGTGCAGCGCGCTCCGGCCCCGGCCGTACTGGTCGGACTCCACCTGGCCCGTGAGCATCAGCACCGGCGACGACGCGTAGCTCGCCTCGTACAGCCCGCCCATGGCGTTGGCTGCGCCGGGGCCGGTGCTGGTCACGCACACTCCGAGACGGCCCGTCGCCCGGGCGAAGCCGTCGGCCGCGTGGACGGCGCCCTGCTCGTGGCGGCAGCCCACCAGCTCGATCCCCGGCGTCTGTGAGATCGCATCGAGGATCGGGATGTTGTGAACGCTCACGATCCCGAAGACGGTGTCGACGTCTAGGGCCCGCAACGCGGCAACCGCGGCCTCTCCGCCGGTCATGGTCGTCATCGGCTGCCTCCAGCCTCGTTTCTCGCAGGGCGATGATTCCCGCTCTTGTTCGCTTCGCTCACGGGCCGCTCGGGCCATGGCCTCGCCCTCATGGGACGGATTCGCTCGCGTCATTGCTCGGCCTCTTGGGCTCTCGCGGAAGGCCGAGGACTCGCTCGGCCAGCAGGTTGCGCATGATCTCGTCGGTTCCTCCGGCGATCGACAGCCCCGGCGTCGAGCATTGCACCGTGGACCACGAGGCCGCCAAGGCGTCAGCAGCGTCCCAGGCCACCGCCTCGGACCCGAGAATCTCCAATGCCAGCGAGGCCGACGCCTGGGACACCTGCGTGCCGCTGAGCTTCGCCAGGGATCCCTCCGGGCCGGGCTGCACACCGGCGAGCAGCGCCTCGGTGACCCGCTTGCCGAGCAGTGCCGTGATGCGCTCGCGGATCATCAGCTGCGAGATCCGGTCGGCGATAGCCGGATCGTCGATGCGGCCCCGACGGCGGGCCTCCGCAGCCAGCACTGTGGCAGGGTGCCCGTAGCCGGCTGGGTTGCTGGTGCCGATCGAGACACGCTCATTCATCAGCGTCGTTATGGCCGTGCGCCATCCCTGGCCCACCTCCCCGAGCGCGGCATCGGGACCCAGGAGACAATCGTCGAAGAACACCTCGTTGAACCTCGACACACCGCTCATCTGTCTCAGGGGACGGATCTCGATGCCGGGCAGGGACATGTCCACTATGAGCATCGTCATCCCGGCATGGCGCGAGCTGGCGGGATCGGACCGGGCCAGCAGCATGCCGAACGCGGCGTTGTGCGCTCCCGAAGTCCACACCTTCTGCCCGTTCACGACCCAGCCACCGGTGTCCTGCTCGGCGCGGCAGCACACTGCGGCCAGGTCGGACCCCGCCCCGGGCTCGGAGAAGAGCTGGCACCAGATCTCGTCGCCGCGCAACAGCGGCGGCAGGTGGCGGCTCCGCTGCTCCTCGGTGCCGTGGGCCAGAACGGTGGGGGCGCACATCCCGACGCCGATGATGAACATGTCGAGTGGCAGCGCGTAGCCGGCGGCCTCCTCGTTGAAGATGACCTGGTGCCGGTTGCTCAACCCCTGGCCGCCGTATAGCTGGGGCCACGAGATGGCGCCGAGACCGGCGTCGAACAGCAGGCTCAGGCACCGTCGGGCCCGGGCGACGCGCACCTCGTCGGGGGCGTCGTCGGGCGGTGGCCGGCCGTGCTCGTCTCGCATCCACCCTTCTGTGGGGCCGTGACGGGCCAGGAACGACCGCACTCTCTGGCGGAAGTCGTCGTCGGAGGACATCGCTTACCGGCGGGGCATCGCCTACAGGCGGCTGCTGAATCCGCCGTTGACGCCGAGCGTCTGGCCCGTGATCCAGCCGGCCTCCTCGGTGGCCAGGAACCGGATCATGCCGAAGAGGTCGGTGGCCGTTCCCATCCGCTTGACGGCGGTGCCGTCGATCATCTTCTGGATCCCCTTGGGCGGGACCTGCGTGCGGGTGGCCTCGTTGTCGATCGGGCCGGGTGCCACCGCGTTGACGGTGATGCCGCTCGGGCCCAGCTCGGTCGCCAGCGCGAAGGTCAGCTGGTTGAGGCCCAGCTTGCTGACGCCGTAGACCCCGGCGGGCATGTAGGCCCCCATGGAGGAGATGTTGATGATCCGTCCCCAGCCGGCCTCTCGCATCGGGCCCACCACCGCCTGAGTGCAGAGCAGCGGGCCCCGCAGGTTGACGGCCATGACCAGGTCCCAGTAGTCGGGCGAGGTGTCCACAGCCGGCGCGGGCTCCAGGTCGCCCCAGATCCCGGCGTTGTTGATCAGCACATCGATCCGGCCGAAGCTTTCTAGCGCGGCGGCGGCCATGGCCTCGGTCTGGGCGGGGTCGGTGACATCCGTCGCGACCGCGGCCACCCGGGCGTCCGCCACATCGGCCGAGATTGCCTCGGCGGCGCCGGTGACGGACGACCCGTCCAGGTCGGCCAGCACCACCGCGGCGCCCTCCGCTGCGAACATGCGGGCGTAGTCGCGGCCCAGGCCCCGCGCCGCGCCGGTCACGATCACGACGCGGTCCGCGACCGAGCCGCCCGGCGCGCCGGGCAGGCCTTCTTCGATTCCGGGGTCAGCTGACGGGTCGGTCACCGCTCAGGCCTCCTCGTGTCCAGTTTCTATCCCCGGATGGGCATGCCGAGACCGCGGCCCGCGATGAGTCCCCGCATGATCTCGGAGGTGCCGCCGCCGATGGTCTCGCTGATGGACTGGCGCCAGAGGTACTCGATCTGCGAGCCCACCACCACCGAGTCCGGGACCCCGAGGTCGCCGGCCAGGCGGGAGACCTCCTGGGCGACCTCGCTGCCGGCCAGCTTGTTGGCGGCCGCCTCCACCGCGGCGTCGCGGCCGTCCTGCACCGCCTCGCACATGGCCAGAGCCAACGCCTCCACCTCGGCCACCCGCACAGCCAGGTCGCTCAGCCGGTGCCGGACCACCGGGTCGCCGGTCAGGTTCCGGGCCGACAGCCAGCCGACGAGGTCGTCGAAGTCGCGGCGGACGCGGGACGGCTGGAACTGCACGTGACGCTCGGTGGCCAGCGACTCTCCGATCAGTTGCCATCCGCCGTTCTCGTCGCCGATCCGGTTCTCCACGGGCACCTCCACCTCGTCGAAGAAGATCTCGTTGAAGCGCTCCCCGCTGAGGGCGGTGAGCGGCGAGACGGTGATCCCGGGAGACCGGCGGTCGACGATCAGGATGGTCAGGCCCCGGCCCCGGCTCTCCTGGGTGCCGGTCCGGCACAGCATCCACAGGTAGTCGGCCCGATGGCCGCCCGAGGTCCAGCGCTTCTCGCCGGTCACCAGGTAGGTCTGGTCGCGGCGCACGGCCCGGGTGCGCAGGCCGGCCAGGTCGGATCCGGCCTCGGGCTCGGAGTATCCCAGCGAGAAGAAGATCTCCCCGCTTCGCAGTCCGGGCAGGAAGCGCTGCTTCTGCTCGTCGGTGCCGGCCCGGATGATGGTCTTCGCCACGATCCCGGAGCCCAGCGGCGGCCGGGCGGCGCGGCTGCGGGCCATCTCGTCCCAGAGCACGAACTCGAACAGCGGGTGCCTGCCCTCGCCGCCCACCTCTGTGGGCCAGGCCAGGGCCAGCCAGTTGCGTTCACCGAGGGCCAGGTACAGGCGCCGGGTGGCGACGTCGTAGTCGCCCTCGTGGTGGAAGAAGGCACCGATGTCCCCGAAGTCCTCGAGGAAGGCTCGCACCTGGTGGCGGAACGCCCTCAGCTCCGGGCCGAGGTCGAAATTCATGAGCCTGCCGGACCGCTGGCCGTTGGGGCTATTCGGATTCGTCTTCCTCTCCCGTGTACCACACCGGGGCTCGCTTCTCCATGAAGGCCTTGGGCCCCTCCTTGATGTCGGGGTGGTCCCAGTGCATCCGCAGCAGCGCCCAGCCGTACTCGAGGCTGTCTCGGTATCCCATCTCGATGGAGCTCCAGATGGCCTGCTGGGACAGCGACACCGCAGCGGGCGAGTTGGCGCAGATCTGCTGGGCGATCTCCTCGGCGACGCTCATCAGCTCGTCGGGCTCGGCCAGCTCGTCCACCATCCCGAGCTGGTAGGCCCGCTCGGCCGACATCCGGTAGGACTTCCCGCACAGCGTCATTCGCAGGGCCGAACCGAGGGGCAGGCGCTTGGCCAGGCCGATGTTCTCCACCGCGCCGACCATGCCGACGTTGACGTGCGTGTCCAGGAACGTCGCCTTGTTCGAGGACACTACGATGTCGGCGTCGACGACGAAGTGGAGCCCGGCGGAGGCCACTGTGCCGTTGACCGCGCAGATGACCGGCTTCCACACCCGGTTCTGGCGCGGTGACCAGAACACCTCGTCGGTCAGCGGGCCCTTGCCCGCCTTGACTTTGCCCCGGGCGGCCACCGCCCCCATGTCGGCTCCGGTGCAGAAGTGACGGCTCCCGGCCGCGGTCACGATGGCGCACCGGATCCAGGGGTCCTCGCGCACCTCGGCCCAGATCGCCCTGACCGGTTCGATCATGGAGCCGTGGAGCGCGTTGCCCCTCTCGGGCCGGTTGATGGTGATGTGGGCCACGTGGTCGCGCCGCTCGTAGATGAGGCCCTCGAGCGGCTGGGTCAGGTCGACGGTCATTGCCGGTCTCCTCTCGTTGTCGGATGGTTGTTCAGATTCCGAGGCTCTCCAGAACGCGGGAGCGGGCCGACGCGACCGGGATGGGCTGGAGCGACAGCTGGCGGATCCGCAGGCTCACATGGGCCACCGGGCCCTCGATGGTGAAGCCGATGGCGCCGAAGGTCTGGTGAGCCTGGTAGGCGGAGGCGGTGGCCGAGGCCGTCGCCGACAGCCGGGCCCGGGCGGCCGCGGCAGGCGCATCCGGGTCGCGGTTGTCGAGGGCGCAGGCCGCGGCCCGGGCCATGATCCGCGACGCGGCCACCGACACCGAGCACGAAGCCAGGGGGTGGGAGATGGCCTGGAAGGTGGCGATCGGCCGGTTGAACTGGACTCTGTCGGTGGCGTACTGGCTGGCGATCTCGACGAGATGCTGAGCGGCTCCGGCCAGGTAGGCCGCAGTCGCGGTCTGCCCTAGTGCGACGGCTGCGGTCGCGTCGCCGAGCGGCCGCAGCCTCTCCAGCTCGACGCGCCCCCAGGGCTCGCCCGCGGTGGTGTCGACCGGCTCCGGGGCGCCGGCGGGCCGGCTGAGCCAGGCCTCTGAGGAGTCGATCTCGACGAACACGCCGGCTCTCGTGGCCCAGGGCATGAGCGGTGGCTGGCCGACGCTGGCTAGTTGGCGCCCCTCTGAGACCGGTTCCATCTCGGCCGGGTCGAGCAGCGCACCGGCAACGAAGGTGCCTACCAGAGGTCCCGGCGCGCCGTGGGTTCCGAGCTGCTCCATGGATGCGGCGATCTCCAGTGCGCCGCCCCCTCCGGCGGCCGTGCCCAGCCCGAGCACGCCGAGCTCCGCGAGCCCGCGCCAGTACTGCTCAGGCAGTGGATCGGTGCCGGTGAAGCCCGCCCCGGCACCGCAACGACGGCACAGGCCGTCGACCGACCGGGCGAGTTCGGACTGCTCGGCGCTGTAGGAGAGGTCGAGGCTCATCAGATGCCCCAGTGCTCGCGGGCGCAGGCGGCCGCCGGCCGTCCGAGGCTCCCGGCCTCGCTGCGCAGCGCCAGCAGTCTCAGGGTGGCGAGGTGCAGGTCGTACTCCCTGGTGAATCCCATGGCCCCGTGATACTGGTGGGTCCGCCTGAAGATCAGCTTGGAGGCTTCGGACGCCTGGGCGAGCGCCGCGGCTGCGGTGCCGGCGGAGCCTGTGAAGGCTGCCTCCAGGGCGAGCCAGCGGGCCCCCTCGACCGCGACCGCGCACTCGGCTAGGCCGTGCTGGACCGCTTGGAACGAGCCGATCGCCCGGTCGAACTGGCGCCGGTCGCTCACGTGCTGGACCGTGATGTCGAGGGCGAACTGCATAGCCCCCACCATCTCGGTGGCGACCGCGACCCGCGCCCAGGAACGGACCTCGGACACGGGAGCGTCATGGATCACGCCGCCTGCGGGCAGTCCGTTCAAGTCCCCGACCGGCCAGCCCAGCCGGGAGCGGATCCTGGCGGCGCCGCGGTCGGGCCGCACCAGCCGCACATGGTCGTCGCCGATCACGACCAGGGTGTCGGCGTCGGCCGCGAAGCGGGCCGGCCCCGAGTGACCCTCAGGCACCACCGCGACGGGACCGTCGACGTCGACTCCCAGGGTCGGCACCACCAGCAGCCGCCATCCGGCGGCCGACGACGCCAGCGAGCCCGCGATCGCCTCCAGGACCAGGGCCGCGTCCAGCCGGCAAATGCTGCCGGGCTCGGCGATGTCCAGGAATCCCGCTTCGGCGAGCCGCTTGTCGAGGTCGTGGTCGTAGCCGGGCTCGTCGCCGCCGAGGCCGTGCAGCCGGGCGGGACCGGCGTGGCGTGACAGCAGCGTCCCCACCGCATCGAGCACTGCTTCCTGGTGGGCGTTGAGCGTGAAATCCATGGTCAGCCCTTGGGCAGGCGCAGGTGGCGGCGCGACACGAGGTTGAGCTGCACCTCGTAGGTGCCGGCGGCCACGCCCGCGGCCAGCGACTTGCGCATCTGGAGGTCGGAGTCCGATCCGTACCGCATGATCTCGTTGCCCTCGATGGCCGCGCACGCGTCGGCCACCAGCCTCTCGGCTTGAACCATCGCCACCCGGGCCACGTTGGCGTGCGGCGACGGGGGCAGGTCGCGGGCCCGCTCGTCGATGACCCGGTAGCACAGCACGCGGGCCGCCTCGCAGGCGGTCTTGGCCAGCCCCACAGCCTCGACGGCCATCGGGTCGATGGACCGTCCCTGCTCCAGGGCACCCCTCACGGTCTCGTCCAGCACGAGCGCGGCGCGGGCCCAGCGGGGCGCCCCGACCCGTTCGAACGACAGCGCTTCGCGCACCACGTTCCATCCCTCGTTCTCGGGTCCGAGCCGGTTGGCGACCGGGATCCTCACATCGGTGAGGAACAGCTCGGTGAAGGAGTGCTCGCCGACCATGCCGGGGATGGGACGCACGACCAGGCCGGGTGAGTCCATGGCCATGAGCAGCACGGAGATGCCGCGGTGGCGCTCGGCCCGGGGGTCGGTCCGCACCAGCAGGTAGCAGTGATCGGCGATGTCGCCGTACGAGGTCCAGATCTTCGACCCGTTGACGACATAGTCGTCGCCGTCGCGCACGGCCCGGGTCTGCAGCGACGCCAGGTCGGTCCCAGCCTCAGGCTCGGAGAATCCCTGGCACCAGATCACGTCACCGGCCGCGATCGGCGGCAGGTACCGCTGGCATTGCTCGACCGTGCCGTGGGCCATTATCGACGGGCCGATCCAGTTGACGTTCATGTACTGGGGGCCGCGAGGCTCGCCCCGGGACCACAACTCCTCGCCCAGCACG
Source organism: Acidimicrobiia bacterium (assembly GCA_022820805.1). Classification (GTDB taxonomy): domain Bacteria; phylum Actinomycetota; class Acidimicrobiia; order Acidimicrobiales; family Aldehydirespiratoraceae; genus Aldehydirespirator. The sequence continues at coordinate 85,185 of JAJEEV010000014.1, forward strand.
GCCAGCATCCAGGGCGTGGCCCCCGTGCCGCCCCATTCGGTGGGCCAGTGAGGTGTCAGCCATCCCTTCTCGGCGAGCAGTCCGGCGAAGCGCCGGGAGTACTCGGCGTTGTCGGCCGAGCCCAGCACCGCGGTGGCGCCCTCCCATCGCCCCGGCAGTTCCTCCGCGAGGAAGGCCTGGAGCTCCGACCGGTAGGACAAGTCCTCCTCGGCCCAGTCGAACTCCATTGACGTCCCCCAGAATCGGCGCTCCAGCCGTTTTAGTGTACTGAATCGCCGGTGATGCCGCCTCCGGGCGGACCGGACTCCGGCTCTACCAGCCGTGCTGGTCCGCCAGCACACCCTCCGAGATCACACCCTGGTCTCGTATGCGGCCGATCTCGGCTTCGCCGTAGCCGAGTTCGGTGAGGATCTCGTTGTTGTGCTGCCCCATCGTGGGCGACGCAGTGCGGTTCCAGTCGTGCGGGCCGGCACTGAACCGGGCCGGCCACGAGATGTAGGTGTGGCGGCCGCACAGCGGATGGTCGAGCTGCTCGAAGAACTCCCGGTGGCGCAACTGCGGGCTGTCGACGACCTCGTGGGCCCACTGGACGCGGGCCGCGGGCACACCGTGGGTCAGCAACGTCTCCGCGGCTTCCTCAGCCGGGTGGGCCGCACACCACCGCTCGAGATCGTCCAGGTCGCTGCCTCCGGAGACCGCGAGGGCAGCTCGCAGGGTCTGCTGGTCGGGCAGGCTGACTGCGATCCACTCGTCGTCACCCGGGCCGCGGAAGACCTGCTGCTGCATCAGCGGCGACGAGTTTCCCATCGAGCGCTGCAGGTTCCCGAACGCCGAGTACTCCACGACCTGTTCTGCGGCCACCGCCAGGCCGGCACCGACCATGGGCGCCTCCACCACCTGCCCGGCGCCGCTGCGGGCCCGTTCGGCCAGCGCGACCAGGGCTGCGATCGCTCCGTGCACACCGGCCAGCGGGTCGCACATGCCGTTGGGAATGAGCGGGGCCTCGCCCTCGTAACCGGTCAGGAAGGCGAGACCGCAGGACTGCTCGATGGTCTGGGCGAACCCCACCCGGTCCCGCCACGGTCCTTGCAGCCCGAACGCCGGCATGCGCACGATCACGATGCCGGGATTGGCGCCCAGTACCGCCTCCGGCCCCAATCCGAGCTGCTCCACCACCCGGGGGCTGAAGTTCTCGAACATCACGTCGCAGGTGCCCAGCAGTCGCAGTGCGGCGCGGTGCCCTTCCGGGGCCGACAGATCGATGCACAGACCACGCTTGTTGGTGTTGGCGCCGCAGAACAACGGCGACCACTCCCACCACTGCGGCTCGCTCATGGCGCGGATCGTGTTCATCCGGATGCCGTCGGGGCGCTTGGGGCCCTCGAGGTGGATGACGTCAGCGCCGAGCCCGGCGAGGATGGCGCCCGCCATCGGCCCTGCCCAGAAGCCCGTGAAGTCCGCCACCCTCACGCCCTCGAGGGGAAGCTCCCCTCCAGCCGCGCCAGAGTGCGCCTGGCGGGGCCGCGGCTCCCAGCCGACATGCTCCACGCCGGTGAGGTTCTGGGCCGGCGCGGGCGCATCGATCGGCTCGCGGCCGAAGCGGTACGGGCGCCGGGGCTGCAGGAAGCCGCCCGGATGGCGTACGAACCACTGCTCGGCCGCGAAGTGGTCGATGCCCGTCACGGTCTCGCCCGAGCCGATGGGCGCGACCGGGATCCTCATCAGCGACGCGGTCTCGACGATCTCGTCGGTGGTGCGCTGCCGGGTCCACTCGCGGATGGGTCCCTGTAGCTGTCCGGCGCGCAGCCTGCGCTCGACCGCGATGAACAGGGACTCGTCCTGCTGCCACTCAGGCCGGCCGATCAGCGCGCAGAAGTCGAGCCACTGCTGACCGGTGATGACGAAGAACCCGACCCACCCGTCCTTGGTGGGCTCTATGCCGGGAACCGGCACGCCGCGGCTGCTCTGGAACGGCCGGTCTGCCATCGAGGCGAACGTCACCGGGTACATGCCGTGCTCGAGATGGGTGGTCTCCAGCATCGAGACGTCGATCAGCTCGCCGACACCGGTTCTGCGTGTGCGGTCGAGCACTCCCAGCAGGCTGACGGCCGCGACCGAGCCTGCGAACCAGTAGCTGGGCTCCCCTCCGACCATCAGGGGGGCCTGACCGGGAGCGCCCCGCGGTGCCATGCCGCCGGAAGCTGCCTGGAGCGTGAGGTCCGAGGCCGGCCGCGACGACCACGGACCCTCCGTCCCGAACGGTGAGACGACCACCGCGCGGAGATGGCCGAAGCGCTGGTGGAGTGACTCCCACGTGTCGTCGAGACGGTCGGTGACGACGACGTCGGCAAGCTCGAAGAGGGCGGCCAGGCCGTCGTCCGGAACGCTCAGACCGCGCTTGGAGCAGTGCAGGTACTCGAACAGCGGGCCTGAGCGTCCGCTCAGGTCGGCGCCGGTGGCACTGCGCCGGCGAAGCTCATGGCCGCCCGCCGGCTCGACGAACACCACGTCGGCGCCGGCGTCGGCCAGGATCCTGGTGCAGTACGCCACCTCGATCCCGCCGTCGAGTTGAAGGACGCGGAGATCGGTGAGCGGTGCTGCGACCATCGCCAGAGGATTACAGGCTCATGCCGCCTGCGAAACCGCGCCGCAGTTCGGCCGGACCGGAACTGGCCCGGCCGAAGCTGCAGGGCTCGCGGACGGGGGCTGCCCCGGGGATCGTCTAGTTGTCGCCGGTGTCGGCGAGGGCTGCGAGGGCGCCCCAGGTCTGCTGGGTGAGCTTCCAGACTCCGTCTTCGAAGAGGGCGGTGCCGGTGGCGTCGGTGACCTGGGTGGGGTTGCCGTTGATGAGCAGGTCGAAGGTGAAGCTGGCGTTCTGCTCGTCGGCGACCACCACGTCGCGCATGTCGATGGTGAGGCCCGCGGCCAGGCCGCCCAGGGCCTTGAAGATCTCGCCGGTGGCTGGATCGGATCCCTCCAGCACCGCGACCATCTCGTCGATGTAGGCCTGCTGGACGTCGCCTTCGGCGGTGCCTACCAGCGCCAGGTTGTCGAAGAACAGCGACACATTGGCGGTGACCTCATCAGCAGCCGCCTGAGCATCGAACTCGTCGGCCGGTTCGGGCTCGGGCGCTTCCTCTACGGGCTCGGGCTCCGGTTCGGGCTCGGGCGCTTCCTCCGCCGGCTCGGGCTCGGGCTCCACCGGTTCGGGCTCCGGGTCGGCTGTCACGGCGGGAGCCGGCGCCTCGGCGTCGTCGTCCGCGTCGTCGCCGCAGCCGGCCAGCAGCACGAGAGCGGCCGCCGCGAGCAATGCAAGCCTCCAAGGTTTCGACATGGTGCCCTCCTCCGGGGATGCCAGAGGACCGGTCGCTTGACCGGTCCTGGATCTAACCGAACTCAGTATACCCATTTCGGGATTGTGCTGCCGGGGGAGCCGGCGCGAGCGCGCCGGAGACGCCGCTCTACCCGTCGCGGGCGACCATCGGTATGAAGCCGGACACCGCGGTCCAGCAAGGGCAGCCGGCGTCCCATTGGATCGCCCTGTAGTGGTCCACCAGGGAGTGGTCGTTCGGGCCGAACGAGCCGGGTGCGACGCCCGCAGGGGTGAAGTCGCCGGCATTCTCGAGAGCGGCCACGTAGTTCTGCCGGGTCAGGTCGCCCGCCGCGCCGTGCAGACCGGCGAGCACGAGCGACAGGAGATCGCACGTCCTCAGGATGCTGGCGTACTCGCCGGTCTCCGGGGCGCGCCTCTCGATGTCGGCGCCGGAGTACCGCTCGTAGTTGGACAGGCACGCCTCCGCCTCGTCGTTGACCATCCCGGCCGCGATCTCGCCGGCCCGCTTCATGGTCATGGCCAGCGTCCCGTCGTACTGCTCGGCGGGGAGGGTCTTCCCCGACACGTCCGCGGTCTGCTCTCCGTAGTCGGTGGACAGGTAGAGGGGCCGGTAGCCCTGGCTCTCGGCGAAGCCCATGACGCCCGCGAGGCTGGAGCCGCCCACCAGCGGAAGCGCAACGTCGACACCGTCGACGATGAAGCGCTGAACCGCGATGGGGTCCTCGGGACTGCCCACTCCCTCGCCTGACGTGGCTGTCTCCGAGGAGATCTCGTAGCCGGCCGCCGCCACCTGCTCGCGCATCTCCTCCACGCCCTCGTCGAGGCGGGTCTCGTAGTACATGCCGACGGTTCCCTCGAACAGGCCGCTGTCGATGGCCCACTGCGCATAGTTGCGCAGGTGCTTGCCGTGATCGGCGCGCAGCGTGAAGAACCAGGGCGCGCCCCGCTGGTACAGCGAGGGGGGAGCGCCGTCGGTGTCGATGATGGGGATCTCGAACCGGGTGGCGAGGCACTCGGCGCCGACGGTGAAGCTGACGCTCGACACCGCCGCGAACACGTCGGCGTCCTGTGCGAAGGCGGTGCAGACACCGAGCTTCGCCGAGTCGCTGATGATGTTGTACTTGCCGAAGACGAGCTCCACGCCGATGCCCTCGGGCAGGAGCCCCTCCCGGGTCCACCGGTCGACCACAGCGAGGGCCTGCGCCTCGGGATCGCCGATGCCGAACTCGGGGTTCAGGACCGCGAAGGCCTCCAGGTCGGGGAAGGCCACGCCGATGCGCACGATGCGGGCGGGGACAGTGGGGGCGGGCGCCTCGACTGCTTCCTCGGAGGGCTCGGCCGGTGCCGCGGCGGTGGTGGCGGGGGCGTCCTCCGTGGCCGGCTCGGAGGCAGGGGCCTCCGGTTGGGGCGTCTCGTCCTGGGAGCTGTCGGGCTGCTCGACCTCCGGCGCGGGGGCGGCCGGCTCCTCCTGCTGTCCGGCGGGCTGCTGTGCGGGCTGGCTGGCGGGCTCGTCACCGCCGGAGCCGCAGGCCGCGGCGATAAGGGCGAACAGGACCAATGGCGCCATCGAATGGAGCCAGTGCTTGCGTGCGGTCGGGTTCACTTTCCGCTCCTCGTCCTCGGCACGTTTCTGGCCTGAGGGCCGCCGGTCGTAGCGTCGAGGGGTTCGTGCGCCCGCCGCCAGGCCCCGAGAATTGGGTGTACTCTATACTGCCGGTCGCAGCGGGTTCCCGAGACGGCACCGTTGCGGGGGACAGGGGAGGCAGGCATCAATGACCAGCACCATCGACTCCACCGACACCGTTCCGGGCGGCGAGGCCTCCACCGGCGGCATCCAGGTGCGACGGGCCACCGGCACGGTGGGCGCGATCGTCAGCGGAGTGGACCTCAACGACGACTTCGACGAGACGACGGCGTCCATAGTCCGCGAGGCGCTGCACGAGAACTGCGTGCTGGTCGTGCGCGGGCAGTTCCTCACTCCCGACGCCCACATGCGGGTCGCCCGGCTCTGGGGAGAGCCGTTCCTGCCCCACTACTACCGAGCCAACTCGGTGGAGGGGTATCCCCACATCGCGGTGATCCCCAACTTCGGCAAGGAGAAGACCCCGTCGGAGGGCTGGCACGTTGACGGTTCGCACTTCCGGGTCCCTCCGACGGTCTCGGTTGCCGTCGGGCGGACGATTCCCGCCGTAGGCGGCGACACCATGTTCTCCAACCAGTACAACGCCTATGACCGCCTCTCCGACGGCATGAAGGAGTTCCTGGAGGGCCGCCGGGTCAGGTTCGTCGGGACCAGGCCGGTCGGGCCGGTCCGGCACATGGACAGGATCTCAGACCTGTTGCCGGCCAACGAGAAGGAGGAGGTGGCCCACTACCACCTCATCACGCCCGAACACCCGGCCACCGGCCGCAAGGCGCTGTACATGAACCGCCCGGGCAAGGCCATGACCCAGTTTGAGGGCATGACGGAGGCGGAGAGCCTCCCCATTCTGGAGTTCCTGCACGCGCAGTCGGTGACCCCCGACAACGTGTACCGCCACTCGTGGACCCCCGGGGACCTGGTGGCTTGGGACAACCGCTGCACCATGCACTACGGCGTCCACGACTACGGCGACGTCGAGCGCACCCTCGTGCGGATCACGGTCGACGGCGCCCTCTGACGCGGCCGCGGAGTTGGCCCGCCAGCGTCGTTGTCAGGCGTCGCGGTAGCTCTTGTCGCGGACGCTGTCGAAGGCGATCGTCCTGATCGACGCGTAGAGGCCGCCCTCGGCCAGGTTGTGGATCCGGGCGTGATCGGGATGGGTGGACCAGCGCACCGCGGCCTCCTCATCCTCGAATACGACCACGCCCCAGAAGGTGAGGTCCTCGTCGCGGTCACGCCAGAACACGAACCCGTCGGTCTGTTCAGCCAGGACTCGCATGTCGGCCACCGCGGTGGCATGCAGGTCGTCGTTCTCGTGGGAGTCGCGGACCGTCTCGAAGTAGATCAGCTGCATTGGGGGTCTCCTTTGCGTTGGTGAGGGTGAGGGTGGCGTTCCGGGCGGTGTCAGGCTGGCGCCTGGTGGCGTTCTCCGGCTTGGAGTTCGACGATGCGGATGCCGGGGTCCCCGGCGGCCCGGAGGTCCCGCATCGAGGTCTGCACCTTGAACATCGGCGGGAAGGAGCGGTGGGCGTAGTGGATCGGCACCAGGACGGGCGCTCCCAGGATGCGGGTGGCCTCCACCATCTCAGGTGCGGTCACCACCAACTGGCGGCCCATGAGCCTCGCGCCGTTGATGGGCCCTATGGCCACATCGAAGGCGTCCGAAGAGTCGCGGTAGCGCCTCAACGCGTCGAGGCTCAGGGTCTCGCCGCCGTAGAAGACCCGAACGTCGGCGGAGGTGAGGGCGTAGTTGGTGGTTACCAGCCCGTCGCGGTCGTGGTCCTCGATGGCCTCGAGAGTCACGTGGTCGGTGAGCCGGCGTCGCTGGCCCCACGCCAGCACCTCGATGTCGGCGAAACCGGCCCGCTCGGCCCGCTCCACCATGTTCTCGCCGGCCACGTAGACCGGGGTCCCGGCGCGGTGGGGGTAGGAGGCCAGCTCGGCCATGCCCCAGTGGTCGCGCACCCAGTGACTGCCGATGACGGCGGTCAGCTCAGGAAGATCCTTCACCGCCACGGTGGCGTGCTCGTTGAAGGCCCAGCTCCTGGCGAACCACGGGTCGGTGAGCACGACCGCGTCGGCAATCTCCAGCAGCACGCAGGCGTTGGCGATGCGGGTGACCGCCCACGGAGGCGAGCCGGGAGTCATGGCCTCGACAGCTCGAACTCAAATGCGCAGGAAGCGGCGGGCGTTCTCGCTGGCGATCTTGCGGAACGTCTCGTCGCCGAGCTCGTCGCGCCACTTGAGGACTATGTCGACGGAGTTGGGGAACCGGCAGCCTCCATGGGGGTAGTCCGAGGAGTACATCAGGATCTCGTCGCCGACCACAGCCGACACCGCCTTCACCGCGTCGGGGCCCTCGTCGAGCTCGATGCCGCAGAAGATGTGGCCGTCCAGCGCGTACTCGATGGGTGTCTTGTCGATGCGGGGCAGCTTCGAGGCGAGGTAGTCGGCCTGGTAGGTCATGCGGTTCAGCCAGGCGCCGACCCAGCCGCCGGAGCACTCGGCGAAGCCGATCCGCAGGTTGGGGTAGCGGTCGAACATCCCGCTCAGGGTCACGTAGGCGACGAGACGCTGGGCGCCCCAGGGGTGGGCGGCCATGCGGGCGATGGCCAGATTGCCCCAGATGTCGCGGTAGCCGGGGAAGTAGGGGGGCTCGTAGAAGAACGAGTGGTGCACCAGCGGCAGGTCGGCGTCGTTCATCAACCTCCAGATCCCGTCCAGCGACGGGTCGTCGACGGGCAGGCCCTCGGGCAGCATCACCGAGACCGCGGCCACCCACAGCTTGCCCGCCAGCGACTCCAGCTCGGCTGCCGACCACTCCGGGTCGCGGGCGTTGAGCACCAGAGCGGCCTTGAGGCGGTCGGTGTCCAGGCCGCAGTAGTCGTCGAGGTAGCGGTGGTAGGCCGCGTACAGGCCGGTCTGGATCTCGGGGTCGAGCGCGGTGGAGGCGGTGGAGAACGTCGACGGGAAGATCAGCGCGATGTCCACGCCTTCGGCGTCCATGTCGTCGAGACGGCCCCGGCTGTTCTCGTTGTTGACCTCCGGCACCGGCTTCACGTCGAAGTTGAGCTTCACGGCGCTGCCGAGGGGCCCCTGCGCCCCCCGCTCACCCGCCGCGGTCTGCTGATCGTCGGTTCCGGTGTAGAGGTCCCGCTTGTAGGGGATGGGAGCCACGCTGAGGTGGTGCCCTTCAGTGACCTTCATGTAGTAGGGGAGCAGCTCGTCCCACCGGGCCAGCAGTGCCTCGTCGGCGTACTTGTGAAGCGTCTCCATGTTGGGACCGACGTGCTGGTCGGTGTCGATGAACTCGAAGCCTTCTCTCATGGTGCGGGTTGCTCCTGTCTGTTGGGCCGGATCACGCGAACCAGCGCTCGCCCGGGGGGAAGTTGGCCGGCAGCGAGAACATGCCGTACACGATGCCGACGGTCTCGGCCCTCACGGCGTCGTCGTGGTCGATCGCGTAGTCGGGCATGCGGCGCAGCACAGCTCGAAGCGCGACCTGGATCTGGCGCCGGGCGAGGTTGGATCCCAGGCACCGGTGGGCGCCGAGGCCGAAGGTCACATGACGGTTGGGGAACCGGTCGAGAACGATGCTGTCGGGGTCCTCGAAGACGGAGTCGTCGCGGTTGGCCGAGGCCCACACCATCAGCACCCGGTCTCCCTTCGAGATGTGGCGATCGCCGATGACCACGTCTCGGGTTGCGGTGCGGGCCATCGCCATCTGGGGTGCCTCGAAGCGCAGGAACTCCTCGACGGCCGCGGTCATGAGCGCGGGATCCTCGATCAGGCGGCGCCGGAGGTCGCGGTCGCGGTCCATCTGGATGAGCGCGTTGGAGATGGCCGAACCGGTGGTGTCGAAGCCGCCCTGGACGATGAGGGTGGCCATCTCCTTGACCTCGTGGTCGGTGACCGGTCGACCGTCGACGGTGGCGTTGAGCAGGTAGGAGATCATGTCGTCGCGCGGGGCCTTGCGCCGGGCGGCGATCGTGTCGGAGATCGTCTGGGCCACGAACTGGAGCCCTTCGGGCACATTGACCCGGCGGGGGCTGTCCTGGCGCAGGAAAACCACCTGGTGCAGCGGAACCGAGAAGTCCTTCCACAGCTCCACCGGCAGGCCGAGCTTGTAGAGGGTGGTCATGGCGGGCACCGGGTCGGCGAAGTCGTGGACGAAGTCGCAGGATCCTTCCTCGATGAAGTCGTCGATGGCGGCGTGCACGAACCGCTCGATCACCGGCGTCATGCGGTCCACGGCCGCGGGCGACAGCATCGGGTGCAGGACCTTCCGGAACGCCAGGAACTCGGGCGCGTCCATCTCCGCGGGGATCGACTTCTGCCCGACGTTCTTCTTGGGCGGGATCACCAGGGTCTCCGCGGAGGAGAACGTCTCGTCGTCGGTGGCCACCTGGCGGATCTCGTCGTAGCCGGTGAGCACCCAGAACCCTCCGTGGCTGGGTGTGCGGGCCACCGGGCACTCCGAGCGCAGGCGGGCCAGCAGGGACCACGGATCAGCCGCGAACTCCTCGGAGTGGTGGTCGAAGTCGACCTCCGCAGTCACAGTGTCCAACATATCAGGATACTCATTTCGCCGCGACGCCCGAGATGCCCGTTCAGCCAAGAGTGCCGGCTTGCCAGGAGTCTCCGCCGTCGGCGCTGGTGTAGACCCCGCTGCTGGTGGCCGCGGCCAGGATCGAGCCGGGCCCCTCGCGGATGTCGTAGAAGCTGATGCCGTCGATCCCCTCGTCGAGGACGACCCATGTGTGAGCACCGTCGTCGCTGCGCAGGAGTTGGCCCCCGGCGCCGAGGAAGATCCGGTCCTGCCCGTCGGTGTAGAGGGAGTACATCTTGGCCTCGCGACCGAGGGGAAGGGGCCGCTGCGACCAGCTGTCGCCGTCGTCGCTCGACGCCGAGATGTAACAGCGGCGGCCACCGGCGTAGATGGTGCCGTCGGAGGTCTGCGCGAGGCTGTAGTAGTTGCGGCCCGCCAGGGTCTGGGTCCAGGTGCGGCCATCGTCGTCGGAGGTGAACACTCCGCCGGCCTTGGCGCCGTCGATCACTGCTCCCGTCCCGGCGAGCAGGCGTCCGCTGGTCGAGCGCAGGACGTGGTAGGCGTGGGGGTGGGGCGGCCCGCCGGCGACGGGGCTCCAGTTGGCGTCGCGGTACTCCATCAGGCCCTGGCCGAGCGTCCCCGCGAGCAGCCGGTCGGGGCCGACCTCGAACAGGGTGAACGTCCGCGGGCCGGTCTCGCCGACCGGTTCCCAGTCCGGGCCGGCGCGGACTCCCCAGTCGCCGCCGGCCAGCACTCCGTCCGGGCTGGTCCCCGCGAATCCGTACACCACCGATCCGGGTGCGACGTTCTGGAAGGTCCGGCCCCGATCCTGCGAGAGGAGCACGCCGGCCTTGGCGCCGGCGTAGATCGTGTCGCCATGGAAGTGGACCGTCCAGGTCTCGTCGGGGGTCAGGCCGGGATCGACAAGGCGCCACGTGTCGTGCTCGCCGATCCACAGGTGGGCGTAGCTGCCCGCCATCACCCGCCCGTTGTCCAGTTGACGCACACAGAAGACGCGGTGGGTGTCGAGTTCGTCGGCATGGGGCTGCCAGGTCCGGCCGTCGTCGGCCGAGCGGGAGAGGCCCTGGCCCGTGCCCGCGAGGATCGAGCCGTCGCTGAGCACGGTCAGGGCGTGGACGGACGTGTCGGCGAGGTTGCCCGAGGACCGCTGGAAGGTCGAGCCGCCGTCGTCGGATCGTAGGACACCGCCGTCGTGGGTGCCCGCGAGGATCGCGCCCGTGGGGGTCTCGGCGAGACTGTGCACGATCGCACCGTCGGCGCCGAGCGGAGCCCACCCGGCGCGGCTGGGCCGCGCCCAGACCCCGGATCCGTCGGTGCCGGCGAGGGTGCGCCCGTCGCGGAGCGCCAGGAGCCGGAAGGTTCTGAGCCCGTCGGGCCGATCAGGCCCCGAGGGCGCGGTTGCGTAGATCGGTTCTCCGTCGAGCTGGACCCAATTGAGCCCCCGGTCGTCGGACCGGTACAGGCCGCCCGATGTGGCCGCGAGGACCTCGCCTCCGGCTGCGGTCGCGAACGCGTTGATACTGACGTGGTCGAAGCCGCGGACCGGCTCCCAGGTGGCGCCGCTGTCGGCGGAGCGCGAGATGCCGCGGACGCAGGTTCCGACCAGCACTACACCCGGCTCGGGTTCCTCGATCGCGAAGAACCGGGGCGGGCCGCCCGACAGGCCGTCGTTGTGCTGCGAGGCGGCCACCGCGCTATCCGCGGCTGCGACCCGTCATTCCGCCCCACCCACCGTGATCCGGTGGAGTGTGCGTTCGGCATCGCCGTAGTCGTGAACCCCGTAGTGCATGGCGCACCGGTTGTCCCAGCAGATGACGTCGCCCGGCTGCCACTGGTGGCGGTAGACGTTGTCGGGGGTGGACGACTGCTCGTAGAGGAACCTGAGGATCGGCAGGCTCTCGGCCTCGGTCATGCCTTCGATGGCGACCATGGCCTCGCCGGGCCGGTTCAGGTAGAGGGCGGTACGTCCTGTTCCGGGATGAACCCGAGCGAGCGGGTGATGGTTGATCACCGGCTCCCGCTCGGCTTTGGGAAGCGTGTCGGAGGTGCCGGCCATCTTCTGGACGGCCTTCGGTCGGCTGCCCACGAACTTCGCCCGCCGGCCCGCGAGGAACTCCTTCATGCCGTCGGACAGTCGCTCGTAGGCGACGTACTGGTTCGAGAACATCGTGTCGCCACCGGTCTCGGGCAGGACATGGGCCCGAGCGACCGAGACCGCGGGCGGGGTGGACATGTGCGACCAGTCGGTGTGCCAGGCCTCGGCCGGAGCCTTGGCCTTCCCGAAGTTGGGCACGATGGCGATCTTGGGGAAGCCTTCGAGCGAGTTCTTCGCGTAGTACCAGGGCAGGAACGGCTCGCCGAACACCTCGGCCAGGCGCATGTGGTCGTCCGGCTCGAGGAGCTGGCCCCGCAGGATCAGGACGCAGTGGTTGAAAAGGGCCGACCGGAGCGCATCCGCCTCTGCCGCGGTGATGTCGGTGGTCAGGTCGATGCCGGAGAGGCTCACCCCGACCGATCCCGTGAGGGGTTGCAGGCTTGTCGAATTGTCCGTCATTGGCAGGAGTCGAGCGTACCATCCGCCACTTTCGCATCGAGGCGGTAGACGCGGGTAGCCGTGGCTGAGAACAGGGCTCGTTGCTCGATGGCCGTGAGCGGGGCGGTGATCTCGAGGTAGGCCTCGATGAGGGCGGCGTAGGTGCCGTAGAGGCGGTCGATGGGCCAGTTGGTGGCGAACATGGCCCTGTCGGGGCCGAAGCTGTCGATGCAGTGCTCGGCCCAACCTCGGATGCTGTCGGTGGTCCACTGCGGGTCGGCCCCGCTGGCCAGGGCCGAGATCTTGACCACGACGTTGGGCCGTGACGCGACCCTGGCGATGCCCCGGGACCATTCCGCGAAGTAGCCGCGGTCGCGCCGTTCGGGCTGGCCGGCGTGTCCGAGGATGATGGTGGCGTCGGGCCGCCGGTCGGCCAGGGCGCAAACCGCGTCGAACTTCGGGTAGGGCACCAGCACCTCGAGGCTCAGTCCGGCGTCGGCGAGCATGTCGAAGCCGGTCGTGAAGGCGTCGGTGTCGATGGTTCGGGGCGAGAGCATGTCCCTGACGCCGCGCAGCAGCCGGTGGCCGGCATTGGCCTCGATCACCGATGCGATGTCGGCGTCGGCCGGATGGGCCTGGGCCACGATGGCGTCGGGTGATCCCTCCCGGTCGGCCATCGCCTGCAGCCAGGCGGTCTCCAGTCCGGGCGCCTCCTCCACGCAGGACTGGACGTGCACGATCCTGGCCGGGGCGTACTCGCCGGCCTGGGCCCGCAATTCGGCCGCAGTGAACCGGGGGGCGTCGAGGCGGTGCATCCCCTTCAGGCGGGGATGGTCGAAACCCGCGTCGAGATACCGCCAGTGCAGACCCTCGACGCTGTGGTCCCAGTAGTGCACGTGGGTGTCGACGAACTCCAGCGCCCGGCGACCGGCAGGCCCGGCGCCCGGTGCGTCGCCGGGGCCGCGCGATCCGCTCATCGCGGCTCGCCTCCTGTCGTGCTGCGGTCCTCGCCTGCCCCGGTCCCGGCGAATCGGGAATCCCGGTGGGTGCCCATGTACGCCTCGACCACCCTGCGGTCCGTGTCGAGGATCGAGGGCGGGCCCGAGGCGATCAGGTCTCCGGCCTCCAGCACGTACAGGCGGTCGACCAGCGAGCGCATCATGGCAACGTCGTGGTCGATCACGATGACGGTTATCCCGAGGCGGGCCCGCAGGTCGGAGATGACCCGTACGAAGTCGTCGACCTCCCGGGGGCTCAGCCCCGCGGTCGGCTCGTCGAGCAGGACCAGATGGGCGTCCAGGGCCAGAGCGCAGGCCAGTTCGGCCAGGCGTCGGGTGCCGGTGGAGAGGTTGACGATCTGGTAATGGGCGTGCTCGCGGATTCCGAGATTCTCCAGCATCCGCAGCGCCGTCCGGTTGCGCTCGCGCTCGGAGCGGCGCGCCCCGGGGGTCCCCAGCAGCGCGGCAGCCAGGCGAGTCGGTTGCCGGCGCTCCAGAGCCAGGCTGACGGCGTCCACCAGCATCATGTCGTCGAACAGCCGGGCCTGCTGGAACGACCGGCCCAGTCCCAGCCGGGCCCGGCGGTGCGCAGGCAGCGAGCCGATGTCTCGACCGTCGAGCAGGACGGTCCCCGAATCGGGACGCTGATGTCCTGAGAGAACGTCGAACAGGGTCGTCTTGCCGGCACCGTTGGGGCCCATCACGCCGACGATCTCGTGGCCCCTCACATCTATGGACACGTCGCGCAGGGCGTTCACGCCACCGTAGGACACCGATATCCGGTCGGCGACGAGCACTGGGTCTCCGTCTGGGCGCGGATCGGGGCGCGAGACGGGCTCGGACCCGGTCACCCTCCCGTCCTCGGGTGTTGCGCCGGCCGGTTCGCCTGCGGGCAGCAGTCCCCGGGTTACGGCAGCCTCGACCAGCTTGTCGCGGGTGGCGAACACCAGCGATGCCAGCCCGCCCGGCAGCAGGAGCAGCACGGCCAGCACCCCCATTCCCGACGACAGCAGACCCCAGTCCTCGCCGAGGATCCGGGGGATGCCCTGCACCCAGAAGGCCCCGAGCACCGCTCCGGTCATCGTGGTCACCCCGCCGAAGATCGCCATCACCACCAGCGACAGCGACTCTGCCGGACCGAACGTCCCGTCGAGGTCCCCGGCGAAGGTGACCAGCAGCCCGCCGTAGAGGAAGCCACCGCAGGACGCGATCATCCCCGAGACCACGAACGCCGCCAGCTTGGTCGTGCGGGGCGACACGGCCACGCTGGACGCCGACGGCTCGTTGTCCCTCACGGCGACCATCCTGCGGCCGAGGCCGCTCCGTCGCAGCCGGTGGACCACGAACATTGCCACCACCAGCGCGCCCAGGCAGGCCCAGTAGTAGCGGATCTCGCTGTCGAGGCTGACCCCGCCGAAGGTGGGACGCGGTATCGACATCGACGTGGCCCCGTCGTCGCCCCGATGGTTGAGCCAGTCCTGCTCCAGCAGCCAGCCGCTGGCCGCGACCGAGAAGGCGAGGGTGATCACGGCCAGGAACAGTCCCCGGATGCGCAGCGCGGGCAGGCCGATCAGCAGTGCCACGGCCCCGCCCGCGACGGTGGCGATCACGATGGCGGGCCCGTGGGGGAGCCCGAGCTGGTAGAGGCGGCCCCCCAACGCCGCGCCGACGGCCACGAACGCGAACTGGCCGAGGGAGACCTGGCCCGCGAACCCGGTGAGCACCACCAGTGACAGGCCCATGACCGCGAAGAGGGCTACCGCGCCCAGGAAGAACTGCTCCGACGACGTCATGCGGGTCGGCAGGTACACGGCCACGGCCAGTGCGGTGCCCAGCAGGGCGACCTTGGCGGCCCGCACCCGGAAATGGGCCGCGAGGTAGGGCTTCAGGGGCACGATGGCGGCGGCCAGCGTCCAGGAGCTCTGCTCGGAGCCTCGCAGCACGGAGCCCAGACCCTTCTTCATCAGGAAGCTGCCCGCGATCGCGGCCAGCAGCACCAGATCGAGGGCGCCGCCGATCGGATAGTTCCACAGCACGAGCGCTTCGAGCACGCCGATGGCGATGCCGGCCACGAAGACCGACGACAAGCGGGTCAGCCCCCCCAGCATGGCGGCCGCCAGCGCCTTCAGCATGAGCTGAGGCCCCAGCGCCTGGGACAGCGCCAGCGGCCGGGTCGGGCCGATGAGGATGGCCGACACCCCGGCCAGTAGCCCGGCCGCGGTCCACACCGCGAACGACACCCTGTCGATGGGCACCCCGGCGAGGCGGGCTGCGTCGGTGTTCTCGGCGGAGGCCCGGCTGGCCTTGCCCAGCCGGCTGCGTCCCAGGAACAGGGCCAGGACGACGGTCAGGATGGGGACGGCCACCAGGATGGTGAGCTGGCCCGGGCCGAGAAGGAGGTTGCCGACGCTGATGCGCCAGTCGAAGGGCGTCGGGTAGATCTTGCCGATGAGGTCGCCGCCCTTGGGCAGCAGCGCCCCGCCGAAGAACAGCAGCTGCGAGGCGCCGATGGTGGCCACCAGCACGGTGAGGCGGGACGCAGAGCGCAGGGGCCGGATCACCAGGAACTCGAACAGCCCGCCGACGGCCGCGGCGACCAGCAGCGCGATGACCAGAGCGATGGCGTAGGGCCACCCGAGGTTGAGGGCGAAGATGGGGATCATCAGCGCGGCCAGCGCGCCCATCTCGCCGTGGGCGAAGTTGATGACCCGTGACGACCGGTAGACGAGGGTGATGCCCAGGCCCAGCAGCGAATAGGTCAGGCCGGTGATCACGCCGAGGATCACCACGTTGTGGGGGACCTCGAACCCGACAAGGGGAAGCGTCATGGCGGTCAACTCAACCCGTCGTCACTGGGTGACCGGCACTTGAGCCCATGGATGGGCGAGTTCGTGCTCGCGAAGACCGAAGGGGAAGCGTCATGGGCAGGGGTTCTCGTGCTCGACGAAGGCGGCGTACTCGCTCAACTGCTCGGCGAAGTCGCGTTCGCTGATGCCGATCAACACCCCCACGAAGTTGGCGCTGGCCTTGGGAGCCAGCCGGGCGTCGCCCAGATCGACGAACGCGGGGGCCTTGGCCAGGTCGAGGCCGTCGCGATCGAGGGCGGCCACTCCCACGACGGGGCAGTAGGCGACATCCTCGGAGGTGTTGCGCACCGTGACCTGCACCGTGGCGGTCAACCCCTCGACGCGGACCCGCGGCTCGCCGACGTCGAGGACGGGGCGGTCATAGACCTGCTGGAGGCCCAGCACCAGGCCGACGACGAAGCCGGCGGTGATGAGGACGCCGAACAGCACCCGCCGTGTCCGTTCGTTCCACCATGGCCCCAGCAGCCGTCCAGCCACCCGAGCGCTCGTCTCCAGCAGGTCCGGTGATGAGCTCATTCGTGGCTCTCCAGCAGCCGGAGGGCCAGAGCGTCGGCGTCGAGGGCCGAGGCGGGGCCCAGATCGCTCACCCGGCCCCGGTCCATGAAGAACACCGAGTCGGCGACGGACAGCGCCACCCCGATGGACTGCTCGACGAGCAGGATCGTGGTGCCGAGAGCGGAGATGCGCTCCACCACCTCGAGAAGCTCCACCGTCACCGTCGGGGCCAGGCCCAGGCTCAACTCGTCGATCAGCAGCAGGTCCGGTCCGGCCACCAGGGCGCGCCCCAGGGCCACCATCTGCTGCTCGCCGCCCGAGAGCGTTCCCGCCCGTTGATCGAGCCGCCGGCCCAGAGCCGGGAACACGTCGAGCACCTCGTCCATGCGCTCGGCGACGAGGCTCTGGCTCCCCGCGAACGGGTAGGCGCCGAACCAGAGGTTGTCGCTCACGCTCAGCGACGGGAAGATCGACTGCCCGGCGGCCATCAGGGTGATGCCGAGCTTGGCCCGCTGCTCCGGCGGTATGCCGACCAGGTCCTGGTCCCGGAAGAACATCTGGCCCGACTGGGCGTGCAGCAGCCCGCCGACGTTGGCCAGCAGGGTGGTCTTGCCCACCCCGTTGCGGCCCACCAGCGCGTGGCATCCGCCTTCGGGCAGCGTCATGTCGACGCCGAACAGCACTTGGATCGGCCCGTAGGAGAAGTCCAGGGACTCGACCCGCAGCAACGGCTCGGCCCTCCCGGCAACCGGGGCATCGGTCCCGGACTCGCCGGTCGGTGCTGCGCCGGACGCGGTCGGCGGTCCCGTTGCCGTCCGGCCGGCGGTCTCACCTGCTTCGGCCAGCCTGGCGACGTGCAGCGCGTGCTCCTCGCGCACCATGGCCTGCACGGCCTGCTCGTCGCGCCGGTAGCTGGCCAGCGCGAACGTGATCAGGATGAGTCCGGCCACCGCGGCCAGCGGTATCAGCGTCATGTAGGCGGTCCTGAGGTCGCTTGCGTCGGCGATGATGCCGTAGATGACCGGCGAGGCGGCCGAGGCCAGGCTCTGGGTGACCGCGTCCAGCGATGTGCCCCGGCCCCGCAGGTCGGGATGCAGCACATCGACCCGGGCCGCATTGAGCGGCGGGATGGCGGCCACCAGGAACAGGGCGCCGAAGGACAGCAGAACCAGCATCAGCGGCGTGTAGCTCACCAGGAACGCGGCGATGAACAGGGGTGCTGAGATCAGGCGGGCAATGCCGGCCACCCCGATGCGGGCCGAGGTGTAGCCGGAGTGGGTCAGGAAGTCGGCGAGGTTGCCGGCGGTCAGCACGCCCACGAGTCCGCCGACCGCCACCAGGCTCAGCGCGGTGGTGGCCTCGGCCACGTCCAGGTCGTGGTAGCGGATCAGGAACGTGGGAGTCCACACGCCGATGCCGCCGAAGAACAGGCTGCCGACCGTGGACGACACCAGGCTGGCCGTGTAGGAGCGGCAGCGCAGGATGACCTGGTAGGCGTCCACCACGGTGATGTTCTGGTACCTGGACGCGATCACGGTGCGCTCGTCGGCCTCCAGCCGCTGGTGGCGCCGCTCCTGGATGCCCCGCACGGGCTCGGGCAGCCGCCAGCTCAACAGGGCCACCGCGAACGCCGGCAGCGCGAAGAAGAAGAACGTCGCCCTCCACCCCCAGGCCTGCCCCATCAGCCCCCCGATGGGCAGCAGGAAGAACCCGGTGAGCTGGCCCATCTGGTAGATGCCCATCACCTTGGACCGCTGGTTGACCGGGTAGTAGTCGGCGAGCAGCGACTGCGAGGTCGGGTTGTCGCACGGATCCCAGAGGCCCAGCACCATCCTCCCGAGCAGCAGCATGATGAAGCCGCTGGCCATCCCGGTGAAGATCATGGTGATCCCCCAGAACGCGGTTCCCCACGCGATGATCCGGGTGCGGCTGTAGCGGTCGGCCAGCGCCCCGAAGGGCACCGTTCCGAGGGTGACGCTGATCAGGTACGACCCGCTGAGGATGCCCAGCGCGGTGTCGGACAGGCCGAACTCCCGCTTGAGCAGCGGGAACATCGACGACAGCAGGAACTGGTCGCTCACGTTGATCGTGTAGACGGCCGTGAGCAGCACCAGCGGCCATTTCGGGACGCCCACGAGCTTGCGGGTCACGTGGAACTTCGGCCGCGGCGTCAGTGATGGCGTCAGCGCTGAGATGCGCTCAGCCGCGGCCGGTGTCAGCAAAGCCTTCTACCCCTGCAAACTCGCGCATCCCGAACCCACAAACAGTATACTAAACTCGCTGTGGGGGCCATGACCGTCGGTGAGCGACTGCTGGAGTTGATCGCCGGACCCGGGGCGGCGCTGTTCGGTGTTCCCGGCGGCCAGACCCTTCCCCTCTACGCAGCCTCCAGGGCGGCGGCGCTGCGCCACGTGGTCACCCGCGACGAGCGCAACGCGGTGACCGCGGCCGACGCCTTCGCCCGGCTCACCGGTGCCGTCGGCGTGTGCGACGCCACGGTCGGGCCGGGCGCCACCAACCTCGTGTCGGGACTGGCCGAGGCCCAGGCCTCGTCGATTCCTGTGGTCGCGCTGGTGGCCGACACCCGCCGCGACGCAGAGCACCTGCGGCGCCATTCGGTGGCCTCGCAGTCCTTCGAGCAGTCGGAGACCCTGGCGCCGGTCACCAAGTGGGTCGGACGGGTCCATGAGTCGGCCGCGCTGGACGAGGTCGTGGACCAGGCGCTGCGAGTGGCCACGGCGGGCCGTCCCGGGCCCGTGGTGGTGTCGATACCCGAGGACATCTTCCTCGGCTCCGCCGACCCGTCGCGGCCGCGGTCGATCGCTGACCGTGACCGGCGGTTTCCCCGCCACCGGCCCCACCCGGAGCCGGAACTGGTCGAGGCCGTCGCGGCGCGGATCAAGACCGCCGAGCGGCCGGTGATCCTCGCCGGGGGAGGGGTCGTCTTCAGCGGCGCCGCGCTCGCCCTGTCCGCACTGGCGGAGGGATGCTCGCTGCCGGTGGTCACATCGCTGAACGGCAAGGGCGCCATCGACGAGCGCAACCGGTTGTCGGCCGGTGTCGTCGGGGGTTTCGGATCCCAGCGAGGGAACCTGGTAGTGCAGGCCGCCGACCTGATCGTCGCGGTCGGCACCAAGCACTCCCAACTCGGTACCCACGGCTGGCGCCTGCCGTCGGCCGGCCAGACCGTCGTGCACGCCGACGTCGACGCCACCGAGATCGGCCGGGCCATTCCGGCCCACATCGGTGTGGTCGCCGACGCCCGATCGTTCTGCCTGAGCCTGGCCGAGGCACTGGAGGGCTGGCAACTCCCGGCCGCCCCGTGGATCGACGCCATCCGACCGGCCGAGGAATCAGCAGGCGACGGCGACGTGGTCCACCCCGCCGACGTGGTGGGCGCGCTGGACCGGCTGCTGGGCCCCGACGACGTGCTGGTCTGCGAGGCGTCGCTGTCGTCGGGATGGGCGGCCCGCTACTTCCGGGTCAAGCGAGCCGGGCCGGGGATGCTCGCGCCCCGCGGCCTGGCCGGGCTCGGCTGGGCTCCGGGGGCCGCCCTGGGCGCCCGCCTGGCTCGCCCGCAGGGGCGGGTGGTCGCCCTCACCGGTGACGGGGGATGGGGCTACGGCCTGATCGAGACCGAGACGGCATGCCGTTACGGTCTCGACATCACGACCGTCGTGCTCAACAACTCCTCGCTGGCGTGGATCCGCCACGTCGAGTCCCGCATGAAGATGCCCTACAGCACCGACTTCACCGATGTCGACTTCGTGGCGACGGCCCGAGCCATGGGGGCCGCCGGCCGGCGGGTCGAGCGCGCCGGGGGCGTGGAGGCGACCATCGCCGAGGCCCTGGAGACGCCCGGCCCCTCGGTGGTCGAGGCGATCGTCTCGCCGGAGGCGACGCCCATCGTCAGCTACGGAGCGGTCCGGCGAGCCGCCTATGGCTGAACGGCACGACGGTGACCGGACGAGGCCTTCGGGGAGCCTCGAGGAGGTCCTGAGCGGGCTGCGGTTCCCGGAGAGTCCCCGGTGGCACGAGGGCTGCCTCTGGTTTTCCGAGAAACGAGCCGGACGGGTAGTGCGCATCGATCCGGACGGCCCGACGACCGTGGTGGAGGTGCCCGCCGATCCGGGCGGGCTCGGATGGTCGCCCGAAGGTGACCTGCTGGTGGTCTCGATGGGCGACCGGCGCCTGCTGCGGCGCCGGGGCGACGACCTGTCCGAGGTGGCCGACCTGGCCGGTCTCACCAGAGGCAAGTGCAACGACATGGTCGTCGACGGCCAGGGCCGGGCCTATGTGGGCGACTTCGGTTACGACCTCGCCGCCGGCGAGGCGCCAGCCGGGGGCAACATCGTGCTCGTGGACAGCTCCGGCCCGGCGCGCGTCGTGGCCGGCGACCTCGGCTTCCCCAACGGATCGGTGGTCACCGCCGACGGGGCGCGTCTGATCGTGGCCGAATCCTCGGCGGGCCGGCTGACCGCGTTCGACATAGCCGACGACGGCGGCCTGCACAGGCGCAGGGTCTTCGCCGACCTGGGGCAGGGGGTGGCCGACGGGATCTGCCTCGACGCTGAGGGAGCCGTCTGGTACGCCGATCCGCTCGGCTGCGAGGTGGTGCGTGTCGCCGAGGGCGGCCGGGTGCTGCAGCGGATCTCCACCGGTGCCGAGGGGGCGTTCGCGTGCGTCCTAGGCGACGACGACGGCCGGACCCTGTTCGTGTGCACCTACTCCGAGACTGCGTCGATGGATCCTGCCGGCCCGCCGGTCGGCCGCATCGTCGCAGCCCGGGTGGCAGTGCCCTCCGGTGGTTCGCCTTGACCTCGCCTCCCGACAGGCCCTCCCGTCGACGTCTGCGGGCAGGGTCAGAGCCGGCGCACCATAGGCGCCTGAGCCTGGGGTTGGTCCTGGCCGGGACGCTGGTCGGGTTCCTCGACTCCAACGTGGTGAATGTCGCCCTCCCCTCGATCGCGGCCGGACTCGACGCCGACACCGGGATCGAGTGGGTCGTCACCGCTCACCTGCTGGCGCTCGGCGTCACCCAGGCGCCGAGCGGGTGGCTGGCCGACCGGTGGGGTCTGCGCCCGGTCTTCCTGCGGGCGACCGGCGGGTTTGCCGCCTTCGCGATCCTGTCGGCGGCTGCTCCCAACCTGGTGACCCTGGTGGTGGCCCGCATCGGGCAGGGTCTCTGCAGCGGGGCCACGCTCGTAGTCGGCACGCTGCTCATCTACGAGATGACGCCGCCCGAGACCCGGGGACGGATCATCGGCTACAGCGGCGGACTGTTCATGATCGCCCCGGCGCTGGGGCCGCTCCTCGGTGGCTGGGTGGTCACCTTCACCAGCTGGCGGTGGCTGTTCCTCGGCTTCGCCCCGGTCTGCGGGCTGCTGCTGATGGGAGCCCTGCGCTTCGTTCCCGTCAAGTCACCGGGCCAGCGACGTCCCATGGACCTGCTAGGCACCCTGCTGTTCACGGTGTCGCTGGTCGGGTTCCTGACGGCCAGCTCCTACGCCTCCGACTGGGGGCTGTCTTCGACGATCTTCGTCGCCACCATGGTGATGTCGCTGCTGATCGCCGCGGTCTTCTGGCTGCGGGCGACCCGCACCCCTCACCCGTTGATCGATCCCAAGCTCTACAGCTCGCGAGACTTCTCGCTGTGCATGGTCGTGGTTGGGACGCTGGCCATGGCCCAGTTCGCCCGCCAGGTGTTCGTGCCCCTGGAGATGCAGGCGGTGCGAGGCCTGAGTCCGGTCGGTGCCGGCGCGGTGCTGACTCCCAGCGCCCTCCTGGCCGCAGCCACCATGCCCCTGGCCGGTCGGATGACTGACCGCTTCGGGCCCAAGCTGCCCATTGTCGCGGGGATGTCGCTGGCCGCGCTGGCCACCGGCCTGCTGTCGACCACCGATCCCTCGACCCCCATCTGGCTTGTGGTGGTCTACATCGCCGGATCGGGCATCGGGGTAGCCATGGTGGCCATGCCGACCACACTGCTGTGCCTCAGCTCGGTGGTCCGGCGGCTGCGGACCCAGGCCTCCGCGGTGAGGAACCTCACCGGTCGGGTGGCGGGCGCGCTGGGTACGGCGGTGATCGCTACCGTCATCGTGACCGACGTCGGGAGCCTGACCGAGCTGGGCGCCGGACCTGACGTGCTGGCCACGGCGCAGGATGCCTACAACAACGGGTTCCTGGTGGCCACCGTGATCATGGTGGTGGGAGTGGTGATGGCGCTGGGCCTCACCAACCGCCGCCCGAGCGACGACGAGGAGGCCACGACCGATCCGCATCCCGACGACGACGAGGTGCCATGGCCGTGACCGATGAGCCGTTCGTGGACGCCCACGTGCACTTCTGGGATCGATCGGTGGAGGACCTCGAGTGGGCGTGGCTCGACTCCGGGTTCTCGGCCTACCGGTTCGACAGCGGCGACGGTTACGCCAACACCAGGTACCTGCCTCCGGACTTGATCGCTGAGGCTGACGGCACCGGCCTGGCCGGCGTGGTCGGCGTGCACTGCGCCGAGCCGATCCCCGACCCGGAGGTGGAGACCGCCTGGCTCGAGCAGGTCGCAGACCGCCACGGCCTGCCCGACGTGACGGTGGGCCGCTGCGAGCTGGCCCGACCCGAGACGCCCGCGCTGCTTCAATGCCATTGCCGTCATCAGCGATTCCGGGGCGTCCGGGATCTGACCGCCTACGACAGCCTGGACGCGGGCCGCGCCGCGGCAGCCATGGACGCGGCGGCCGAGTTGGGTGTCTCCGTCGAGGTGAGGCGCTCCCATGACGAGCTCCGGGCGGTTGCCGACCTGGCCCGCCGATGGCCCGGCGTCACCGTGGTGTTGAGCCACGCCTGCTTGCCGCCGTCGCGGGACGCAGAGAGCCTGGCCGCCTGGTCGGCCGCACTCGACGAGCTGGCCAGCCGGACCGGGGCCGTGGTGTGCAAGATCTCGGCGGTGGCCGGCCGCGCCGACCCCGACTGGACCACCGAGAGCATCCGGCCGTGGATCCTGGCCGCGGTCGAGGCGTTCAGCCCCGACCGTTGCATGCTCGGATCGAACTGGCCCGTCGACCGGTGCTACGGCTCCTACCGGAAGCTCATCGACGCCTACCGCGAGGTGCTGTCGGTGCTGGACCTTGCCGAACGCCGAGCAGTCCTCGCCGGAACCGCCCACCGCGTCTACCGGATCGGCGATCAGCCGGCCGCCTGAACCGGCCGTCCATCAACTGACCAGGCGGTCGGCGAGCCAGCGGGCGATGCGGTCCTCCAGCGGTCGTGCCTCGGGCTGCTCGAACTGGAGCACCGACGCCATCGTGATGCCGATGCCCAGGCCGTGGAAGACGGCCAGGTCGCTGCCCTCGGGTGCCGACGCCAGGTAGGCGCCGACGGCGGCTCGCACCCCCTCACGATCCTCGGTCGACGCCAGCCCGAAGACGCTGACCGGCCTCGTGGCCAGGGCCGAGGCGATTCGGTCGGCATTCCGGGGCGAGACCACGCACAGGGCTCGCACACCGCCGACTGCGACGGCTGCCTCGACCGCGTCGGCCGCGGTGTCCTGCTCGGCCAGCACGCCCAGGCGGGTTGCATCGATGCCGTCCTGATCGGCGACGACCGCCAACGCCTTCTCCACATCGAGGCGCGCCCGGCGGCGCTGGCCCGGCCCCATGCGAGCGTAGGTGCAGTCTCCCCGGCTGGCGCCACGGCCCCTTACGTCAAGCATCAGTGTGGCGATGCCGTGCTGCGCCAGGAACTCCGAGGTCCGTTTCCAAGCATCGCGCTCGTGCCGGGAGCCCGCGACGCTCACCACTGCCGGCACCGGCGCGTCCGAGGCCGGCCGGTGCAGTAGCGCTCCGAGGGGCCATCCGTCGGCTGCGCTGAATGCGAGCTCGCGGGTCGGGGACGGGCTCATCGGTTCAGAGCCTCGACCAGCCAGCTGACGACCCGTGGTTCGAGGTCGTGATCGAGCTCGAACAGTTGGTACCCCAATGCCGACCCCGGGTACTCGACGTACTGGGAGCGGCCCGGCGGAGCGGCCGAATGCAGCTCGCGCATGGCCCGGGTGGTGACCTGATGGCCCGTGCAGGTGATGTAGAGGGTGTCGACTGCACCGCTGGTCAGGTGGTCGGCCTCGCTCTGGTCCTGGGGCCGGTAGCCGGTCAGCAGGACCACTGCCGCCACCCGGGAGTCCCGGCAGGCCGACCGCACCGCGTACTCGGCGCCGTGCACCGTGCCCACCGTGGCCAGCCGGGTCTCGTCCACCGACTCCAGGCCGGCGAGATGGTCGAGGGCCACCAGCGCGTCCTGCCAGGCCAGATCGCGGGTCTCGGGGTCCAGATCGAAGTACGAGCCCCGGTTGATGCTCTCGCCCCGGCCCCGCCAGTCGAGGTTCAGCACCGCCAGACCGGCCTCGGCCAGCAGGCGCTGCAGGCGGGCGTAGGCGGCCCGGTCGCTGCGACCGGTGTGGAGCAGCACCACCCCGGGAACCGGACTGTCGCGCTGGGGAAGCCAACGGGTGCCGTGCAACTCCCAGCCGTCGACACCGTCGAACACCACCTCCTCGGCGGTGGCTGCGATGGCCGAGCGGCCCGCAGCCCAATCTCGGACAAGGGCGATCAAGGTGCTGTCGGCGTCGGGGTCGTCCACGCCGGCCACGACAAGGTCGGAGTCGGGGTGATCGGAAGCGAGGAACGCGTCCGTCACCCACCCGAGCGAGCCGCGATCCGCGGCGTGGGCCACCCCGAGCACCGCCACCTCCGGCCATTCGCCCAGCAACTGCAGGTCGTCGTCCCCGAGCAGGGCGTCCCACAGGACCACGCCGCACACCGAACCGTGGTCTGCGGCTGCCTGCAGCGCGGCGGACCCTGCGGCACCGGTGCCGACGACCACAAGCTGCGAGTCCTCGCCGACAACCGGCGGCTGTCGCAGCACGTCCACGACCTCATCCGGGGAGCATCGCGACCAGTGGATTCCCGAGCCGTCCCCCGCCAGGCGCTCGGCCAGCTCGGAGCCGTCACCCCCGGCTACAACGACGCAATGCACCACAGTCTCGCTCCGTCGCTGTCCCGCCCGGTTGAGCCCGGCATCCCGGGTCCGTTACCGTCCACGACTATATGACGGTGCAGGCCGGACCGCGATCGGAGTTCCGGATCGGCGTCCATACCGGGCTCGAGCACACAACGACGGCTGATCTTCTGGAGTTCTGGCGGTGGGTGGAGGCCGCCGGTTTCGACTGGATCTCGGTCTGGGACCACCTCCTGCCCTCGCATGTCACCGTCCCGGACCCGGCCCGGTTCGCGCCGAGCGTCGATGGCTGCCTGGAGGCCGTGTCCGCCCATGCGGCCCTGGCGCTGGTGACGTCTCGGGTCCGCTGCGGCAATCTCGTCTACTGCGCCGGATACCGCCATGTGTCGGTGCTGGCCCAGGCAATGGCGACGATCGATCAGCTGTCGGGCGGGCGTTGCGAGGCCGGGTTGGGTGCGGGTTGGGCCGAGGCCGAGTACGAAGCCTTCGGGATTCCCTTTCCGGGAGTGGGCGACCGGCTCGATCTGCTGGAGGAGACCGCCGAGGCCCTTCGCGCCCTGCTGGCCGGGGGCGAGGTGTCCTTCGAGGGGAGGCACGTCACGTTGAGGAAGCCCGGCCGCCTGCCGGCACCGGTGCAGGACCGGTTGCCGCTGTGGATCGGCGGTGGGGGCGAGCGCCGCACTCTGCGGATCGCGGCCGCCCACGCCGACGGCTGGAACGTCGCCTTCGTTCCGCCCGAAGTGTTCGGCTCCAAGCTCGCGGTGCTGCACAGTCACTGCGATGATCTGGGCCGTGACCCCGGTGAGATCCGGGTGTCGGTCAACGTCGGCGTGGCGGCCGGCGAGGCCGATCTGATTCACCGCTTCGGCGCGGCCGCCGAGCGGGTGCGTCCCGCCGTCCTCGCCGGCTCGGTCGCCGAGATGGCCCAGACGTTGGGCCGTTACCGGGCCCGCGGCGCCGACCAGGTCAACGTGGCCGTCCGGGCTCCGTGGGACCGCGACGTGCTCGAGCGGGTCCTCGACGCGGCCCGCTCGCTCGCCTGAAGAGGCCGAGCGAATAGGCGAGCGAATCGGCTCATACGGAGCGAGGCCGTGGCCCGAGCGGCCCGTGAGCGCAGCGAACAAGAGCGGGAATGACACCGCTGCGACGCGACCGACTCTCACCTGTCCGCGGGGCCCCTAAGCCCCACAGACGTCTCGCCCAGTCTCTGCGGATCACGCCCGCGCCGGGGTTCAACCCCGGCGGCGGACCAGGCGGCCGGGGAGCGCTCCGGTGTGCTCGCCGTTCTCGAGCAGCACCTCGCCGCCCACCACGGTGGCCATGATGCCCTCGGCTCGCTGGGTCAGCCGGGTGGCGCCGGCCGGCAGGTCGTGAACGACCTCCGGGACGCACGGCTCCAGGCGCTCTAGGTCGATGATGTTCAAGTCGGCCTCGAAGCCCTCGCGGACCAGCCCCCGGTCGGCCATTCCCCAGATGCTCGACGGCACCAGGGTGATCATGCGAACCGCCTCCTCGATGGAGAACTCGGCGGCGTCGCGGACCCAGTGGCTGAGCAGGTAGGTCTGCAGCGACGCGCTGATGATCTGGCTCACGTGGGCTCCGGCGTCGGAGAAGGTCATGACCGTGCGCGGGTGGCGCAGCATCATCAGCACATCGTCGGGTTCGTCGTTGCTGGTGATCTGCAGGAAGAACGTGTCGAAGTCGGACTCCAGGCCCAGATCGATCATGGCCTCCACCGGATGCACGCCCCGGTCCGAAGCGACGCTGGCCAGCGTCGGCGAGGTGCCCCGGTCGCGCTGCATCACCACGATCCGCTCGAACAGCGGTTTGCGGGCCACCTCCTTGCCCAGCGAGAAGTCCATGCCGCTGAGCGACTCGACCAGCCTGGACCGCACCTCGGCGTCTCCGAGCGCGGCGGCCTGCTCGTCGAGGGGCCGGGCCCGCAGCTCGGCCCAAGCCGGGACCTTGTCGAAAGGCAGCCAGGTCTTGAAGTTGAACAGCGCGCCCGAGGGCATGCAGCTGCTCTGGCCCCACATCTGGGCCCCGTCACGGGCGGCGTCGTCGAGGAGCCGCAACAGCTCCTGCCAGCGGTTGGGATCGCCGAAGGTGGATATCCCGAAACTGACCGGCACCCGGTTGCTCACCGCTAGGCGCCGGAGGCGGCCCATGGCCTCGGCCCGGCCCTCGGGGTCGGTGGAGGCCATGACCGACTCGTTGGCCAGCTCGAACATCCCGCCGCCGGCGCCGGCCATGGCGGCTACCAGACGCTCGACCTCGTCCCACGGCGCCACCCGGGAAGCCACCGGACGGCCCGACGGGGTGATGTGGTGGTGGCTCCTGGAGGTCGTGAAGCCCAGCGCCCCCGCGCTCAGCCCGGCCCGCAGCTCGCGCTCCATGGCTTCCAGATCGTCCTCGGTCGCCTCCGACTCGAAGGCCCGCTCACCCATGGCATAGGTCCTCAGGGCCGAGTGCCCCAGGTAGGAGCCGACGTTGATCCCCTTGGGCAGGCGGTCGAACGCGTCGAGGTACTCCGCGAAGGTCTCCCACTCGAAGTGCACGCCGGCGCCCAGCGCCGCGGCCGGGATGTCCTCGGCCTTCTCGAGGTTGTCGATCACGAGTTGCTCCTGCCCGGACCGGCACGGGGCCAGCGTGAAGCCGCAGTTGCCCACCACCACGGTGGTCACCCCGTGCCAGCACGACGACGTTCCCAGCGGGTCCCAGAAGAACTGGGCGTCCATGTGGGTGTGCCCGTCGATGAAACCCGGCGTGACGATGTGGTCGGAGGCGTCGATCTCGCGGGCGCCCCGGCCCTCCACCGCGCCGACGGCGACGATCTTGCGGCCCGACACGGCCACATCGGCGGGACGGGCCGGCATCCCGCTGCCGTCGACGACGATGCCGTTGCGGACGACCAGGTCGTGGCTAGCCATCAGGGTCTCCCTTCCTTCGAAGCGATCGGGGGTGCGGCGGCGCCGGTGACCGCGGGTCCGGGGGCGCCATCACAGTTTCCCGTCGGGCGGCGGGGACGGCGGGGACTCGCGGTCCCGGGCCGATCCTCGGGCGTCGCTGCGCAGGATGGCCCGCTCGTCGGTGCCAAGGTAGCTGGCGATCACCCCGGGATCCGACCTGACTCCGGCGGGGGAGCCCTCTGCGATCACCCGGCCGGCCTCGAGGCAGTAGACGCGGTCGCTGATGGACATGATCAGCGGCATGTCGTGCTCGATGACCAGCATGGAGGTGGCCAACTCCCGCTGGACGGCCACCAGGAGCTCTCCGAAGGCCTCGCTCTCGCGCTGGGCCAGGCCTGCGGTCGGCTCGTCGAGGCATAGCATCTTGGCGTCGAGCGCCATCAGGTCGGCCAGCTCGACGATGCGTCGAGTGCCGGTCGACAGATCGACGATGAACTCGCGGGCGTAATGGCCCAGCCCGAAGAAGTCGATGAGCTCGTCCGCCTCGGCGGCGCGGTCCCGAGCCAGCCGGCGAGCCCCCGGCAGCCCCAGGGCAGTGCCGATGAACGGGGTCCGGCCCCGGGCTTCCAGCGCCACCTGGACCGTCTCCTGGACGGTCAGCTCCGGGAACAGCCGCGCCGTCTGGAAGGTCCGTCCCAGCCCGTGGCGGGCCCTGGCGGTCACGCTCAGAGACGACACGTCCCGCCCGAGCAGCTCGACCGTGCCCCGTGAGTCGACATGGCCGCCGACCGCGTTGACGAAGGTGGACTTGCCGGCCCCGTTGGTGCCGATCAGCCCCACGATCTCGCCGTCCATCACGTGAAGATCCACGTCCGAGACGGCCCGGATGCCGCCGAAGTTGACGGTGACGTCACGGGCTTGCAGCACGGCGCGGCTGTCGTCCGCAGCGTCGTCGGGGCCCGGGCCGCGCTCGCTCGACAGCCGTGTCGCGAGCCGTCGCCCGGCGGGATCCGCCGCCGCCTCCGCGGCGGGCTGCGGCTCGGCGTCCGGCAGTCGCTTGAGGGCCCAGTCGTAGACCACCTTGCGGGCCGCGTAGCCGATCTGGGCGAACCCGCCGGGGAAGTACATCAGGATGATGAGCATACCGACGCTGGAGGTGAAGAGCGGGACCAGCTCGTTGCCGGGGAAGAACGCGGGCAGCCCGATGACCCACAGCGCGCCGACGAGGGGGCCCGACAGCGAGCCGAGCCCGCCTATCACCAGCATGGCCACCAGCTGCAGCGAGTCGTCGATCAGGTAGTAGCGCTCGTTGAAGGGGATGTTCTGGAACAGGCCCCCCAGCAAAGCTCCGCCGAGGGCCGCGATCCCTCCGGCGAGGGCGAACGCCACCAGCTTCGACCGGCTCGGGCTGATGGTGTAGGCCGACGCCGCGTCGGGGTTGTCGCGCACCGCGATCGTGGACCGGCCGATCCCGCTGTTGCGGAGCCTGATCACCAGGACGAACACGACGATCAGGATGGCCACGCAGAAGTAGTAGTAGGCCCGCTGCGCGCTCATGTCCAGACCGAAGATCGTGCCCCGGCGGAACGACACCGAACTGGTGTTGCCGTCGCTGAGGATCGGTTGGCGGTAGATGTACTGCTGGGCCGCAATGGCGAGCATGAAGGTGATCACGGCCAGGTGAAGGCCGCGCACCCGCAGCGCGCCCAGGCCCACCAGCACGGCCACGCCGGCCATGGCTGCGGCCGAGATCGCGATGGCAGCCAGGTAGGGGAGGCCGGGTGCCTCGAAGTCGACGATCCAGACGTCCATCTCCAGGCCGCGGTTGAGCGCAGCCGCCAGCAGCGCGCCCAGGCCCGCGAAGGCCATCTGGGCCAGCGACAGCTGTCCGGCCCAGCCGGTGATGACGGTGAGCGACAGCGCGCAGATCGCATAGCAGACGATGCTGGCGTACAGGAGGTGGCGGCTGGGACGGGTCACGACGACGGGCAGGAGCACCGCGGCGACCAGGATCAGGGTCCCCGCGAGGCGCGGCATCCGGCGGATCCACCAGATCTGCTGGACCTGCTCCGGTGGACGCCGCACCTTCGGCGCGAACGCGAAGCTGACGTCGTCGCTGCCGGAGCGGCTCTGCCGGTAGATGATGGCCACCACCACGACGAAGCCGATGAGGTCGAACAGCCCCAGCTCCGTCAGGAAGTTGAACCTCAGCACGGCCTCGGCCACGCCGCTCAGCGCGCCGAAGGCGACGGCCCGCCCGAACGACCGCTGGCCGGCCAGCACGAAGGCCAGCATCGCCCGGGCCATGGTGAGCATCCCGAGGTTGTCCAGTCCTGCGGGGCTTCCGACCTGGGCCGACAGCAGCATGATCGACACGGTCGACAGCAGCCCGGCGATGGTCCACACGAACGTCGAGACCATCTTGGGGTTGATGCTCGACAGCCGTGACAGTGACGGATTGTCGGCCGAGGCCTCGACGGCCCGGCCGAACGTGGTGCGCCGCAGCATCCAGCCCAGGGCCAGGGCGCACGCAGGCACGACGATCAGGATGCTGAGCTGCGGTCCGGTGATCCGCAGGCCCAGCACGTCCTCGAAGACACCCGAGACGGCGGTCGGGTACTTGTTGCCCCTCATGTTGATCTCGGGGTAGGAGCCGCTGATCCCCTGGGCCAGCTGGGCGACCCCGACGGTGGCCATGAGCATGATCACCCGAGGCGAATGGAACAGGCGCCGCACCACCACCAGGTCGACGACCGTTCCGAACAGGGTGCCGGTGGCGAGGCTCAGGGCCAGGGCCAGCCAGAACGGGAAGTGGTAGTTGAGCACCAGCAGCGCCAGCAGCGACGCGCCGACCAGGCCCATGTTTCCCACGGCCAGGTTCACGACCCGGGTGGAGCGATAGACCAGGACCAGGCCCATGGCCAGCAGGCCCGTGACCAGCCCGTTCACCAGCCCGTTGAAGACCAGCTGCGATGTCAGCCAGGCGGCAAGCATCGGTGTGCGTCCCCGCGCTGCCTGACCGGCTACGCCTCGTCGGTCCCGAGGAACACGGCTCGGGCGAGATCGGGCCGTTCGGCCAACTCAGCCGCCGGTCCCTCGAAGCGCACCCGGCCCTTCTCCAGGAACACGGCGCGGTCGGCCACGGCCAGCGCCACGTTGAGCGACTGCTCGACGATGATCATGGTCTGCCCGGCGGCCCGCAGGCCGTCGATCGTCTCCAGCAGGGACTGCACCGCGGCGGGGGCGAGGCCCAGTGACAGCTCATCGATGGCCAGCACCCGGGGCTCGTGCAGCATCACCCGGGCCAGGGCCAGCATCTGCTGCTGGCCGCCGGAGAGGCTGCTGGCCGGGCTGCCGGCCCGGTCCGCGAGCTGCGGGAACAGCTCCATCACCCGGTCGATGCGTCGGTTCACCTCCGCGGGGTCGCCGCGATAGCGATAGGCGCCCACGATCAGGTTGTCCCGAACGGTGAGGGATCCGAACACCCCGGCGCCCCCGGGCAGCATCTCGATGCCGAGCCGGGCCCGGTGCTCTGGGGTGGCGAAGGTGATGGTGCGGCCGCCGAGGCGGACAACCCCCCGCTCGGGGGTCACCAGCCCGGTGATGACCTTGAGGATGGTGGACTTGCCCGCGCCGTTGGTGCCCAGCAGCGCCAGAGTCTCGCCCTCGCGCACCTCGAAGGACGTGTCGAACAGGATCTGCAGATCCCCGTAGCTGAAGTCCACGCCGTGCACCTGAAGGGCCGGGACCGAGGCCGGGTCGGAGGTCATGCGACGGTGCTCGGCCATCTCCCCCCGCAGGTCGGATGCGGCCATCGCCAGGTCTCCCCTGATGTGGCGCCCTCCCCGGTAGAGGGCTATCCCGCCGATGATGTTGGCCGGGATGGCCAGCACGAAGACCGCGGTGCGGTTGCTGAAGTCGTTGGTGAGCCAGGCCGACAGCAGCGATCCGCCGATCGCTCCGATCAGGAAGATGTACAGCGTTATGAGCGCCAGCCCCATTCCCCGCAGCCGGTAGGGGACGATGCCCTGGATCAGCGGGATGACCATGCTGAACGCAGCCACGGCCAGCAGGCTGTGGACCACGCCCACCAGGGCGAAGGCGACGATGTCGGGCATCAGGAACTGGACCGGGGTCACTACCGCCATGGGCACGATGCATCGTCCGATCAGGCGCAGCGAGCTGGACGGGTCTTGCCGGTAGGCGCGATCGAAGTAGCGCCCCAGGAAGGGGAGCACGAGGATGCCGGCGAAGCCGCCGATGGAGACGACCACCCCCCGCTGGAAGGCGTTGGCGCCGTACTGCTCCTCCATGAACAGGCTGGCCAGCGCCGGGACGGTGAACAGGCTGAAGCCCAGCGCGGCGAAGCCCACCACCATCATCTTGAGGGTGCGGATCTTCATCAGCCGCGCGAAGGCGGCCTCGATCGACACCGGGGCCGCCTCGGGGTCGACGAACACCTCGTCGAGCACGTCGCGCTTCTCCCACTGGCCTCTCGCCGGCTCGGGGATCCTGAACGCCAGCAGCCCCATGATCGCCACCGGCACGCCCAGGATGAAGAACGGCGTCCGCCATCCGTACTCGTGGCCGACCCACCCAGCCGCGATCGGGCTGATGGCGGCCAGGGTCTTGCCCACCATCGAGTTGGTGGCCGCGATCCGCCCCCGCACCG
The DNA here is from genome assembly GCA_022820805.1 of Acidimicrobiia bacterium. Lineage (GTDB taxonomy): Bacteria > Actinomycetota > Acidimicrobiia > Acidimicrobiales > Aldehydirespiratoraceae > Aldehydirespirator. Next base: position 118,217 of record JAJEEV010000014.1, read on the forward strand.
AGATCGGGTAGGCGTCGGCGATGAGGGAGCCGTGCACCGGCAGCGTGTTGGCCTTGGAGATGCCGGCCACGAAGCGGGTCCAGAAGAGCATGAACGCGCTCACCGCCAGACCCGAGAGGAACACCATGGCACTGAAGCTGAGGCTGGCGATGCCCACCAGGCGCGACCGCGAGAAGCGGTCGGCCAGGTAGCCCATCGGGACCGCGCCCAGCACGAAGAAGGCGGCCGAGGCCGATGTGATGAACACGATCGTGCCGTCGCTCACCCCGAACGTGTCGCGGATGTCGGGGGCCAGCACGGTGATGATCTCGCTCTCGAGCTCGTCGAGGCTGTTGATCAACAGCAGCACGACGAACGTGAACGCCCCGGTCTTCTTGAGCCCCTCCCGGAGGCTCGTCTGATCGACTCCTCCCACCCCCGGGAGGAGTTCGTCCGCTACGGGCTCGGCCTCGGCCGGCTCCTTGCGGCTGCGGTCGCTCTCGAGGACCGCAGCCGCAAGCGATGCCGGAGAGTCAGCCAATGTTGACGAAGTCGCCCGCTACGAAGTCCCCGAGCCCGGAGTCCCAGCGGAAGAGGGTCACCACGTCGTTGGCGTCCCACTTGTCGGCGCCCAGCGATGCGAACGGCAGCTCGGCGATCTCGTAGGAGCCCACCTGGGCCATCGCGGCTGCGAAGCTCTCGGTGGTCAGGTCGGGTCCGGCCAGCTCAGCGATCCTGGCGAAGGTGCCGATCTGCTGGCACGACCGGGCGATGCGCTGGAGGTTGTCCAGATCGTCCGGGCCGGGGTAGAAGACCGCCTGCTCGTCGGGATGGTTCTGGTTCCAGCGGTCGACGCAGGCCACCGTCGGACCGTGGCCCTGCTCGTAGATCAGCTCGACGGAGGGCACCGCCACCACCACGGCCCGGGCGATCTCGGCCTCGGTGGCGCCCGAGTCGAAGCGCGACGCCGACAGGATCGTCGTGCGGTTGGTGGCCCAGTCGACGTCGAAGCCGGCCCGGCTGGCCGCGGCCAGCGGGCGGTCGAGGCCGGCGGTGTCGAACACGAAGTCGATGTCGTCGGCGATCCACCTCTGGATCACGATGTCCAGTTCGGCCGCGTCGGCGGCCTCGTCCTCTGTCGGCACGGCCGTGACCGTCGTCGAGGCGACGTCGTAGCCGAGACCCGCCAGAGCCGAGACGATCAGCTCGTTGCGGGCGTCCGAGTTGCCGAGAACGGCGATGGTCTTGCCGTCGAGCGCACCGGTGGCCGCCACCGTGGTGGCCAGGGCCACGTCCATGCGCTCGGGCAGCGCGTTGCTGGTGACGATGGGCAGCACCGACCGGTCGGTCACGTCGCTGGTTATGTCGGACAGGTATCCCACGAACGGGGTGTCGTTCACCTCGGCGTAGCACAGCGCAGAGTCCGAGGGCCGTACGAACCCGATGGCCGCGAAGACCTGCTCATCCTGGGTCAGCTTCACGCACGACTCGTCATAGGCGGTCGGGCTCAGTGGGTTGACCAGCTCGAACACCGGCTCGATGAGACGGCCGTTGACGCCGCCGGCCTCGTTGACGGCATCGATCGCCTCCTGGTACTGAGCGACGTTGTCGCCCCAGTTGAGCAGGACGCCGGCCACCTCGAACAGCAGGTCCTTGTCGATCAACAGCACGCCGACCTTGATCGAGTCCTCGGTGACGCCGCGGTAGCTCGCAGTCAGCGGGACAGGTTCGGGCTCGGGCTCCGGCTCCTCCGCCGGGGCTTCCGGCTCCTCGGCGGGTGCTTCCGGCTCCTCCGCCGGGGCTTCTGGCTCCTCGGCGGGTGCTTCGGGCTCTTCAGCGGGTGCTTCGGGCTCCTCGGCAGGCGCCTCGGGCTCGGGGTCGGGTGCTGCGCCGGCCTCCTCCGCCGGGGCTTCGGGTTGGCTTGCAGGCTCCTCATCGTCGTCGCCGCAGGCGGCTGCGACGATGGCGAACGCCAGCACCACAGCCATCCACCTCCAGCTCCTCTTGCGCTGCGTCAGTGACTCCCGCATGTCTCCTCCCATCCATGTGAGTCCGCGGGCAGGGCGGTCCCTGCTGACGGATTGTCCGTACTGCAGAATTTAGCACACTGATTTCTTGTCCACCGATTCGAGCCCTGCCGCGACAAGTCGTCCCACCAAGAGGCCGAGCGGGTAGGCGAGCGAATGCAGCCCATACGGGTGAGGCCGTGGCCCGAGCGGTCCGTGGGCGCAGCGAGCAAGAGCGGGAGACACCCCGCTGCAACGCGACCCGGTTGCGCCTACCCGCGCACGTTCTAAGGCGGCCTGGCCCCCGAGCGGTGGCCGGGGCGGCGTCTACGTATCATCTACGCGGTGGCCGACCTCGACAGAGCCAGAGAACTGGGTCTCGAGATACTGCGCACGGCCGGGATCGACGTCGGTGGCGACCGGCCCCAGGACATCGCCGTGCATGACGATCGCTTCTGGGCCCGGGTCCTGGCCGACCGCGAGCTCGGACTCGGCGAGTCGTACCAGGAGGGCTGGTGGGACGCCAACCAACTCGACGAGTTCATCGCCGAGGTCCAGTCCCTCGACCTGCAGTCGATGATCCGGCTCCGACCCGCGCTCGCCCTGCAGATCTTCGGGTCCCGGGCCCGCAACCGCCAGACGGTGCGGCGGGCGCGCCGGAACGCACGGGCCCACTACGACATCGGCAACGACCTGTACGAGCGGATGCTCGACAAGCGGATGGTCTATTCGTGCGGATACTGGCGCCGTGCCGCGGACCTTGACGAGGCCCAGGAGCACAAGCTGGAGCTGATCTGCCAGAAGCTGCACCTTGAGCCGGGCATGAGGCTGCTCGATATCGGGTGCGGCTGGGGCGGCTTCGCCCGGTTCGCGGCGTCCGAGCACGGCGTGGAGGTCACCGGCGTGACACCGGCGCGGGAGCAGGCCCGGTTGGCGCGGGAGGTCTGCGCCGGGCTGCCCGTCGACATCCACGAGTGCGACTACCGCGACGTGCGGGGCCGCTTCGACCGCATCGTGTCGATCGGGATGATGGAGCACGTCGGCCCCCGCAACCTGAAGACGTTCTTCGGGCGGTGCAACCACCTCCTGGCCGGCGACGGGATGATGCTGCACCACACCATCGGCTCGCTGGTGTCGAAGAACCACACCGACCCGTGGTTCGACAAGTACATCTTCCCGGGAGGCGTGGTTCCGTCGCTGGCCCAGATCTCATCGGCCACCGAGAAGGACTGGGTGATCGAGGACGTGCACAACTTCGGCCCCTACTACGACCGCACGCTCATGGCCTGGCACCGCAATGTGACCGCGGCCTGGGACGACCTGCCCGCCTACGACGAGCGCTTCCGCCGCACGTGGGACTACTACCTGCTCAGCTCGGCCGGCTCGTTCCGGGCCCGGGCCCTGCAGCTCTGGCAGATCGTGTTCACCCGCAGCCGCCGCCGCTCCAACACCTACCACCGCCCCACCACGACAGCCGGCAACCAGCCGGAACTGCTCTGACCCCTAGAGGCCGAGCGGATAGGCGAGCGAATCGGCTCATACGGAGCGAGGCCGTGGCCCGAGCGGCCCGTGAGCGAAGCGAACAAGAGCGGGAATGACACCACTGCGGCGTAACAGGCGCTCACATATCGCGGGCGCTCTTAGCCGTCCCAGCGCCCGGTCAGGTCCAGATCACGGGGTCACGGGCGGACTACTGCTTTGGTGGGGTACATGCCTTCGATCTCGTTGGCGATGGCCCGGATGCACAGCTCGGTGTCGTCCAGGCCGAAGGTGTGGCTGATCATCTCCTCGGGCTTGAACCCGGTGGACTCGATCAGCTCCATGGTGGCCCGCAGCGCCGGGCTGCCCGCGGTGAACGCGCCCTGCACCTTGATCTCCTTCCATACGAGGGCGTCGATCCCCACCGGCACCTGCCGGCCCCCGCTGAGGCCGGCCAGCACCAGCGTGCCCCGCTTGCGCAGCGCGGCGATCGACGGTTCCACCGCGGCCGGGCTGCCGCTCACGTCGACCACCACATCGGCCATGGCCCCGCCCGTCTCGTCGGCCACCACCTCCACGACGTCGGTGCTGTCGGCTTCGACGGTGAGGTCGGCGCCCCATTGCCGGGCCAGCGCCAGCCGGTCGGCGTCGGCCGCGGTGCCGGTCACGATGATGCGGGACGCCCCCGCGGCCCGGGCCGCCCATGTGCAGGCCAGGCCCTGCTGGCCCGGTCCCTGGATGAGCACGGTGTCGCCGAAGGTCACGCCCCCGTGCAGGATGGCCCACTGGTAGCCGTTGGCCATCACCGACCCGCAGAGCACTGCGGCCTCGTCGCTCATGGCGTCGCCGACCTTGAACAGTTCGGCGTCGGGATTGACGTACAGGTAGTCGGCTAGGCCGCCGAACAGGTGGGGCGGGTGCTCGGCGGTGGTGTTGCTGCCGTAGGAGGTCCTCTGGGGGCAGAAGCGGGGGGCGCCGTCGCGGCAGTCCCGGCAGTGGCCGCAGCCCCGGGAGCCCTTGAGGATCACCCGGTCGCCCTCGGCCACCCCGTGGATGGCGGCCGCCGCTCGACCTAGCCGCTCGACCCGGCCGAAGATCTCATGGCCCAGGATCACCGGGTAGGGCATGTCGATGCGCCCCCGGAAGTACTTGACGTCGGTGCCGCACATCCCGCCCAGGCCGATGCGGAGCAGGGCCCCGTCGTCGGCCACCTCCGGCACCGGGTACTCCCGGATCTCCAGGCGCTCGGGCCCCAGCAGCGTCGCGGCTCTAGCAGTACTCACAGCTCGCCCTTCAGCTTGCCAGCAGGGGCAGGAGCTCGCTGGCGACCCTCTCCATCTGGGGCTGCTGGTCGACGGAGGCGAGCACGCACTGGAACGACGTGGCGCCCGCCTCGACATAGGCCGCCAGGCGCTCGGCGCAGACTTCGGCCGGGCCGCAGGTCAGCCAGCGGTCGATGCTGGCGTCGTCCATGGGGCGGCGGTGGTAGTCCTCCATGAAGGCCGCGCCCTCGGCTCGGGCCGCGGCCGGGTCGTCGCCCACCAGCAGGAACAGGTTGACCCTCACGTCGAACGGCTCGGGCAGCGTCCGTCCCGCGGCCTGCGCCGCGGCCGTGATGGCCTGGTGGCCGGCCCTCAGCTCGTCGGGGGTGGCCATGCCGGTGATCCAGCCGTCGCCCAGGCGGGCCACCCGGTCCCAGCGGCCCACGAACGTGGATGCCCGGACCTCGTCGAAGACGTCGTTGGGGCCGAAGCCCCGCTGCGACGCCACGAACACTCCCGCCGCGATGAGCACCGGCGGAGCGGGCTGCTGGATGGGACGCAGCCCGATCGAGGCGTCGCTCAACTGGTAGACGCGACCGTCGTAGTCCACGCCGTCGCCGGCCCACAGCGCCTTGATGACCTCGATGGACTCGGTGAAAGCCCTCGCCCGTCGCCGGCGGTCGAGCCCGACCAGCGCCAGCTCGGCGTCCACCAGCTCGGGCGGCCCGGTGCCGAGGCCTACGCCCATCGCGGTGCGGCCGCCGCTGAGGGCGTCGAGGGTGGCCCACTCCTGGGCGACCGTCACCGGATGGCGCAGGTGGGGTTGCAGGATCCCGGTGGCCAGTCCGATCGTCTCGGTGGCCTCGGCCACCGCGGCCAGGGTCACGATCGGGGACCAGCGGGGCTTGGCCAGCACGCTGTCGCCCACCGACACGAAGGCGAAACCGCACTCCTCGGCCCTGGTGGCCAGCACCAGCAGGTCGTTGAGCCCGAACCGGTCGCCCCCGAACACCGCGGCCCGGTTGTTGACATAGACCCCGACGGCCGGCTTCATGCCCACCGCCCCAGCCCGGCCCACAGAATCTCGGGAGCGGTGGCTGTCGTGGAGCTGGGGTAGCCCTCCCGAGATTCTGGGGAGGGACGATCTGGACGGCGCAGCAGAATCTCGGGAGCGGTGGCTGTCGTGGAGCTGGGGTAGCCCTCCCGAGATTTCGGTTCAGGTGCCATGGGGCAGGTCGAAACTGTCGGCGTCGACGCGGTCGAGCAGGTCGAGTTCCCATTCGATGTAGTCGCGCATCGCCTGGAGAGCGTCCACGGAGCGCTCGTAGGGCTTGGCGGGTCGGGCCGGTTCAGCGGCGGCATCCGAGTCCGTCTCCAGCCAGCGGCCCCGGTTGGCATCGGGCAGCGCGTACGCCTCCCGGCCCATCAGCCGCAGCCAGTACGCCGTCAGCAGCGACTGCACGCCGTCGGAGTCGGCCACCACGATGCGAGCGGACGGCACCGCGGTGCGGGCGGTGAGTTCCTGGATGAGCTGGCCCCCTGGAGCCGACACGAAGCCGGGACGGTGACCGGCTGCGTAGTCGGCGGGGGAGTTCACGTCGAACACGTAGGTGGTGCGGGAGTCGTCGGCCTGCCAGCCGGCTAGGTCGGCCTCGACGGCGACCGGAACGCCGCAGCTGCCGGCCAAGCGCCGGGCCCCGGCGGCCGCATCGTTCAGGGCGGATGGCGCAGGAGCGGTGGTGGCGCTCTCGTCAGCCCCGTTGTCGAGGTCGTCGCCGGCCAGCCTCCAGCCCATGGTGCCGTTCTCCAACGCCAGCACCGGGGCATCGACACCCGCGTCGATCAGCGTCTGAGCGCCGATGATCGAGCGGGTCCGGCCGGCGCAGCTCACCGCGATCGGAGTGCCCGGCTCGAGGTCCATGCCCAGTACCCGGGCCAGCAGCTCCGTGCCGGGAGCGTTGGTCGCGCCCGGCACGTGAAGGGCCGCGAACTCGGGCTCGGGACGGCAGTCCACCAGCGCCACCGCCTCGCCGCTCTCGCGCCGCCGCCTCAACTCGTCGGCCGTGATCATCGGGGTGTGCCGGGCGTGGGCTACGTGCTCGCCGAAGGCCTTCGACATGGTGTGGATCCCGTCGTGCACGTCGTAGCCGGCGCGGGCCCAGGCCTCGACCCCACCGGCCAGCACGGCCACGTTCGTGAAGCCGCGGCGCCGGGCGGCATGCGCGGCCCGGTGCGCGGCCAGATCGTCGTCGCCGACCACCACCACCCGCACGGCGCGCCTCGGCAGCAGTCCGTCCAGCCGCCACTCCAGCTCCGGGGCCGGCACCGGGCATGACCCGGGCACATGCCCGGCCGAGTGGACGCTCACATCGCGGGTGTCGAGCACGGCCAGTTCCTCGCCGTCGGCTCCCATGGCAGCCAACTCGGCGGGGGTGACCTTGGCGGTGTGCAGGTCGGGGCGACCCATGAACGGACGCTCGACGCCGCCCTCGACACTGTCGAAGAAGACTCGGCCGGCCAGGCGGTCGAGCGGGTAGCCGTAGAGATGCAGGTGCATGGCCGGGCCCTCGTCGAGGACCCTGATGGTGTGGAAGGCGTCTCCCATCATGCCGTTGGCGTCGCCCCGCCTGAGGGTGCGCTCGCCGGTGGGCGCCAGCCGTGCCTGCTGCGGGTCGCGGCCGTCGTCGGTGCGCTCGAAGTACTGGTTGTGCTCGGCGCCCCGCACGCCGGCGATCACCGACCAGGTGCGATGGTCGTGCGGGGGCTGCTGCTTGCCGGGCATCCCGGCGGAGGCGTAGAGACCGAGCCGCCCGTCGGGATCGACGCTCAGCTCGTAGATGGTCATCAGCGCTCCGTCGTCCACCGCGAACGTGCCGGCGTCGAACAGGTCCTCCTGGAGGGCCAGGCCGGTGAGCACCGGTACGACCGCGCCGATCAGCTCGTCGGAAGGGCCGAGCGTGTCACGCAGCCGCCGGATCTCGTCCAGGGTGGACTGCACCGCTTGGTGGCGGCGGGCCATCAGCGATCCGCTCACAGCAGGCCCCTGCCGATGCCGCCGTCCACCGAGATCGACTGGCCGGTGATGTAGCTGGCCCGGTCGGAGGCCACGAACACGACCGCCTGGGCGATCTCGTCGGGCTCGGCGAAGCGCCCCAGCGGGACTTCGGCTGCGAACTCCTCGATCACCTCATCGGGCGTGGTGCCCTGTTCGGCCGCCATCCGCTCGGCCCGGTCCAGCCACAGCCGGGTGAGGGTCCGTCCTGGGCTGATGGCGTTGACCCGGATGCCCTTGGGGGCCAGCTCGTGCGACAGCGTTTTCACCAGAGCCAGCAGGCCCGCCTTGTGCACGTTGGACACGACCTGGTTGACGTACGGCATTTTCGCCCCCGCCGCCCCGAGCAGCACGATGGCCGGGGACCGGCCCCGTTCGATACTCCCCAAGAGGGCCCGCACGGTCCGGACCGGCCCGATGACGTTCATGTTGTAGTTGTCGTGCCAGGCGTCGTCGCCGAAGGAGTCGAACCGGCCCCGGATGCTGCCGCCGACGGTGACGACCAGGATGTCGAGGCCCTTGCCGTCGCCGTAGTGCGCGGTCAGCCGGGCCTCGGCGTCGTCGGCGGTCACGTCCACCGGGAACCATGCCGCCCCGGCCCCGATGCTGGCTGCGGCTTCCTGCAGCCGGGCGGCGTCTCGGGACGCGATCGTGACCGAGGCCCCCTCGGCTGCCAGAAGCCGGGCGGTGGCCAGACCGATGCCGGCCGAACCCCCTACAACCAGAGCCTCCCGGCCCGCCAGTTGAAGATCCATCGTCGCTATCCAACCTTGTTCGGTTCCCGAGCGACAGCGCCGGGGCTGTCGTGTGTCAGTTCCGGCTTGCTGCCGGTTCCATCGCCCATATCACGATCCAGCCTCCCCCGACCTGCCGAGGTCGGGGCTGTCGGGCTCGTAGGCGATGACTTGGACGTGGAGCCCGCCGCGATCGGTCACCAGCGTCGTCCGAGCCTTGGCCGCAGCCAGGTCGTGGACCGGGTTGACAGTCGACCAGCCGGCTTCGACCAGACCGGCCTCGGCCTGATCGACCGCGGCGGCCTCATCAGCCCGGAAAGCGACATGGGCGAGTGTCGGTTGACCGGCGTCGGACTCGATCAACTCGATCTTGACGCCGGTCTCGTCACCGAGCATGGCGATCCTCTGGCCCGTGCTGTACCTGATCCCGTGGCGGATGAGGGTCATCCCGACATCGTTGACGAGGGTGTGGACCCGCTTGTCAAAGTCACTTGCCTCGATGGCGACATGGTCGAACTTCATGATGTCGAACTCGTTGCTCTCACTCGTCGTCGCTCAGCTTGCCCGGGTTTAGCAGCCCCTTGGGGTCGACCTCGCGCTTGAAGCGGTGCAGCAGGCCCGGATCGGCGAACAGGCCCTGCTCGTCGAGGAAGAAGGTGTGGGGGTTCTGGTAGGCCACGCCGATGTCGTCGCAGAAGGCGAGCAGGTCGTCGAGGTCGTCGCGCCCGTTCACCATCCCCACCAGCGGCGCGAAGATCACACCGTCGCCCGACTGCCCCCAGCGCTCGCGCAGCCAGCGGGACCGGATGTACTTCAGCTCCACCAGCGACTGGTCGCCGAACCGTGCCTTGATGGCGAGCAGCTGGTCGACGGGCCGCGACTCCGACAGGTAGCAGTGCAGGAAGGCCGCGGAGGCGAACAGCTTCTTCACCCACAGCATGCGGTGGCCGTAGACCATGTAGGCCAGGGTGGGCCGGCGGGACGTGCCCAGACCGTGCCACGGGATGACCCGGCCGCCGCGGGCCGCAGCCAGGGCGCTCACCGCCTCGACCTCCTCGGCCGCGACGATGGTCATCACCAGCGCCTCGCTGCGAGCCGCGTCGTCGGCGAGGGCGGTGAAGGCCGGGGTGAGCATCGGCTCCTGGGCCGCGGCCACCCGGATCCCGTCGGTCTGCTCGGCGAGGTCGACCACGAAGCGGGCCGCGCCGTCGAAGCGGGGGAAGGCGACCACCATCTCCACCCAGGATCGGGCCGGCACCAGCCGGAACGTCACGTCGGTGATGATCCCGGTGGTCCCGTAGGCATGAAGGACCGGCTCGACCGAGTCCTCGTCGAGGGTCAGCAGCCGGGGATAGGCCTCGCAGGTCATGACGGTGGCCCCGACGATGTTGCCGTCCCAGATCGTTCCCCACGACGAACTGCCCAGCCCCACATGGCCGCCCGCCACCCAGCCGGCCGCATGGGAGGCGGCGTAGGTGGTGGTCACCACCGGCAGCTCGGCACCGTGGGCACGGACCGCGGCATCGACCCGACCCAGCAGGGCGCCCGCGCCGACGATGATGCGGCCGCTGGCCGCGGCCGCAGCCGGGTCGTCCATCCCGCACAGGCGGCTCAGCTCGATCACGATCCCGCCCCGCATCGGGATGGACTGGCCGAAGTTGGAGGTGCCCGCGCCCAGCATGGTGATCGGCGTGTCGTTGCGGTAGGCGGCGGCCACGCAGGCCTTGAGCTGGTCGAGGTCGGCCGGCTCGACGATGGCCTCCACGCCGAGCGAGCCGCCCGCGGACGCCCCGGCCATGGCGTCGATGTGGCCCGCCAGCACCGGCGACAGCCATGAGTTGTCGCGCAGCCGGGCCCCGATCGCGGCCGGATCGGTCTCCACCCCACCGTCGCCGACCACGGCCGAGAGTTCTGCGCAGAGCGGCGAAGCCAAGATCCCCCGATCTCCTAGGTCGCGGTTGCCACGCCGACGCTAGTGGGGCCGCCCCCACGCCAAGAAGTCATGCAAACTGAAGGCAATACTTGCAATCTGCATAGTCCTGCTATCCTGCCTTCCGTGATCGATCGCGAGATCACTCCCATCCTGACACGGCTGTTCACGCAATACCCGGTCGTGACCGTGACTGGTCCGCGCCAGTCCGGAAAGACGACACTGTGCCGAGAAGCGTTCGGGCATCTCAAGTACTTGAATCTGGAGGCTCCGGACCAGAGGGAATTCGCTGAGTCGGATCCGAGGGGCTTCCTGGCACAAGCCGGAGACGGCGCCATTATCGACGAGGTCCAGAACGTCCCAACGCTTCTCTCCTACATTCAGGTCGACATCGACGAGAAAGGCAGCAACGGATGCTTCGTGCTCACCGGGAGCGAGCAGTTCCGGCTGTCCCGGGAGATCAGCCAGTCATTGGCCGGACGGACAGCGCTGCTCCGGCTGCTTCCGTTCTCGCTCGCTGAGCGATCCCGAACGGATTCCAGCATGGCTACTGACGACGTCATCTTCTCGGGCTTCTACCCGCGGATCCTCGATCAGGGGCTGGATCCGCGGCAGGCGATGGGCGATTACTTCGAGACCTACGTCGAGCGCGATGTGCGCAGGTCGAACGAGATCCGGAACATCTCGAGCTTCCGGCGGTTCGTCCGGCTGTGCGCGGGACGGGTCGGGCAGCTGGTCAATCTCAGTTCGTTGGGCGCCGACGCTGGCGTGTCACACACGACGGCGCGCGAGTGGCTGACGGTGCTTGAGGCGAGCTACATCGTGTTCCAACTCCAGCCGTTCCACGCAAACATCCGGAAGCGTCTGACGAAATCACCCAAGCTCTTCTTCTACGATGTCGGGCTCGCGAGCTACCTCCTCGGAATCGAGGACTCGCGCCAGGTCGCGACCCACCCCCTGCGGGGTGCGCTCTTCGAGAACGTCGTGGTGGTCGAGGCGCTGAAGCACCGGCTCAATCAAGGCCGCCGGCCGCAACTCTGGTTCTTCCGTGAGTCGAACGGGCTTGAGTGCGACCTGCTGCTGGAAGCCGGCCGGGGGATTGCCGCCGTTGAGGCGAAGTCTGGATCGACGGTGTCCGGCGACTTCTTCGCACCGCTCAACAAGGTGGCCGAGTTGTTGCCCAACGTCGTCTCAAAGACGGTTGTCTACGGCGGGAAGTCTCGCCAGGACCGGAGCGACTGCACCGTCGTGCCTCTTGCAGGACTCGGCAGTGTGATCGACCGGCTGGACGTCGACCAAGAGATTTCAGACTTCATCAGCGAGAGAGCCGCTGCGGCGCCGAGCCCATCGGACATCGAGATTCTCGACGACGTCTATCACACTCACATTCGCCCCACGGTCGACGCACTGGAACCCCGGGTGTCGCATCTCGGGGAGAGCCTCTTTCGGCGTCTGGGATGGTCGTGGCGCATGAGGAGAGGTACCGCCAATGTGCAGGGCGGGGGCGTCCTCACGAACTGGAACGCAATCAAGGATGAGTGGCTGTTGTCGCGAGGGTTCGTCCTGAACGACAAGACCCCGCTCATCATTGGTATCGGAGTCACCTTCACGCACTACACGGGCGAGGGCAGCACCGACTTCACCATTCAGATGGATGTCGAGTGGAGCCTCGGTGAGACGGAATGTGCGCGAAGCGCAGCGATCGACTCGACAGAGATCCCCGCACTGGCGGCAACGATCGCTTACGAGGACTTGACGACCACTCCCGTCGATGTCGACCGCGTCGTGGCCGAAGTCATGAAGGCTCTAATGGAACGCATCGCCGAGCTGTCGGCGACGTAGCCGCGCCTGGGGGGTCACGCCTGGCGGAGGGCGACGAAACGGGCGCTGGCGGCCAGAGCCTGGTGGGCGGTGGGCACGTCCGGCAACGCCGCGAGCGCGGTCAGGGCCTCGTCGAGCAGCGCGGCGATCTCGGACTCGAGGCTGGCCAGCGCTCCCGTGTCGACGATCACCTGCTGGACCTCGGCCACGGTCTCGTTGTCCAGCTCCGAGCCGACCCTGTCCAGCACCTCGCGCTGGGACGGGCTCGCAGCCGACTTCGCCAGCGCCATCAACAGCGTGGGCTTGCCCTCGCGGAGGTCGTCGCCGACCGGCTTCCCGGTGGCGTCCGGATCCCCGAAGGCGCCGAGCACGTCGTCGCGCAGCTGGAACGCCAGGCCGACGGGAAGGCCATGGCCGGCCAGGGGCCCAGCCAGGTCGGGCCGCCCGGCCAGTGCGGCGCCGAGCTGCAGCGGCCGCACCACCGTGTACCGGGCCGTCTTGTGCTCGATGATCTTGCGGGCCTCGTCCGCGGTGGCGCTGCCCCGGGCCGAGCCGACCACGTCCAGGTACTGGCCCATGTTGAGCTCGGTGCGCAGCTCGTCCCACACGTCGCGGGCCTCGGGCGACACCCGGCCCAGCGTGCGGTCGGCGAGCACCATGGCCATGTCTCCCGCCAGCACGGCAGCGGCCTCGCCGAAGCGCCGATCCTCGCCCCGCCATTGCCGCTCGCGGTGGCGCCGCACGAACTTGCGCCACACGGTGGGCGCACCCCGCCGGGTGTCGGAGCCGTCCATCACGTCGTCGTGGGCCAGGGCGAAGGCGTGCAGGATCTCCAGGGCGCATCCGCCGTCGAGGGCCCCGTCGCCGCTGGGGTCGCCGCCGCCGACCAGCCAGCCCCAGTGGCAGTAGGCGGGCCGGATGCGCTTGCCGCCGCCGAGGATCATGTCGGCCAGATCGCCGAGCGGCTCGTCGAGGCTCGGATCCAGCCCGGCCCACTGGCGGCGCTCGGCGCTCAGGATCTCGGTGAGGCGGGCCTCGACCCGGGCCGCGATGGTCGCCAGCTCGGCCGGGGGCTTGGCGCTTTGCCCCGCGGGAGCGGTCACCGGGACTCGTCCGACTCGAGCGCGGCCACGACCCGCTCGACCTGGACGCTGGCGTTGGCGATGCGGCGCCGGCAGACCTCGATGAGCGTCGCAGCCCGCTCGACCCGGTTGGCCAGCACATCGACGTCCGGGTCCTCGCCCTCGAGCTCCTGCAGTATCTGCTCGAGTTCGGCCATCGCCGCCGCGTAGCCGGGCTCACCCTCGGTGCCGCCGGCAGGGGGCGCTTCGGTGCTCATGGGTTCCGGTCCTCGCTGAGGTCGTGTCGGGCCCGAATCGTACTGTCCAGCGTTCCGTCGCTTACGTGGGTGACGATCTCGTCGCCGGGCGACGCGTCCCTCACCGCCCGCACCAGCGTGCCGTCGGCGCGCCGGGTCATCGACCATCCCCGGCCCAGTATCCGGGCCGGATCGAGGGCCCTGACCCTGGTGGCGATGGCGTCCAGGTGGCGTCGGGCGTGGCGGATCTCGTGACCGCCGGCCACCGACAGCCGGGCCGAGGCCCGGTCGAGCCGGCTGCGGGAGCGCCGCCCGGCCGCGGGTCCGGCCTCGGCCAGCCGGTCGGTCGCCGCGGCCACCCGGCGCCCGGCCCGGTCCGCGGCCGCTCGTCCCGTGAGGGCGAGTCGCCGGCCGGCGGCGTCCAGGCTGCGGTCGGCGCGCCGTGTCGCGGCCCGCGCCTGCTGGGCCACATCGTCGGCGGTGTTGCCGGCTCTGCTCCCGGCCGCGGTCAGGACCCGGCGACTGCACGCCTCGATCCTCCGTGCGGTGGTGTCGAGCTGCTCCAGCCAGTCCTGCACCCGCTGCACCACGGCCCGGGCCGCGGCCGTCGGTGTCGAGCAGGCGGTGTGGGCGGTCTCGTCGGCCACGCTGCGGTCGGTCTCGTGGCCTATGCCGGTGAACACCGGGCGCTCGCAGGCCGCGACGGCTCTGGCCACCAGCTCGTGGTCGAAAGCGACCAGGTCGGTGCGGCTGCCGCCCCCTCGGGCCAGCACCACCACATCCACACCGGCTCCGGCCACCGCGCCGATGGCGGCCGCGATCTCGGCGGGCGCACCGGCGCCCTGCACAGGGGTGTCGATCTCGGCCACCTCGAAGGCGAAGCCGCTGGAGGCCAACACCTTCAACATGTCGGCGTGGGCGGCGCTGCCCACCGAGGTCACCAAGCCCACCCGCAACGGCACCGGTGCCAGGGCCGCGCCCGCGTTGCGGCGCAGCAGCCCGTCGGCGGCGAGGGCCTTCATCAGCGCCTCACGGTCCTCGGCGAGGGCGCCGAGGGTGTGGGCCGGGTCGATGGCCGTCATCCGCAGCTGGAGCTGGCCCCGGCGGGGGTAGAAGTCGAGCATCCCCTGGATGCGGACCTTCACCCCGTCGGCCATGCGGATGGCGTTGCCATGCCGCTTGATGGTGGCGTTGACCCGCTCCCGGTCGTCGCGGAACAGCACCACGCTCACCGAGGCGACGGGCGGTGCTCCCGGCTCGGCATGCTCGGATCGCTCGACCAGGTCGAAGTAGACGTGGCCGCTGCGGGGCCGGGTGATGCTGTCGATCTCCCCGGAGACCCACACGCCGCTGGGAAAGGCCTCGTCCAGGGTCCAGCGCAGCACCTGGGCCAGCTCGCGGACTGTCAGGGTCTGGTCCGAGGCGATCACGCCGCTCACGGCACCGCCGTCCCGGCTTCTTCCGAGAGCGAGTCGGTCCCAGCCTTCTCGGGGAGCGTGACCGTCTCGGCGATCTCGGCTCGCAACAGCCCCTCGTAGAGCTCCGCGTACAGACCTCCGGCCAGCCGCAGCTCGTCGTGGGTGCCCGACTCGACGATCCGGCCCTCGTCGACGACCACGATCACATCGGCGTCCACGATGGTGGACAGGCGGTGGGCCACCACCAGCGACGTGCGGTCCCGCAGCGCCTCGGTCAGGGCATCCTGCACCAGGGCCTCGTTCTCGGTGTCGAGATGCGATGTGGCCTCGTCGAGAATGACGATGGACGGGTCCTTGAGCAGCATCCTGGCGATGGCCAGGCGCTGCTTCTCGCCTCCCGACAGCCGGTAGCCCCGCTCACCCACCACCGTGTCGTAGCCGTCGGGCAGGGCCGCGATCACGTCGTGGATGCGGGCGGCTCGGCAGGCTTCCACCAACTGCCGATCCGAGGCGTCGGGGCGGGCGTAGCGCAAGTTGGATGTCACCGTGTCGTGGAACAGGTGCGGATCCTGGGTGACCGTCCCGATGGCGGCCCGCAGCGTCGCCTGCGTGAGTTGCCGGACGTCGACGCCGTCGATCAGCACCGCACCATCGGTCACGTCATAGAGCCGGGGCACCAGCGAGACCAGCGTGGTCTTGCCGGAGCCCGACGGGCCGACGACCGCCACCATCCAGCCCGGAGCGATGACGAGGCTGATGCCCGACAGCACCTCGACGGGATCGTCCGCGATGTCCCCGGAGCCGGCCGGGGCCACCCCCAGCGACTCGGGGGTTCCGTCGGCGGTGGGGTAGGCGAAGTGCACGTCCCGGAACTCGATCCGGCCCTCGGGCCGGGGAAGCTCGCGTGCGTCGGGAGCGTCGGTGATCGGGTTGGGAGTGTCGAGCACCTCGAACACCCGCTCGAAGCTCACGAAGGCCGACATCACGTCCACCCGGGCGTTGGACAGGCTGGTCAGGGGCACGTAGATCCGCACCGTGTACAGGCCCAGCGCCACCAGCGTGCCCGCGCTCAGGGAGCCGTCGATGGCGAGATGACCGCCCAGCCAGTAGACGATGGCCGTCCCGACCGCGCCCACCAGGGTCAGCGCGATGAGGAACACCTGCGAGTACATGGCGCTGCGGACGCCTATGTCGCGCACCCGCCCGGCCCGGGCGGAGAAGTCGGCGGCCTCGTCGTCGTGGCGGCCGAACAGCTTCACCAGCAGCGCCCCGGCCACGTTGAAACGCTCGGTCATGGTGTTGTTCATCGAGGCGTTGAGGTTCATGCCCTCGCGGGTGATGGCCTGCAGTCCCCGGCCCACCCGCCTCGCCGGCAGCACGAACACGGGCAGGATGAGCACGGCCAGCAGGGTCAGCCGCCATTCCAGCAGGAACATGGTGACGAGCGTGGCGACCAGGGTGATGATGTTGGCCACCACCGTGCCGAGCGTGCCGGTGAAGGCCCGCTGGGCCCCGATGACGTCGTTGTTGAGCCGGCTCACCAGCGTGCCCGTCTGCGTGCGGGTGAAGAACGCCAGCGGCATGCGCTGCACGTGGTCGAACAGCCGCCGCCGCAGGTCGAGGATCAGGCCCTCGCCGATGCTGGAGCTGAGCCGGCGTCCCACCAGCGACAGCAGTGCCTCTCCGAGAGCGGCCGCGATCAGCGCGACGAACAGGACGTTCAGGTAGCTGCCGTCGCCGTTGGCGATGGCCGAGTCGAAGATCTCCCGGATCACCAGCGGGGGCAGCAGCCCCAGGAACGTGGAGGCGACGGTGGTCACGATGAACGCGGCGATCCAAGCCCGGTACGGGCGGGCGAATCCCCACACCCGGCGCCGGGTGTCGGCCGTGATCGTCTTGCCCTCCAGGCCGGACCGGTCCGCCGCCATGGAGTGCATGACTCCCCAGGCAGTCATCATCACGGCCGAGCCTACGGATCATGTGACCGGTAGCGTTTGTGTCGTGGATCGCAGCGGCTCCATGGCCCTGAAGACCGACCACTACGAGATCACCATGGTGGCCTCGGCCCTCAAGTCCGGGATCGCCGAGCGCCGAGCCGTGTTCGAGGCGTTCGCCCGGCGGCTGCCGGCGGGCCGGGCCTACGGCGTCGTCGCCGGGGTGGACCGGGTGATCGACGCCATCGAGCGCTTCCGCTTCGACGCGGACACCGTCCAGCACCTGGTCGTCGCGGGCGTGGTGTCTGATCCCGACGTGGCCGACTGGCTGCGCTCGTACCGCTTCGGCGGCGACGTGACCGGCTATCCCGACGGTGAGCTGTTCTTCCCGTACTCGCCGGTGCTGACCGTAGAGGGCAGCTTCGCTGAGTGCGTGGTCCTGGAGACGGTCGTGCTGTCGATCCTCAACTACGACTGCGCGGTGGCCTCGGCCGCAGCCCGGGTGCGTGACGTGGCCGACGACCGCCTGCTGATCGAGGGCGGCAGCCGCCGCGCCGACCCCGACGCCGCGGTGGCCGCAGCCCGGGCCGCTCACATCGGAGGCTTCGACACCACATCCAACCTGGAGGCGGGCCGGCGCTACGGCATCCCCACCGGCGGCACCACTGCGCACGCCTTCGTGCTGGCCCACCCCGACGAGAAGGGTGCCTTCGCGGCCCAGCGAGACGCTCTGGGCACGGCCTCCACCTACCTGGTCGACACCTTCGACGTGCTGGAGGGCATCCGCCGGGCGGTGGAGGTGGTGGGCCCGGGCATCGGCGCGGTGCGCATCGACAGCGGCAACCTGCTGGCGGCCAGCATCCGGGCCCGGGCCCTGCTCGACGCCCTGGGCGCGGAGGGATGCCGCATTGTGGCCTCCGGGGACCTCGACGAGTTCAAGATCGCCGAACTGGAGGAGGCCGCGGCCCCCATCGACGCCTACCTGGTGGGCACCAGCATGGTCACCGGCTCCGGCCACCCGACGGCGTCGGTGGTCTACAAGCTGGTCGCCATCGGCGACTCCGCCGGCTCCGGTGCGCCTCTGCGGGCCGTCGGGAAGCTCTCGCCGGGCAAGATCACCGTGGGCGGGCGCAAGCAGGTGCACCGCACCGTCGACCGTTCGGGCTTCTGGACCGCGGAGGTGCTGTCTCCGGTGGGTGCCGCGGTGGCGGCGCCGGACGCTCACGACCCGCAGGTGGTGCTCGTAGCGGGGGGCGAGCGGGCCTGGCGGGACGATCCGGCGGCCGCTCGCAGCCGCTGCGCCGAGCGCCGGCGGGGCCTGCGACCCGAGGACCGGGTTCCCCATCCCCGCCGTTCGCCGGCCGTTCCCACCGAATGGGTGGGAATGGAGTCGCCCGCCGCGACAGAATCTGCCAACGGAGCCAATGGGCAGCCCGCGCAGTCGGAGCTCGCGCCGGCTGCCCGGGGAGGAGCCGACATGTCCAGAGCTCTGATCATCGTCGATGTGCAGAACGACTTCTGCGAGGGCGGTTCCCTGGCCGTGGAGGGCGGGCATGCGGTGGCCGCCTCCATCACCGACCTCGTCGGCCTCGACCGGGCCGGGGGCAACTACGGCTATGTCGTCGCGTCCAAGGACTGGCACATCGATCCGGGCCAGCATTTCGCCGAGCCCGGCACCAACCCCGACTTCGTGACCTCGTGGCCGGTCCACTGCGCGGCGGGCACCCAGGGCGCCGCGTTCTCGCCGAAGCTCCAGGTCGCCCTGGACGAGGTGTTCCTCAAGGGCCAGTACAGCAACGGCTACAGCAGCTTCGAGGGGGTCGCCGGATCCAGCGAGGGCGTGGGCCTGGGGGACTGGCTCGCCGAGCGGGGCGTGGAGGCGGTTGACGTGGTGGGCATCGCCACCGACTACTGCGTGCGGGCCACGGCGCTGGACGCGGCCGCGGCCGGGTTCGAGACGGCCGTGCTGGTGGGTCACTGCGCCGGGGTCGCCCCCGATTCCTCGGCGGCCGCCCTGGAGGAGTTGTCCGCCGCCGGGGTGACCATCGTCGACTAGCGGCCCCGACCGCCCGGCACTCAGGCGACGGCGGCTTGGAGTTGGTCGCGGGTCACGTCGATGCCGAATCCGGGGGCGTCGCTGGGCACCAGCCAGCCGTCGCGGGGCAGGGCCATGCCGGGCGTGGAGCGCCACGCCGCCATCAGCGACTCACCGGGTCCGCAGCCCACGAACATCTCCGCCCACCGGTTGCCGGGAATACCGTGGCTCAGGTGCTGGCCGTAGGAGTCGTTGCAGGCGCCGTGGATGGCCAGCTCTAGGTCGGCCGCGGCCGCGATCGCCGCAATCTTGAGAACGGCGGTGGCCCCGCCCACCCATTGCACATCGGGCTGGAGCACGTCGACGAGGCGCTGCTGGGCGACGCGGGCGAAGGTGCGGTCGGTGTACCAGCGCTCGCCCGCGGCCAGCGTCGCCGACGGCAGGCGGCGGCGCACGTCGGCGTAGCCGTCCCAGTCGTCGGGCTGGGCGTAGTCCTCGATCCAGGTCAGGCGGTACGGGGCGAGCGCCTCGCCGATCCTCACCGCGTACGACGCGTCGAGCACGGGCCAGCAGTCGAGCATGATGTCGGCGTCGGGCCCCAGCTCCGAGCGGGCGCCGGCCACCAGGCGCTCGGTCTGCTCGATCCCGGCGGTGGCGGCGGCCGGACCGACCTGGCAGGCCAGCTTGAACGCTTCGAAGCCCCGGTCGCGCAGGTCGGCGAGGTCGTTGCCGGTGGCGTAGCAGCGGGTGCGGTCCCGGGCGGGGCCGCCGATGAGCTCGTAGACGGGCACGCCCAGGAGCTTGCCCCTGAGGTCCCAGAGGGCCAGGTCGACTGCGCTGATGGCGAAGGAGGCGAGCCCGGATGCTCCGTAGGCGCTGTTGGAGCTGCGGACCATCATGTTCCAGTGCTTCCCGGTGGCCGCCGCCGGCTCGCCGGCGAGCATCGGTGCGAAGAAGTCGTTGATGACGGGCACGACCGGACCGGCCTGGCTGGTCATTCCCACGCCGAAGGTGCCGTCGGAGGCGGTGGCCACGCACACCACCTCGCCCCACGGGGGCGCGAAGCGTTCGGCCTGCCCGGCGAAGGCCCGGTCGTTCGACAGGGGGTGCATCAGGCCTTGCGGATCCCAGGAGGCCGGGCCGACCTGCGGGCGTCCCAGCGCCTCGGGATGGCGCAGGGGAGCGGCCGCGATCTCAGCGATGGTCGGCGCCATCGCAGAAGCGTAGAAGCCGGGCGGCTCCGGTGTGCAGCCGGATCTGTGTGCGGATACCGGCCGCTAGGGGCCAGAACCGCACGCAGTTCGTGTGGCGGTCAGGCTCCGGGCTGCGGGACGATCCGGAGGTAGGGGAGCGGCGCCTCCCAGCCGTCCGGGTACTTCTCGGCCGCCGCCTCGTTGGAGACGGCCGGCACGATGATGACGTCCTCGCCCTGGTTCCAGTTGGCCGGGGTGGCCACCTGCTCGTGGGCGGTGAGCTGGACCGAGTCGAGCAGGCGCAGGATCTCGGCGAAGTTGCGGCCGGTGGTCATCGGGTAGGTGAGGGAGGCCTTGATCTTCTTGTCGGGGCCGATGATGAACACCGAGCGGGCGGTGGCGTTGTCGGCCGCGGTGCGTCCCTCGGAGGTGTCGCCGGCGTCGGCGGGGAGCATGTCGTAGAGCTTCACCACGTTGAGCCCGGGATCGCCGATCAGCGGGTAGTTGAGGGCGTTGCCGGTGGCGGTCTCGATGTCGGCGGACCAGCCGTGGTGGTCGCTCACGCCGTCGACGCTGATGCCGATGATCTTGCAGTTGCGGGCGGCGAACTCCGACTTCAGGCCGGCCACCGCGCCCAGCTCGGTGGTGCAGACCGGCGTGAAGTCCTTCGGGTGCGAGAACAGCAGCGCCCATCCGTCGCCGATCCACTCATGGAAGTTGATCTCTCCCTCGGTGGTTTCGGCGTTGAAGTCCGGAGCTGTGTCGTTGATGCGTAGGCCCATGTGGCTACCTCCGATATTGGGGGAACTGTCCGCAGGCTAGCCATCCATGGTGACTATTCCGACCGGATTAGTCGGGAATTATCACCTGGGCGGGCCGTACTCCTCGTCTGCAAAGCCTTCGGGCTGGGTGATCAGACATTACGGTTCGGGGTGTCTCGATCGGCTGCCGGAAGGAGTGAGCGGTGCGCAAGGTGACAGAGACGGATCTGCCCGGTGTGGGGGTTCGCTTCGACCTAGAGACCGACGCGGGTCGCGTGGTCGGTGTGGTGGTGCACCAGTCGGGTCGGCGTGACCTGGTGGTGTACGACGACTGGGATGTCGACCGTGCCTGTGAGAGCGTCGAGCTCAGCGAGCACGAGGGGCACACCCTGGGAGAGATCCTGGGGGGCAGCCCGGTGCTGGAGCATCTCGACGACGCGGTGCACCGGCTGGAGGACCTGGTGATCTCGTGGATCAGGATCGACCCGAAGTCGTCGCTGGCCGGGCAGACGCTGGCGGAGGCCTTGCTGAGGAACCGCACCGGCGCGGGGGTTGTGGCGCTGGTGACCGAATCGGGCTCGATCCCCATCCCGGGCGGGGCCGACCGCCTCGAGCCAGGCGACACCGCGGTGGTGGTCGGTGTGCCGTCGGCCGTCAAGGCCGCCACCCGGCTCCTCACCCGACCCGGCTAGCCGGCGGCCCCCATGCACACAGGCGGCGATCTGCTGGTGCTCGAGCTCGGCGCGGTCGTGCTCGGCCTGGCGGTCGTTGCCCGGCTGGCGCGCAGGGTCGGGCTGCCCGCGTTGCCGCTGTACCTGCTCGTCGGGCTGGCCCTCGGCGAGGGCGGCCTGGTCGAGCTGCCGGCATCGGCGGACTTCATCGAGGTCGGAGCCGAGATCGGCGTGATCTTGATGCTGCTGATGCTGGGCCTGGAGTTCTCCCCCCACGAGCTGGTCGTCAACGTGCGCCGATCGACGCTGGCCGGGTTCACCGACCTTGTCCTCAACGCGGCGCCCGGCGTCGTGGCCGGCTTCGTGCTCGGCTTCGACCCGATCGTGGCCGTGCTGCTGGGCGGGGTCACCTACATCTCGTCGTCGGGAATCGTGGCCAAGCTCGTCGCCGACCTCGACCGGATCGGCAACCACGAGACCCCGGTGGTGCTCAGCGTGCTGGTCATCGAAGACCTGGCCATGGTGCTGTACCTGCCGATCGTGTCGGGGGTTCTCTTCGGGGGCTCGGTCCTCTCCACCACGGTGACGGTCGCCGTGTCGCTGGTTGCGGTCGTGGCGGTCCTCGGCATCGCCTACGTGCTGGGCGACCGGCTCAGCGACATCGCCTTGAGCCACTCCAGCGAGGCGCTGCTGCTGACCCTGCTCGGAGTCACCCTGGTCGTCGCGGGGCTGGCGGGGCGTCTCAACCTGTCGACCGCGGTCGGTGCCTTCATCGTCGGGGTCGCACTGTCGGGCGACATCGTGTCGCATGCCCGCGGGCTGCTGCTGCCGCTGCGCAACCTCTTCGCCGCGGTGTTCTTCGTGTTCTTCGGGCTGCAGGTCGACACCGGGCTGATCCCCGGCGTCGCCGCCACCGCCGTCGCCATCGCCCTCGTGTCCGCGGCCACCAAGATCGCCACCGGCTGGATCGCCGCAGGGAGGGCAGGCATCGGCACGCCTGGGCGGCTGCGGGCCGGAGCCGCCCTCGTCGCCCACGGCGAGTTCTCCGTCGTCATCGCCGAGTTGGGGATCGCCCGCGAGGGCGACCTGGGCGCGCTGGCCGCGACCTACGTCATCATCCTGACCTTCATCGGCGCGCTGCTCTACCAGTTCTCGGACGCGATCAGCGCCGCCACCCTCAAGAAGCGACCACGCCGCCACAGAACACGCCCCTGACTCGCCGACAACCGGACCATGGTCGACGAGTGGACCGCCGCAGCGCGGGCCGCGGCCTGACCCCACGCCAGGCCGGGAGGTCCACCACTCACCTGCGGTGACACCGCTGCCTGTCGTTTCTTCCTGGCGGTCGTTCTCCCTAGCCTTGGCGACGTGAGCCCTTCACTGGTACCAGCAGGCCGTCGCCGCGAGAGCGTGAGTGCAGTGCGGGCGCTGGCCCGTTCCCTGGTCGTGCCGGTTATGGCTGGAGTGGTGGCTGCGCTGCTGCTGTCGTGCTCGGGGCGAGAGCCGCAGCGAGCGGTCCTGGCCACCGACGGCGACTACCACCCGTTCAATTTCGTGAACGACTCGGGCGAGATCGACGGGCTCGAGAGAGAACTGGCCGACGAGCTGTGCCGCCGCGCCGAGCTGGACTGCGAGTGGGTGATCCACGATTGGGAGACGCTGATCCCGAGCCTGGCCGATGAGCAGTTCGATGCGATCGTCTCCGGAATGAGCATCACCGAGGAGCGCGACAGCGTCATCGACTTCACCGAGCCGTACTACCCGCCCAGCCCATCGGTGTACCTGGCGCTGGAAGGCGCGGGGGACGAGGCGGCCGCAAGTCGGCTGGGCGCGGCGGACAACACCATCCACTCCGACTACTTCGAGGGCCTCGGTGTCGAGTTCGAGGCCTTCGGGCCCGACCGGCCCGGCATCGACGCACTCCTCGACGGCGATGTCGATGCGATCCTGGTGGACCACGCCTACGCCGTCGAGAAGGTCGCCGAACTCGAGGGCCGGGTGGCCATCGTGGGTCCGGAGGTGCTGCTGGACAGGGGCATAGGCGTCGGCGTCCGCGAGGGCGACAAGCTGAAGGATCGACTAGACGACGCCATCGAGTCGATGAAGGCCGACGGCTCCTTGAACGCTCTCATCACTAGATGGGTGGGAGCCGACGCAGCCACCTTCTGATCCGACAGCCAGATCCGCTAACGGCCGGTGCGGCGGGGCGGCATGGGGACGAAGGCGCTGGTGCGGGCCACATACTCGGCGTAGCGGGGGCGGCGCTTACTGATGTTGCGCTCCAGCACCGTCACCCCCGACACCCGCAGCAGCAGGATCGTCATGAGCAGCGGCCCGGCCACGGTCCACCACGCCCCGGCTGCTGCGGCGACCACCCAGATGCCCCACCACGCCACGCTGTCGCCGAAGTAGTTGGGGTGCCGGCTGAAGCGCCACAGGCCCCGGTCCATGACGGAGCCCCGGCTGGCTTCGTCGGCCTTGAAGCGGCGCAGTTGCTCGTCGCTGACCGCCTCGAAGAACAGCCCCACCGCCCAGACCGCCGCCCCGACCCAGTCCAGCCACCGTAGCGGTGACGGGTCGGGATCGCCGAGCACCGCCTGAACGGGCAGTGACACCACCACCGCAAGTCCGGCCCGAAGGATGAACACGACCGGCAGGCTCCACAGCCAGAACGGCTGAAGCCGCCGCCTCAGGGCCTGGTAGCGGAAGTCCTCGGGCGCGCCCCGCTTGCGAGCGGTGAGGTGAGCGCCCAGCCGCAGGCCCCAGGCGGACACCATCACCAGCATCAGCCATGCGCGGCTGCCGCCGGCCCCGTCGTTGAACAGCCACAACGACCAGGACGCAGCCACGAACACCATCGGCCACAGCGGATCGACGATCGACACGTCGCGCTTGGGAAGGCTCACTAACCAGCAACCGGCCATCAGCCCGCCGGCCACCAGTGCGGCGAGGCCCAGGGCGCTCATGCCGCCTCTGTTGTGCGGGGCTCGCGGTACAGGACCGCGCCCCAGTGGGCGCCTGCACCGAAGCTGGTGAACGCCACCAGCGACCCCGGGGCGACCCGGCCCTGCTCGCGCAATTCGTGGTACAGGATCGGCAGCGTGCCCGAGGTGGTGTTGCCCCAGTGCTCGATGTTGGACGGCATCGCCGAGGCGTCCACGCCTAGCCGGCGCCGGGCCCCCTCCAGGATCCACTTGTCGGTGGTGTCCATGATCCGGGTCAGATCGTCGTTGGTTACGACGTTGGGCGGGACGGCCACTCCGGTCCCGATGATGACGGCGGGCATGCCCGGCCGATCCTAAGGCGGGTGAGCGCGGGTGGCGGCGTCGTGGACACCTGAGCGCGGGTCGGCACGGAGGTGGTCGTGGCCAACGCCAACGTCACCCGACTGAGTGCCGTTCACAGGTAACGGTGCTTTAGTATATTCTATGTCGATTAGTGTTGTTTCTCTGCCGGGCTCGTTAGACTGCCCGCAAGGGTCAGATCCGAGGCCTTGGTGACGGGCGGAGAGTCATGACAGCTGAGTCTCCCGCGACGGAGCATCACACTGGCGAGTCGGCCGACGCCGACGGCCCGCTCGACCATCCACTCGATCCCGAGACGCGGAGGCGCGAGTGGAAGAAGCTGTTCGATGACTATCAAGCCGAGCACGGAGCCTTCACCGAAGAGGAGATCGCCGAGGCCCGCAAGGCGATGTACGGATGACGACCTTCGTGCTCGACACCGGCGCGCTGATCGCCCTCGAGCGTGGAGACCGGCGCCTTTGGACGAGGCTGTACACAGCAGACCGACCCAGCGACGTCAAAGTGGGACCAAGGAAAGGTCAAAGGGCATTTGTGACCCAGGTGTTGGCGGAGAGTATGGGCTCGGCGCTCTGTGACAGGGCCAAGGGTGATAACATAAAGCCAGTTATTCTGCCCAGAACGTAAGTATTGGATTTAGGATGTCAGCATGAGTTTGGGCATCGAGCCGGGAGGCTTGTCGGCGCGGAGTCGGCGTGATCTTGCCACGTTGTTCGGGGCGGGACAGCGGACGGTCACGGTGGATGATGCGGCCGCGGCGTTGGGGTTGAGTCGCGAGTCTGCTGCGCGTCGGCTGTCGGCCTGGACATCGAACGGATGGCTGAGGCGTGTCCGGCGGGGTCTGTACATCTCAGTGCCAGTGGACGCGCGGGATCCGGCGACCTGGAACGAGGACCCTTGGTATCTGGCGGATCTGGTGTGGGATCCGTGCTACATCGCCGGATGGTCGGCCGCGAATCACTGGGCGCTCACCGACCAGGTCTTTCGCTCCACGGTCGTTGCCACCGCACAACGGGTGCGCCGAGTCGATCAGGAACTGGCCGGCGCCAGCTACGTGGTCCATCACGTCGGGGCCGACCGCCTCGAGTGGGGACTCGTCGGGGAGTGGCGCGCCGATCGGAAGATCAACGTGTCCAGTCGGGAGCGCACGGTCGCCGACATGCTGTCGGACCCGACATTGGGTGGAGGCATCCGCCACACAATGGAGGTCCTCGATGCGCTGCTCTCAGCTGCAAGGCTCGAAGATCTGGTCGATGCCGTCGAGCGGCTGGACAACGGCGCGGCGATCAAGCGTCTCGGATACCTCCTGGAAGTGCTGGGCCACGACACCGCGGCGCTAGATCGGCCTTTGACCTCAGGGTTTCCGCTGCTTGACCCGTCGCTGCCCCAGGGAGGCTCGCGGTCGACTCGGTGGGGTCTGCGGATCAACGCAGACGTGTCGGCGTGATCACCAACCGAGAGATCGCCAACCTCGCGAACGAGTGGCAACTCGCTCACCACGTCGTCGAGAAGGACTATGTCCTCGGCTGACTCCTCGCCGCCATCGCGGAGCACCCACAGACGCGGTCCTGGGTGTTCAAGGGCGGCACATGTCTCCGGAAGTGCTGGTTCGAGACATACCGGTTCTCTGAGGACCTCGACTTCACAGTCGCAGAATCTGATCTCGACATCGAGCGACTGAGAGACACGTTCGCGGAAATCGCGTCATGGCTGGATGACCGATGTGGTCTGGGGTTGATCATTGACGACGGGTCGTTCCGCCAGCGCCAGAACAAGCGGGGCAACCCGACGATCGAAGGACGCCTCGGCTACCTCGGGCCGCTTGGCATGCCCACACCACCCAAGGTCAAGCTCGACCTCACCGCCGACGAAGTCATCGTGCGACGCCTGGACGTGCGGCCCGTGCTGCACCCCCACCTGCCCAGCTTCGACGCCTTCTGGTCCCGACTCGACGACATCTTCGCCTGGCTCGACGGAAGCCGGCCACTGCCGCAGCTACCAGAGATCCAGCCGACCGAGCCGGTCACTGACTGGCGTTTGTGGTCCAGCAAGCTCGCTGCTTGCGCGTCGTAACCCCGCAAGAGTAAGTCGCATCGAGGCCCCAGGTTCTCGCGCGTTCCGCGCCTGCCCGGTGAGTTCGGTCTGTGCCGCTGCCGTGCAGCGCCACAACCTCACCGGCCTAGCTAGCCCGATCCGTCTGCCGCTTCGATGGGCTGGTAGTCGGAGTCGTCGCAGCCGTCCCAGTGGTCCGGGCGCTTCGAGGTCGCCATGGTCTGCTTGGAGCGGCGACGCCTGAAGCGGGTACACGCAAGCGAGCATCACGGATCCCCACGTGCTCTAGGCGAGAAGATCAGAGCAATCGGCGCCGTACGTGTCCTGCATGCGAGTGGTATGAAGCACACCACCCCCACGCGAAGCGGCGTTTCCGCAGGTCAGGACGCTACCGGAGGGTGAGCGCGGCGGCGCACAGATGGGTCACTAGGGAGGGCGAGGGAATCGATATGCTGCACTACGAACCACGCACCTGAGAGGAGCAAGGCGATGGGAGGCGTGAGCTTCGAACTCATATCCGCCGAAGAGCAATGGGAGATCTTCGATGACGCATCGCGTCGCCTCCTGAATATGGACGGTGCAGAATTCGCAGATAGGTGGGATCGCGGAGAGTTCGTTGGTAAGGACGACCCTGGAGTCATGCAGGTTGCCATACTGAGACCAAGTGGCTGGCCGAACGCCAGCTGAGGCCTTCAGAGGATTCCGCGAACTCGTCCAAGAGGCAATCGCCTGCTTCGCTCATACACGCGTCACCGGCACTTCGCAGGCACCCAACGAGTCTGGCATCCTCACGGTCAACGGCGGCAAGCCGCTACGACTCCAGTCAACCGGGCCGCGGGTTGATATCACCTGTTCGATCAGCTACGAGATTCTCCAGGCTAGCGATGCAGATGGCGGGCTGTGGAGAGTCTCTGCGCTCAGTTACATCCATACGGTGAGGCTGGATGAGCAGTTGGCCGTCGAGTTTCACTGGCATCCCGATGACGGCTCGAATGTCTGGTACCCGCACATTCACCCTCGCCTTGCCGGTGGTGGACGGGATTGGGGCGGTATGCACATCCCGTCGGGACGGGTGCTCATCGAGGATGTCCTCATCTTTGCTCACGAGCGAGGTGCGGTGCCCCTCAACGAGAACTGGGAGGCGGTCGTGTCTCGAGTCAAGCAACGAATTGCCGAGGAGGCGACTTGGGGGGCTCCGTCCTCGCTGATATACCGTTCTCAGCCCGACACCTAGATGCTCACCAGCGCGACCAGTTCGTTCTCGGCTAGCTCCACCAACTCGATTCCTGACACGCAGTCGGTCCTGTCAGGTTCCGGTCCTGTCAAGTTCCACGGCTGTCAAGTGTCCACTGTCAAGTGTCCACTTGGCGGGACGCTGCCTGACACCATAACTGACACCGCACGGGCGGCGGATCAGCAAAAGCCTAGGTGAAAGGGCCTTTTTGGCCCATGTCTGCGCGGAGAGTATGGGATTCGAACCCATGGTGACCCGGAGGCCACAACGGCTTTCGAGGCCGCCCCATTCGTCCGCTCTGGCAACTCTCCGCCGCAGAGGCTACCGGCGGCCCTCCGGCTCGACTGCGGTGCCCGTCTAGGAACTCCGCAAGCCTGAGAAGAACTTCTGCAGCAGGGCGGCGCACTCGTCGGCCCGCACCCACGGCACCACCTCGAACTCGTGGTTGAGCCGGGGATCGGCGCCCAGGTTGTAGAGCGATCCGAGGGCCCCGGCCTTGGGGTCGTCGGCACCGAAGATCACCCGCGCCACCCGGGCCTGCTGGAGGGCGCCCGCACACATCGGGCACGGCTCCAGCGTCGCCGCCACTGTCGCCCCGTCCAGGCGCCAGCGGCCGAGGCGGGTCGCGGCGTCGCGCACGGCCAGCAGCTCGGCGTGCGCGGTCGGGTCGCCGGTGAGCTCGCGCTCGTTGTGGCGGCGGGCGATCACCTCGCCGTCGTGCCACACCACCGCGCCCACGGGCACGTCGCCATGAGCGGGTGCGGCCCGGGCCTCGGCCAGGGCCAGCGCGATCAGCTCGTCGTCGGTCACGATGCCTGCAAGTCCGCCCGCAACGGGGTCACGGGTCGATGTCGGTGGCGATCAGCTCAGCCATCGTCTTGGCGGCGTTCGAGGTCAGCGAGCCGCCCACCACCGGCAGATCGGTGTCGTCGATGCGGGCGATCGACTGCACGACGCGGGTCGACGACGCCAGGAAGGCCTCGGGCACGCCGGGCAGATCCTCCACCGCAAGGTGCGTCTCGGCGATGTCGAGATGCTCCAGCAGCAGCGCCCGGGTGACCCCGGCCAGGCAGCCGGTGTCCAGCGGCGGCGTGTGGAGCCGCTCACCGTCGGACCAGAAGATGTTCGACCCGGTGCCCTCGCTCACCCGGCCCCGGGTGTCGGCGAAGATCGCCTCGGACGCGCCCCGCTCGCGGGCCATGTCCAGGGCCAGCACGTTCTCGGCATAGGAGGTGGTCTTCACTCCGGCCATGGCGCCCCGCTCGTTGCGGGTGAAGCCCATGACCGCCACCGCGGTGCCTGGCGGGTAGGCGGGCGGCCGGTTGCCGGCGATCACGATGGCCGACCCCCGTGCGCCGCTGCGCCCTGATCCCAGCGGGCCCCCGCCGCTGGTCGCGGTGATCCGCACGATCCCGGCCTCCGGGGCGGCTTCGAGGCACTGGGCGATGGCGGCCCGCAACTCGTCATCGCCGTAGGGGCACTCGAAGCGCAGCACCCGGGCCGAGCGGCGCAGGCGTTCGAGATGCCGCCGCACCGCGAACGCGGCCGCCCCCGCGTCGCGGCGCAGCACCAGCAGCGTCTCGAACACGCCGTCGCCCACGATCACGCCGTGGTCGTCGGCGCGCAGGTGCGGACCGCCCGCCTCGACCATGCTTCCGTTCAGCCACACTGCTTGCGCGCTCACCGGCACGAACCTACCCGCACTGCAGGCCGAGCGGGATCGGCAGGCCCCGGCGCTGCCGTCCGAAAGAAACTCCTGAAATGCACAGCCTGGAGCGGCGATACTTGGGGGTGATGAGATCCTGGATCACACGGAACTGGCGCTGGGCGCTTCCGGTCGGAGTCGTGCTGGCCGCGGTGGGAGCCTGGCTGGTGTTCGGCTTCTTCGCCTTCCAGACGTACTTCCAAGACGACGAGGTGGACGAGGCGCTCCCGTTCTTCACCGCGGGCCCGGCGCCGTCGGGAATGGCCGGCGACGAGACGACCGAAGAGATGGCCGACGCCATGAACAAGGCCATGGACGAGCTGGACATGCTGATGACCGACGAGGTCGACGAGCCCATGCCGGAGATGGAGGGCGCCCCGGAAGCCCCGTCGGGCGAGCCGGCCCAGACGGGCGACGAGTCCATCCCCAAGCCCGGCGTCCCAGATCCGGAGACCGCCGACGCCGGCGACGCCGAGACCGAGGACACCGAGGGCGGGAGCGCGGCCCCGGAGGTCGAGCCCGAGGCGGCGGCCGAGGCGCCGCAGCCCGAGGCCGTCGAGCCCCAGATCATCGTGGAGGCAGCCGGAACGTTCATCGACCGCTCACATCCCACCGAGGGCAGCGCCCGGGTCCTGGGCGACGGCAGCGGCCAGCGCTTCCTGCGCTTGGAGGACTTCCGCACCGACAACGGCCCCGATCTGAACGTGTACCTGTCCGCCGCGCCGCCCGATGCGCCCGCCGGCGACTTCGACAACGACTTCGTCGACCTCGGCGACCTCAAAGGCAACGTCGGCGCACAGAACTACGAGATCCCCGCCGGGCTTGACCTCGACCACTACTCGACGGTGGCGATCTGGTGCGTGCGATTCGGCGTGGTGTTCGGAGCGGCCGAGCTCACCGCCTCCTAAGAGGCCGAGCGAACAGGGAAGCGCATCCGGCCCATACGGGCGAGGCCGTGGCCCGAGCGGCCCGTGAGCGCAGCGAACAAGAGCCGGAATGGCCCCGTGGCAACGCGGCAGGCTCTCACCTGTTCGCCCGCCCCCTAAGGGGTCGAGTCCAGCAGGAATGACGTGCCTGGGGAGGGGTCCGCTCCCAGGCCGGCCAACTCGACGATCAGCCGTCCCTTGTCCAGCTCGGGCGGCTCCGTCAGCGCGACGACCAGCGTCGGCGTCCGGTCGGCGGTGAGCCAGGCCACGGAACTCGAGTCCTCGGACCATTGGGGCCGGCCGTAGCCGCCGACGTCGAGAAGGCGCAGTTCCTGCGCCTCGAGGTCGAACAGCCAGGCGGGGCTGGTGTCGTTGAGCAGCCACCGACCGTCGGGCGAGACCGAGATCTGCGCAATCTCGGCGACGAACTCCCTCGGGAGCCCGGTTGCCTGACCGGTGGTCGCGTCGACCGCCACAACCTCACACGAGAGCTTGTCGTCGCAGCGCTGCTCCACGTGCAGCTCCCCGTTGGAGGCGAGGAGGCGGTGCTCGCTGACGGCTTCGAAGCCCGCGAACCTCGGCCGGAACGTCTTGCCCACCGGGGGAGCTAGCAGCAGCCCGCCATCGGGGAGCACCAGCACTTCGGACCCCGAGGGGGCGTGCAGCACGCCGGTCATGGCACCGTAGTCCTGCCAGCCATTCAGCTGCACGACGCCGTCGGGTCCGTGGGGCCAGCTGACCACCCAGAAGTCGACCAGCGGATCGGCGGAGCGCACCAGCTGAGAGTCCGAGGCGACGAGCACGCTGGACCGCGGATCGCCGGCGGAGGACATCCCCACGGTCCGCTTGCCGTCGGAGAGCAGCGTCATGTCGCTGAGCGCCAGAACCGATCCGACCGCCTCGACGGGCATGAGCTCGACCGCGCCCGTGGCCAGATCGAGGCGGGCCACGTGACTGCCGCTCAGGTAGGTGAGCCGCCCCTCCAGGTCGCTGAACGGTTCCGCAGGCGAGGCGGCCGGCGGATCCTCGCCCTCGGCTGCGACCTCGACCATGCTGTCGGGCTCCCGCAGCGGGCTGCTGGTGGTGGGGACCTCGAAGGGGCTCCCGTCCAGCGGATCCGAGTCCTGTCCCTCGGTGCCGCCTCCACCGCCGGTGAGGCTCAGCAGCCACAGCGCTGCGATGACGGCCACGAGCACGCCGACGAGCCCGGCCGCGGCCGGCATCCGGCGCGAACCGTCGCTGGCGCCGTCCTCGGTACCCTCCGGCCCCGAGTCGCCGTCGCCGCTGCCGTCGCGGCCGTCCAGCGGTGCCGCGTCCATCCCGGCACCGTACCGGCACCGCCCATGCCGTGTTGACCGCTCACGGAATCGTGATGCCGGCGTTAGGCGGTGAGGAGGGCTGCTGGGATCACGCCTATGCCGTCGCGGCGGCGGTAGGCCTCACGGCCGGTGGTGATGACCGCCGCGTCGAGCAGGTTGGGGCCGATCCGGCCGGCCAGCCAGTGGAGGTGCCTCACGTCGTCTTCGTCGGTCAGGGCGGAGAGTTTCACCTCGAGCGCCACGACCCGGCCGTCGGCCCCTTCCACGATGAGGTCGATCTCGCGCTCGCCGGCCCGGGTCCGCAGGTGCGAGACCCGGGCCTCGTTGGCCTGTGCGTAGACCCGCACCGACAGCGTGACGAGAGACTCGAACAGGGCGCCGAGCAGCGTGCCGTCCCTGGGCACGGCGGGACCGGCGTCGACTCCGTCGACCAAGGCGTCAACGTCGGTGCCGAGCAGGCGCGCGGCCAAGGCGGGGTCGGCCAGCTGGTGGACGGGGGAAGCGGCCAGGCGTGTGAGCCGGTTGCTGGTCGGGAGCCAGGCCGGCACTTCCTCGATCATCCAGAGCTGCTCCAGGACGCGGCGGTAGGCGATCGTGGTCGACTGGGCCGGCTTGTCCGGTTCTCCCGGCGTGGCGGCACCCCGGATGGTGGCGTAGGAAGCCGAGGTGGAGGTGGCGGCCGCGAACGCGGTCATCCAGCTCCGCAGCGACCGGCGGTCGCGGACGCTGCGGCCAAGATCGCTGAAGTCGTGCTCGACGATCCGATCGATGTAACCGTCGAGTTGGGCCCGCACCATGCGCCACGGCAGGGTCCGGGTTGCGGGAAAGCCAGACCGGACGATCTCGCTGGCGTAGTCGGTCAGGCGCATGTCGGAGTGGCCCTCCAGCGGGGGCCGCTTGCCGCTGAGCAGACCGGAGAGGCTTACGGTGGCTTCTCCCAGGCCGCGTTCTGCCAGAGACAATGGTCGCATCCTGACGGTGACGATCCGCCCGGCGCCCGAATGGGTCGGGGCCTCCGTGGGAGCGGCCGATCCGGTCAGCAGGAATCGCCCGGCCGCCGTATCGCGGTCCACGGCGCGCCGGACCAGGTCCCAGGAGTACGGCATCCGCTGCCACTCGTCGATCAGGATCGGGGGCTCGCCGGTGACGAGGCGCCCGGGTTCGGCTCTCACGATCTCCTGATGGCGGGCATCGTCGAGGCGATAAACGGTTCCGGCTCGGCGCAGTGCAGTCTCAGTCTTGCCCACCGCCCTCGGTCCCTCGATGGAGATCGCTGGCAGTCCGGCGATCAGTTCGTCCAGTTCGCCATCGACGATTCGGGCGATATACGAGTCCACGAGAGCTTACGATACTGATTGGAGGGCTTCTGTGCTACTGATTGGATCTCGTGCGAAGCTGATGGCGCTGATCGCGGCGTTGAACAACACCGAGCAGGTCAACGCCGCCGTTAGGGGTTCGTTGTTGGAGTAGTTGTGCTCCATGTATGAGCACAACGACGCCCCATGTCTGTGCGCGGAGGGTCAGCCCGCGATGCTGGCTGTTCCCTTGCGTGGTCGTCCGTCGTCGCGGCCTTGGAGAAGATCCGGGCGTCGAGGGCCAGCCCCAGCCACCGAAGCGGCTGGGGGGATACCGACACAATGTCTCACACCTGAGACATACCATCAAGAACCAGAGCCGGGGATGGGATCCTGACCGACAGCTCTGAGCAGATCAGGGGTGTTCCGAGTCGAGGTTGCCGGGCGCCGTCCCGGGGTAGCGTGGCAGATACCGATGCGGTCGCTCGCGAGGGCAGGATGACGATGGCGTACACCGACGACGAGATTCGGCGCCAGCTTCGCCTCGGCGAGGACAGCGCTTGGGAATTCAAGAGTGTCGACTTTCGCAACAGTGACCCGGCGCGGCGCCAGCGCGACGGCTGGGCCGACGAGATCGCCGCCTTCGCGAATGCCCGGGGCGGCGTTCTGCTGCTCGGCGTCACCGACGCGGGCGACGTGCCAGGAATGTCCCGCGACCAACTGGATGCGCTAGAGCGTCAGGTCAGGGAGATCTGCACGGACTCCATCAAGCCGAGGATCAGGATCGAGACGTACCGCAGGGAACTGGATGAACGGTCGTTTCTCCTTGTCTCGATTCCGGAAGGGGACGCGCAATATGACAGCCCTGGTGGCAGCTTCGTACGCGTCGGCAGCGCCAAACAGCCGATGTCGCCCGACGAGCGGATGCGCTTGGCGCAAAGGCGCGGCCAGGCTCGGTTCACCGGTTTCGACGAGCAGACGGTCGCCGGTACGGGCTTCGCAACCCTCGACAAGGAGCTGTGGAAGCCCGTGCTCAGCGCTGAGGGCCTGCGCGACCCCGAGTTGGGGCTCGAGAAGCTCGGACTGTTGCGCACCGACGGCCACGGCGCGGTTCTGGCCACCGTGGCGGGCATTCTGACGTGCACCCGACAGCCTCGGGAGTTCGTTCCGGGCGCGGAGGTCACCGCCGTTCGCTACAAGGGCGCCGACCGCGCGTCCGGGCAGGTCGACGCACAAGACATCGCCGGTCCGATCAACGAGCAGATCACCCAAGCACTCGCGTTCGTCGTGCGAAACATGCGTGTCGGCGCCCGCAAGGACCCTGCTCGTGTGAACCTCCCCGAGTACAGCACACGGGCGGTCTTTGAGGCTCTGGTGAACGCGGTCGTGCACCGCGACTACTCGATCCAGGGCAGCAGAATCCGGTTGTCGGTCTTCTCTGACCGCCTCGAGTTGAGATCACCGGGTGGGCTGCCCAACAACCTGACCGTCGAGAGCATGATGGAGCGGCAAGTGACCCGCAACCAGGTGCTCGCCTCGATCCTCGGCCGCATGAGCGTGGGGGAGATCGAGGGCGCCGGAGGCCGGCAGTACTTCATGGAGCGACGCGGCGACGGCGTTTCCATCATCAGTCGGGAGACCACCGAGTTGTCCGGCAAGGACGCCGAGTTCCGGCCCATCGATGATGCGGAGTTGTGCCTTACTCTGCCCGCCGCGGAGGTCCACGCCGACCCGGCCACCGTTGTGGTCACAGTGCGAAGCAGCGGATCGCCGCTCGCCGGCGCGGATGTGCTGGCATTGTTTCCGAACAACACCTGGAAGCGGGACCGCACTGACACCGACGGCGAGGCGCGCCTTGAGCTGCACTCGGTTCACCTGCCCATGACGGTGTTCGTGGCGCGCGAGGGCCATGCGGCGCATGTCGAAAGCGACTGGCTGCCGATGGAACGAGCGCTCGCCATCGAACTGGCCCCCAAGGCCGGGGGCGGTTCGGTCGTGTTCGCAGAGTCGACCGGCCACCTACCCGGTCTTGCCGGCCGGCTCAACCCGATTCTCGACACCAGCCACAGGACGTACCTCTACGCCTCCAACATCGCCATCAACGGCGGGCAGCAGCAGCCGGTCTCCTTTGTCCCGGGAGAGGAGGATCTGCACTTGATGGACGCCGACGGCAAGTCACTGCTCATACGGGTCGTAGCCATTGCAGGACAGTCGTCGGTCCTCGACTACGGCCCCGCCTGAGCCTGCGTCCTCAGACGAGCCCGCCGCGCCGTGACCACCCGCCCGTCATCTGGCCCCCTCACGGTCATCGGCATCGACTGCGCTGCCCAGCCCAAGAATGTCGGGATCGCTCTAGGGCGTCGTTCCCGAGGAGTCACCCGTGTTGAGACGGTCCGTCCAGACAAGCGGATTGGGTGGGACGGGCTCGTTAGGCATACCGCCGAATTGATCGAGAGCGAAGCCTCCAGCCCCACCCTGATCGCCCTCGACGCGCCGCTGGGCTGGCCGCGAGCGTTAGCAGAGGTGCTGTCAGCGCATCTCGCTGGAAGGGCTCCACGATTCACTGCGAATGAGATGTTCCGGCGCCGGACCGATGACGTGGTCAAGGAGAAGCTGAACAAGCAGCCGCTGGATGTCGGTGCTGACAAGATTGCGAGGGCGACTCACGCCGCCTTGCGATTCCTCGATTTGCTCCGTGAGACCACCGGGCTTGCGGTGCCGTTGGCGTGGTCGCCGGGCCACGCGACAGGCGTCAGTGAACCGCCCTGGCTTTCCCGGAGGATCTTGACCTTGGGAAAGCGAGGATGTGGCTATGCCTACACAGAAGATGCCGGGGAGTCCTTCGACGAGGAGGTACTCGGTGGAGGAGAAGGCCCAGGCGGTGCGGCTGGTTCG
>JAJEEV010000046.1 GCA_022820805.1 Acidimicrobiia bacterium
ACAACCACCAGCGGCTGCACACCCATCTCGGCGACGTCCCGCCGACAGAGTTCGAGGCGGCCTACGCTGCCCGAAGACCCGACCAACAAACGGTTGGAAACCAATAAACCGACCCTCCAAGAAAGCCAGGGCGGTTCACAATCGCCGGGCATGGCCGGTTACGTCTGGCGCTTCGGACGCGTTGAACGGCTGTCGTGCTGCCTGTCACGTCGAGGCCCTCGCCATCGATTAGCGACGCCGGGGAGGTTCCGCGTCCCGCCGAGTGGTGAGGTCCTATGTCAAGCCAGGGGCGGGATTGGTGGGGTTGAGGTAGCTGGGAGGGTCCACCAGCGCCTGGACGGGTTCATCCTGCCCGTGAAGCTCTTGAGTTCGAAGATCACGAGGCCGTCATCTGTCGGCATCTGGACGTCACGGCCGCCGTCGCCCCCCGACCCGTCGATGCGCTGCGCTTCAGGATGGAGCCGGCTGATCAGCACAGACACCATGTCCTCATACGTCCCGGGCTCGAGGTCCTCCCAACGGACTCGGTTCGGGGTCATTTCTCGGCTCCGCCCTTGCGGCTGGGCTTGGTGACGTCCATGACGGTGACCGTGATCTTGCGGGCTTCTTCGGCGGTTAGCCGTTGCTCCAGGTGGTCCTGGAGCTCCTCGGGCGTGCTCGGACGCTTGCCGTAGGGGTGTCGGGTGGCCGGTTTGTCCGAGTCTGCGAACCATAGGACCAGGTAGATGCCGTAGCCGTCAGTAGCTGGGTCGGTCGTGTACTGGGCCATGAGCTGGTCGTGCATTGCCTTCCAGAGATCGGGGTGGGAGTCCTTCTTGATCTCGATCGGCACGTTGAACCCGAGACAGTTGGCGCGGATGTCGGATCTGGTGTCGGCGGCGTAGGAGCCTTCCCGCACAGCGTCTACGTCATCGGGGAGGCGGCGCTGCAGGTTGGTCAGGAGAGCGTCTCGGCAGGAGTCCTCGTGCTTGGATCTGGTCAAGCGGCCGTGCCGGTCCTCGTTCCAGAACTGCCGCCAGAGGTCGCTGTTGCTGCCTCTCAGGTCTTCGCAGATGTCGGTGAGCCGGTCCTCCAGCAGCGCTGCTAGGTCGGCGGCGTTGGCGGGTGGTCCGTCGTTGAGCGTGTCTTGGACTTGCCCGATGCTGGGGTGGCTGTAGGAGGCGTCGCGGTGGATGATGCGCTGATCTTCCAGTGCCTGTGTGAGGTGCGGATGCCAACCGTCCAGTGCGGGGTCCTTGAGCAGGTCTGTCAGCGCTTGTTGGACTTCGTTACTGGGTTGTGAGCCGAGTTGACCGATGAGCCTGGCAATCAGGTCTGACATTTCCATCTCGAGGGTGACGAAGCCGCTGCCGTATTGGGGTGCCGGGTACCAGCGTCCCAGGATCTCGATCAGTTCCCTCAGCGCTGCCGGGTCTTCGATGTCGGCGAGGATCGAGCTGCGGCGGTCGTGCCGATCCCAGACCGACCTGAGGAAGGTCGCCAGGTGCCGGACTCGGACCTCGCTGTCGGCCACATCGGTCTTCAGCTGCTGCAGTCGGGGGCCTTGAACGATGAGAGCGCAGGTCGCCCACCATCGGACCCGCTGGCCGATGGGCATGCTCGTTGATGCTTGCTTCCGCTCGGCCAGCGCCAGCAGTGGCGTGTGGTCCGGATGGTCGAGCGCTTTGGTCAGGAGGCGGTCCAGCAGGGGCAGTTGTTCGTTGGAGCTTCGGGTCGGGAACGCTTCGAGCAGCCTCAGTCGCACATCGTGCACCTGGCCGTCATGTCCGTCTGCGCCGTCCAGTTCGTTGAGGCCGGAAGGGGTGTCCTTGCCGGCGCGTACGTCCGCCACGGCGCACTGGTACAGGACGCCGAGGACCAGGTCGGGATCGTCGCGGAGCCAGCGGTCGTGCCAGCGCGGGGTGCTGGTGCCGTGCGGGACGCAGTAGTGGATCGCCAGCGCCTTGCGCTTCTGCGCTTGTGGGAGCGCGTCGAGGCGATCCGGGGCGTCGCGGTCGAGCAGGTCCAGGCTGACGAGTACCGGGCGGGCGAGCCACGAGTGCCTCGACTCGAGTGACCATGAGACTGTCTGATTGACCTCGGGCAGGTCGTCTCGCAGAACGGCGTCGCGCAGAGCGGCCATCACCGCGTCCACCAGACACGGGTCGCCACCAATGAAGTCACTGATGCGGTCCCGAGGCGGTCTGTGCCGGTCGACGCCGGCGAGCAGGCCGAAGTGAACATTGGCCAGCGTGGCCAGATTCTGAGGCGAGAACCGGTTGTCCAGCAACGCGTCCTGGTGTTCGCATAGGTGGGTCGCCCAGTCCTCGCTGCGTTGCCTTTGCTCCTCTTCCCACTTCTTCTGGCGTTCCCGCCTCTCTCGCTGGTACTTGTCGTCGATCGAGGCCGCATGCGAGTGGCCCTCACGGAAGCTCTCGAGATGCGCAGCCAAGGTCGGTGTGCCCCGTAGTCGCTCGCGCATGGATTCCAGCGTCAGGTCAGCGCTCGGCGATGGGCCATACAGCGACCGGTACGCCTCTAATAGCAGTCCCTCAGACACCTGCGGCTCCGTGTCCCCGATCTCGATCGTCTGGTCGAGGCACCAAGGCCCGAAGTCCGGTGGGAGCTTTGAGCCGTGCAGAGCCTCACAGAACAAGTCGTCAGGGTCGCGCTGTCGGAGCCAGGTGAGAACGATCTCTTTCTGGATGTGGGGTCGGGCCTCCAGCCAGGCCCGGACGCGGTGTGTGGGTTCCTCGCGGATGGGAGAATGATCGAGAAGTCCGCCCGCCGCGGCGAGCCAGCGGTAGAGGCGTGCAGGCTCCGCGTTGTCGCCGTTGGCCTCCAGGCAGCGTGCCAGGAGTTCAGTTGGGAGGTCCGCCAGGTCGGACTGTTCCAGGGCTGGGAGAATGCGGGACGCCTGCGGATGCAGCGAGTCCAGCAGCTCCGCGAGGTGCTGGTTAGAGGACTCCTTCAGCAGGGTCCGACGCCAGAACACCAAGAAGTGGCCAATCAGGCCGATTTCGTCGGGGCGCCTTCGAGTAGGCGCGTAGAGCCACACCTCTGAGGGAGTGACCGCTTCGGGGTAGAGGGTCTTCAGCAGGCTGCCGCGGACCTCGTCGTTCGGGTCGGGAACCGAGCCATCCTGAACCGCTTCCAGCAGTCGCCGGAGAGAGCGTGTGCGGTCATCACTGGCAGGCACGATGTGCAGGTAGGCGTCCAGGGCCACCCACTTGATTGGCGTTGCGTGGGTGTCGCTCCAGAGGATGGCCTCCAGGTCTTCCTCCAGATCGGCAACGGACTGGGGATCTTCTGCGTGCGATAACGCTTCAAGAATCAGAACCGCGAGCCGGTTACTTGGGGCAGTCATGCTTGATTCGTTGAGCAGTTCCCTCATTGCGGGAACCATGTCAGCTGTTGCGAGGCACCGGAATGCCCAGGCCGTGTCGTCGCGGTAGCCGTAGCTACGGCCGTCCTGGCGCTGGTGGCCGAGCACAGGCGCCTCCCGGGCGAACGTCGACAGGGACTCCAGCAACTGCTCCTTCTCGTGCGGGTTCAGGTGGGCGATGTCGCCGTAGAGGCCCACACCCACCGGGTCGGCGTCGATCAGCCGAGGCCGCGCCTCGCGGCTATGTGCGGCCAGCCAGGCTGACAGACCTCGCAGCGAGGTGACCACGCGGTCGTCGGTCTTGCCAGTCATGAGGGAGACCGCTCTGCGAGCTGGCAGGCCACCAGAGATGAGCCTGGCGAGATACCGTCCAGCGAGGAACTCGGCGACGTGGCGGTGCAAGGGAACGAACCCCTCACCGGTTGCCCGGAACAGCTTCGTGGTCAGCGCGTGGCCAAGGTCGTCGCGGGTTAGATGAGCCGGAGGCTTCCTCAGTTCGGTGAGAGAAACGAATGAAGGCGTCGTCACCCCGGAAGGCGGCGTGTACCCCTCAATGCCAGAGAGAAGCTGCAGAGCGCACAACCAGCTGGCGGCGTCGACGAGTGTCTCCAGTGGTGGAGGGCGGGTCGCTACTCGGTGTTCCTGGTTGTGTTCGGTCGCGATCTGCCGGCAGGCCATCTCTAGGGTCTTGCGGCGGTTGTCGGGCCAGTCTCCCCCGCACTTGACCGCATCGACGAGCAGGCGCAGCGTCAGAGGATTGACCAGAAGGCCGCCGACGCCGTGCTGGAGGGCCTTGTCTATGAACTCTTGCGGGTCGGTCCGTTTGTGCTGGTGCAGCAGAAGCGCGGTGACTTGTGGGTCATCGAGCTCGTCGAGTCGCAGCACGGTGATCCGCGAACCCGGCGACACGGCCTCGAGACTCCGGCGGTCGCTGTGGCCGAGCCAGTCCGCCTCGCGGCACGAGATGCGGAAGCCGGGAGGCTTGAGACGATCGAGCCGGTTGCGGATCTCGCCCAGGGGGACTCTCGTGTCGTCTTTGCCTGCTCGCATCTCGTCGAGGCCGTCGATGAACAGGATTCGGTCGCGCCACTCCCGATGCGAGTCGAGGTCCAGCTCGATGAAGTCCTTGGCGCTGAGCATCAGCGCGGCATCACCGAGTTCTGTGCTCTCGCGGTCGAACTCGGTCGTCTTGCCGGCCCCGGGATCGCCGAGCAGGACATAGGCGGGCGTCGAGCGGAACTCGTCCAGCGGCCTGCCGTCGGCACCGAGCAGGCCGAGGGCGCCGCCGGAGGCGTCGTCACCCAGTTCGGTGCAGGTCCGACGCACCAGTGTGCTCATGACGCGTCGATCCAATGGTCGGCCGGCTGCGACAGGAACTCACCCAGCGCTACGTCCTCTCCGACGACGAACGCGGATTGCGGTTTGAAGCTCTTCTCGAACCTGGCCAGGCCCGAGCGCCGCTCCGGTTTCCTGCCGCTCTTCACCTCGACCGCGACCGTTCGGGGCCCCCTGTGGAGAACGAAGTCCACTTCGTAGTTGCCGTCCCGCCAGTAGCGGACATCGGTCCGGGGTGATGCTGTGTTGATGAGGTGGGCTCCTACCGCGCTCTCGACCATGCGACCCCAATGTGAGCGGTCCGCTCGGGCCTCCTCGAACGTGTACCCGGAGACGACCGCCATCAGCGCCGTGTTGAGCACGTTCAGCTTCGGAGACGAACCCCTAGTCACCACGGGCCGCTGGGCGTGCTTGGACAGCCCGGTCAGCAGGCCCGCGTTGCCCAGCAGCGTGAGGTATCGGCTCAGCGTGACCGTGTTGCCGGCGTCCTGAAGCTGACCGAGCATCTTGTTGTACGAGAACTCCTGGCCCGAGTAGAGCGCTCCGAACTCCAGCAGGCGCTTGAGCAGCGCCGGTTTGTCGACTCGGGTCATTGCGAGCACGTCGCGCTCGATGTTGGGCTCGATGAGGGCCTCGCGGACATAGGCGCGCCAGCGCTCGAAGTCGTGGATCAGCGGAGCGGTCCCGGGGTATCCCCCGAAGAACACGTACTGCTCCAGATCGAGTCCAAACGCGTCGGACATCTCTGGGAAGGTCCAGTGGTTGACCTGCACCGGCTCGAACCGCCCGGCGAGACTCTCACTCAGCCCGGCCTGCATCAACAGCGGCGCCGAGCCGAGAATCACGACGTGCAGCGGGCAGTCGCGGTCCGGATCGGCGTCCCAGAGACCCTTGACGGCTTCGGACCAGCCGCGGATCTTCTGGATCTCATCGAGGACGAGGACGAAACCTCCCTTGGAGCTCCACGCCCGTCGCTCGCTGGCCTGCCAGGCCTCCACCAACCATTGCCGATCGCGCACCGCGCCCGGGAGCATCGCCAAGCCGTCGTCCCCAGCCAGCGGCCCGGTCCCCAGCCCAGGTCCGCTCTCGCCGGGCATGTCCACGGTCTCCAGCCGGTAGGACAGTCCGGAGGACGTAAGCGCTTGGCGGACCGCGGTCGTCTTGCCCGTCTGCCGCGGACCAAACACAGCAATGAGCCGCTGCGGCCGTTCCGTCAACCGCTCGACGAGGGTGTCCACTTGGTCGCGCTGGTATTCAGCCATACCCCCACTGTAGCGGCTCGTGTGGCGGCTTGACTCCTAATCTAGAAGAAAATACTCAGAATAGTAGTTATACCGGGGGTTGGGGGCGGCTGTCCACGTTCGGTTGACCTCAGGCCGGGAGATCCTCACCGTAGAGGTACTGGCCCCATTGCTCCATCACGTCGCGTCGCTGTTCGAGGAGGTCGGAACGTTGGTAGGCGCCTTCGACGCCCCGGACCGCATGGCCGAGGCTCATCTCGGCTACCTCGCGGGGGATGCTCTGCTCGGCGCACCAGCTGCGGAACGAGGACCGCAGGCCGTGCGGTGTCATCGCCAGGCCACGGTCGCGGCACAGCTTCGACAGTGCCTCGACGGTGGTCTGGCTGCCGCGCCGGTTCGGAAACACGTACTCGCTGTCGTCGCCGAGGGTGCGGGCTTGCTCCAACACCGCCAGCGCCGCGGATGACAGCGGCACCCGCTGGGGCTTGGCGGTCTTGGTTCTGTCTGCGGGGATGGTCCACACGTCGTCTTGGATCTCGTCCCAGCGCATGCCGCGTACTTCGCTGGAGCGGGTCGCGGTCAGAGCCAGCATCCAGATGGCGGCTTTGGTTGACCAAAACGCGCCGCTGGCGTCGATGGTGGCCAGAGCTGCCGGGACGTCGCTCGCGGGCAGCGAGTCGAAGTGGCCGCCGTTGCTGGCGTGGCGGGGTAGCACGCCCGACAGGGCGTCGCCTGCGGGGTTGGTGGCGATGTGGTTCGCGGCGACCGCCCACTTGAACGCCATCGACAGCCGCTGGCGCAGTTTGCGGCCCAGCTCGGGCTTCGTGGTCCACACCGGGTTGAGCACGGCCACGACATCCGCGGTGCTCACCTGGTCAACGCGGCGGTCAACTATGGATGCTGCATGGTTGTGCACCGAGGACCGCCAGGCCTTGGCGGTGCGAGGGTTGCGCCAGTGCTGCTCGCGGGTCTCGATCGCCTTGTCCAGCGCCTCGGCGACGGTCGGCATCTTGGGCGACCGCAGGTCGCGACCCTGCTCGAAGGCACGGCGGTTCTCCACGCACTTGGCC
The DNA here is from genome assembly GCA_022820805.1 of Acidimicrobiia bacterium. GTDB lineage: Bacteria > Actinomycetota > Acidimicrobiia > Acidimicrobiales > Aldehydirespiratoraceae > Aldehydirespirator. Next base: position 7,011 of record JAJEEV010000046.1, read on the forward strand.
CGTGCCTCCGCGAGGGTGACGATCGGATAGTTGCCCAAGCCGATCATGGCGGGCTTGCCGTTGATGTACAGGCGTTGGCTCCAGGTCTTGGACAGCCGGCCGTTTCGGGTGGCTCGCACCAACAGACTGAGCCCGTAGCCGCCACGCCCGTCGCCGTACCTCCCGGGCTGGTTGACAGTGCGTACGAAAACGGCGGTGAGCGTTCTCGGCCGACCCATCAGGTATCCTTTCCATTATTACTTTTTTGGGTGGTCCCTGAGGGTATTGAACGATCCTCAACGGCACAACCCTTCGATCAGTCTACCGCCAAATGTAGCCTTTGACCTGCTATTTTTAGGGTCAATACGGTACCGAGTGGCACGTCACGGTACAAGCAGATACAAGCGAGTTCAATACCCGTACGGGGTGCCACTGCCAGCCCCAAGAAGCAGCTCTGGCGTCAGTTCTCGGAGATGGTTCTGCCGTTGGCCGGTCGCATACATTCCACGGGCCTGCCAGACGATGGTTCCCGAGCCGGTGCGGCGGGCCTTGTGCCAGCCGTTCAGCATTGGGCCCACCGACAGTGCGATCGCTGGAAGGTTGACAGTGGCCGCAGCCATCAGACACGCAGGGGTGGTCTTGTCGCAGCCGATGGTGAGCACCACCCCGTCGAGGGGATAGCCCTGATGTAGCGCTCCAGATACAGCGCGGTGAAGTGCGGGTCGCCCTCAATGTCGAACGAAGCCGCCGACCGCAACCCGCCCTGGTGTTCGCCCGAGTCGGGACCGTCGACAGGTCTTGGAGACTGGACGGCATGCATCGCCCGATCATGATCCCCTTGTCAGCACGACGGTTGTCTCGGCCGGGACGGATATCGCTTCGCTCGTCGCGCTGTCGAGACGGCTGCCTTGTCGGTTCGCGAAGACGGGCTGCCATCCCGGTGAGCCCAGGCTGACGTGGGTGCGGTGATCGGACAGGTTGGCGACCAGCGCGATCGAGCCGCGTCGCAGCGCGGCCACCAGCGGGTCGGAGGTCTCGATCCATTCGAGTGGCGCCCGCCACATGTCGGGATGCTTCCGGCGCAGGGCCAGCAGGCTGCGGTAGCGGTGTATCGGCGCGTCTGGGTCGGCCCGCTGGCCGGCCACTGTCTGTTGCGGTGGGCGGGGCTCCGAATCGATCCACGGGTCGCTGGTGGAGAAGCCGTTATGGGGGCTGGTGTCCCAGGGCATGGGCGTGCGGCAGCCGTCCCGGCCGTGGATGGCGCCCGCGGTCTCGACCGGCACCGGATCGTAGGTGCCGTGGCGCAACGTTCCGTCGGTCAGGCCGAGTTCCTCACCTTGGTACAGGAACGGCGTGCCGCCGACTGCCATGAACAGGGTGGTGACCGCCAGGGCTCGCTGGGCTCCTACCTCGCCGCCGCCGAAGCGGCTGGCGGGTCGGGGCCGGTCGTGGTTGCTCAGTACCCAGGAGACGCCCTGCGGTAGCCCTTCGTGCATCACCCGCACCATCTTCAGGAGCGCCTCTGGTGACCAGCCGGCTCGGGCCGCCCACAGCAGGAAGCCCTGATCCAGCACTCCGGGGGCGACGTAGTGGGACATGCGGTCGGGCCAGGGCGCGTCGACCTCGCCGAGCAGCATTACTTGTCGAGGGGCGCAGATGTGGTTCCAGCGCCGGTAGATGTCGGTGGTCTCGGTCTGGTACATGTCGTAGCGGTGCTCGAACGCGTCGAAGACCTCAAAGGGGTGCATTCCGTCGGCAAGGGGAGCGATCTGCGGGTTGTCTCGCAGTTCGGTGTCCTTGAACAAGCCGTGGGCCACGTCGACGCGGAAGCCGTCCACCCCGCGGTCGATCCAGAAATGCAGGATCGACTCGAAGTCCTCTCGGACCACCGGATTGCGCCAGTTGAGGTCGGGCTGCTCGGGCAGGAACAGGTGGCACCAGTACTGTCCGGACTGCTCATCCAGGGTCCAGGCCGGTCCTCCGAAATGGCTGCGCCAGTTGTTGGGAGGGCGTCCGCCGGGTCCTGGGTCGGCCCACAGGTAGCGGTGCCGTTCGGGGCCGTCGGGGTCGCGCCGGGCGCTCGCGAACCACCGGTGCTTGATCGACGTGTGGTTGGGAACGATGTCGACGATCACGCGCAGGCCCCGCTGATGGGCCGCGCTGACCAGGGTGTCGAAGTCCTGGAGCGATCCGTGGTGTGGGGCCACCGCGCGGTAGTCGCTCACGTCGTAGCCGTGGTCGTGCCCCGGGGACGGGTAGAAGGGGGTGAGCCACAGCGCGTCGACTCCGAGCCAGCTCAGGTAGTCGAGCCGGCTGGTGATGCCCGCTAGATCGCCGATGCCGTCACCGTCGGAGTCGGCGAACGAGCGCACGTAGATCTCGTAGCCCACCGCGCCACGCCACCAAGGTTCGGTGCTGCCCAAGCCGGAGCGTCCTGGTTCTGGAGTGCCGCGGTTCGCGTTCTGTTCCAACGGTCGTCACCTGCGTTTCCCGGGCGAGCAGCCCAAAAGAAGGGGCTAAGCCGGCTGCAACTAGTGGAGTAAGCGCTTACGTTAGTCTATCCGCCAACTCCGGGGTGTCAAGTCAAGAGATACAACCTTGAGCAGCCAGACCGGGGTTAGCTGTCGTCAGCGTCTTGGAGGTGGTGCCAGTGCACGATCGATCGAAGGGCACGATTGCCAGGGCTGATCGGGCCCTCCGCGAGCGGATACGCACCGCGGTTGATCGCCCGCTCAGCCCGGTGAAGGTCGAGGCCCGCCACCTTGGGGGCGAGCCTGAGCCGTTCCTCGCGGCCGCGGCCGGGCCGTTCGAACCGGTTGCGCCCGGGGACCGGTGGGGGGCTCCCTGGCGCACTACGTGGTTCCGGTTGATCGCGGATGCGCCCGCCGAAGTCGGTGACCTGACGCTGGTGATCAACATCGGCTACGACGAGGACGAATGGGGGGGATTCGTGGCCGAGGGGATGATCTTCGACGAGACGGGGCAGGCCCTTCAGGGACTTCACCCGCGCCGCAGCACCCTGGACCTGGGCGGGATCGAGCCGGGCTCGGCCAAGATCTGGTATGTCGAGGCGGCGGCCAATCCGGCCATCGCCCTCGATCATCGCCCCACCGTCCTCGGCCGCCTCCAGACCGTCGGCGACACGCCGCTGTATCGCTTCGGCGGAGCGTGCCTGGCGCGCCGGGACCGGACGGTGTGGTCGCTGGCGCTCGATGTGGAGTTCCTGCTGGAGTTGGTCGACGGGCTGGAGGCCTACGATCCCCGACGGGCCCGGATCGTGAGCGCGCTGGATGCGGCCATGAACGCTCTCGACGCCGGCCCGGTCGCCCATTCGGCACCGGCCGCGGCGGCCGCGCTCGCTCCCGTTCTCGGGGCGCGGGCGTCGGCCTCCGCGCATCGGGTGATCGCCGTCGGCCACGCCCACATCGACCATGCCTGGCTGTGGCCAATCCGCGAGACCGTGCGCAAGTGCCATCGCACATTCACCTCGGTGGAGGCGATGATGGAGCGAGAGCCAGGGTTCGTCTTCGCGGCGTCGCAGGCTGCGCAGTACCAGATGGTCGCCGACACCGACGCCGGCCTGTTCTGCCGGATCCGCGCCCGCGTCGAGTCGGGCCAATGGTTCCCCGTCGGGGGCCAGTGGGTCGAGGCCGACGCCAACCTTCCCTGCGGGGAGTCTCTTATCCGGCAGTTCGTCCACGGCCAGCGAGCCTTCGAGTCGTGGTTCGGGCGCCGCAGCGACATCGCGTGGATACCAGACGTGTTCGGTTATCCAGCGTCGCTGCCGCAGATCTTCCGTCTCGGCGGCTGCCACCGGTTCGTCACCCAGAAGATGTCGTGGAGCCAGCAGAACCGCTTCCCTCATCACACCTTCAACTGGACCGGCATTGACGGATCGACTGTCCTGACGCACTTCCCGCCGGTGGACACCTACTGCGCGGAGTTGAGGCCGGCCGAGCTGGTGCATGCGCAGCGCAACTTCGTCGAGTCGGAGTGGAGCCGCTGGTCGTTGGTCCCCTACGGCCATGGTGATGGCGGCGGCGGACCGACCCCGGAGATGCTCCATCGAGCCCGCCGCGGGGCCGACCTCGAGGGGATCCCCCGAGTTCAGCTCGGCACCCCGCGCGACCTCTTCGAGGAGGTGGAGGCCGAGATCTCCGCGGGAGCCGAGCCGCCGGAGGTGGTCGGCGAGTTGTACTTGGAGCTCCATCGCGGCACCTACACCTCCCAGCTGCGAACCAAGGACGGCAACCGCCGAGCCGAGCGGCTGCTTCGGGAACTGGAACTCGTCGCTGCGCTGGCAGCGCCCGATGACGCCCTGCTGGAGCGGCTCGACGGATGGTGGAAGGAGGTCCTGACCCACCAGTTTCACGACATCCTGCCCGGATCGTCGATCGGGTGGGTCCACGACGAGACCGAAGCCGCTCTGGCCCGCGTGGCCCACGAGGTCGACACAGCGGTTGGTGGCCTTCTCGGCGACTTGGCACCGGGCGGCGCCTCGGTGCTGAATGTCCGCACCTGCGACGCCGACGAGGTTGTGATCGTCGATTCACCCCTCAACGGACTCGAGTGCCAAGCGCTCGCCGACGGCCGCCACGGAGTGCATCTCGCGGCGCGAGCCCTCGGTGTGAGTCCGGCCGTACCGGAGGACAGCCTGAAGCCGGGACGCCCAGTCACCGCCGACGAGCGTGCCATGGCCAACCAGCACCTGAACATCGCCCAGCAAGCCGGCGAGATCGTCTCCATAGTCGACCGCCACCACGGCAGGGAACTGCTGGCCGCACCGATCGGCCTGGAGCTCGCGTCCGACATTCCGACCTCCTACGACGCTTGGGACATCGATCCGTGGACCCGCGACGGCGGGCAGCGGATCGCTCCGACGGGCGTGAGGCTGCGAGACTCCGGACCCCTAGTCGCCCAATGGGAGAGCGCCTACGAGTTCGGGGCGTCGTCGGCGACGATGGTCTACCGCCTCTGCCGCGGCAGCCGCCGTCTCGAGGTCGAGATCGACGTTGACTGGGCCGAACGCGAGAGACTGCTGTCGCTGGTTGTCCCCCTCGACGTTCACGCCGACAACGCTTCGTGCGGAATCCAGTTCGGGCACATCCGTCGACCCACCCACCGGTCCACGTCGTGGGACGCGGCCAAGTTCGAGGTGTGCGCTCACCGCTTCGTGGACCTGAGCGAACCTTCCTTCGGCGTGGCCGTGCTCGACGACGGCCGCTACGGGCACGCCTTCGACGGATCGACGGTCCGGGTCTCGCTGGTCCGCGGCGCCCGGTACCCCGACCCCGACGCCGACCTGGGCCGTCACCGCGTCCGGATAGGCATCCTCCCCCACGGCGTGGGCCTGGCCGACGTCGTCCGCGAGGCCGAGGCCATGTGGCACCCCCTGCGCGTCCATTCCTCGGGAGGCTCGGGAGCGTCGGACCGCGTCGCTCTGCGGGGCCGGGGGATCGAGGTCGACGCGGTCAAGCCGGCCGACGACGGCTCCGGTGACGTGGTCATCCGCTGCCACGAGGCGCTCGGTGATCGCTCCGTGCTGTCCATCGACGACATCGAGCGAGCCTGGATCGTGCCGATCACCGAGGAGCACGGCGAGGAACTGCCCATCGTCGACGGATCACTGACCACGACCCTCAAGCCGTTCGAGATCTGCACCCTGCGGGTCTCCCGCACCTGACCTGCGGGTTACGAGCGCGGCCAGCGGCACACCTCGTCGCACCCCGGATCAGCCCTTGACCGCGCCCGCGGTTATCCCGCGGACGAAGAACCGCTGAAGCGTGAAGAAGACGATGATCGGCACGACCATGGAGACGAACGCGCCGGCGGCCAGCAGGTTGAACTCGTTGCCGTACTGGCCCAACAGGTTCCGTATGCCGACCGTGAGCGGGAACTTCTCGGGTGTCTGGAGGAAGACGATGGCGTTCATCAGGTCGTTCCACACCCACACGAACTGGAAGATCCCCAGCGCCGCGATGGCGGGCATCGACAGCGGCAGGATCATCTTGGTGAAGATCCGCAGATCGGACGCGCCGTCGACTCGGGCCGACTCGATGAGATCGCGGGGGATGTCGGCCATGAAGTTCCGCAGCAGGAAGATGGCGAACGGCAGGCCGTAGGCGGTGTGGGCGAGCCAGATGCCGGTGAAGCTGCCGGTCATGTCGAGACTGTTGAAGATCTTCAGCACCGGAACCCAGGTGACTTGCAGCGGAACGACCAGCAAGGCGACGACGCCGAGGAATATCCAGTCGCGGCAGCGGAAGTCGAGCCAGGCGAATGCGTAGGCCGCGAAGGCCGCGACAGTGATCGGAAAGATCGTGCCCGGCACCGAGATGATCACCGTGTTGACGAAGTTGTCCGAGAAGCCGGGCGGGGGCAGGCCGGAGGAGTTCAGGACCTGGTCGTAGTTGTCAAGCGTGAAGCCGCCCTCCCACAGCTCCCACCAGCCGTGCTGGGAGCTGGCCGCCCGGGTACGGAACGACGTGACCAGCAGGCCCAGCGACGGAATGAGCCACAGCAGCGCCACCACGACCAGCACGACGCGAACCCCGCCGCGGGTGATGACGTGGGTGAGCCGGCCGGAGAGTGTCACCGGAATCGCGGGGTTGACGCGGCCGGGCGCGGCCACGTCGGTCATCCGGCGTCCGCCTTGCGGATCTGGCGCATCTGCCGCCACATCATCGGCACCATCAGGATCAGCAACAGCACGGCGGCGGCGGAGCCGTAACCGGCCTTGTTGTTGGTGAAGATCTCCCAGTACACCGTGAACCCGACGATGCGGCTGCTGAAGCCGGGCCCGCCGCTGCTCATCACGAGGACCAGGTCGATGGCCTTAAGCGCGTTGATGATCATCGTCACTGCGACCACGATCAGCGGTCCCTTCATCTGTGGCAGCGACACGCGCCAGAACGCCTGCCACGCGTTGGCGCCGTCGAGGGACGCGGCCTCGTGAACCTCTTCGGGAAGCGCCTTGTAGGCCGCGGTCAGGATCGTCATCGCCAGCGAGGTCCACACCCAGATCCCGGCCACGATGATCGCGAGACTCGCGGTGTTCGGCTCGCCCAACCACGCGTAGGGTTCGAGGCCGAGCGCCTGCCGGCCCGCGTTCAGCATGCCGATGTTGGGGTTGGTCGCGTAGACCAGCCGGAACACGACCGAAGCGGCGGTGAACGAGATCACCAGCGGCAGGAACACGATCGCCTTGGGCAGCCTCTCGTAGCGCACCTTGTCGGCGAGCACGGCCACCAACAGGCCCATGGCGATGACGCCGCCGGTGAACAGGACCACCCACACGGCGCTGTTGAACAGTGCCGACCAGGCCGGCCACGCGGTCTTCAAGAAGGCGGGGTCGTCGGTCAGCAGGCGCTGGTAGTTGGCCAGCCCCACGAACTCTCGGGTGGGCCTGATGATCGAACCCTTGTACAGGCTGTAGTGGGTGGTCCTGATGACCGGCCACACCAGGAACACCCCGAGCAGCGCCAGGGCGGGGAGCACCCAGATCCACCCACGGAACCGCACTCCTCCTTGCGGATCGAAACGCGGTGTTGAGGCACTCCCCGCCTCCGGCGCTGCGGCCGTGGTCACGGCATCAATAGGCGCCGGCCGCCGCCGCCTCGATGAACTCCAGGGGGCCGTCGATGTCGTCGGGGTCGGCGATGAAGTCCTGCAGTGCGGTGAACATCGCGTCGCCGCCGACTGCTCCGGGCGCGAGGTCCGAGCCGTCGAACACGAAGATCGATGCGGCCTTGATCTGAGCGGCCTCGAGCTTCGTCAACTCGTCACCGAAGAGGTCGGCAGACACGCCCTGGTTCGGAGTGATCCGGGCTCCCGCCTCGACGGTGGCCCATACCGCGTTCGCCTCCGGCGTGGCCATGAACTCGATGAAGGCGCGCACCTCGGGACTGTTGACCAGTCCGACCGCGAAGTCGCCGCCGCCCACGACCGGCTTGCCCCACTGCGGGTCGATCTCGGGGAACTCGAAGAACGAGTAGTCGGTGCCGCCCACGAGGTCGGGGAAGTTCTCCCGGGCGAAGTTCCCCATGAACCCGCCCTCGTAGTGCAACTCGGCGTCGCCGGCCAGCACGATGTCCCACGCGTCGATGAAGCCGGTGGAGTTGGTGCCGGCCGCCCCTCCCGCGAGACGCTCATCGGTCGGCGCGATGAGATCGCGGAACCGCTCCATGGTCTGCACGACGGTTGGATCCATCCACGAGACCTCATGGGTGACGAACAGCTTGTTGTACATCTCGGGGCCGGCGATCCGGACGTACAGGTTCTCGAACCAGTCGGTGAGCGTCCATCCGTCCATCCCGCCGATCGACAGCGGGACCTGGCCGTTGTCGACGTAGGCGGTGACGATGTCCAGGAGCTCGTCGAACGTGTCGGGCGTGTCATGTCCGAGAGCCTCGAGTGACGCCGGCTTGTACCAGAACGTGCTCTTCGAGTTCGACGCAGTGAGGAGGCCGTACAGCTCGCCGTTGAACGTCCCCAGGTCGAGGGTGCTCTGGGAGTAGTTGGCGTTTATGTCGGTCATGTCGACGCCGAGGTCGGCGTACGAGAACGCGACGCCGTCGTCGACGAACTGCTGAATGACGCCGGGCCGCTGGATCAGCGCGACGTCGGGCGGGTTCCCGCCGGCGACGCGCGTCGGCAGCACGGTCGGCAGGTCGCGCTCACCGGTGTAGCTCACCGGTATCCCGGTGGCCTCGGTGAAGGCGTTCAACACCTCCAGGAAGCCGGCCTGTTCGGCGTCGCCCCACGTGGCCATGACCTCGATCTCTTCACCTCCGGCGGCCGGAGCTTCGGTGGCGGGCGTCTCCTCTTCAGGTGCTTCGGTGGCGGGCGTCTCCTCTTCATGTGCTTCGGCGGCCGGCGACTCCTCTTCAGGTGCCTCTGTGGCGGGTGCCGGTTCGACAGCCGGTTCCGGCTCGCTGCCGTCGTCGCTGCAGGCGGCGGCCATCAGGGCGACGGCGAGGAGCGGTGTCAGCCACCGCCAGGCTTTCGTGGTCTTGTGCATCGTGTTCCCCTTCCCGGTGCTCGGCGCTTCCAGGGCTCGGATAGCTGAGTAAGCGCTTACGTTAAGTGTACAGACCAACACTCGGGTGTCAAGTCAGCTTCTCGTCAGCCTCTGGCTGCGGTCGTCTGGCGGATCACTAGGGGAACGTCCCAGGTGAGCTCACTGAGCGGTTCGCTGCCTGCGATCAGCTTGAGCATCTTCCTGGCGGCCGTCATGCCCATCTCACTCACGGACTGACGCATCGTGGTGAGTCCCAGCGCCTCCGCGAAGTCATGGTCGTCGAAGCCGACGACCGAGAGCGCGTCCGGAACGGGCACCCCCGCGTTCTGGGCCGCACGCAGCGCACCGAACGCCATCTCATCGGACATGCAGAAGACCCCGGTGGGCGGTCCCGGAACCGCCAGGAGCCGCGACATCGCCTCGATCCCACTGGCGATCGACCCGTCGCCCGCGGCCACCAGACTCGGGTTGATGTCCAGGCCGGCATCGCCGAGCGCGTCGTCATAGCCCAGACGGCGCAGCCCTGACGTCGACATCGACAACTCGGCCCGCTCGGGTGCGGTGATGATTCCGATGCGCTCGTGGCCCAGGTCGATCAGGTGCTCGACGGCGCGACGCGCCGCGAGCCGGTTGTCGACGGCAAGCGATGCCGCGCCGTCGAGGCGTTCGCCGACCGCGACAACGGGCCGGTTGAAGAAGGCATCGGCCGAGTCCCCGTCGGAGCTGGCAAAGACGTCGATCAGAATCAGGCCGTCGACCCGGCGGCAGAAGGACCGCGCCTCCCTCAGGAACCGTCGCCGGTCCGCTGGAGTGCTCATCATGAACACGAGCAGGTCGTAACCGGCCTCAGCCAGCACCGAGTGGACGCCGCCCAGGGCCCGCGACGGGAACCAGGTTCCGAACAGCGGCGCGGCCACCCCGACCGTCGAGGTTCGACCAGAAGCCAGGCTCGAGGCCTGGGGATGCAGCTCGTACCCGAGCTCGTCCGCGATGTCGATGATCCTCTGTCGGGTCTGTGGCCCGACGCCGGGCAGGTCTCGAAGACTGCGGCTGACGGACGCGACCGACACGCCCGCGGCTGCGGCAATGTCATCGATGGTGATCCGGTCTTGCTTCACGCCAATCTCTTCCAACCAATCACGCGAGCGGGTGTCCATGACGGTAATGCACTGCCGGGCAGCAAGGGTGCGCCCCCGGGCGTCCATGGCGCTAGGAGTCTTGTAGGGCGGCCTGGCGCTGGAGGGCCCGTCCCAGGAATGCGGCCATCTCGGACCGGGCGACAGGCCGCAGCGGGCAGAAGCCGGTGCGGTCGCCGCAGCCCCGGGTGATGCCGGCGGCCGCCAGCCGGTTGATGGCGTCCTCGTGGACGCTGCCCGCAATGTCGTCGAACCCGGCCGGGTCGGCCGCCGGCAGGCTGAAGGCCCTAGTCAGGAACGTCGCCATCTGGGCCCGGTTGGTGCTGCGGTCCGGGCAGAACACGGAGCCGTCCCGGCAGCCGACAGTGATCCCCAGCTCGGCGAGCCGCTCCACGTGCGGCGCCCACCACACGGCGGCGTCGACGTCGGCGAAGCGGGTCTGCTGCACCGGGCCGGGATCGGCGCCGTCGACGATTCGCACCATCCAGACCGCCACCATCCAGCGGGGGATGGGATCGCCGGGGCAGAACATCTGCGGCCCGCAGCCGGTCCCGTCCAACGTGCCGGCCACCCGCAGCGCCTCGATCTCGCCGAACGCGAAATGGGTGTCGTCCACGTCGGTGAACCCGGCCCCGGCCCCCGAGCCGGCCCCGGCCCCCGAGCCGGCCCCAGTCCCCGAGCCCCCCGAGCCCGAGGACCCAGCCGGGCGGATCCAACCCCAGCACTCGACAGTGCCGTCGACACGGACGCCGCAGCTGTGGTTGCGGCCCGCCGACACAGCCAGGAACGCCCCCGAGGGAGCGTCGACCTGACCGAAGCCGTTGTGGCCCCAGCACACGACCGTGCGGTCGGCCCGGACCCCGCAGCTGTGCGCAGTGCCAGCGGCCACGGCCCGGAACGCCCCCGAGGGAGCGTCGACCTGGCCGGAGGCGTTGCTGCCCCAGCACGAGACCGCACCGTCGCCGCCCAGCCCGCACGTGTGGAACGCACCGGCAGCGACCGCCCGGAACACGCCCGCGGGGGCGTCGATCTGGCCGCTGCCGTTGTCGCCCCAGCAGGCGACGGTGTTATCGGCCCGGACCCCGCAGCTGTGCGAGGTGCCGGCAGTCACCGCCCGGAACGGGCCCTCGGGGGGCATGCCCTGGCCCCTGCCGTTGAAGCCCCAGCACACGAGGGTGAGGTCGTCCTTCACAGCGCAGTTGTGCGACGCTCCGGAGGCGACCGCCCGGAACCTGCCCGGGGGGTCGGTGCCCTGGCCGCTGCCGTTGTGTCCCCAGCATCGGACGGCGCTGTCGATGCCCAGGGCGCAACTGTGGAACCTGCCGACGGCGACGGCCCGGAACGCGCCCTCGGGAGCGGCGCTCTGGCCGTAGTCGTCGCCGCCCCAGCATTCGATGGTGCCCCCGGTCCGGATGCCGCAACTGCGGCGGTTGCCGGCGGCGACGGCTTCGAATGCGCCTGCGGGGGCGTCGGTGCGGCCGTTCGGGTTGAACCCCCAGCATTCGATGGTGCCGTCGGTGCTGCGCAGGGCGCAATTGTGGAACGTACCGGCGGCGATGGCTTCGAATGCGCCTGCGGGGGCGTCGGCCTGGCCGTTCTCGTTGTTGCCCCAGCATTCGATCGTGTCGTCGCTGCGGATGCCGCAACTGTGGAACGCGCCGGCGGCGATGGCTTCGAATGCGCCTGCGGGGGCGTCGGCCTGGCCGTCGAGGCCGTAGCCCCAGCATTCGACGGTGTGGTCGGTGCTGCGGATGGCGCAGCTGTGGAATGCGTCGGCGTCGACGGCTCGGAATGGGCCTTCGGGGGCGTCGCTCTGGCCGTAGGAGTCGTCGCCCCAGCATTCGATCGTGTCGTCGCTGCGGATGCCGCAACTGTTGAAGGCGCCGGCGTCGACAGCCTTGAACGTGCCTTCGGGGGCGTCGCTTCGGCCGGCGCCGTTGTTGCCCCAGCATTCGACGGTGCTGTCGGTGCTGCGAAGGGCGCAGCTGTGGCTGTCGCCGGTGCTCATGGCTTGGAATGCGCCTTCGGGGGCGTCGGCCTGGCCGTCGGTGTTGTTGCCCCGGCACTGGATCGTGCCGTCGCTGCGCAGGCCGCACAACAATGACCAGCCCGCGCTGAGCGCTTGGAATGTGCCTTCGGGGGGCCGCAATTCGGGGACGATGTCGTAGCCCCAGCATTCGACTGTGCCGTCGGCGTGCACGATGCAGGTATGGTGCGCGCCGGCCGACACGGCCGGAAGCGCGGCCGGCGGGGTGGCCTGGTCGTCGGTGTTGTGGCCCCAGCATTCGATGGTGCCGTCGGTGCGGAGGCCGCAGGTGTGGTTCCCGCCCGCGGTGACGGCCTCGAACGTGCCCGCGGGTGGGCTGGCCGCGTGGTGTCCGGGGTGGCCCCAGCATTCGATGGTGCTGTCGGTGCTGCGCAGGCCGCAGGCGTGAATCCCGCCCCCGGTGACGGCCTTGAACGTGCCCGCGGGTGGGCTGGCCTGGCCGCTGCCGTCCAGGCCCCAGCACTCGACGGTGTCGTCGGTGCGGATGCCGCAGCTGAAGGACAAGCCGGCGGTGACGGCCTTGAATGCGCCTGCGGGGGCGTCGACCTGGCCGTCGGAGTTGTGGCCCCAGCATTCGACGGTGTTGTCGCCGCTGCGTATGGCGCAGTTGTGTTCCGCTCCGGCGGCGACAGCTCGGAACGTGCCCTCGGGCGGGGTGGCCTGGTCGTTGAAGTTGTAGCCCCAGCATGCGATGGTGCCGTCGGTGCGGAGGCCGCAGGTGTGGAACCCGCCCCCGGTGACGGCTTGGAAGGCGCCCTCGGGCGGGGTGGTCTCGCCGCTGCCGCCGCGGCCCCAGCATTCGACGGTGTTGTCGCCGCGTAGGGCGCAGGCGTGGCCTCCGCCCGCGGCGACGGCTTGGAACGGGCCTTCGGGTGGGGTGGTGCGGCCGTCGGCGTCGTTGCCCCAGCATTCGACGGCGCCGTCGTGGCGCAGTCCGCAACCGAAGTCCCAGCCCGCGGTGACGCCCTGGTACCCGGCCGCGGCATCGGCCTGCACCACCGCATCATCGGCCTGCACCACCGGCGCGGCGGCCGCGGTCGCGGTCGTCACCGCAGCAACCCCGACCGCGACCACCGCCCACACCACCGCGACGCACAGGAGACGGCTCCCCTCAGCCGTCGATCCCGCCCTGCAAGAGGTCCCCATTCGTGTCCGACTCATCAGATGGCACCTTTGTGACTGTTGGCGGATGCTCGCTCCGCACGAGCACTCGAATCACCCGGGCAGCGGAGTAAGCGCTTACTCTACTGAGAGTAGCAAGAGCGCCATGACCTGACAAGTGAAGGAGCCATCTGGGACGAACGCTCGACGAACGCCATCGACAGCCGCTGGCGCAGCTTGCGAGCCAGCTCGGGCTTTGTGTTCCATACCGGGTTGAGCACAGCCAGGACATCGGTGGTGCTCACTTGGTCGACGCGGCGGTCGACGGCCAACCGGTCCACGAGCGCGGCCCCGCTCACCCGATCTGCACCGGGCGTTCGGTCAGGTCGAAGTGGCGGAGTCCGCCTCCATCGGTCATGTTCGACAGCCAGTGCGGTTGGGCGGGCTCGGCGTCGGGGTCGATGCGCAGCTCCCACCGCCGGTCGTCCACCTGGGTCACGACACAGCGAGGGTTGACGGCCTCGGCGGTGAACCGGAACCCGTCGGGCCAGTCCATCGGGCTGCGGCAGACGTTGTCGTCGAGTCCCGGCCCGCCGACGAACTCGATCGCGCCCGACAGCTCGTCGTGGACCTCGACGCGGTAGTCGACGTAGTCCTCGACCAGGAACGGGTCGAGTTGCAACAGCTTGGCGACGGCGGCCATGTCGTCGCCCTCGATCGCGAGCGCTGCCCGCAGCCGGCGCACCGCCGCCGGCATGATGGCTGCCCGGTGCTGGGGCGCCGCGTCGTCGAGCAGGTCGGTGCTGAAGTTCTCGTCGACCGAGAAGTACGCGGCGCGCATCAGCAGGTGGTTGTCGAGGGCGAACTCCTTGGCCTGGCGCACCAGCACGGGGTGCGCCAGATGCTCCAGACGGAGATCGGGCCTGAAGTCGCCGGAGTAGTCGTCCATCCCGCCGTCCTCAGCGGCGTCGCCGAGATCCAGTTCGAGCTGCGCGGCCTTTGACGCGGACACGACGGCGAGGCTCGGCTCGCCGGGCCGGGCGCCGGGCTCGTCGTCGACCACGCGGATCTCCCATCGGCAATGATCGCCGGTGAACTCGTCGGGCTTCGGGGGGCGGTGCACCGGTATCGCCCGCAGCCTCGGGTTGGTGACTGCGAGGGTCGCGTCGAAGGTGCGGTCCTCCATGTGGTGGCACATGTTGGTGACGAGATGCGGATCGTTGTTCGAGATCTGACGGAGGTAGTCGTGGGCCCCGCAGAAGGGCAACCAGAAGTGACCGAGGTCATGGTCTATGTACGCGAAGTGGAAGTCGAGGAAGTGATGGGGTGCGCCGATGTCGAACTGGAAGCTCTTGAGGGCGGCGTCGGCCCCGTCGCCGGTGATGCCGAGGTTGGCCTTGTTGCGCGCCGTGTAGACGGGGCTGGACCCCATCCACTCGGAGTCGGCCTGGCGGATGGTCGCCTTCTGCCCCACCGCCATGGCGATGTGGGGCATGAGCGCCCGGTCGTGGAACATCGACACGATCATCCGCTCGCGGCACAGCCGTGCCAGCGCCGAGCGCGAGAGGCGATCGAGGCTCCAGTCCGGGTCGAAGGGACCGGCGTAGTCGTTGGTCACGGTCATGCGGGGTTCCCCCAGTCGCTCCATCGAGTCTGAGTCATCGATGGCTCAGCCGGTCGCGTTGTGCGGGTGTTTCCTTGGCGGGCGCATATCACAGAATGGCAGGTCAACGGCCATTACACTCCCGCCGGGTCAAACAGGTGGAATAAGGCCGGTATGCGGATCACAAGAAGTCACCTTGTTTCCACCGCGGTCGGCGCATTGAGAGGACAGTCTTCGAGAGCCACCGCGCTGTGTCTCGCCACTACGACCTAGCCATTATCGGCGCCGGTCCAGTGGGCAGCCTGTGCGCGCTCGCCCATGCGCGCCGGGGCGCCCGGGTGGCGCTGTTCGAGGCGAGTCCCGACAGGCATCGCGGCCTCAAGGGCGAGTGGATGCATCCGCCGGCGGCACGGATGCTGCAACAGGTCGGCGTTCACTTCGATGCCCCGGCCCGGGCCACCAGAGGATTCGTGGTGTTCCCCGAGGACGGCTCCGAGATGATCCCCCTCACCTACCCGGACGGGTCGCGGGGACTGGTATGCCCGCACGAGGCCCTCGTCACGGGTCTCCGGGACGCCGCCATCAACGAGCCCGACGTCAACCTCATACAAGCGCGCGCCCAGCCGCTCCACGACGGCAGCGTCAGCTACACCCAAGACGATGCGGAGCAGTCCTTGACCGCCGACCGGATCGTCGGCGCCGACGGCCGGGGATCGGTCGTGCTGCGACTGCTGGGACTGACAGGCAAGCCCACGGTCCGCTCGCGCATGATCGGAGTCATGCTGCACGGAGCGCAGATGCCCCTGGAGGACTACGGGCACCTCCTCTGCGGCGGGCCCGGCCCCATCTTCATGTACAGGCTGGGACGGGACATCGCCTGCGCCATCGTGGACATCCCGCACCGGTACTCGAACGCTCAGACTGGCGACCTGCTGGTGAACGAGTACGCCCCCCGCCTGCCGGTGGAGATCAGACCGCAGTTCATCGAAGCGGTGCACGGACGTCGCCTCAAGTTCGCCGGCAACACCATCAGGCCGCGCCTCTCGTACGGCAGTCCCCGCTTCGTGGTGATCGGCGATGCGGCCGGGCACTACCACCCGATGACGGCCGTGGGACTGACCCTCGGCTTCGGCGACGCCATGACACTGGCCGAGCACGACAACTTCGACGACTTCCTCGCGGCCCGCTTCGACCAGATCCGTGCGCCCGAAATGCTCGCCATGGGGTTCTACGAGATATTCGTCGACCATCGGGCCGAGTCGAGGGCGCTCAGGCAGGCAGTCTATGGAATCTGGAGGCGCGGCGGTGCAGTCTCGGACCGGAGCGTGCGCCTGCTCGCCTGCAACGACACGTCGGGGACCAGTCTCGGTTTCGTCGGCGCCATGGTGGTCGCTCTGGCTGTTGCGAAGACGATTCCGAGATCGTTGAGCCCACGAGCCTGGTGGCGATCGGGCGGCATCGTCTATCGTCTCGGCGCCCGCGTCGGGTGGTTCATCAGGGCCGTCGAGGAGCTGCGCAAGTCGAGGAGACGAGGCGAACTGCAGAACGAGAAGTTCCATGACAAGTTGGCTCGAGTGTTCCTGGCCTCCACCTCACCCGAGGACGAGCCCGGACCCCGGGGCGAGTCCAGCCAACCGGACGGGTCCAGCCGGGGCGAGTCCAGCCAACAGGACGGCTCCAGCCAACCGCCTGGCTGAGAGGATGTCGGACACCCCTGACGCCGGTCCTGCCCTGAGGTCGGCAACCGAGCGCCTGCTGCAGCTCCAAGGCGCCGACGGCGGCTTCGAGGGCGAGGTGGTGTGGTGCCCCATGCTCTCCGCGCAATACGTGCTGCTGCACCACGTGCTCGGCCGCCCGCTCGGGTCGGTCCGCCGCCGACGCGTGCTGCGCTACTACCAGCAGTCCCGCCTGGAGGGGGGCCTGTGGAGCCTCCACGAGCACGAACCGCCGAGCCTGTTCGTCACCACACTGGTGTACGTCTCGGCCAGACTCCTCGGCGTCGAGCCGGGGGATCCGCTGATCGAGCCGGCCCGACGATTCCTGCGGGAGGAGGGAGTCCTGGGCATCCCGACTTGGGGGAAGTTCTGGCTCGCGCTCGTCAACCTCTACGACTGGCGAGGCGTCAACGCCATCCTGCCGGAGATGTGGGGCCTGCCGCGCTGGATGCCGCTGCATCCCTCGAACTGGTACTGCCACACACGGCTCATCTACATGGGGATGGGAGCCCTCTACGCGAGCCGGTTCCAGGCGCCCGTCACGCCCGTGATCGCCTCCATCAGGGATGAGATCTACCCCGACGGGTACGCCAACGCCGACTGGGCCGCCAGCCGCAACCGCCTGCGGGACGCCGACCTGCATGCCAGGCCGAGCGTGTGGCTCCGCGTCGGGTTCGGCTTCGCCCGGCTCCTCGACCGGTTCCACAGCAAGCGTGTGCGCGCCCGCCACGTGGAAGCGATCGTCGGCCGGATCCGGTGGGAGCTCCGGACCACCGACCACACGAGCATCTCTCCGGTCAGCGGGATCCTGAACATCTTGGCCCTGTGGTTGCGCGACCCCGACGACGCCGACGGGCGCCGCGCCCTCGCACAACTGGACCGCTGGATCTGGGAGGACGACGACGCGGGACTGCGAGTCTCCGGAGCCAGGAGCGCCTCATGGGACACTGGTTTCGCGGTGCAGGCGCTGTCGACGGCACGCCGGGTGGACGGGGTCGGCGATGCGCTGCGGAGCGGGGCCGGCTACCTGCGGGCCCAGCAGATCCGGGTCAGCTTCGAGGGCTACCGGGAGGCCTACCGCAATGACCCCAGCGGCGGCTGGTGCTTCGCGGCGGGATGGCACGGCTGGCCGGTGACCGACTGCACCGCGGAGGCGGTCCTCGCGCTCCTCGCCGCCGCCGAGGGCTCTGCCGGCGGGGACTCGGCCGACGTGGCGGCGCTGGGTGACGCCGTCCGGTTCATGCTGCGGGGCCGGAACCGGGACGGCGGCTTCGGCACGTACGAGGCCCAGCGCAGCATCGTCAATCTCGAGTGGCTGAATCCCGCCGAGATGTTCGGCGACTCCATGACGGAACACTCCTACGTCGAGTGCACTGCCTCCTGCCTGGCAGCCCTGGCGGCCTGCGGAGAGCGCTACCCCCAGCTCATCGGCGAGGCGGAGACCGAGGCCATCTCACAGGGCGACGCGTGGCTGCGCGGCGCCCAGACCGCAGACGGCTCCTGGCGCGGCCAATGGGGTGTGCAGTTCGTGTACGGCACGTTCTTCGGGATACGGGGTCTGCGGGCCGCGGGCGCCGGTCCCGACGACCCGGCCGTGCGCTCGGCCTGCCGGTGGCTGCTCGACCGTCAACGGGAGGACGGGGGATGGGGCGAGCACTACCGGGGCTGCTACACCGGCAAGTACGTCGAGCACGATGAGAGTCAGGTCACCCAGACCGCGTGGGCGATGATTGCTCTGCTCGAGGCAGGCGAGGCCGACTGGAGCGCGATCACCCGAGGCGCCCAGTTCCTCATCGACATGCAGCAGGCGGACGGATCATGGCCCCGACAGGACATGGCCGGGATCTTTTTCAGCACGGCGCTGCTGGACTACACCCTGTACCGCCAGTACTTCCCCCTGCATGCTCTCGGCCTCTACGAGGAGCGCCGCCCAAGCGACGCCTAGGCCGGAACCACGCCGGCCCCTAGGCCGGGACCTGGTGCCGCTTCTCCTTGATCACGAACTTCAGCCTCTTGCTGGGCGACAGCGTCGGGAAGGCATTGATGCGCAGCTTGCGGTTCGGCTTCACCAGCTCGAACGTGAAGTAGTGGGCCAGCATCAACATGTTGAGGGTTATGTGGATCTCAGACCAGCGGATTCCCATGCATTTGTGGGTGCCCAGGCCATAGGGAGCATAACTCGGGCCCATGTGCTCGTTGCGGGGCGGAAGATAGCGGTCGATGTCGAACGTGAAGGGATCCGGGAAGATGTCCTCCATATAATGCGCAGCCGTCTGGGCGATCACCACCCGCGCCCGCAGCGGTAGGGAGTACCCCGCCACGTTGCAACTGTTCATCACATTGCGCATAGTGAAGGCGGTAATGGGTGTCAGCCTCAGGGCCTCCAGCAGCACGCGGTGGGTGACATCGATCTTGTCCAGCTTCAGATCTTCACCGGAAGGATCGCCGTCGGCGAACAGAGCGTCGGCCTCAGCCTGCACACGCTTGTAGATGTCAGGGTTCGACGCCAGGAAGTAGAGAGTGAAGCTGGTCATGTCGGCGAGGTACATGCCAGTCAACAGTGCCGTTCCGAGCGGGAAGCTGAAGTCTGTCTCCGGGAGAAACTGCGGTTCGTTGGCATGAAGAGCGAAGTAGCCGTCAACGATGTCCGCAGGACGGCCTAGCCGTTGGCCTGGCGTATGGTCCGCCTCGATTCCCTTGACTACCTGCTGGTTGAGCTTTCCGATGCGTCTCATTCTCGGTGTCTTCAACATGAACTTGGGCAAGGCATTGGCGACATGAGTGCTCAGGGCGCGCTCTTTGAACTTGAGAAGGTTCGTGACGGTGTCCTGAGTGTCCTGGCTGACCAAGAGCGGTGACATCTGCGCATTCACCAACAGTCGGAAGTTCGATCGGTCATGGACGTCGCCGACATTCCACGGTGCCATCTGCTGCCGCGCGTTGCGGTAGACCTCGTCCAGACGACGGAGCAACGTGTTGGGAGAGTATGAGGGCTGCAAGGCCTTTCGGAACTTGAAATGGTCGGCGCCGTCCGCGGAGTGCACGGTGCGGGAGACGCCATAGACCTTCTCGATCCCGGCCAAGTATTCTCCAGAGTGCAGGAACAGGCGACCACTGCGCTGCATCCACTGATTGGTCTCGCCGCCGGCGAGGAAGATATAGGACTGTTTCGAGACCGGGGGGTTCAGCTCGAACACCGGACCGTACTGCTTGGCGAGGTCGGCGAAGAGGGCCGGGAGGTTGCCGGAACTCACGTGACGGTTGAACAGCATCTTGCGGAGAGCGACGCGCGGGATCTTCTTCGTGACGAGCGAGCGCTGAAGGTGGTATCCGACGATGCTGCTACTCACCGCCTCACCGATCGAACGGCCGATGATGTCCAGCTGGCAGACCCACTTGACCCGCTCCTCGGCCTCCTCGTCCAGGGTCACCATGTAGGGGATGACGTTGCAGGCGTTCAACAGAGCGATCGCAATGGCGTCACGGGGGTCGGGGATGTCGCCGCCGAGCACCACCTTGTGGACGCGCGTCTTGATGAACAAGACCCCGCCGCTCGCGTCGGAGTCCGCTTGTGTCTCCATCTCCCAGGCGGCCCGGGCCAAGGTCCAATAGTCACCCTCATGGTGCTCCAGGAACTGGCGACGGACCAGGTCGTTGAGCACCGTGTCGACGATCGTCTCCGCATGGGGAGCGAGCCGCTCGATCCAGTACCGGGTGCTGCGTTGTTCCGGCTCGTCGACGATCTCGGCCAGGATGGGATCCAGTATCGGCATATCGGTCGGGCTCTTGTCGATCAGGAACAGAGACTCCGTATCGGTGTCGATTCGATGACGGAGGGAGAGTTCCGCAAGCGCAGCCCCGATGACGGTGCAGTTGAGACTCCAGCCCGGCACCTGGTGAAAATACCCGCTCTCCTCATTGAGGAGCATCAGAATTAGTTCTTCGGGCAGTGAGGGGATGGATGGTCGACTCTGCTTGAGTCTGAGTCTGGGACATCAGAGGGAGTATATCACGTCCCCTCATGTCGTTTGAAGATAGCCTCGATCTCATCGTCGAGGTCATCCGACCAGCGTTGCACTCTCGACCGCAGACGCATGTTCTGGTATGCGCCCCAGACGGTCATGGCAGGTGGCACCAGCAGTACGGACAGTATCAGCGAATATGCGATCGTGATCACCACTGTGATGCCGAACTGCTTCAGCGCAGGCACCGATGAGAAGATCAATACACCAATCCCGACGCCTGTAGTCAATGCAGAACCCAGGAGGGCGGAGCCAGTTGTCTTCAGGGTGCGGACGGCGGCAACCTCGGGAGTGCGGAGGTTCCTGTACTCTTCTCCGTACCGGTGAATGATATGGATGGTGTAATCCACACCGATTCCTATCGATAGCGCGGTAATGGTCGCCGTCACAATGGTGTATGGAATTCCGAGCAGCGCCAGCGTGCCGAGTATCCAGATTAGGACAAGAACGATCGGACCGATAGCAATGAAAGCCAGAATCGGTTGACGCAGTGTTGCCCAGAAGAACACGAACAGAATGCTAAGAGCCGCAGCAATCGTGTAGGCGATGGCTTCGGTTTGACGGCTCGTCATTTCTTCGGTCACCGTCACCGAGATCACACTTCCCGACGCCACCCTGACGGCATCATCGGAACCGAACCAGAGTGCTTCAATCTCCTCCTGTAGGACTCTCGTCTTGTCCGGGTCGTTCGTGGCGACCGGAAACTGGAGCAGGAATACATCGATCCCTCGCGGATCGTTGACCATCAGACGTGAAACGGCAGGCTCTCTAGCCTCGAGCCTGTCCAGGAACTCCTGCACCGTCCCGGGAGCGAACTGCACTCCAGCGGTGGCCTCGTCGAAGAGCGCAGCGAGTTCGGGATCGTAGTTGTCGCCGGGCTCGCCGGTGTCTGAAGTCCAGTCATGCACGAGGAGATCAAAAGAAGCGTGAATCGGTCCTGCGGCTGCCTGCGGGCGTTGCCGTTCATCCTCGAAAGCGGTAGTCAGACCGCGCAGGTTGACGAGTGTCCGAGTCTCGGTGGCCTCGGCACGCAAGATCATGCTGGCGATTTCCGTCGACCCGCCGAAGGCAGTGTCCAGCGTCGTCCAGTCGCTGGCAATGCTCCCACCGCTGGGCAGAAGGTCGAGGATCCTGAACCTCGACTCGATCTGCGTCGAGGCAACCCCGAACACGATCGACAGCGCCAGTATCGCGACCAGATAGACCGTGGGCTTGCGGGTGCCGCTCCGGCCCACCAGTTCCGCGATCCTATCGATGCCCGGCAAGCTCTGTGAGACCTGTCGGGGCGCAGCGAGCTTGTTCCGCGACTCCCGCCGCCGGTCCATGATGAGCCGACCGGACGGCAACAGCGTCAGCATCACGATCACGCTCATCCCCACGCCCAGACCGGCCACCACGCCGAAGTCCTTGATCGCAGGAATGGGCGAGAGCAGTCCCACCATGAAGCTGCCGATGGTGGTGACCGCGGCCAGGGTCAGGGGGATCAGAACCTTGCGCAGTCCCGCTCGGGCGGCATCCAACACCGAGGTCTGATCGGTCCTCGCCTCGCGGTAGTGCAACGCCACCTGGATCGCATAGTCCACGGTAAGGCTGATTATCAGTATCGGGATGATCACCGACACTCCGCTCGGCCGACCCAGGACACCCAGGCCGTTCGGTCCCAGCCAGCCCTCAGCGCCGACGACCCAGACAATGGACATCACCAGGCCTGCCAGCGACAGCAGCAGGTCGGAGGGTGACCGCAGGAAGAGGAGTATCAGGATCGCGATCAGCACGAAGGCTGCCCCGATCAGGGGCGCAGTGTCCTCCCTGTACGCCCTCTGGTACTCGGCCTCGATCACCGTCGGAGACACGCTGCTCACGCGCAACGAGCCCTCGCTGCCGGCGGCGATGTCGGAGACCCTGCGCTCCGCGGCCTTCAGCCTCTCAGGAGCAGTGTCCTGGAGGCGGATCGTGGCGAGCGCCACCGGCGTGCCGTCAAGGTCGGTTCCCGTCATCAGGCTGAGAGCACCCTGGACCGCGGGCGCACTGCTCACGGCGTCGATCTCCGCCTGGCTGGCCGACTCGAAGCCGTCTATCCCGAGTGCAGCCTGCACGATCGCTGAGGGTGCGATGATCGGATCGGTCGGCGCGAACACGCCCGCCACTTCAGGGTCGCTGGCAATCTCCTCGATCAGATCGGACATCTGGGAGAGTCCCCCGGGGGTCAGGGTCTCTCCACGGAATAGCAGTGTGGTAACGACGATCTCGCCCGCCTCGCCGAAGAGCTCATCGATCTCCTCCAGCGCTTGAACAACGGGGCTGTCAGGGGGAAAGTACCCGTCTATCTCGTCGATCTCGGCGCGCAGCGTCGCCCCGGCGCCCAACGCCACGGTGATGATGATCAGAACGACGATCGTGGCATATGGTCGAGCCGTGACCAGTCGGCTTATGAGATCAATTGGTCGGTTCAAGGCGCGCGTTCGCCCATCAGGCCGGCTGGTTCAGCTCGATCATGTTGCCGGCCGGGTCGAAGAAGAAGGTCTGGCGGGACGCTGTCCCCGGCAGGGGAATCGGGTCGTCCACCTGCACGCCCCGGTCCCGGAGCTCGGCCACGGCCGCGTCGATATCGTCAACCTTGAAGGCCCAGTGCTGGCCGGTCGGGGGCACCCAGCCTTCGACCTCGATGAGGTGGACCTCGCCGCCGCCGGGGCTCTGCAGCCAGCGGCCGTTGAAGCCGAAGTCGGGTCGGTCCAGCACCGCCAGACCCAGCACGTCGGTGTAGAACGGCGCGGCGGCCTCGACGTCGGGAACGTTGATCGACACGTGATGAACAGGGCCAAGCTCCATGGCGCGCAACCTTAGCGGTGCTGGCAGGTGGGGCACCATGTGGTGCCGCGGGCGTCGACCACCTTGCGCCGCAGCTCCGTCCCGCAGCGCTCGCAGGGCTCGCCGGCCCGTCCGTAGCAGTACAGGTGGTGCTGGTTGCGGCCCGATGCTCCGTCCAGCGCCGCGTAGTCACGCAACGTGGTGCCACCATGGCGCAGCCCCGAGGACAGCGCGGTGCGGATGGCGTCAGCCAGTCGGCCGGCCCGGGGCCTCGACAGCCGCCGGACGGCGGGATTGACGCCCGCCAGCCACAGCGCCTCGTCGGCGTAGATGTTGCCCACGCCTGCCACCGGCCGCTGCGACAGCAGCTGGGTCTTGATGCGGCGCCGGCTGGCCCGCAACGCCCGCCAGAGGGTCTCGCCGGTGAATTGCTCGCTGAAGGGCTCGGGCCCCAGGTGATGGAGGGTCGCGATGCTCTCATGCCGGCCCGACGGCACCACGTGGACTCGACCGAAGCGGCGGACATCGTGCAGCGTGAGTGCATCGTCGTCATCGAGGCGCCACCAGGCCCGCAAGTGCGGGTGGGACAGATCGACCGCAGGCCCGACTGCCAGCCTTCCGGTCATGCCCAGGTGGATGATCAGCTCGCATCCCGAGTCGCTGGAGTCGTCGAGATCGACGATCAGGTACTTGCCCCGGCGGCGGACCGCGGTCACGTCGCAGCCGACAGCCTCGACCGCCGGCGTGAACTTCGCCGACGGGTGGGAGCCGGCTTCGGTGATGGAGCGACCCTCCAGCCGCGGCTGCAACTGCGCTCGGATGGTCTCGACCTCGGGAAGCTCGGGCACCGGCCGCACCGTACCGGAGCCGGCTCAAGCCGGGGGGATGCCTGGACCGCTGTCCGGGGGCTCAGGCCGCGGCGGTAGACCCGGCCGCCCCCCGAACGATCACGTCGATCAAGTCGATGAGTTCGGGCCGGCTCTTGAAGTACTCGGCCTGCTCTCCGTTCCAGGGCCGGATCAGCTCCTCGGCGTCGAACCCGGCCCTCTGCCAGGTGGTCGCGATCACGCGCAGGGCCGAGTCCACCTCCGGGGAGGCGGCGGTGACCGCGGCGACCGCCATCGCATCCACGTCGACGGTCTCGCTGGTGACCAACGGGCGCCGGATGGTGGATATCCGGAACCGGATGGCTTCCGCGGCAATGCGAGTGTGGTTCATGGGCGGGGCCCCCGCAACGGCCGTACGTAGTAGTTCGGTGTATACAAAATAGTGTTATCCACAGTGCAGGTGGTGGACCCCGGAGGCCGGTAGCGGTCCCTTTCAGGATCGCAACGGGCAGCAGCCGGCGGGGCAGAGGTCGGGGCCGGCGCCGAGGCGGCCGAGGGCTCGGGGGACCCGAGACGGGTCGAGGCGCTCCTCGATGAGTTCCTGCAACATGGCCACGAAGCGATCGTCGGGGCCGGTGCCCGGCGCGACGGCCCTCGCCAGCGCGAGGCCCAGGTCGGCCGCAGTGCCGGCCGCGACCACGTCCAGGTCCCACATGACCTCCATGTGGTCGGTGGTGAAACCGATGGGGGCGAGGACCACGGCGGTCGCGCCCCTCCTAGAGAACTCCCGCAGGCAGTCGTTCACGTCCGGCTCGAGCCACCGAACAGACGGCGGGCCGCTGCGGCTCTGCCAGGCCAGGGTCCAGGCGTCGAATCCGGCCCCGGTCGCCACCAGCCGCGCCGTCTCGCCCAGTTGGCGCTCGTAGTCGCAGCCCGCGGCCATGGACTCCGGGATCGAGTGGGCCGTGAACACCAGCCGCGCCTGCGAGCGCAACCGTGCCGGCAGGCTCATGCAGGCCTCCGCCACCGCATCCACGAAGGGTCCGACGAAGCCGGGATGGTCGTAGTAGGCGCGGACCTTGTCGATGTCGGGTGCGGTGTCGCCCACAGAGGCCCGGGCGGCCGCGATGTCGTCGAGGTACTGGCGACAGCCGGAGTACGACGAGTATGCGGAGGTGACGACGGCGAGGGCCCGGCGGTGCCCTGCCGCGGCCATCTCGGCCACGGCGCCGGTCAGGTAGGGATCCCAGTTGCGGTTCCCCCAGTACACCGGCAGGTCCAGGCCCGCGGTCGCCAGCCTGCCGGCGAGCGCGTCGCGCAGACGGCGGCACTGCTCGTTCAGGGGGCTTGCCCCGCCGAAGTGGTGGTACTGCCGGGCTACCGCGGAGAGCCGATCGGGCGGGATCTCACGACCGGAGGTGACGTTGGCCAGGAACGGCTCGACGTCGTCAGGCCCCTCGGGTCCACCGAACGACACCAGCAGCACGGAGTCGTAGGCGGGTGGTGTCATCCCCAGCTAACCCACAGGATCACCTGAGTTCTCAACAGGTTCTCCACAGGCATGGGATCAGGTGAGCGGCAAGTCACTCCAGCACGCCGAAGCTCTTGAGGTCGTCGTCGAGCGTCGACAGGATGTGGTCGATGGTCGCCTGACGGGTCGTCTTCCGGGTCAGCCCGAAGGCGCTGCGGCGCACGTACGAGGCCAACTGGCCGGCCCGTTCCATGGCGGCGTCGTGCAGTTCGCCGGCCGCGACCACCTCGTCCAGGTAGCCGGCCTCGGCTGCACCGTGGGGCGAGAACACGGTGGCGAGCGACGTCGCCGCGGTGAAGTGCCGGGGGCTGAGCCGATCGCGGGCCAACTCCACCGCGAAGATGGGCAGCGGCATGCCGATGGACACCTCGGTGAGCCCGATCTTGGCCTCGACGTCGGCGCCTATGCGCACGTCGCTGGACAGCAGCATGATCGCGCCGAACGCCAGGGCGTGTCCGGTGCATGCGGCCACGACCGGCACCGGCGCGCCGTAGAGGCGCGCCGCGGTGCGAGCCCCCGCGGCCACCAGTGCCCGAGCGGCCTCGGGACCCTCGCCGATCACGCTGAGATCGAAGCCGGCGCTGAAGCGGCCCTCCCGGCCGGCGATCACGAAGGCTCCCGCGTCCTGCTCGGCGGCCGCGAGGGCGGAGTCGATGGCCTCCAGCGTGCCATAGCCCACCGCGTTGGCCTTGCCGTCGTCGAGGCGCAGGACGGCCACGCCGTCATCGATCTCGAATGAGGTGTTCGAAGTCATGTCCGCACCGTAGCGCGAGCGCGCGAACGGACCGCTCCGAGGGGTGCGCTCACCCATCCGCGCTGCCTCTTTGTAGGATCGGGGCGTGACCGACACCGCCGCCCCGACGGACGCCCCCGCCGAATCGCTCGCAGCGACGGGAGCCGCGCCGGACGAGGAGATCCTGATCGTCACCGACGCGGCCCGCACGGCCGTGCTGGCCATCCGGGACCGCGAGGAGGACGGGGACACGCTGGGTCTGCGCGTCGAGGTGACCGGCACCGCCGGGATCGACTACACCTACGACCTGACGCTCGACCCCTTGGCGGATGCGGCGGCCGACGACCATGTCCACAACTCGGGTGGTCTGGCGGTGGTGGTGCCCGACGCCAGCGTCAGCCGGCTCCGGGGCTCCACCCTGGACGTGCCGTCGATTCCCGGTCAGGGCGGGCTGGTGATACGCAACCCGAACCGACCCAACCCCTTGGGCGACATGGGCCGCCTCGAGTTGTCCGGCAGCATCGGTGACAAGGTGCAGCAGCTGCTCGACATGAGCATCAACCCTGCCCTGGCCTCACACGGGGGATTCGCGAGCCTCGTGGAGGTGAACGACGACGACTCGGTGGTGGTCACCATGGGCGGCGGCTGCCAGGGTTGCGCCATGAGCCAGGCCACGCTGTCCGACGGGATCAAGCGGGCCATCATGGAGGCCATCGAAGAGGTGACCGACGTGATCGACGTCACCGATCACGAGGCTGGCGAGAACCCCTACTTCAGCTAGCCGGCCCGGGCAGACCCCTCGAGTGCTAGAACAGGTCGGCCTTGACGGTGGCGGCGATCCCGTCGGCGTCAAGGCCGAGGTCGGCCAGGATGCCGTCGGGCTTGCCGTGGGGGACGTAGTTGAGGGGCACGCCGAGCACCCGGACCCGGGGAGCGGCCCGGCCGGCGGCGTCGGCTGTCTCGAGCAGGGCTTCGCGGACCGCGGTCCCGGCTCCGCCGACGCGCAGCCCGTCCTCGACGGTCACGACCAGCTCGTGTTCGGCCGCGTCGGCCAGCATCCGATCGCACAGCGGGCTGACGGCCCGGGGATCCCACACGGTGGCCTCGACTCCTTCGGCTGCCAGCTGTTCGGCCGCCTGCTCGCAAGCCTCCAGCATCTTGCCCACGCCGATGAAGCAGAGGCGGCCGTCGCCGTCGCGGGCCTTGCGGGCCCGCAGACCCGAGCCCACCTCGTCCGTGCTCACGCTGCGAGCCGCGGTCTTGGGCCAGCGGATCGCGACCGGTCCGCTGGTCATGTCCATGGCGTCCAGCATCATCCGCTCCAGCTCCTGAAGGGATGACGGCGCCAGGACAACCATCCCCGGGACCTTGGTGAGCAGCACCATGTCGAGCACACCGTGGTGAGACGGCCCGTCGTCGCCGGTGATCCCGGCCCGGTCGATGCAGAATACCACCGGGGCCCGGTGCAGACCGCAGTCCAGGTTCACCTGGTCGAAGGCCCGGCTCAGGAACGTGCTGTAGACGGCGAAGAAGGGTCGGAGCCCTCCCATGGCCATTCCCACGGCCGAGGTCACCGCGTGCTGCTCGGCGATGCCGACGTCTATGCAGCGGTCTCCGAAGTGCTCGCGGAACGGCAGCAGCCCGGTGGAGTCGGGCATGGCCGCGGTGATGGCCACCACCTCGGGGTGCAGCCCGCCCAGCTGGACCATCATGTCCGAGAACATGCCGGTGTAGGTGCCTGGCTTGACGCTGCCGACGTCGTGCAGGTGCTTGACCTGGTCCTGCTCGGCCGGGCCGTAGCCCCGCCCCTTCTGGGTGAGCACATGGACCACTACCGGCTCGTCGAACTCGGCTGCGTTGGACAGAGCCGCCTCCAGGCTGGCGACGTCGTGGCCGTCGAAGGGACCCAGGTAGCGCACGCCGAGGTTCTCGAAGAACCCGGCCGAGTCCCACAGCTCCCGGATGGCGGCCTTCGACATCCTCATCCCCCGCTGGAGCGTGTCGCCCACCCAGGGGATGCGCTCGGCCATGTCCTCGAGGCGGTCCGAGCGGCGCATGATCTTGGGGTTGGAGCGGAAGCGCACCAGGCTCTCGGACAGACGCGACACGGTCGGGGCGTAGCTGCGGCCGTTGTCGTTGAGCACCACCACCACGCGGCGCCCGCTGTGGCCGATGTTGTTCAGTCCCTCGAAGGCCATGCCGCCGGTCATCGCGCCGTCCCCCACGACGGCCACCACCCGGCGTTTGGTGTCGGAGGACTCGAACGCAGTGGCAAGGCCGTGGGCGTACGACAGCGCGGTGGAGGCGTGGCTGTTCTCGATCCAGTCGTGGGGCGACTCGGTCCGCGACGGGTAGCCGGCCATCCCGCCCGCGGTGCGCAGGCTGTCGAAGTCGGCGGACCGGCCGGTGAGCATCTTGTGGACGTAGGCCTGGTGGCCGGTGTCCCACAGGATCACATCATGGGGCGACCGGAACACCCGGTGCAGGGCGACGGTCAGCTCGACGGAGCCGAGGTTCGACCCCAGGTGCCCTCCGCGGGCGCTCACCGCCTCGATGATGCGGGCCCGGATCTGCTGGCACAGGTCGACCAGCTCCTCGTGCGTGCGTTCCCGAAGGTCGTCGGGTCCTTTGATGGCGTCGAGCCTCATGGTGAACTCCTATGCGGCGGTCTGCTCGGTCGGCCGTGGCGCCAGCCATCCAGGGAGCCTGCGGGACAGCAGCACCCCGGCCGGGTAGGCGATCGCGACCGCGAGCAGACCTCCGACGGCGTCTATCCAGTAGTGATTGGCAGTGACCATCACTGCGAACAGTGTAAGCCAGGGGTAGGCCAGCAGCGCCAGACGCGCCCAGCGCCTCCGTAGCACGGGCAGCCCTGCCACCACGCACCAGATCGCCCAGGCGATGTGGAGGCTGGGCATGGCTGCGTACTGGTTGGAGATCTCCATCATGGCGCTTGAGTTGAACGACCAGAACCCGCCCGGGTCCACCAGGGTGTCGACGTAGCTGTAGTTGAGGTCGCACGCTCCGAACGGGCCGCAGTCGTTGAGCAGGCGGGGCGGCATCAGCGGGTAGAGGGCGAAGCCGACGAGCGCCAGCGCGGTGGTGAAGGCCAGCACGGTGCGCTGCACCCCGTAGCGCACCGGGTGGCGCCAGAACAGCAGGGCCATCACTCCGATGGTCACCGCGAAGTGGCAGAACCCGTAGAAGATGTTCCAGAACTGGATGAAGAGGTCCCACTCGATGAACAGGTCCTGGATGCCCTTCTCACCGAAGAGGTGGACGGCCCGCTCGAGGGCGATCATGTCGTAGGCGTTGTCGATGGCCGCCTGCTTGACGGAGTCGCCCAACTCGGATCCGAACTGGTTGCGGATCAGCGTGTACACGCCGTAGAAGGCGCCGATGATGAGGATCTCGCTCCACCAGTGCAGCTGGCCGCTCGGGGAGCCTGCGAGGTCCCTGGAACCGGTCGGTGAGCCCTCCTGCGGTTCGGTGTCGTCGGGGGCGTCGACGTCGGCGGCTCCCGAAGCCATCGCGTTACAGTAGTCGCTCATGCTCGAACCGGAACTTGTGAACCGCACGCTCTCGGTCGCGATGCGCACCGGAGCGGACTTCGCCGAGATCTTCGCGGAGGACAGGCGCTCCTCGTCGGCGGTCCTCGACGACGGCCGGGTCGAGGAGGTCGTCTCGGGACGGGACCGCGGCGCCGGTATCCGGGTGGTCGTGGGCGAGACCACGGGCTTCGCCCACACTGCAGACCTGACCGAGACCGGCCTGGCCGCC
>JAJEEV010000041.1 GCA_022820805.1 Acidimicrobiia bacterium
CCTGCCGTCACCAGCGGGCGGGGCTGGCGCCGCACCGGCTCCGGCTCGGGCGCATCCGCGGCCGCGTCGACGGGTGGAGGGGCGCCGGCCGCGGCCTCCCGGGCCGCCAGCTTGCGGTCGGCCCGCTCCAGCAGCTTGTCCCGGATGCTGTAGACGATTTGAAGCAGACCGCCCGGGAAGTACATGAGCAGCACCAGAAGGCCGATGCTGCTGGTCAACAGCCGGACCAGGTCGTCGAGCTCCTCGGGAATGGTCTGGGGGATTCCCCGGACCCACAGCGCTCCGAGGATGGGGCCGGCCACCGAGCCGAGACCTCCGATGATGGCGGTGGCCACCACCACGATCGACTCGCCGGCGCGGAACAGCGAGACGGGCTGCAGGGACGGCACCAGCGTCACCAGCAGGCCCCCGGAGAAGGCCGCGATGCCGCCGGCCACGCCGAAGGCGACCAGCTTCATGCGGGTGGGCGACACGGTCGACGCCGCGGCCATCTCCTCGTTGTCTCGCACCGCGATCCATGACCGCCCGATCCCGGTTCGGCGCAGCCGGGCCACCACCGCGGCCACTAGTGCCAGCGACGCCAGGCACAGGAAGTAGTAGTTCTTTCGGGAGGCGCCGAAGTCGATGTAGATCGGCCCGAGGTCGAGCACCGGCTTGTCGGCCGGGCGAGGGTAGGAGGTGCCGCCGGTGAAGAACGACTGGTTGAACAGCCACGTTGCGGAGGCCACCGCGAAGGCGAGGGTGGTGACCGCCAGGAACAGGCCCCGTACTCGTAGCGCGGGCAGGCCGACCACCACCGCGACCACCACCCCCACCGCGGTGGACACGATCATGGCCAGTCCCCAGGGAAGGTCGAGCGACAGGTCGAACAGGTCGAAGGGCACCGGGATGTCGTTGCCCTGGGTCAGGCCCAGCAGCGTCAGCCCGCCCAGCCCGACGAAGGCGAACTGGCCGAGCGAGAGCTGGCCGGCCCAGCCGGTCAGCACCGTCATGGACAGCACCACCATGGCGAACAGCAGGATGCTGGTCCAAGTGAACAGGGAGCTGCTGGTGGAGAGGGTCAGCCCCAGCAGCGCGAAGAAACCGAACAGCGCCACGAACCCCATGGCGTTGAGCCGGCGGACCCACCAGACCGACTCCAACCGGCTCGGGACGGCTCGCACGCGGGGCGCCAGCGACCACGATTCCTGCTCACCCGCGCTGCGAACCACCACCAGCACCACAACCAGCACGGCCAGGAACAGGTAGACGTCCACCACGGACCGGTGGGTCGAGTCCACGTTGGTGCGGATGAGCTGCTCGGCCACACCCACCGCGATCCCGCCGATCAGCGTGCCGGGCAGCGAGCGCATGCGGGCCAGCAGCGACACCACCAGCACCCGCAGCAGGAGCGGCTCGGCTATGGCCGCGGTGCCGGCCTGGGCGGAGTTGATGCCCTGCAGCGGGGCCAGGAAGATGGCGGTGGCGGCCGCGAAGGCCCCCGAGATCGACCACACGATGGTGGATGTCCGGCGGGGCGATGTGCCGTAGACCCGGGCCGTGTCGGCGTTGGAGGCCGAGGCCCGAACGGCCAGGCCGAAACGAGTGCGGGCGATGAACCAGGCCAGCACGGCGATGAGCACCGGGATGACGACCAGCACGATGATCTCACGGGCCTGCAGCCGGATGTGGTCGGTGGGCGTCCACGTTGCCTTGAACGGCGGCGAGATCGGCCCCGGGGCCGCGACGCTCGGCAGCCTGAACTTGGCGAACAGGACGATCTGGCCCACGCCGATGGTGGCGATCAGCACCACCAGCCGCGGGGAGCTGAACAGACGTCTGATCACGATCAGCTCGATGGCCATGCCCATGGCCGCGCAGGCGGTCAGGGCGAGAACGAACGACAGCCACCAGTTCACGCCGTACCCGGCCAGCAGCAGCACGAAGAGGGCCACACCGAACGCGCCGACCTCGCCGTGAGCGAAGTTGAGCACACCGGTGGAGCGGTAGATCAACACGAACCCGGCCGCGAAGGCGGCGTAGGTCAGCCCGGTCACCAGGCCCAACGCCAGGGACTGCTGGCCGATGGTGATGCCGAGGAACTCGACCATCAGCGCACGACCCCCGCGCCACCGGCGGCCGCAGCCGGCCGACCGGTCATCCGCCCTCGCCTCCCAGGAACACCGCCCGGGCCAGGTCGTCGCGTTCGGCGAGCTCCTGGGCCGGGCCCTCGAAACGGATTCGGCCCTTCTCCATGAAGATGGCCCGGTCGGCGAAGGCCAGGGCGACGTTCAGGGACTGCTCGACTATCACCATCGTCTGACCGCGCTCGCGGAGTTGCTTCACCACTTCGAGAAGCTCCTGCACCACCACCGGCGCCAGTCCCAGGCTGAGCTCGTCGATGAGCAGCACTTCCGGCTCGTGCATCAGGGCCATGGCCAGGGCCAGCATCTGCTGCTGCCCGCCCGACAGCTCGCGAGCGGACGCGGTCTGGCGGTCCTGCAGCGCCGGGAAGGCCTCGAGGGAGCGCTGGGTGCGGGCCTTGATCTCGGTCTCGTCCAGCCCGGAGGCCAGCACCGCCGTCCTGAGGTTGTCGGCCACGCTGAGCTCCTCGAAGACCCCGGCTCCGCCCCTGAGCTGGACCAGTCCGGCTGCAAAGCGGTCCTCGGCCTCCGCGTAGGTGATGGTGCGACCCCCGAGACGGACCACGCCCCGGTCGGGGATGCCCAACCCGCTGACCGCCCGCAGCAGGGTGGACTTGCCCGCGCCGTTGGTGCCGAGCAGCGCCAGCACCTCGCCCCGGGCCACCTCGAGGGACACGTCGAACAGCACCTGGACGCTGCCGTATGCGAAGTCGAGATTGTGGACCTGGAGGGCGGGCACCGACGCGGGATCGGCGGCGGCGCGGCGCTGCTCCTCCTGCTCCTCCATGAGCTCCTCCACCGCCCGGGAGATGTCCCGGCGGATGTACCGGCTGCCGTAGGCCACGAGCGCGCCCCCGATCAGAGCCGCCGGCGGGGCCGCTACCAGCATGGCGGTGCGTTCGTTGTAGGCGTCGGAGAGCTGGCCCACGATCAGCCCGCCGAAGAAGCCGCCCATCAGGAAGATGAACACCGGCAGCAGGGCGAACGCCTGGGCCCGGATGCGGTAGGGCGACACCGCCGCGATGATCGAGGGCACGGCCACGAAGGCCATCGAGATCAGGGTCTGGGCCACCGCGATCAACAGGACCAGCCCCCCGAGGATCTTGATGGGCAGAGCCACCATGTACACCACGCCGGCGGCCATCACGAGCATCCCCGACAGCCGCATCATCGCGGCCGGGTCCCGGCGGAAGCCCCGGTCGAACACGCGCCCGGCCCAGGGCAGACCGGCGAGGGCGGCCACCCATATGAGCGACTCGACCACCCCCCGCTGGAAGGGCCCCATGGCGTACTTGTCCTCGAGCAGCAGGTTGAACTGGATCGGGATGGCGATGAGGGCGAAGCCGAGCACGCCCACGCCGGTGGTCAGGTAGTAGAAGGTCTTGATCTTGCGGAGCCGGGCGAAGGCGGTGCCGATCGACACCGGCAACTCGTCCACGTCCACGTGCTCATCGCCGAATACGGCCTGCTTCTCGAAGCGGCCGCGGGGCGGCTCACGCAGCACCAGCGCGGCGACGACGGCCGCCACCACCGGCGCGACCGCGACTGCAAAGAACGCGGCCCGCCACGGATCCTCACCCCCTACCAGTGCCGCGATGCCGCCCACCGCCAGGGGGCCGAGAAGCTGGCCCACCGGCCGCCCGACGCCCTCGAGGGCGAAGATGCGGCTGCGGGCCTCGATCGGGTAGGTGTCCACCAGCAGCGAGTTCGACACCGGGATCCGGTAGGCCTGCCCGAGGCCGGTCCCGGCGTTGGTGAGGAACAACTGGAACGGGTTGACGATCAGGCCGCTCAAGAACGCGGTGACGCCCCAGAACACGGACGCCACCGGGATGATGGCCACCCGCTTGACGCGGTCGGCGAGAGCGGCCATGGGGACCGCGCCCAGAACCAGCGTGACGCCTCCGAAGCCGAGGATCCCGAACAGCACGGTGTCGCTGATGTCGAGCGAATTCTGGATGTCTGGTGCCAGCACCCGTATGGCCCGGGGAAGCTCGTCGAGCATGTTGAGCACGAACATCATCACCAGCATCGATGTGCCGCCGACCCTCAGCCCCTCTCTCAGCGTCATGGGCTCGTCGCCCACTCCGGGCAGGAGGTCGTCGGGCAGGACGGTCTCGGCGTCGCGCTCGGCCTGCTCGGCCCGGCGCTTGGCCTCCTCGTCGAGGATCGCTCCGGCGAGATCGGCAACCGACGGCTCAGGTGCGGTTGCTTGAGGCGGCTCGTCTGCCATGCTCCCCCTCGCGAGGCTCCGACCGACCAGCGACGGTGTGGTCGGTGCCGAGACAGTAGCTCCCGCACCGTCGCGTGCGTCCACGCGTGCGTCCAATAGTCTGACTTGTGCGCGCGGGCCCGGCGGGTGAGACTCTTGCTTCGGCCGAATGTCGGCGTCGTTCGAGTGTCCTTTCCGGAGGGATGGAGGAATAGACAGATGACCGCGAGACTGCGTACTGCGCTTGCAATCGTTATCAGCCTGGCCTTCGTGGCCGCGGCCTGCGGTGGCGAGGTGACCGAACCCGACGCCGGGGGAGCGGCTGCGCCCGCGGCCGAGGCGCCCGACGTGAGCGAGCCCGACGCCGCTGAGCCCGACGCCGGCGAGCCCGCCGACACCGACGAGGCCCCGGCCACCACCGAGCCCGACGCCGAGCCTGCCGCTCCCGCCGAGGAGACCACCACCACCGAAGCAGCCGCAAGCGACGATGAGCCCGCGGCCGACGAGCCCGACGAGGGCGACGAGGCTCCCGCCGAGGAGACCACCACCACCGAGCCGGCCGAGCCCGAGGGCCCGCCGCCCAACATCTTCGACGACCCCCGCGGCGGCCTCTTCAACGAGTACCAGGCCGCCATGGACCGCGGCGATCACCCATTCATGCAGATCGATGCGTTCTGCAACGCCCATCCCGCCGCCGCCGACCGGGTGGACACCGACAAGGGCATCGGGGCCGACACGATCAACATCACCCACATCCGCTCGAAGCTGGAGGACTTCGCAGCCATCGGCTTCGGGACCGACGTGGGCGACCCGGCCGAGATGTTCGAGACCTTCGTCACCTACGTCAACGAGCAGTGCGGCGGCATCAGGGGCCGCATGATCGACCTCCACACCATCCACGTCGACGTGCTCGGCGACCAGCTAGACGAGCTTCGCAACGCGGCGTGCATCGAGGCCATCGAGGACAACGACGCCGTCATCATCCTGAACTCCAGCGGCTTCCAGGGCTCGGCCACCCTGTGCATCGTGGAGGAGCACGAGACCGCCTTCATCACCGTGCAGCCCCTGCCCGAGGAGTTCATGAACCGCAGTGGCGGCCGGCTGATAGGAACGACGCCGACCGCGGAGGAGGCACTGAGCTGGCTGGCTCTCGACCTGATCGAGCGGGGCGAGCTGGACGGAAAGACGATCGGGATCGCCGCACCCGACACGCCCGGCCAGTTCGAGGCGGTCGAGGCCGGGCTGGTGAACGTTCTGCGGGACAACGGCGTCAGCGTGGCCGTGTTCGACAAGGTGGGCTGCGGCGGCACGATCGCCTGCACCGAGGGCGCGGTGGACACCGTGGCCCGCTTCCGCAGCGAGGGCGTCGACGTGGTCTTCAACGTGTTCAACGTGATCTCTGCGCCGCTGTTCCTGGTGGAGATGCTCAATCAGGGCTTCCAGCCCGGCGACGTCCAGTTCTACGCCTCGGACTTCAACTCGCAGGCAGCCGAGATCGTCGCCTCGAAGATCCTTCAGTTCGGCGGAGTCGAGGCTGCGGCCCTGTACAACGGCGCCCGCATCATGGACTCCCGCGATGTCGGCGCCTACCGACTGGAGGGCTACGAGCCGAGGGCGTTCAACGAGATGTGCAACGACCTCTACGGCGCTCACAGCCCCTCTGGAGCGAATCACGAGTCGGAGGACCGCCACGACGGCAACTCCCGCTACGGCATGGTCGTCTCGGTCTGCGCAGTGCTGCGCATCGCGCTGCGAGCCCTTCACGACGCGGGCGACAATCCCACCCGGGCCGACGTCTACTCGACGCTGGCCAATCTGGGCGCGGTCGACACCAACGAGATGCTCCCCGGCTCGATACGCCCCGACAAGACCCGGATCCCCGACGCGATCCACAACCTCGTCTGGGAGTTCCCGTGCACCAAGCCGTACGGCCTGCCGGTGCCCGGATACGAGGATGCGGGCGGGACCTGCATCTACCCGATCAACGAGTTCCGCCCCGCACCCTCCTAGATCCCGCGGTCTGTAGCGGCGGCCGGCGACAGCCGGTCGCCGCGGCTGGCTCGCCGTGCGCGGATCCGGCACCCCGCGGTGTCAGGCCCGCGGGTGGGTCGTGCGGTGCACCTCGCGCAGGCGCTCGCGGCTGACGTGGGTGTAGATCTGGGTGGTGGCGATGTCGGCGTGGCCCAGCAGCTCCTGCACCGTGCGCAGGTCGGCGCCCCCGTCGAGCAGGTGCGTGGCGAAGGTGTGACGCAGAGCGTGGGGATGGGTGGGCACCACGCTGCGACGGTCGAGCACCCGACGCACGTCGCGGGGTGTCATGGCCCGGCCCCTCTGATTCAGGAACACCGCATCCTCGGGGGTGTCTGCCGTCACGAACGAGTGCCGGTGGTCCTTCAACCAGGGTCGTAGCGCGGCGGCCGCGGGCTCGCTCAGAGGCACCAGGCGCTGCTTGGAGCCCTTGCCCCACACCCGCACCTCCAGCCGGGACAGGCCGATATCGTCGCGGCCCAGGCCGCACAGCTCGCTGACCCGCAGGCCGCTGCCGTACAGCAACTCGACTATGGCCAGGTCGCGGGCGTCGCGGGCGTCGTCGTCGCCCGCTCGGGCCGGCTTCTCGATGAGAGTGTGGATCTGGTCGTCCTTGAGCACCTGGGGCAGCTGCGAGCCGCCCCGGGGCGCGGTGAGCCCGAGCGTGGGATCGGTGCCGACACGGCCCGTGCGCCGGGCCCAGTCGAAGTAGCGGCGCAGCACCGACACCTTGCGGGCGATGGTGCGGGCCGCGTAGCGGCGGCTCCCGAGATGGGCCAGATAGCGGCGCAGCGCCCGCCGGTCCACCGAGGCGGGACTCGGGTGACCGGCGTCGGTGAGCCATCCAGCCGCCGCGGCCGCATCCCGGGCGTAGACGGCCCGGGTGGAGTCGGCCACGCTGCTCAGCGACTCGAGCCAGGCGCCCAGTCCCCAGTTGTCCACAGCCCGAGTGTAATTTCCACAGGGCGTCAAGCAGGCCAGCCCGTGCGCGTAAGCGATCCGGCTCAGGCTCGCAGGACTCGGGCACCGTCTCGGGCGAGCAGGCCCCGGCGCTCCAGGCTCTCAGCGGCTACCAGCACCTCGGGCGCGGGCGCGGCGGCCCGCAGCACCAGCACGTCCAGGCTCACCGGGCCGTCGTCGAGCAGATCGAGGAGCCGCTTCTGGAGCCGGTCGAGGCTGTCGATGTCGATCGGGTCTCCCAACGGATCGACGGCCCCGGCGCGGCCCGGCTGCATGATGCCGCCGGCCATACCCGCGGTGGCCAGGCCGAGCGCGACCAGCACGTCATCGGTGGAGCAGGCCGGGGCGCAGCCCTCGCTGAGCAGCAGGTTCGTGCCGGCCGCGGCCGGGTTGCGCACCGAGCCGGGCACGGCCATGACTGTGACCTCGCGCCGGATGGCCTCCTCGACGGTGTGCATCGATCCCCCGGCCCGCTTGGACTCGACCACCACCACGACATCGGCCAGCGCGGCCAGCAGCCGGTTGCGGGCCGGGAAGCGCCAACCCTCGGGCTCGGCGCCCAATGGCGCCTCCGTCAGCAGGGTCCCGGACGCGCTCACCGCGTCCCACAGATCGCGGTTGCCGCGCGGGTACACGACATCCAGACCGCTGCCCACAACGCCGACAACCGGCGCTCCGTCGGCAGCCAGGGCGCCGCGGTGGGCGGCGCCGTCTATCCCCAGGGCAAGGCCCGAGACCACCGTGACGCCGGCGGCCGCCAGTCCCGAACCCAGCTCCATGGCCACTGAGCGCCCCGTCGGGGTGCACCGCCGGGTCCCCACAATGGCCGCGGCGGGCGCCGTCGGATCGACAACCCGTCCCCTGCGGAACAGAACCGGCGCCGGGTCGACGTCGTGGATCACCGCGGACGGATGCTGAAGGCTGGCCGGCGTCGTCACCCAGGCATCGAGCGACTCGAGGCGGCTCCCCAGCGCGTCGAGGTCGGTGCCGCGGGCATGGTCCCGCCAGGTGTCGTGAAGCTCCTCGTCGGCCACCCACCTGGGCATCTCGCCCCGCTCCACCCTCTCCCAGACCTTGGCCGGATCCCGCTGGCGCAGCAGCCGCTCGAGCCGCCGCGGGGTTGCCCTCGGCATCGAGGCCAGCGCGGCGGCGTGCACGCCCCGCTCGGTCGCCGTTGCGGTCGTGTCACCCATGGACGAAGCCTCCAGCGGCGTCGAGCCTCATCCGCAACGAGAGCGCGGCCAGCACGTCGGCGGCCCGCAGCTCGCGGCCGCCGTCGTCGAGGTCCCGGATGGTGCGGGCCACGGTGCGGACCCGGCGCAGCCCTCGCGCGCTGAGACGGCCCTCGGCCAGCGCCGCCCTCAGCACTTCAGTGGCGGCGGTGTCCAGCGGGCCGTGCAGTTCCAGATCCGCTCCGGTCAGCTCGCTGTTGCACTCGACGCCCCGCTCCTGGGCCCGCCTGCGCACATCCGCCACCCGTTCGGCCACCTCGGCGCTGGGCGCGCTCGGGGCGGTGTCCAGCAGGTCGGCCGGATCGGGACGGTCCACCCTCACCACGAGATCGAGCCGGTCCACGAACGGACCGGAGAGGCGGCGCTGGTAGCGGGCCAGCGCTCCCGGAGCGCACCGGCACCCGACCTTGCCGCCGGCCCCGCAGGGGCACGGGTTCATGGCCGCCACCAGCAGGAACCGGGCCGGGTGCTCGACCATCCCCTGCGAACGGGCCACCCGGATCATGCCTTCCTCCAGCGGCTGGCGCAGGGCGTCCAGCACCGACGGGGCGAACTCCGCCAGCTCGTCGAGGAACAGCACGCCGCCGGTGGCCGCGCTCACCTCTCCGGGCCGGGCCCGGGCGGTGCCCCCTCCCACCAGGGCAGCCATCGACGACGAATGGTGGGGTGCCCTGAACGGCGGGCGGGTGACCAGCCCGTCGGGCAGCGCCAGCCCGGCAGCCGAA
This sequence comes from Acidimicrobiia bacterium, assembly GCA_022820805.1. Classification (GTDB taxonomy): domain Bacteria; phylum Actinomycetota; class Acidimicrobiia; order Acidimicrobiales; family Aldehydirespiratoraceae; genus Aldehydirespirator. The sequence goes on from JAJEEV010000041.1 coordinate 9,281, forward strand.
TGGACCCGGGTCACCTCCAGGGCCGCCTCGGGCGACAGGTCGGGCAGCAGGCCCACGATCCGGCGGGCCAGCATTGTCTTGCCCGCGCCGGGAGGCCCGACCAGCAGCAGGTGGTGACCGCCGGCCGCGGCCACCTCCAGCGCCCACCTCGCCAGCGGCTGGCCGGCGATGTCGGAGAGGTCGGGATCGGGATCGGGCGGAACCGCCCGCAGCGCGGCGGGCGGCACGGGCCACGGCCCGGTGCCGGCCAGCGCGTCGAACAGCTCCCGGAGCGAGCCCACGGCCCGTACCCGGTCGCGGGCCACCAGCTCGGCCACCGTGCTGTCGCGGCCGGCCACGATCACCGTGGAGTGGTCCATGGCGTCGACCAGGGGAAGCGCGCCGGGCACCGGCCTCACCGAGCCGTCGAGTCCGAGCTGTCCCAGGACTCCGGTGTCGGCGATGGACGCCGCCTCGAGCTGCTTGTCGGCGACGAGGATCCCGACCGCGATGGCGAGGTCGAGCCCGGCGCCCGACTTGGGAACGTCGCTGGGCGCGAGGTTCACGGTGATGCGCCTCATCGGCCAGGTGAGCCTGCTGGACACGATGGCGGCCCGGACCCGGTCGCGGGCCTCCCGGCACGAGGCGTCGGGCAGGCCCACGATGGTGAAGCCCGGCAGCCCGTCGGCCACATGGACCTCGACCGAGACGGCCTGACCCCAGACGCCGACGAGGGTGGCGGAGCGGACGGTTGCGAGCATGGCGGCCTCCTGAACCGGGAATCGGAGGCCGTCGTCTTTGCCGGCCGGCGGCTAGCCGGGCGCCGCTCCATGGAACGGCAGGAATAGAACTATAGCACTTCTCGTGTATACCTGACCACGGAGCGTACCTGCCCCGCGTCCAGCACCTCATCGAAGCCGGGCATGGCTCGCACCCCTTCGACGACGATGCGGATCTGCGCGTCGATGTCGGGGTAGCGCTGGATCATCAACCCCTCCGACAGCTTCGTTCCCCGGCCCCCGCCGCCGGCGTTGCCGTGGCAGTTGGCGCACCGGTCGATGTAGACCCGCCGCCCGTCCACCAGCTCCGGATCGACCGAGCCGTCCGCTGCCACAGGAACCTCCGGCACGTCGTCGGCGGCACAGGCGCCGGCCACCCCGATGGAGGCGATGACGATCATCAGCAGGGGGAGGCGGGTCAGGCGGCGGCAGCGGAGCATGGCGCGGTGTGGTGCGGGCGGGGCGCCGGCCCACGATACTTGGGCCATGGGATTCGACCCCACCCGACCCCACCGGCGCCGGCCCGCAGATCTTGTCTTCGTGGCCGCGGGACTGCTCGTGGCCGTCGCTCTGGTGGTGTGGGCGCTGGTGGGCTGAGGCTGTGGACGATCCTGAGCGCCTCGGAGAGGTGGAGGTCCGCTTCATCCAGTCCTACCGGGCGGCCAAGGACTACACCTGCCCTCACTGCAACCGGGCCATCCCGGCCGGTACCGGCCACTACGTCGTCGTGCCGACTGAGGTGCCCGACCTGCGCCGCCACTGGCACCGTGGATGCTGGGACAGGCGCGCCGCCCGCTAGAACGCGTTCTCTATCACGTCGACCTCCACACCGGTGACGGTGGCCACGTCGAAGCGGACCCGTCCCCGGCGGCCGCTGGCTTCGAGCCATCGGGCCGCCAGCGACCGTATGCGGCGCTGCTTGCGCCAGTCCACCGCCTCGGCGGCCGCGCCGAAGCGCTCGGAGCGCCGCGCCTTCACCTCGCAGAACACGATCTCGCCGTCGCGGAACAGCACCAGGTCGAGTTCGCCGCCACGCACCCGCCAGTTCCGGTCCAGGATCTCGTAGCCGGCCTCGGTGTACCAGCGAGCAGCTCTGCGCTCTCCCCAGGCTCCCCTCGCCTGTCTTGAGCGGTCCGGGGCTCCGGAGGCCCGGTCCGACGGGTTGACCGCCGGGTCAGCGATAACGCTTTTCCTTGACCTTGGCCGCCTTGCCGACGCGGTCGCGCAGGTAGTACAGCTTCGCCCGGCGCACATCGCCCCGAGTGACGGGCTCGATGCGGTCGATGATCGGTGTGTGCACCGGGAAGGTCCGCTCCACACCCACGCCGAAGCTCACCTTGCGCACGGTGAAGGTCTCGCGCACGCCGCTTCCCTGGCGCCTGATCACCACGCCCTCGAAGACCTGGGTGCGGGCCCGGTTGCCCTCCACCACCTTCACGTGCACCCGGACGGTGTCGCCCGGGGAGAACTCGGGAATGTCGTCGCGAAGGCTCTGGGCGTCGACTAGGTCGGTGGGGTTCATGACGGCCTCCGCTCACCTTGGCCAGTACGGCCGGGGCCGGCTGAGTCTACGGCTGCCGCCCCTCGCCTCCACCGCCGTCCAACCCGTGTGAGTCGAGCAGTTCCCGCTCCTCGTCAGTGAGGCCGCCGCGGGCCTCGATCAGGTCGGGACGGCGCTCGAGGGTGCGGGCCAGCGACTGGGCCCGCCGCCAGCGGGCCACCCGTGCGTGGTCGCCCGACAGGAGCACATCGGGCACCGGCCACCCCCGGAACTCGGCCGGGCGGGTGTACTGCGGGTACTCCAGCAGCCCGTCGCTGAAGGACTCCTCGACCGCGGAGGCCTCGTTGGACAGCACACCGGGCACGCAGCGCCCCACCGCCTCCAGCACGACCAGCGCGGCCGCCTCCCCTCCGGCCAGGACCACGTCCCCCACCGACAGCTCCCCGTCCACCAGATGCTCGCAGACCCGCTCGTCGACGCCTTCGTAACGGCCGCACAGCATCGAGAACCCGGTCCCGGAGGCCAGCTCCCGGGCCACGGCCTGGTCGAAGCGCCGGCCCGCCGGAGACAGGTAGAACAGGGGCCGGGGCGGGTCTGCCGCCTCCACCGCGTCGAACACCGGCTGCGGCATCATCACCATGCCCGCTCCCCCGCCGAAGGGGGCGTCGTCGACGCTGCGATGACGGTCGGTGGCGGCCGACCGCAGGTCGTGGACCCTCACGTCGAGCGCGCCCGCGGCACGGCTGCGCCCGATCACGGAGGTCGAGGCCATGGTCTCGACCAGATCGGCGAAGATCGTGAAGATGTCGATCCTGAAGCTCACGGCGCCCTCCCGCTCCCCTCGATCTCAGATCGCCCGCGAACAGGTGAGAGCCTGTCGCCTTGCAGTGGTGTCATTCCCGCTCTTGTTGGCTGCGCTCACGGGCCGCTCGGGCCACGGCCTCGCGCCGTATGGGCCGCGCTGTCCCACCTTTTCGCTCGGCCTCTGGGCCGGATCCCTCGAAGAGCCCGTCGGGCACGTCCACGTCGATGCGCTCGCACGGCACCGAGGCCACCACGAAGCGCAGCGGCACGAGGGTCCCGTCGGCCAGCTCCAGCAGGTCCCCGGCCGGGTTGGCCACGACAGAGGCCACCGGGCCCCGGTCGACGCCGGACTGGTCCACCACCCGGGCGCCGATCAGCTCATGCACCCAGGTCTCGTCGGGATCGTCGATGGGCGCAGCCTGAAGGACCAGGCCGCGCAGGCCCTCCGCCTTGCTGCGGTCGTCGATGCCCTCGAAGGCGACCAGATGCCGCTGGTTGTGGGGGCGGGCCGCAAGCACGCGCAGCACCCCCGCCGCGGTGTGCAGCTCCGATCCGGGCGCCAGGCGCTCGGGGCGGTTCGACACCAGCGTCACCGTCACCTCGCCGGCGGTGCCGTGAGGCCGGCCGACGCGGCCGATGTCGAGCAGGGGCCCGGCCGGGGCCCCGGCGGCGCCCGATGGCTCAGCGGCGGGGCTTCCAGTTGAGTGCTCCTCGCGTCGCAGCGGCGTCATTCCCGCTCCTGTTCGCTGCGCTCACGGGCCGCTCGGGCCACGGCCTCGCGCCGTATGGGCCGCATCGTCGCCCATTCGCTCGGCCTCTTAGTCGACGAACTCGACCTCGATGTCCACATCGTCGCGCGATCCGGCCGCCCGCACCACGGTGCGGATGGCATGCGCGACCCGGCCCCGCTTGCCGATGACGCGGCCCATCTCCCCCTGGGCGACGCGCACGTCGAGGCGTACCGCTCCGCTGCCCGCGGGCGACGCGGTGACCTGCACGGCGTCGGTGTCGTCGACGATGCTGGTGACCACGTAACGGCACATGGCCTCGGCGGTGGGTGCCAGGTCGGTCACTGGTCGCTCTCCGCAACGCTTGCTGCGGCGGTGCCGGGATTCCCGGTGCCGCGGAAGTCGTCCCAGGCCCCGCTGATCTTCAGCAGCTTCTCAACCCTCTCGGTCGGCTGGGCACCGTGGCGCAGCCAGTGCAGTGCCCGCTCGTTGTCGATCCGCACGACGGAGGGGTCCTGGCGGGGCTCGTAGATCCCGATGATCTCGATGAAGCGCCCGTTGCGGGGCGCGCGAGTGTCGGCGGCAACGACGCGGTAGGTGGGCTGCTTCTTCTTCCCCATCCGCATCAGGCGCAACTTGACGGCCAATTTGAATCCTCTGATCTCTTAGGCGACTCAACGAAGGGTCAATTGAACCCGGGCCAGTCACCCTTTTCCAACCCTGGGAGGCTCAGAGGCGCCTTGGAGGCCGGTGCCGGACCCTTGGGGGTGGTCCGGCCGCCGCTGCGTCGCTGGGACCCGGACCGCTGCTTGGCCCGCCCCGACTGCTTGGACGACCGGGCTCTCGATCCAGCGGGGGCCCGCTTGCCGCCGAGGCCTCCGAGTCCCTTCATCATCGACCGCATCTGCTTGAACTGGTCGATCAGCGACTTCACGTCGGCCGGCCGGCAGCCCGAGCCGGCCGCGATGCGCTGGCGGCGGGACGCGTCGATGATGTCGGGATCGGCGCGCTCTGCGGGCGTCATCGAGTGGATCATTCCGGTGATGCGGCCGATGCGACTGTCGTCGATGTCGGCGCTGCGCAGCTCGCGGGGCACGCCGGGCATCATGCCGATGAGGCTGCGCAGGTTCCCCATGCCGAGCACCTGCTGCATCGTCGACAGGAAGTCGTCGAGGGTGAAGGTGCCCTCCAGCAGCCTGGTCGCGGTCTGTTCCGCCTGCTCGGCCTCGAACGCGGACTCGGCCTTGTCGATGAGCGTCTCGACGTCGCCCATCCCGAGGATGCGGCTCGCGAGCCGGTCGGGGTGGAACGGCTCGAAGTCGTCGAGCTTCTCCCCGACCGAGGCGAAGGCGATGGGCCGGCCCACCACCTCCTTGACCGACAGCGCCGCCCCGCCCCGGGCGTCGCCGTCGAGCTTGGTGAGGATCACGCCGTCGAGGGCCAGTGACTGGTGGAAGGCCCGGGCCGAGTTGACCGCGTCCTGGCCGACGGTGGCGTCCACCACCAGGAACGTGTAGTCGGGCTTGACCGCCTTGGAGATGCGCCGGACCTGGTCCATCATCTCGGCGTCGATGGCCAGCCGGCCGGCGGTGTCGACGATCACCACGTCGCGCCCGGTGCGGGTCGCCTCGGCCAGCGAGGCCGACGCGGCCTTGACCGGGCTGCGGGAGTGGCTGAACACCGGCACGCCGACACGCCCGCCGAGGGTGCGGAGCTGCTCCACCGCGGCGGGGCGCTGCAGGTCGGCGCCCACCAGCAGCGGGCTGCGCCCCTGGCGCAAGAACCATTGGGCCAGCTTGGCCGCGTTGGTGGTCTTGCCTGTTCCCTGGAGTCCAGCCAGCAGCACCACGGTGGGCGGCTTCGACGCGTAGGTGAGGGCCAGCCGCTCGCCTCCGAGGCTCTCGGTCAGCTCCGACAGGACGATCTTGACCACCTGCTGGGCGGGGTTGAGGGCCCGCGACAGCTCCTCGCCCACGGCGCGCTCGCGGATGCGGGCGGTGAGGTTCGAGACGACGTCGAGGTTGACGTCCGCTTCCAGGAGCGCGACCCGGATCTCGCTCAGCGCGGTGTCGACGTCATCAGCCGAGAGCCGCCCCCGCCCGCGGAGCTTCGTGAAGGCGGCCTCGAAGCGATCGGTGAGGGTCTCGAACATGGCCGAGCCACCCTACCGAAGGCCCAACGCCGCGTCGCTCCGCCTATTCGCTCGGCCTCTTAGGGGCCACGCGGATAGGTACGAGCCGGTCTCGGTGCAGCGGTGTCATTCCCGCTCTTGTTCGCTGCGCTCACGGGCCGCTCGGGCCACGGCCTCGCACCGTATGGGCCGGATTCGCGCACCTATCCGCTCGGCCTCTTAGTCGAACAGGGCGTCCACGAACTCCGTCTCGTCGAAGGGCACCAGGTCGGCAATGCCCTCCCCTACTCCGACGAGCTTCACCGGCACGCCGAGCTCGGTCTGCACCGACACGACTATCCCCCCCTTGGCGGACCCGTCGAGCTTGGTGAGGACCACCCCGGTGACGTCGACCGCCTCGGTGAACTGTCTGGCCTGGGCGAGGCCGTTCTGGCCGGTGGTGGCGTCGAGCACGAGCAGCGTCTCGGTGACGACGCCAGTCCCCCGCTCGGCCACCCGCCTCACCTTCTGGAGCTCGGCCATGAGGTTCTGGGAGGTGTGGAACCTCCCGGCGGTGTCGGCCATGACCAGGTCGGCGCCCCGGGCCGCGGCCGACTCCACCGCGTCGAACACGACCGAGGCCGGGTCGGCCCCCTCCGCGCCCCGCACGATGTGGGCCGACGAGCGCTCCGACCACATGGCGAGCTGATCGGCGGCCGCCGCCCGGAACGTGTCGCCCGCGGCCAGCACGACCCGCGCGCCGCGGTCGGCCTCGCGCTTGGCCAGCTTGCCGATGGTGGTGGTCTTGCCGGTGCCGTTGACACCGACGAAGAGCCACACCGCCGGGCCTGCGCCGTCGTCTCGCCGGGCCAGCGAGCGATCGAAGCCTCCGAGGCGATCCCGCAGCTCGGACTTGAGCGCGACCACCGCCGGCTGCGAGCCGTCGGCGCCGGGCTCGACCCTGGCCCTGGCCGCGCTCACGATCTCGGAGCTGGTCGCCAGCCCGACATCGGCCCGGATCAGGGCCTCGGTGACATCGGTCCAGGCCTCCTCGGAGCTCGAGGCCCGCTCCAGCGCCGAGGCCAGCGGCCCGCCCAGCGCCGCTCGCGCCTTCGACAGGCGGTCCCGCAGCGAGGTGCCCGTGACACCCGACTGGGCAGCGGACCGTTCGGCCACCCGGTCGACCACCCGGTCGGCGACATCGCCCGCGCTGGCACCGCTTCCGGACGCGGTGGCTGCCCTGCGCCTGCGCACGATCAGGACGGCGGCGGCCACGACTATGACCGCCAGCGCCACCAGGACGATGATGAGGAGGACCGGCGTCATCCGAGGGAGTCCAGGATGGCGGTGACTATGTAGATCTCACCGCGGCGCGTGACCGTCAGCTCCACCGGCTCGCCCGGTCGGCGGAGCTTGATCGCGGCTGAGAGCTCGTAGATGTCGTACATGGGCTCGGAATCGATGCTAATGATCACATCGCCGGCGAGCAGTCCGGCCTCCTCGGCCGGCGAGCCGGGCAGGACCTTGGTCACCCTCACGCCCAGGTCTCCGTCCCCGGCGCCCCCCTCGATGCCGAGGTACCCGAGTTCCAGCGACTCCCCCCCGACGATGCGGGTGGCGATCAGGTCGACGGTGTCGCTGGGAACGGCGAAGCCGAGTCCGATGCTGCCCCCGGTCGTGGTCTGGATCATGGTGTTCATCCCGATGACCCGGCCCTGCGAGTCGGCCAGCGCGCCGCCCGAGTTGCCGCGGTTGATGGCGGCGTCGGTCTGGATCATCTCCACCGGCACCGGGGACGTCGGGTCGGCACCACCCTGGACCTGGATCCGGACCGCGCTGACGATCCCGGCGGTGACCGTGCCGGCCAGCCCGAGCGGGCTGCCGATGGCCACCGCGAGCTGTCCCACCCGCACCGACGACGCCGGCGCGAACGGGGCGGCCGTCAGCTCGGCCGCCGCCGGGTCGACCCGCACGACGGCCACGTCATGGGCCGTGGATCCTCCGATGACCTCGCCCTCCAGCCTTGCGCCGTCCGACAGGACGATGCCGACGGTGGCGGCGCCCTCGACGACGTGCTGGTTGGTCACGATGTAGCCGTTGTCGGCGTCCCACACGATGCCGGAGCCGAGGCCGAACCCGAACTCGGAGCTGGACTCGATCTCGACCAGTACCACCGAGGGGCTCAGAGCCTCCGCCACCGCGACCACCGGCTCGGCGCCGGCCGCGGGCTCGGTCATCTGCGGGGTGAGCCGCGGGAGTGCCTCCGGGGAGGGCTCAGCGCCTCCCGACCCAGCGGCCCGATCAGAAGGCAGGAGCTCATCAACTCCGGCCCCGGGAAGACCCTCGTCGGCTCCACCGGCCCGTTCCACGCCGCTCGAGCCGGGGAGTTCGCCATCCGAGAGCGCCTGAGAGGCGGCCGACGCGGCCTCCTCGGGCGAGGCCGGCCTGATGGACGGGGTGACGGCGCTGCCCCGCTCGCCCTCGGAGAGCACCAGGCCCGTCAGGGCCCCGGCCCCGGCGATCAGGGCGAACAGCACCAGCGCGGCCACGATCCGGCGCACCGGCCGGCGGCGCCCACCGCTCGGTGGGTGGGCGTCACCGGCGCCGTCCTCGGCGGGCCTCAGCACTGCAGTGGGGTACGAGCCGGGAGGCGCGACGGCGGGGCTGCCGCCGGGCGCGGGGGGACGATGCAGTGCGGGCGCGTTGGCAGGAAGGCGCCGGCGGACCGGATCACCACTCCGCATGGCGCTTACAAGCTATGGGGCAGGAGTGAGAGAATCGTGAGCGGGAGGCCAGTTGTGTCCGGATCGGCCTCTCAGGCGGCCTCCGAGACCCGCTCGGACACCACCATCGACGAGCCGCCCGGCTTCATGGACACTCCCTGCAGGCAGTCGGCCGCCTCCATGGTCCGCTTCTGGTGGGTGACGATCACCAGCTGGGCGTCGGAGCGGAACTCGTCGACGAGCTTGAGGAAGCGGTGCAGGTTCACGTCGTCGAGAGCGGCCTCCACCTCGTCCATCACGTAGAACGGCGAGGGCCTGCTGCGGAACACCGCGAACAGGAAGGCCAGAGCGGCCAGCGACCGTTCCCCGCCGGACAGCAGCGAGAGCCGCTTCACGTTCTTGCCGGAGGGCTTGGCCGAGATCTCTATGCCGGTGTTGAGCAGGTCGTCGGCGTCGGTGAGGGCGAGGCGTCCCTCCCCGCCCGGGAACAGCGACTCGAACAGCAGCTCGAAATTGGCGGCCACGTCGGCGAACGCCGAGCTGAACACGGTCTTGATCTCGCTGTCGATCGAGCGGATCACCCGGTTGAGGTCCCGCCTGGCCGCCCGGATGTCGTCGAGCTGGCCCTTCAACAGCTCGTGGCGCTCGTACAGCTCGTCGTACTCGGCCAGAGCCAGGGGATTCACCGGGCCCATGATCTCCAGCTCGGAGGCCAGATGGTCCGCCCGCTGCTGGGGCTCGACCCCATCGTCCAACGCGGGCAGGGTCACCTCGACGGCGTCGGCGGGAGAGAGGCCGTAAGTGTCCCTCAGCCGTTCGACCGCTCCCTGAAGCTGGGTCCGGAGCTCGGCCTCCTCGATGTCGCGGCGCCCCTCAGCGGCGCGCAGGGCCTCGTAGCGGCGGTCTGCGTCGACCGACCGGCGGCGCAGGCCGTCGAGTTCCGCAGCCAGCGCTCGGGCCACCTCGGAGTGCCGTCGGCGGACCTGGCGGATCTCGGCGAGGCCTGCCTCCACCGCGGCCGCCCGCTCCTGCACCGCCCGCCCGAGCGTCTCCAGCACCCTCGCCTCGCGCGCCAGCACGGCGAGGCGGCCCGAGGCCGCGGCGCGGGTCGCGTCGTAACGGTCCAGACGCTCCTGCAACTCGACGAGGCGGGTCTCGAGCATCTGCCTCTGCTGCTGGAGCCCGGCGTCGGCTGCGCTCCGCCCAGCGGCCCGCTCCGCCAGCTGCACGGCGCGCCGGTCGAGTTCCCGGCGGGCTCCGGCCGCCTGACGGCTGCGCTGCCGCGCCGCGGCCTCGGCCTGCTCCAACTCGGGCAGTCGGGACTCGATCTCGGTGCTGCGGGCAACCGACTCCCCGAGGCGCCGGGATGTCTCGGACAGGTGGTCCCCCAGCGCGCCGGTGGCGGTATCGAGGTCGCGCCGCTCCGAATCGATGCGGGCAAGGGCATCGGCCGTGGACGCGATCCCTGCCTCGGCGGCGGCCAGGCGCCGGCCGAGCTCGTCGGCCCGCTCCCGCCTGCTCGCCAGCTCGGCGCGGGCCCGCTCGCAGGCCTCCTCAGCCCGCCGGCAGGCAGCCCGGGCCGCGTCGGCCCTCTCGGTGGCCTCGGTCAGCGCGGGCCGGATGCCGGCCGCCGAATGCACGCCCAGCCGCCAGCCCCGACTGCTCAACCGGTCGCCGGCCGCGGTCACGGCCACCGCCTGGGGGGCATGCGTCCAGACGTCGGCCGCAGCGCGCCAGTCGCCCTCCACCAGCACCACCGCGGCGAGCAGCACGTCCAGCAGCCGGTCCACACCCGGATCGGCTGCGCGCACGCGACCTCTCAGAGGCTCCTGCCCGGCGGCAGCGGAGCCGGCCGGCTCGGCCGTGGCGGCGATCCCCTCCAGCGCGATCACGGCCGCGCCGGCATCGTTCGCCTCGAGGCTGTGAAGCACCCGCCGGGCCGTGTCCGCGTCGCGCACCACCACGGCGCTGACGGCGTCGCCGACTGCGGCCGCGAAGGCGGCCTCGAGGCCTGTGTCGACCTCGACCAGGTCGCTCAGCAGACCGAGTGCACCGTCGGCCGCGGCCAGGGCCTCGTCCCGCACCGGCCCGGCCGACTCCTCGAAAGCCATGGCCAGCGCCTCGCGCCTCGCCGTCCAGTGCCGGAGATCCCCCTCAGCCGCGGAGCGGGCCTCGACTGCCCCGTCGAGCGCGGCGGCGGCAGCTTCGTGCGCGCCGTCGGCCCCCTGATGCGCCTGCCGCAGCTCGGCGGCCCCGGCCTCGCTGCGCACCAGCTCGCCGCGAAGGTCGTCGGCGCGGGCGGCCAACTTCGCCATGCGGGCCTCGGAGTCCTGCAGTCGTTGAGCCAGGCGGTCCCGCTCCGACTCGTTGAGCGTGATCGTCGAGCGCAGTGCCGACAGCTCGCCCCGCGCTGAGGCGGCTTCGTTCACCTCTTCGGCTCCGAGCAGCGCGACGTCCCCGAACTCGGCGTCGAACATGCCCCGGTCAGCCTCCAGACGCGCCTGCAACTGCTCCAGCTCGCGGCGGTCCCCGGCAGCCGCGGCTTCCGCGGCGTCCGCGGCCCGGAGCTCGCGGCGGCACCGCTCCATCTCGTCTCGCAGTCCCGCGGCCAGATCGTGATCGGCGAGAACGGCCCGCTCCCGCTCGAGGCCCCGCTGGCGCTCGACCGCTACTGCGGCCAACCCGGCTGCCCTGGCCCGCAGCCCCTCCAGCCGGGCGAGCCGCTCGGAGTGATCATCGAGTCCGTGACGGGCCAGCCGCTGCTCGTTCTCGGCGACGCCCGCGCCGACCTCGGCGAGTTCGGCCTCCAGCTGGGCCTTCTCGGCGGCCCGGGCTGCCCCTACCTCCTTGTGGGCCCGCAGCCGGTCCCGCAGCCCGGAGATCTCGCGACCGGCCAGATGCACCCGCAGGGCCTCGAGCTCCGACAGCAGGTCGGCGTGACGCCGGGCCGCCTCGGCCTGCTTCTCCAGGGGCCGCAGCCGGCGCCGCACCTCAGAGGCCAGGTCGCTGATGCGCGTCAGATCGCCGTCGGTGCCCAGCAGCCGGCGCTCGGCCCGCTCCCGCCTCTTGCGGTACTTGAGGATGCCGGCCGCCTCCTCGACCACTGCCCGGCGATCGACGGGGCGGGCGCTGAGAACGGCGTCGATCTGGGTCTGGGACACGATCATGTGCTGCTGGCGCCCGACGCCGGTGTCGGAGAGCAGCTCGACCACATCGAGCAGCCGGCAGGGGGTGCCGTTCAACGCGTAGCTGGACTCGCCGTCGCGGAACAGCGTGCGGGTGATGCTCACCTCGCTGGCGGCCGACGGGAGCATGCCGTCGGAGTTGTCGATGGTCAGCGACACCTCGGCCCGGCCCAGCGCAGGCTTGAGGTCCGTGCCCGCGAAGATCACGTCGTCCATCCGAGCGGACCGGACCGCGCTGGGCGCCTGGGCGCCCAGGACCCACGCCACCGCGTCCACGACGTTGGACTTGCCGCTGCCGTTGGGGCCGACGACGACGGTCACGCCGGGCTCCAGCCGGATGGTGGCCGGCTCGGCGAAGGACTTGAAGCCCTTCAGACTCAGCGTCTTCAGATGCACGACCGCGACGCTAGTTGGGGCCGCGTCCGACTCCGAGCATCCCCATGGCGGCACTCGCCGCCCGCTGGGAGGCGATCAGACCGGGCTAGGCGGCGATCAGACCTGGGTGTCGCAGTAGTAGGTCCACACGCCGCGGAACTTGATGCGCTTGATCGGTGTCCTGGAGCGCTCGCTGAGCTCACCGTGGCGGCCCCACACCTTCAGGTGGCTGGCGTAGCCGCCGGGCTGCCCGAACGGATCGACGAAGGGACGATCGGGAACCGACGTGCCGCGGTACTTGACTGCGTCGTGCATCGTTCCCACCAGCGAGCGGTGGAGGCGCCGGATCTCCTGGGTTGAGAGCGTGTTGCACACCCGGTCGTGGCGCAGTCCCGCCTCGAAGAGGATCTCGTCGGCGTAGATGTCGCCGACGCCGACGACGAACGTGTCGTCGGTGAGCAGGGCCTTGAGCTTGTCGCTCCTGCGAAGCAGCATCCGACCCATCTCGGTCCAGGAGATGGGGGTGGCGACGGGGTCCAGGCCGTATCCGGCCACGTCGGGCAGGGCCGTGCCGAGATCGTCGTCGGAGACCACGAACAGCTGTCCGGTGCCCTCGGTGTCGACGAAGCGGAGTTGGCCGTACTGCGTGAACGAGATCACGACCTCAGTGCCTGCGACCCTGGGGTGCTTGTTGGCGTTGCGGCGGGGAGAGCCCGACGAGCCGAGGGACAGCACCAGCAGCATCTCGGTGCTGAGCTCGATCACGAGATACAGGCCCACCCTCCGGACGTCGACGATCTTCGCGCCCTCGAGCTGGGACGTGAACGCCTTGCGTGTGTGGTAGCGGCGCAGGCACTTCATGCTGGCCGCCTCGGCCGCTTTGACCTTGCGACCGATGATCTCCCGTTCAAGGTCCCGCCTGATGGTCTCCACCTCGGGGAGCTCGTATTCGAGACTGTGGGAGCGGGCGGAGCTCATGTTCGGACCTCGACTTGTGATGGGGATTCGAGACTCATGGCCGGACCTCCACCGACAGGGCGCCATAGGCGACCTCGGCGGCCCGCTGCTCGGCGTCCTTCTTGGTGCTGCCGGTGCCCACCCCGGTCGTACCGCCGGCCCGAACCTCGGCGCGGAACTGCCGGTCGTGCGCCGGCCCGCTGGCGCTCACGCCGTAGGCGGGGGGATCCAGCCCGATGCGAGCGGCCAGCTCCTGCAGCCTCGTCTTGAAGTCGGCATACCCGGGGGAGCTGGCGGCCGCGTCCAGACGGGCGCCGAGCAGCCGCCCGACGGCGTCATCGGCGGCACCGAGGCCTCCGTCGAGGTAGACGGCGCCGATCACAGCCTCCAGCGCGTCAGCCAGGATCGACGGCTTCCGGCGACCGCCGGAAGCGTCCTCGCCACGACCCAGCCGCAGCTGCTCGCCCAGCCCGACAGACCGGCCGACCTCGGCGAGGGTCGCCGCGTTCACGAGCGAGGCCCGGGTCTTGGCCAGGTCGCCCTCCGTCCAGTCCCCGAAGCGTTCGTAGAGCCTGCGAGTCACGACCAGGCTCAGCACGGCGTCGCCGAGGAACTCCAGCCGCTCGTTGGAGGAGGACCCGGAGTGCTCCGCGCACCAGGAGCGGTGCGTCAGGGCCAGCTCCAGCAACTCAGGGTCGTTGAATCGATGACCCAGCCGGTCCACGAGCATCGAGGCGCCCGCCGGGGCAGTCAGGACCGTCAACCCAGCTTCGCCACGACGTAGTCGACGGCGTCGCGCACCGACCGCAGGTCTTCCAGGTCCTCGTCCTCGATCCGGAATCCCACGGCGCGGTCGGCCAGTTCCTCCTCGATGCCCTCGACCAGCTCTATCAGGGCCAGCGAGTCGGCATCGAGATCATCGGCGAACGACGCTCCCTCGGCGATGTCCGAGGGCTCGATCTCGAGGATGTCCGCGAGCCGGTCGCGAATCAGCGCCAGAACCTCGTCGCGTCCCATGGGCGAGTGCTCCACATGTGTCTCCGCGGGCATCGGCGCCTCCGTGCGTCGGTATCGATCGATGCGGCTGACCACCATACCGGCGGGTCAAAGGGCCGCGTCCGGGTTGGCAGTGGTCCTAGCGGCGGGCAGTGGCGGTGATGTGGTCGACCATTCCGGCGGCGACCATCTCACGGGCCACCCCTATGGCGTTCATGATCGCAGCCGCGCTGCTGGCCCCGTGGGAGATCACGCACACCCCCCGCACCCCCAGCAGGAGCGCGCCCCCGACTCCATCGGGGTGAAGCTCCTCCGCCATCTCGTCCAGGGCGGGGGCCAGCATCCTTCCCGCTTCCCGCGTGGTGTCGTCGGTGTCGATGGCCACCAGCATCCGGCCGAAGAGTGCCCGCAACGCGCCCTCGAGGGCCTTGAGGGTGACGTTGCCGGTGAACCCGTCGGTCACCACCACATCGACGTCGGAGGTCATGATGTCTCGACCCTCGACGTTTCCGATCCAGTCCGCGCCGACGTCGGTGGCCCAGCCGCCGTCGGCCAGGAGCTCGAACACCGTCTTGGTGAAGTCGTTGCCCTTGCCGGCCTCCTCGCCGATGGACAGCAGGCCCACTCGGGGGTACTCGATGCCGAAGCGGTCGCGGGCATAGACGGAGCCCATACGGGCGAACTGCACGAGCCACTCGGGCCGGCACTCCGCGTTGGCGCCCGAGTCCAGCATCGTCGTGGGACTGGACCCGGGGGTGGGGATCGGCGTTGCGATGGCGGGGCGGGCGATGCCCCGGATGCGTCCCATCCGCAGGAGCGCCGAGCCCATGGCCGCGCCCGTGTTCCCGGCCGAGACCATGGCCGAGGCCCGCCCGTCGCGGACGGCCTCGGCCGCTCTCACCAGCGACGAGTCCTTCATGGTGCGAACACTCGAGCCCGGCTCGGCGTCCATGGGAATCACCTCGGAGGCCTCGATGACCTCCAGTCCCCCGGTGTCGCCCATCTCGTCGGGCCGTCCCACGAGGACCACGGGGATCCCGAGCTCCTGCGCGGCCCGCCGGGCGCCGGCCACGATCTCCGAAGGGGCCCGGTCGCCCCCCATCGCGTCGACGGCTACCGGTTCCATGGCTCCAGCAGGCCCCGATCGCCTGAGAGCGGGCGCGGGTAGGCGCAGTCCCGTCGCGCTGCGAGGGGGTGTCTCCCGCTCTTGTTCGCTGCGCTCACGGGCCGCTCGGGCCACGGCCTCGCGCCGTATGCGCCGATCGCTCGCCGATCCGCTCGGCCTCTGAGCTCTACGGGCCCGGACGCCGACTCGCATGCGCGCCGCGGCAGATGGCTGCCGATCCCAAGGTCCATGCTGATTCAGACCGCTCGACACCGACAAAGGTTCCATACCCGGACCACACGCCGGATCCTGGGCTTGGAGCGAGCGCTCGCATGGCCGGCTACTCGACGTCTATCGCCTGCCGGTCGTGGTACCAGCCGCAGTTGCCGCAAACACGGTGGGGCCGCTTGACCGCGCCGCAGCGGCTGCAGGCGCTCCGCCCGCCCGGCCGGATCCGCCACGCGGAGGCTCGCCGGCTGCGGCCCTTGGCCTTGGAGGTCTTCTTCTTGGGAACAGCCATGGGGTTCTTCGACCTCCGACGGAATCCGGCCAGATTGCGGCCTGCGAGCCTACCGGTGACACGCCCGCCCTACACGTCACCGCCCCGGTGTTCTGCCTGTTGCAGATCGCCGGAGTCTGCGCCGGTTGCCGCCGGCCCCGTCGGGAAGCGGTCCGGCACCGGTCCTGCGCAGTCCGGCGAGCACAGGGGGGCCAGCGGCAGCGCCAGCAGCGCGGCCTCGCGCACAGCAGGATCGAGGTCTATGCGCTGATCGACGATGGGCCATGTCTCCCCATCGGAGGGCTCCCACTCGAACACCTCCCTCAGCGGGGCGTCGATCGGACCCCTCACCTCCTCGAGGCAGCGGCGGCACTCAGCCGCCCATTCGCCGCCGACGCGGCCGGTGGCCACGAAGGAACCTGCGGCCGCCGTCACCTCCAGATCGAGGTCGACGACGCCATCGGCCACGCAGGCGCCGTGCACGCCGGCCTCGTCGAGCACCCATTGACGGCGGACCGCGATGCGGTCGACCGAGCCGGCCTCCAGCCGGATGCAATCGACCATCAGCTTGCGGGTCACGGCTCGAGCGTCCGCAGGGATGGGTTGACGGCCGTCCCGGCGGTCAGCCCACGTCCTGGTCGAACACGTCGTCGTCTAGCGGCGCTGCGGGCGCGGGCGCCTCGGGCCTCGGCAACTGGGTGTCCTGGAGCCGCTGACGTCCCGTCGTCACCGTGTTGAGCGTCTTGTGCAGCATCGCCTCGAAGGTGGCCAGACGCTGATCGCACCAGTCCTCGGTCTCCAGCTTCATCCGCCGGGCCCGCTCCTCGGCCTCGGACACCGTCCGCCGGGCCCGCATCTCCGCGGCCTTGACGACCTCGCTGCGCTGCACCATCTGCTCAGCGCGGGCGCGGGCCGCCGCCATGATCTCCTCGCCCTCCCGCTGGGTGCGCAGCCGCATGTCGTCGCGCTCCTTGAGCATCCAGCGGGCGGCCCGCAGTTCCTCGGGCAACGCCGCGAACGCCCTCTGGAGAATGGCCAGCAGTTCCTCGCCGTTGATCATCACCGAGGTGGAGAACGGCATCGGCCGGGACCTCTCGACGATGCGGATGGCCTGCGTCAGCATCTGCTCGACGGCCAGGCGGCGGGCCTCCGAGGAACTCTCGGCGCGGCCGGCGTCGAACTGCGGGCCCGGGTCGCCGGCGATGCTCATCGGTCGGGCTCGAAACGGCCCACCAGCCGCTCTCGCACGGGCTCGGGAACCATCGACGAGACATCGCCCCCGAGACGGACCACCTCGCGGATCAGCTTCGAGGCGACGAAGGACCGTTTGCTGGCCGACGGGATGAAGATGGTCTGCACATCGGCCAGCGCGTGGTTCATCTGCGCCATCTGCAGCTCGTTCTCGAAGTCCGAGACGGCCCGCAGCCCCTTCACGATGAAGTCGGCGCCGACGTCGCGAGCGAGGTTGACGACGAGGTTGGAGAACATGGCGACCGAGACGTTGGGCAGGTGGGCGCAGCACTCCTTGATCATCTGCTCGCGCTCGTCGAGGCTGAACAGCCCCTCCCCCTTCTGGGGGTTCCGCATGGCCGCCACGACCACCTCGTCGAACAGTTCCGAGATGGTCTCGATGATCTCGAGGTGGCCGTAGTGAATCGGGTCGAAGGATCCGGGGTACAGCACTCGGGTCACTGTTCGGCTCCGGTGAGGATCGGGCCGCCGCTGGCAGCTTGGGCGAACGTCACCACGGTACCGCCGTGACGCCTCTGATGGTGGATGGCGAAGTCCGGTCCCACGTCCACCGGGCGATCCGACTCGGCCACGACGACGTCCGACGGAATCCGCGACAGCAGCCCGGGCCAGGCGTCGAACGCATAGGGCGGGTCCACGAGCGCGAGGTCGAAGCGGCTCCGGCGGCAGGCCAGCTCGGCCAGGGCGGCCTCGGCGTCCATGGCCATCACGGTGGCTCGGTCGGCGAGCCGGGTGGCCTCCAGGTTGTCCCTCAGTACCGCGACCATGGCCGGGTCCCGCTCCACGAACACCGCCTCGGCCGCGTCGCGGCTCAGCGCCTCGATGCCCAGGGCACCCGTCCCGGCGTAGAGGTCGAGCACCCGGGCGCCCTCGAGGACGCCCATGGAGTACAGCGAGTTGAACACCGCCTCACGCACCCGGTTCGGGGTGGGGCGGGTGGCGTCGGTGGGGGGCGACGCCAGCCGGCGGCCCTTGGCCGTGCCCGCCACAACCCGGATCCCCCTGCTCGTTCCCCTGGTCATCGCCTGCTAGCTCTTGAGCAGGAACTCGGCGTCTTGCTCGCCGAGCAGCAGCTCGATCTCGTCGGCCAGTGCCCGGTGGGCGTGCAGGTCCGGGTCGGCGTCGAGCATCTCGATGGCAACGTCGCGGGCCGTGACCACCCACTCCTTGTCCCGGCGCAGCGAGGCCAGCCTCAGGTCGTTGCGACCCTTCTGGCGCTCACCCATGATCGTGCCCTCGCCCCGCAGCTCCAGATCGGCCTCGGCCAGCTCGAAGCCGTCGTTGGAGGCCACTACCGCTTCCAGTCGGGCCTCCGCGTCCGCGGTTACGGCCTCGCCCACCAGGTAGCAGCTGGACGCGAGACGGGAGCGTCCCACCCGGCCCCGCAACTGATGAAGCTGGGCGATGCCGAAGCGCCCCGCGTCGATCACCACCATCACGGTTGCGTTGGGCACGTCCACCCCGACCTCGATGACGGTGGTGGACACGAGCACGTCCAGCGCTCCGGAGCGGAACAACTCCATGGTCGCGTCCTTCTCGGCGGCGGTCACGCGCCCGTGCAGGAGGCCGACCCGGAGCCCGGCCAACTCACCGCCCTCGCCGGTGAGGCTCTCATGGGTCTCCGTCACCGAGCGCACGTCGAGCGCCTCGGACTCCTCGATGACAGGACAGACCACATAGGCCTGCCGGCCCTCACCGACTGCGTCGCGCACCGCTGCCCAGACCTGCGCCTCCTCCAGCGGGCCGCGGGCCCACGAGGTGGCCACCGGCAACCGGCCCGCGGGAAGCTCATCAAGCGTCGAAACGTCCAGATCTCCGTAGACGGTCATGGCCGCGGTACGGGGAATGGGCGTGGCCGTCATGACGAGCAGGTCGGGCAACACCGATCCGGGGCCTCGATCCCGCAGCACGGCCCGCTGCTCGACGCCGAAGCGGTGCTGCTCGTCAATCACCACCACACCCAGAGCCTTGTACTGGAGGCCCTCGGAGATCAGGGCATGGGTGCCGACCACGATGTCGACATCGCCGGTTGCGAGCCCGCCGGAGGCCCTCCGCCGGTCGGCAGCTCCCCGGCTCCCGGTCAGCAGCTCCACCTTCAGCGGCCGCTCCCCGCCGAGCCTCGACCCGTCGGGCACGGACAGGTCGTCCAGCAGTGCGACCATGGTGTCGAAGTGCTGCTCGGCCAGCACCTCGGTCGGAGCCATCAACGCGCCCTGGAAACCGCCCTGCACTGCGGTGAGCAGGGCGCACAGAGCCACGACCGTCTTGCCGGCACCCACGTCGCCCTGCATGAGCCGGTGCATGGGGTAGGGCTGGGCCAGATCGGCGGTGATCTCGTCGATCACCCGCTGCTGGGCCACCGTCAGTCCGAACGGCAGGCGCCGCAGGAACCGCTCGACCAGCTCACCGCCGGTGGCGTGGGACAGGCCGGCCGTGTGCCGCTCCAACCAGCGCTTGCGCCTGACCAGCTCGAGCTGCACCCGCAGCAGCTCGTCGAACATGAGCCGGCGCCGCGCCTCGCTCGACTCCCGCATGGTGGCGGGACGGTGGATCCCGTTCAGAGCGGTGTGGCGGCCCGCGAAGTCGAACCGCTCGAGCACGGATGCCGGGACCGGGTCGGCGATCCCGCGAGGTTGGCAGCGGTTGAGGGCCTGCTCGACGAACTTGGCGATCTCCCACGTGCTCACACTCGCCCTCTCCGACTGCGGGTACACGGGAAAGAAGCGGCCGGTACGGTCCCCGACCAGGTCGACCACCGGATTGGTCATCTGAAGCGATCCCCGGTACAGCGCCGGGCGACCGTGAACCGCTACCTGGCGGCCCGGTTGCAGGCTGTTCTCCTGCCAGGGCTGGTTGAAGAACGTGAGCTTGAGCCGTCCGGTCTCATCGGCGATGACGACTTCGACAAGTCTCTGACGCCGGCGGGTGGGTCGTGACGAACTGCGCTCCACTCGGCCCTCCACGAACACGTCCTCGCCCTGGGCGAGCTCCGCGATCCGGGCCTGCTTGGTGCGGTCGATGTAGCGGCGCGGGTAGTGCTGGAGCAGGTCCAGCACCGAGTTGATCTCCATCTCCGTCAGCGAGGAGGCCCGCTTGCGCCCGACGTTTCGCAGCCGGGTGACATCGATGGCGTCGAGGTCCCGCAGGGTCAAGGGAGGATCGCCGGCCGGCATCGGCGCGCTGGCAGAGGCCCTCCCCGGCCTCTTAGCGTGCCCGGCGACAGGTGAGAGCCCGTCGTTCCGCAGCGGTGTCATTCCCGCTCTTGTTCGCTGCGCTCACGGGCCGCTCGGGCCACGGGCTCGCGCCGTTTGGTCCGGACTCGCTCACTTAATTCGCTCGCCCTCTTTACTCCAAGCCGAAGTAGTAGGGGTACAGGGGCTGGCCGCCCTCCGTCACCTCGACCTCGACCTCAGGGTGGTGCTCGCCAACGTGGCTGATGATCGTCTCGGTGGCGGCCTCGTCGGCGTCAGCACCGGTCAGCACCGTCAGCAGCTCGTGGTCGTCGTCGATGACGGCGCTGAGCACCGCGGTCGCCGCCGCGGCCACGTCGGACTCCACCGCGGCGATGCCGTCGGGGCCGATACCGAGCCAGTCGCCCTCCGAGATGGGGCCGGCCGCGCTGGTTGCGTCCCGTACCGCCTGGGTGACCTCGGCCGCGGTCACCGCGGCGGCGGCCTCGGCCATCCCGGCCGCGTTGTCAGCCGCGGTGGACTCCGCTGAGAAGGCCATCAGGCTGGAGACGCCCTCCACGACGCTGCGGGTGGGCACCACGGTGACGGTGCGCTCGGTCCCTCCGTCGACCTGCTCGGCCACCGGGATGATGTTCTTGTTGTTGGGCAGCACCACCACATGGCCGGTAGGAAGCGAGTCGACCGCGGCCAGGAGCTCCGCGGTGGAGGGGTTCATGGACTGGCCCCCGGCCACGACCCGGCTCACTCCCATCGAGGTCAGGATGTCCCTCACCCCCTCGCCGGCGCCCACGGCCACGACCGAGCAGCGGTCTGCCTCGGTGATCTCCACCGCTTCGGGGGGAGGTGGGCTCTCATCGCCGGCCGGTCCCGGGGCCATGAACGACTCGGAGTGCTCGGCGGCCTGGTCGAGCAGGTCGGTGACCTGGATGCGGTGGGGCCGGCCCACCGCGATCCCGGCTTCGATGGCGGCGCCGATGTCGTCGGTGTGGATGTGGCAGTTCCAGATGCCGTCGCCGCCCACCACCACGATCGAGTCTCCGACCTCGGTCCAAGCCTGCTTGAACCCGTCCACCGAGGAGTCGGGCGCGTCGAGCAGGAACATCACCTCGTAGCGGAGATCGGCGATTGAGGACTCCTCGACCGGGTGGGCCGCGCTGGCGGCGGCCGGCGCCGGCCCGGCTGCGACCTCGGGGGGCGCCGGCATCGGCCGGCCGTCCAGCTCGGCGAGGCAGGCGTCGAGCAGCAGCAGCAGCCCGGCGCCGCCCGCGTCGACCACACCGGCCTCGGCCAGCACGGCCAGCATCCCGGGGGTGCGCTCCAGAGCGTCGTATCCCTGGGTGCACGCCGCGTCGAGCACCTCGACCAGTCCCCCGCCGGCGTCGGCCACGGCTCGGGCCGACTCCGACGCTTCCCGGATGACAGTGAGGATCGTGCCCTCCACCGGCCGGGCCACCGCGGTGTAGGCGCCCTCGCTGGCCGCGGTGAGGGCCCGGGCCACGACCGGCGCGTCGGGGTCCTCGCCGGCCGACGCCGCGTCGCGTAGCACGCTGGAGAAGCCTCGCAGGATCTGGGCGAGGATGACCCCCGAGTTGCCTCGGGCCCCCATGAGCGCTCCGTGGGCCACCGCCTGGCACAGTGGCTCCAGGCCGTCGTCGATGCCGTCGAGGCCCTCGGTCACGGACCGGACCGTGAGGGTCATGTTGGTGCCGGTGTCGCCGTCGGGGACCGGGTACACGTTCAGGTTGTCGATGGCCTCGCGATGCTCCGACAAGGCATCGTGATAGCCGACGATGACGCGGCGCAGCACCGCCGCGTCGAGGGTTAGCGGTGACATGGCGCCGATGATACCCACCCGCGGCAGGGGGCCCGGGTGCCTGCGATACCCTTGGACGCCGTGCAGGGCGTGATCAAGAGCTACGACCCCGTCACCGGCGACGGTGTGCTGGTCAACGAGGCCGACCTGGCCGACGTCGACCTCGCCGGCGACGCGCTGGAGGGATCGGTCTTCCGGATGCTGCGCCAGGGCCAGCGCGTGCAGTTCGACCTCGACGGCGACGGCCGGGCCACCCGGCTGCGGCTGGGCTCCGAGGTCGACATGGGAACTCCCGAGCTCTAGGCCCCCGCCGCTCAGGGGCCACGCGGGCAGGCGGCTTACATCGCAGCCGCGATCCCCATCTGGGCGTACCCCTGCTCGATGTAGCGGTCCCGGAACATGCCGCGGAGCCGGCGGGCGGCCTCGTCGTAGGCCTCGGGGGCCGCCCACGTGCGGCGCGGGTCCAGGATCCGGTCGTCCACACCATCGCAGGCCACCGGCATGGTCAGCCCCAGGATCGGGTGGGTGCGGGTGTCCGCGTCGTCGAACTCCCCCGACAGGGCGGCGTCGAGCAGCCGGCGGGTGACCGGCAGCGACATCCGCTTGCCGGAGCCGTAGGCGCCGCCGGACCAGCCGGTGTTCAGCAGGACGCACCGGGCCCGGTGCTCGTGCATGCGCTGCTTCAGCAGCCGGGCGTACACATCGGGCTTGTGGGCCATGAACGGTGCGCCGAAGCAGGGCGAGAAGGTGGCCACCGGCTCGGTGACGCCCACCTCGGTGCCGGCCAGCTTGGCGGTGAAGCCCATGACGAAGTGGTACATCACCTCGTCGGGGTCCAGGATCGCCACCGGCGGCAGCACGCCGAAGGCGTCGGCGGTCAGCAGCACGATGGTCGTCGGATGCGGCCCCTGGTGCCCGGGGGCCACGTGGGGGTTGCACTCCAGCGGGTAGGCGAACCGGGTGTTCTCGGTGATGGACCGGTCCCGCAGGTCCAGCTCCTGGGGATGGGTGTCGGCCAGACTCCTGCCGTCGAGCGGCGGCACGTTCTCGATCAGGGTGCCCCCCATCGACAGCGCGGCGGCTATGACCGGCTCGGCCTGCTTGTCGAGATCGATGAGCTTGGCGTAGCAGCCGGCCTCGTAGTTGGCGATGCCGGCGTCGGTCCAGATGTGCTCGTCGTCGCCGATCAGGTCTCGGTCGGGATCGGCCGACAGGGTGGTCTTGCCCGTCCCCGACAGTCCGAACAGGATGGCGCTGTCGCCGGCGGAGCCCACATTGGCGGAGCAGTGCATGGACAGCTGCCCCTTCTGGGGCTGCACGAAGTTCATGACCGTGAACATCGTCTTCTTGTTGACGCCGCAGTAGTCGGCTCGGCCCAGCACCAGAGCCAGGCGGCGCTGCATGTCGATGATCACGGCCCGCTGCGAGACGGTGCCGTCGCGATCGGGGATGCAGTGGAACGACGGCACGTTGAGCAGCGTCCATCCGTGCTCGCGATGGTCGGCGGCGCCGTTGAGGTGGGCCGGCGGCATGAGGTGGGCCGGCAGCATGATGTTGCAGAAGTAGGCGTGAGTGGCGTACTCGCCCACGAACCGGCAGGGCTCGGCGAAGTCGGGATCGGTCCCGCAGTAGACGTCGGTCACGTAGAGCCGGGCCCGCAGCCGGATGAGGTGGGCCACGACACGGTCCACCAGCGGGTCGAACGCGGCCTCATCGAAGCGAGCGAAGCCGTCCTTCCACCACACGGCCTCCCTCAACGAGGGCCGGTCCACACAGAAGGTGTCGTGCACCGGACGTCCGGTGCAGGACGGGTCCGAGTAGAAGATCAGCGGCCCGTCGGAGCCCAGCGCGGTGGCGTGGGCCTTGTGTTCGCCGTCGGGGCCGCCTGGGCGCACCCGGCCCAGGTCGCCCTCGATGGCGGCCGCGAACAACTCCTCCTGGGTCAGGCCGTAGCGGATGTCGGCATCTGCCAGTCCGAGGTCCGAGGAGAGCTCGGCCGCAACATCGGCTGCAGATGACATGTCGATAGCTGACACCAGATCCACGGCCGATGCCGAATCGATCCCTGGGGATATCGCGGCAATAGTCATCAGAGATCGACTCCCTTGTCGTCACAGCCCGGCGCCACGGTTCGGTGACCCGCACAAATCGCCTCGCACGGTTGTAGCCGACAGCGGCAGTCCAGCCGCGGATGGCGTTGGCGACCCGCCACTGCATCCCGCTGCGCCCGTTCAACCGAAGGAGTCCAGGAAGACCGCCCGGATGCCCAGACCCATGAGGAACAGGCCGGTGCACCCGTAGAGAAGGCAGACATGGTCGCGGAGCTGCTGGCGGTAGCTGTACGCGATGCCGACCGCCACCAGCGCCGAGAACCCGTACAGGGCGTGCAGGTCGGGGACTTCGCGCCCCTCCCGGGCGATCAGCCACGACCCGAGTCCGGCCTGGACGAACACGGTGGCGTGCGCCGCCGCGGTGGACGCCCACAGGGCCCGGCCCCTCAGCCGGGGACGCCGGTGCGCGACCAGCGCCCACAGCCCGACCAGCGCGTTGGAGAGTATGACGACCCAGGAGAACCAGTCGTGGACCCCGCCGACCGCGGAAACCGGCGCCACGACGCTCACGACGCGGCCAATGGGCCGGAGGGCTGCTCCAGGGCTGCGAACAGGTCCGTGGCCACCGGGTCGGCGGCCAGGTGGCCGCGCCGGATGAACCACTCCGTCCCGAAGGCCAACTCGAAGGCCCCCTCCGGGAGCGCCACCATGAACGAGTCCGAGGGGATCTGCGAGGCGTGGGCTCTGAACGCGGCCCGCTTGCGGTCCAGGGTTGTGCGCACATCGATGTGGTGGGTGACCAGAGCGCCGTCCACCCCGATGGAGCCCTCGTCGAGCTCGGCCTCGAACTCCGCCTGGTCCTGGTCGCCGGAGAGGTCGAACCCGGCCTCGGCGGCCAGCCGCATCAGCTCCTTCATCGAGGCCCGGAAATGGTCGCGGTGCAGCGTCGCCTCGTAGACCAGCCCGACGCCGGCGAGTTCTGCCGCTCGCACGCCCACCCGGTGGACCATCACGTGGTCGGGGTGACCGTAGGTGCCGTTGGCGTCGTAGCAGGTGACCAGATCAGCCTGCTCCTCAGCGAGGATGGCGGCCAAGCCCCCGGCGGCCTCATCGACGTCGGCCTGCCAGAAGCAGTCGGGATCGTCGTTGGCCGGATCGCCCCGCATCCCCGAGTCGCGGTAGCCGAGCATCACCAGCCGGTGGACGCCCAGCAGGTCGGCCGCGGCCGCGAGCTCGGCCGCGCGGATGGCCGCGAGCTCCTCGCTGGTCGGCGCCTCCGAGCCGGCCAGCCCCGGCGTCTCGCCTTGCGATCCGTCGGTGGCGCACACCAGCACCACACGATGGCCCGCACGAGACGCCAGGAGCATCGTCCCTCCGGTGGAGAGGGACTCGTCGTCGGGGTGGGCGTGGAAGAAGACGGCCGTGGCCATGCCTGACCCGCTCGGCCTAGGCGACCGCGCCCGAAGCGCGCAGGGAGGCGATGTCGTCGGAGTCGAGGCCCAGCTCGGCCAGTAGTTCGTCGGTGTGCTGGCCCGCGTGGGGTGGCGGGCGGTCGATGGCGCCCGGGGTGCGGCTGTACCGGGGGGCCGGTCCGGGCTGGACCACGCCGGCCACCTCAGTGAAGGTGCCCCGGTCGCGGTTGTGGGCATGATCGGGCGCCTCGGCCAGCGACAGCACCGGCGCGAAGCAGGTGTCGGTGCCCTCCAGCAGCTCGCACCACTCGTCCCGGGTGCGCTGGGCCACCACCGCCGCGAGCTCCTTCTTCAGCTCGGGCCAGCGGGCGCGATCCATCTGCTTGTCCCACTCGTCGCCGTGGAGTCCCAGGCGCTCCCGCAGTTCGGCGTAGAACTGGGGCTCGATCGGCCCCAGCGAGATGTAGCGCCCGTCCGCGGTCTCGTACACGTTGTAGAAGTGGGCGCCGGTGTCGAGCATGTTGGTGCCGCGCTCCTCGCTCCAGAAGCCCGAGCCGGCCATCCCGAAGAAGGCCGTCATCAGCGAGGCGGCCCCGTCGACCATGGCCGCGTCCACCACCTGACCACGGCCGGAGTCGCGGGACTCCAGCAGGGCGCACACCATCCCGAAGGCCAGGTACATGCCGCCGCCGCCGAAGTCGCCGACCAGGTTGAGGGGCGGCACCGGGGCCTCGCCCTGCCGACCGATGCCGTGCAGCGCGCCGGCCAGCGCGATGTAGTTCAGGTCGTGGCCCGCGGCCGGGGCGTAGGGACCTTCCTGACCCCACCCGGTCATCCGGCCGTACACCAGGCGCGGGTTGCGGGCCAGGCAGTCGGCGGGCCCGATCCCGAGCCGCTCGGCCACGCCGGGCCGGAATCCCTCAAGCAGGGCGTCCGCTCCCTCGACCAGCGTCATCACCACCTCGACTCCCTCCGGTGACTTGAGGTCGATGCCGAGCGAGCGCCTCCCCCGGTTGAGCAGGTCGCGCGGCGGGTGGTCGGGGTCGCCGCCACGCACCGCGGAGGCCCGGTCGACCCGGACGACGTCGGCCCCCATGTCGGCCAGCATCATGGCGCAGAACGGACCCGGCCCGATTCCCGCGATCTCGACAACCCGTATTCCCGTCAGCGGTCCCATGCGTTCCCTCCCCTGCCGGCGCGACAGTGTACGACCGGGCTGAGCGCGGTCTCGGGCCCCTACCGGTTCGGCGAGCGCCAGGCGATGCGGGCCGACAGCGCGGTCACTGCGCTGATGATCGGCGCCCACACCTGGGGCGGCAGCTCGTGACCCATTCCCTCGACCTCCAGGTACTCGGCGCCCGGGATCAGCTCCGCGGTCCGGCGGCCTGCGTCGGGGCCGATCAGGGTGTCGATGCTGCCGTGCACCACCAGCGCGGGCACGTCGAGCGAGCCGAGGGCTTCGGCCCGGCTTCCGCTGCGGGCCGCGGCCTTGAACTGGCGCTGCGACGCCCCCGGGTGCCAGGCCCGACGGTAGCTGCGCTCGAGGTACTCCCGCTCGGCCTGCTCGTTGCGCCACTCGGGGTTGGACCAGATGCGGTAGCCGGCCAGGTCCGCCTCCACCTGGGCCTCGACGGTGGCTGCCGGCGGCGCGGTGAGCGCCGCCAGGGCTTCGGGGGTGGGATCGCCCACGCCGTGCTCGCCGGTGTGCGACGAGATCGACACCAGGCCGGCCACCCGGTCGCCGAAGGCGATGGCCGCGGCCTGAGCGACCATGCCGCCCAGCGAGTAGCCGCAGACGACGGCCTGCTCGCAGCCGGCGTCGTCGAGCACCGCGACAGCGTCGGCGGCCATGTCGGTGAGGGTGTAGCGGGCGCCCTCGGCCAGCACCGTGGACAGCCCCGAGTCGCGGTGGTCCATGCGCACCACGAAGAAGCCCCGGTCGGCGAATCCCTCGCAGAGATCCTCGTGCCACACCAGCATGCTCGACCCGAGGCCGTGGAGGAGGATGAGCGGCGGGTCGAGGTCGCTCCCGAAGGTCTCGTAGGCGATCTCGACATCGCCGTTGCAGGCTTCAGGCATGGTCTTCTAGACGACGGCCGGCGCCCGGTCGGTGAAGGCGATGGGCAGCGAGCTGAGGCCGGAGAGACGGTTGGTGCGGGTGTAGGTGGGATCTGCCGTGACCTCGATGTCGTGCCAGCGGTCCAGGATGGCGTTGAGCATCACCTCGATCTCCAGCCGGGCCAGGTTTGCGCCGAGGCAGAAGTGGGGCCCGTGACCGAAGCCCAGGTGGTTGTTGGGACTGCGATCGATGCGGAACGTGAAGGGCTCTCCGAAGACGGCCGCGTCCCGGTTGGCCGACATCTCCCACACCACCACCTTGTCGCCGGCCCGGATCCGCTGCCCGCCGAGAACGGTGTCGGCTGTGGCGGTGCGGCGCTTGTAGACCGACGGCGTCGTCCATCGGACGATCTCCTCGACGGCACCGGGCATCAGGGACCGGTCCGCCCGCAGCGCCGCGAGCTGCTCGGGCGACTTCGACAGCTCCCAGACACCGGTGGCTATCGCCTTGCGGGTGGTCTCGGCTCCTGCGGTGAACAGCAGGCTCCAGAACATGGCCACCTCGGTGGCGTCGAGCCGGGGTGGATCCTGGTCGGGCATCTCGGCGTGGATCACCACCGACAGCAGGTCGTCGCGGGGCTCCGCGGTCCGCGCCTCGATCAGACGCTGGCCGTACTGGAACAGGTTCCGGCTGGCTTCGGCCCGGACCGAGGGCGGGTTCTCCTCGCTGAAGTCCGACGACGTGATGTCCACCCATTCACAGAGCCTGTGGCGGTCCTCGCCGGGCGCGCCCATCAGCAGGCAGATGGCCTGCAGCGGCAACTCGGCGGCCACGTCCAGCACCAGGTCGCATGCGCCCCGCTCCGGGGGCCGGGGCGCCACCGAGTCGAGGGTGCGGTCGGCGATGGCCTCGAGCTCGCCCCGCAGGCGCGTGATCCGCTTGGGGGTGAATCCCTTGCTGACGAGCCGGCGGATGCGCTGGTGCCGGGGGTCGTCCATCATGTTGAGCAGCTTCCCGCTCATCTCCATGTCGTTGATCATGGTGCCGCCGTAGGGCCGGTCGCCGCCGGTGTGCGATGAGTAGACCCGAGGATTGCGGAACACCTCGACGATCAGGTCATGGGTGCTGATGCACCAGAAGCCCTCGCCGTCGGGAGTCCGGGACGTGGGCTCGTGCCACCACACCGGGGCGTGCTCCCGAAGCCGCGCGAAGGCGTCGTGGGGGAAGCCGTGCACGAACGTCTCGTAGCTGCTCAGATCCGGGATCCGGCCCACGGCACTCACCGCTTGTCGACCCCGGGCGGGATGGGCGCAGTGAAGCCGGCTTCGGCTTCGAGGGCCTCGAGAGCGCCGATGAAGAACTTGGCGCCCAAGCCGGACTGCACCGCGCGGTCCAGCACGCCGTGAGCCGCCTCGGTGAGCGGGAGCGGGGTTCCGATCTCCCGGGCGGACTCCAAGGCCAGCCGGAGGTCCTTCTCGGCCAGGGAGACGTCGTAGTTCGACGACTCCCACTGCCGCTTGACGATCATGTCGGCCAGCGGCATGTACATCCCGGCCGAACCGCCTCTCAGCACCTCGAGGAATCGCGGGATGTCGAGCCCGGCCTTGGCGGCCAGCAGGTACCCCTCGGCGAAGACCTGGGTTGCCACCAGGAACACCTGGTTGTTGATCAGCTTCATCAGCGTGCCCGTAGCCGACGGCCCCAGCCATTTCGTGTCGTCCTTGCCGAAGCAGACCAGAGCGTCGCGGACGCGTTCGAACGCGGGCTCGTCACCCGACGGCATGAGGGCCAGGTCTCCCCGCTCGGCCGCCCAGGCCCCGCCCGAGACCGGGCAGTCGAGGAAGGCCACACCCTCCTGGCGGCAGAGCTCGAACAGCCGCCGGACCATTCCCACCGAGTTGGTCGAGAGGTCGACCACGACCAGGCCGGAGCGGCCCGCGGCCAGCACTCCGGCCTCGCCGGCCACCACGGCCTCGGAGGCCTCGGGAGTCGGCAGCGACAGCAGCACGGCTTCGCTGGCCGACGCGACCCCGGCGGCCGACGGCGCGCTCCGGGCGCCGGCCGCAGTGATCCGGTCCACGGCGGCCTCGTCGATGTCGAAGACCGTCACCCGGTGTCCGGCCTCCACGAGGTGCCGGGCGCACGGCCCGCCGATGTTGCCCAGCCCGATGAAACCGACGTCCATGCCGGCCCCAAACTATCGGAGAGTCCCGGCGGGCGATAACGTCGGTCGATGGCCTGTACCGCCGACCGCATCAGCACCGCGGCGGCGGCCACGACACCGGGAGCGGGCACGGATTCCCGGCTTCTCGGGGGACCATGACGGCTGAGGCGTCGGCGCCGGCCCACGACCGCGCCGCGGTCCAACGGCGCACGCTCGGCGTCACCATGGGCTCGGTGATCCCCGCCACCGCGGCCATGGGATCGTCGTTCGCGGCCGCGGCGGTGCTCGCCGAGGAGATAACCGGCAGCGCGACGCTGGCGACGCTGGCCGCGGGCTCGATGTCGATCGGCAGCATGGCGGCCGCTGTTCCCCTGTCCCGCCGCATGGCCCGCCTGGGCCGGCGGAGGGGCCTGATCGCGGGATGGGCGCTCGGTGCCGCCGGAGCGTTCTCCGCCGTGCTGGCCGCGATGCTGGACCTGTATCCGCTGGTGGTGCTGGGAATCATCGGGGTCGGCGTGGGCCAGGCCACGAACCTGGCCGCCCGCTACGCCGTGGCCGATCTCGCCCCCGACAACCGTCGGGCCCGAGCCATCGGGCTGCTGGTCTGGGCCTCCACCTTCGGGGCGGCCGCAGGGCCGACCATCGCGCTGGGGCCGGTGGCCGACGCCGCCGGTTTCATCGGCCTCCCCGAGCTGGCCGGGCCCTATGTGCTCAGCACGGCGATGTTCGTGGCCGGCATGGCGATCACGCACGTCGGAATGCGCCCCGACCCGCTCGAAGTGCTCGGGACCGTCGGCTCGGAGGCACCCCGACCAGCGTCGCCGGCGACCGTGATCCGCACGATCGCGGCTCTGCCCGCGGCCCGTCTCGCCCTGCTGGCCATGCTGGTGGGCCAGATGGTGATGGTGACGGTGATGACCGCCACCCCGCTTCACATGACCAGCGGGGATCAGGACCTCGCGGTGATCGGCCAGGTGATCTCGCTCCACATCGTCGGGATGTACGCCTTCTCACCGATCGTGGGGTGGCTGGTCGACCGGCTGGGGACCCACACCATCATCACCCTCGGCGGGATCATCCTGTTCGTGGGCGCGGAGCTGGCCGGGAACACCGATCCCGCCCACAGCGCCGGCCTCTTCAGCGGCCTCACCCTCATCGGCGTCGGCTGGAGCTGCGGTCTGATCGCGGGCAGCGCGCTGCTCACCAACTCGTTCCCGGTGCGACAGCGGGTGGAGGTCCAGGGCGGAGCGGACTTCGTCATGATCACCGGCGGCGCGGTGGGCGGCCTCTCGTCGGGAGCGCTGGTCGAGCTGCTGGGCTTCCAGTCGCTGAGCCACTACTCCGGCATCGCCGCCCTGGTGCTGGTGGCGGCGGCGGCCGGAGCCTGGATCGCGGCCCGCCTGTCCCGGCCCAAGCAGCTCGCCTGAGCGAGCAGGGCTACGAGTCGAGGGAAGCGATCCTGGTCGGGTCGATGATGTAGCTGAGCCGGTCGGCGGCCGCGGCCGGATGCGGGTCCCGCACCAGCAACTCGAAGTCCCCGGGGTCGGTGCGCAGGGTGAGCTCGAAACGGTCACCGCGGAACCGGACATCGGCGACAACCCCCGTCACGACGGAGCCGTCCTCACCCGCCGGGCTCCCGGCCCGGCGGAAGGCGTCGGCGCGCAGTACAGCCGGGCCGGCCGGTGCGGCCAGCCGGCCCCAGGGCACGGCTCCGTCGTCACCCACGGTCACAACATTGGGATGCCCCAGGAATCGGGCCACTCCCGCATGCCGGGGATCGTGCCAGATGTCCGCCGGTGCTCCGATCCTGGCAATGCGACCTGACTGCATGACCGCCACCCGGTCGGCCACCGCGAAGGCCTCGTCGTGATCGTGGGTCACGTGCAGCACGGTCACGCCGACGCGGCGCAGCAGGGTCCTCAGCTCCTCCGTGAGCTCGTCGCGGCGGGGACGGTCGAGCGAGCCGAGAGGCTCGTCGAGCATGAGCAGGCGGGGCTCGGGGGCCAGCGAGCGGGCCAGCGCCACCCGCTGGGCCTCGCCGCCCGACAGGGTGGCGATCTCGCGCTCCTCGAAGCCGGCCAGCCCCACCAACCCCAGCACCTCCCGCACCCGCCGCCGGCGTCCGGGGGCGTCCATCTTCTGCATCCGCAGGCCGAAGGCGACGTTGGCGGCCACATCGCGGTGGGAGAACAGCGCGTGCTCCTGGAACATGAGCCCGAAGTCGCGGCGGTGCACGGGCAGGCCGGCCAGGTCCTCACCGTCCCAGCGGACCTCGCCGGCGTCCAGAGGCTGCAGGCCGGCCACCGACCGCAGCAGGGTGCTCTTGCCGCATCCGCTCGGCCCGAGTATCGCCACCACCTCTCCGGTGGCGACCTCCAGGTCGATGCGATCAAGGGCGGTGACTCTTCCGAAGGCGACCGTCAGACCGCTGACTGTCAGCATTAGAGATCCCGCTCTTGTTCGCTGCGCTCACGGGCCGCTCGGGCCACGGCCTCGCTCGGCATCTCGCGAAGACTCATTGTTCACTCCGATCCGCTCGGCCTCTTAGAACACCCCCCGCCGGGTGTCGCCCCACAGGTCCATGACGAAGACTGCCACAGCGGTCAGCGCCATGAGGGCCACCGCCAGCGCCATCGCCTGGCCCCGGAGCGCCTCTCCGGGCGTTCCCAGCAGCCGGAACAGCGCCAGCGGTGCCGTCAGGGTCTCGGGCCGGCGAGGGATGAACGATGTGGCCCCGAACTCCCCCAGCGACACCGCGAAGGCGAACCCGGCCCCGACCGCCACGCCGCGGGCGGCCACCCGAAGGTCCACCTCGCGGCGCACCCGGCGGGGCGAGGCGCCCAGAACGGAGGCGGCCTCGCGGGTGCGGGGGTTCACGGTCCGCAGCATCGGCACCAGCGTGCGGACCACGAACGGGATGCCGACCACCGCGTGGGCGATGGGCACGACCAGCAGCGAGGTTCGGATGTCGATGGGCGGGCGGTTCAGCACCAGCAGGAACCCCAGGCCGACAGTCACCGCGGAGGTGCCCAGAGGCAGCGTCAGGCCGATGTCGAAGACCCTTCCGATCCGGCGGCTCGCACCGCGGCCCGCTCGCACCACCACCAGCGTGGCCGCTCCGCCCACCGCCAGCGCCAGGGCCGCGGCCGGCGCCGCGAACATGAGCGAGTTGCCCAGGGCCGCCAGCGCGGTGTCGGGCAGCAGGTTGACCCTGTCGGCCATGGCGGTGTAGTTGCGAAGCGTGTAGCCGCCGCCGCGGCCGGCCGCCAGCGACCGCTCCACCAGCACCGCGACCGGAAGCCCCAGGATGACGGCCATCAGCCCCAGGTTGGCGACCAGGCCCGGCCCCCGGCGCCGGGGCGCGGCGGCCGGCGACGACACCGGCTCGGCGACGGCCCGGCGCCGCTCGAGCGCGTTCGACACCGCCACCAGGGCCACAACCGCGACCAGCTGCACGACCGCCAACCCGGCCGCAGTGGCTAGGTCGAGGCGGACCACTGCGTACCGGTAGATCTCGGTCTCGATGGTGGCCCGGGTGGGCCCGCCCAGCACCAGCACCACACCGAAGGACGTGAACGAGAACAGGAAGACGATGGCCGATGCGGCCGCGATCGAGGGCGACAGCCGGGGCAGGACCACCCGGCGGAACACTTCCAGGCGCGATGCCCCGAGCACCCTCGCCTGATCCTCGACCCTGGCGTCGAGAGCGGCCCAATGGGCGCCCACGGTTCGCAGCACCACCGCGTAGTTGAAGAAGACGTGGGCCATCAGGATGGCCCACACGGTGTGGCGCAGGCTCACGGCGCCGCCGCCGGCCAGGCCGAAGCGGTCGAACAGTCCCTCGAACGCGGCCGCCACCACCACGGTGGGCAGCACGAACGGCACCGTCGCCAGAGCCCGCACCAGCCGCTGGCCCCGGAAGCGCAGTCGGGCCATGGCCCCCGCGGCGGGCAGGGCCACCGCCACCGTGAGCGCGGTGGAGACAGCCGCCTGCCACAACGTGAACCAGATCACCGAACGCTGCGACCCGGAGCCGAGCACGTCGCCCAGCACCGCGGCCGGGCCGGTCCCGCCGAGGCCCCTGGCGATCACACCGCCGATGGGCCAGGCGAAGAACAGCGCCATGAACCCGCCGACCGCCACGACCGGCAGCGCGCCGGCGAGGCCTCGGAGCAGGCGGTCCGCGGGCACGGACTGTGGCCTCAGTCCCGGGGCGTCACCGCAGGACGATCTCCACCCAGCGGTCGGTCCAGGCGTTGCGCTGGGTCTCGACCTCTGCCGGCTCCAGCATGAACGGATCCTCCGCGATCTGGGCGTGGGCGACGAACTCCGGCGGGAGCGTGGCCGACTCGATCACCGGGAACACGAACATGTTGAGCGGAACGTCGTTCTGGAACGTCTCGGTGAGCATGAAGTCGATCAGGGCCGCAGCTCCTCCCGGGTTGCCGGCACCGGCGAGCACGCCCGCGAACTCGATCTGCCGGTAGCAGCTGGCCGTGACCACGCCCGTGGGCGGCTCGTCGACGGGCGGGTCGGAGTAGATGACCTCCGCGGGCGGGCTGGACGCGTACGAGACCACGATCGGGCGGTCGCCCCCGCCGGCGGCGAACTCGCCGTAGTAGGCGTCCTCCCAGCCCGCGGTGACGGCCACGCCGTTGTCGCGCAGCGCGGCCCAGTAACGCTCCCAGCCGTCGCCGTAGCGGGCGATGGTGGCCAGCAGGAAGGCCAGGCCCGGTGACGAGGTCTCCGGGCTCTGGACCACGAGCATGCCGGCGTAGGCGGGGTCGGTCAGGTCGTCGAGCGACGACGGCGGCGGCAGCGAGTCGCCGAACGCCTCTACCCAGTAGTTGAGGCACACGTCGCCGAAGTCGACCGGCGTGACCCGGTGCTCGGGGTCCAGTTCGAAGTGGTCGGGAACGCCGGCGAGGCCGGGCGACTCGTAGGGGTCGAACATCGCGCAGTCGAGCCCCCGCTGCAGGAACGTGTTGTCGATCCCGAACAGAACGTCCCCCAGCGGCTCTCCGGCCGTCAGGCATGCCTGGGCCACCAGGGCGCCGGCATCGCCGGAGGCCAGTTGCTCCACCTCGATGCCGGTCTGGAGGGTGAACGCTTCGAACGTCTCGGGCGACACGTAGAACGAGTCGTGGGTCAGCAGCGTCACGGTGGTGCCGGAGAGATCCTCGGCGCTGCTGTCGACGCGGTCGCCGCTGCACGCCGCCGCGATCAGGGCCAGCACGACTGCCACCACCGCGACGGCCCTGAGCCAGGGGCGGATCATGCGGCGCGGCGCGCCGGGATGGATGGGGATTGGGGCAGGTGGTCGATCCATGGGTCTTCCTCCGCTGGCATTACCCAGATCAGGTCGGCGGGTCGACACCGCTGCGATCGCGTGGGTGCCCTCTCAGCCCGGCTGCCCCGAGCTCCCCGGCTGGTTGTCGCCCGCCACTATACGCGGTGACGGTCGGCGCGGTCGGGTCGCGCATCCGGTGCTGGGCCCTCTAGCGTCGCGGGCGTGCGGGTCTCGGTGATCGTTCCGACCTACAACGAGGCCGACAACGTCGTCGAGGTCATCGACCGGCTGCGACGCGCCCTCGGCGGCCAGTCCCATGAGGTCATCGTGGTCGACGACGACAGCCCCGACGGCACCTGGCGGCTGGCCCGCCGCCACGGCGCGGACGATCCGGCCGTGCGGGTCATCCGGCGCATCGGCGAGCGGGGGCTGGCATCGGCGGTCCTCGACGGCATGGCCGCGGCCGAGGGCGACGCCCTGGCGGTGATGGACGGCGACCTCCAGCACGACGAGACGGTGCTGCCCGAGATGGTCCGGTCCGTGCTCGACGGCGGCGCCGACATCTGCGTGGGCACCCGCACAGGCGAGAGCGGATCCTTCGGCGACCGGGCCAGGCTGCGCCACTGGCTGACCGCGGCGGGCGCCGCGCTGGTGCGGCGCCTGCTGCCGCGGCTGCGCCGGACCAGCGACCCGCTCAGCGGCTTCTTCGTGGTCAGCCGCGGCCTGTACGAACGGGCCGCGCCCAGGATGAGCCGCGGCCTGCGGGAGTACAAGATCCTGTGGGCCTTCCTGGCCCGCGGCCGGGACCTGACCGTCACCGAGGTCGGCTACGACTTCCGGCCACGCGCCGGGGGCGAGACCAAGCTGTCGGGAGCGATCCTGCTCGACGACCTGGTCAACGCGCTGGCGCTCCGGCTCGGCCGAGCCGTGTCACCGCTGTTCGTCAAGTACTGCCTGGTCGGCGCGACCGGCGTTGCCGTGAGCCTGGCCGTGTACGGGGTCGGTGAACTGGCCGGCCTGCCCACCGTCAGCCTCGGCATCACGCCCGACCTGAACCCGATCTACCTCTCGGCCCTTCTGGGAATCCAGGCCAGCATCGTCACGAACTTCCTGGCCAACAACTTCTTCACCTTCTACGACCGGCGCTACCGGGGGTGGGGGCTGCTGGGCGGGCTGATGCTGTTCCAGGTTGTGTCGGTCGTGGGCGTGTTCGTACAGCTGGCGGTGTTCCAGCTGCTTCACCGAAACGGCTTTCCCACCGAGTCGGCGAACGCCGATGTGGCTGCGGCCGTCAACAACGGCATCGGCCTGGCGGTGGCCACCGTCACCAACTTCTTCCTCAACGTCTCGATCACCTGGAACCGCGTCCGCAGGACGCGCTGATCCCGGCGCCCGCTAGCGCTGGCGCCGATCGGCCTCTAGGAGTCCGTGCAGAACTCCAGGCCCAGCGTGTCCAGGTCGTCGGCCAGGGTCTCCAGCGACTCCCAGGCCGCGGGGAGGCACCCCGTCAGCGCGTTGGAGCCGCCCAAGAGGATCTGCTCCAGCCCGACCAGCCGGCCCAGCTCCGCGGGAATGTCGCCCGACAGCTCGTTGTCGTGGACCCAGAGCCGCTTGATGCCGGACAGGTTCGCGAGCCCGGCCGGGATCGGGCCGGTGAGACGGTTGCCGTCGAGGTAGAGGCGCCGGAGGGCGGTCAGGTTGCCCAGCTCCGCCGGTATCGGCCCAGACAGCTCATTGCCTCTGAGCCACAGCTCCCTCAGCTGCGTGAGGTTGCCGAGCTCGGCGGGGATCTCGCCCGACAGCTCGTTGTCGTCGAGGTCCAGCCGGGTGAGGCTGGTCAGGCTGCCGAACTCGGCGGGGATCTCGCCGGTCAGCTGGTTGTGCCAGAGGTTGAGACGCCGGAGGCTGGCCAGGCTGCCCAGCTCGGGGGGAATCTCACCGGTGAGCCCGTTCCAGCGGAGCTTGAGGATCCTGAGGTTGGACAGGCGGCCAAGCTCCGCCGGGATCTCCCCGTCCAGGTAATTGAAGCTCAGGTACAGGGCCTTGAGGCTGGCCAAGTCGCCCAAGGCCGGCGGGATAGGCCCCGACAGCTCGTTGAGGCTGAGGTCCAGCCACTCGAGGCGGTCGAGGCGGGCCAGCGACGCGGGGATCTCCCCCGACAGCCGGTTCTCGCGGAGCAGCAGCCGAGTCAGGTTCGACAGGTTGCCGAGGCTGCCGGGGATGGGCCCCGACAGCCGGTTGCCCCGCAGGTCGAGGACGGCGAGCTCTGCGAGCCTGCCGATGCCGGACGGGATCGCCCCCGACAGCCGGTTGTACTGGAGCTGCAGGCGCCCGAGTTCGCTCAGCTTGCCGATCCCCGCGGGGATCGGGCCGGTCAGCGCGTTGTTGTGCAGGTCGAGCCCGGTGAGCCCGGTCAGTCTGACGATGCCGCCGGGGATGGAGCCCGACAGCTCGTTGTCGTTCAGGCTCAGCTGCTCCAGGTCGGCGAGGTTCGCGAGTTGCGTCGGGATCTGGCCGTAGAGCCAGTTGCCGGCCAGGCTGAGGCGTTCCAGCGAGGTGAGCCTGCCCAGGGTCGCGGGAATCTCCCCGGTCAACTCATTGCCGTCGAGGCGCAGCTGCCTCAGACGGGCCAAGTCCCCGACCGGGGCCGGGATGTCGCCGGACAGCTGGTTGTCGTGGAGGTACAGGGTCTGCAGCTGGCGCAGCCGGCCGATCGAGTCGGGTATGGGGCCGGACAGCCGGTTGCCTTCGAGCCACAGGTCCCGGAGAAGCCTCAGGTCTCCGAACTCGACCGGGATCGACCCCGACAGCTCGTTGTCCTCGAGCCACAGGTATCGCAGGGCGCTCAGCCCGCCCAGCTCGACGGGCAGGGGCCCCGACAGCTGGTTGTGGCCGAGCCGCAGCCGCTGGAGCGCGTCCAGCCTTCCCAGTTGTGGCGGGATCGTGCCGGACAGGTCGTTGAGACTGAGGCTCAGGTCCTCCAGCGAGGCAAGGTCACCCAACTCGGGGGGAATCTCCCCGGTCAGCTCGTTGAGCCACAGGCTGAGCGTCTTGAGCCTTGACAGGCCTCCGAGTTCAGCCGGAATATCACCCGACAGGCGGTTGGCGCTCAGATCGAGCCAAGTCAGGTTGGAGAGACCGCCCATCTCGGGCGGAATCTCCCCCGACAGCGAATTGCGACTCATGTCGAGCCACATGAGGTCTTCCAGACCTCCCATCCCGGACGGGATCGCGCCTGATATCCGGTTGTCGCTGAGCACCAGGCGGACCAGGCTCGAGAGGTCGCCGAGCGAGTCCGGCAACCCCCTCGAGAACCCGTTGCCCCGCAGGTCGAGGACCTTCAGGCTGCCGAGGCCGCCGATCTCGGATGGGATCGCGCCGAACAGCCGGTTGTGCTTGAGGTCCAGCACCTCCAGGCCGGCGAGGTCGCCGATCTCGGCCGGGATCTGGCGGTCGAGCCGGTTGTTCTTGAGGTCGAGGACCCTGAGATCGGCGAGGCCGCCGACCTCGGATGGGA
The DNA here is from genome assembly GCA_022820805.1 of Acidimicrobiia bacterium. Classification (GTDB taxonomy): domain Bacteria; phylum Actinomycetota; class Acidimicrobiia; order Acidimicrobiales; family Aldehydirespiratoraceae; genus Aldehydirespirator. The sequence continues at coordinate 47,770 of JAJEEV010000041.1, forward strand.
TCTGCCCGTACAGGTCGTTGCCCGCGAGGTCCAGGTGCTCCAGGCCGGCGAGGCTGCCGATCGCTGCCGGGATCTCGCCGAAGAGCCCGTTGGACGGCAGTTCCAGGCCCACCACCCGGCCGGCATGGTCGGTGGTGACGCCGTACCACCGGTCGAGCGACAGGTCCGACCCCCAGTTGTCGGACCGGTGCCAGCCGTCTCCCTCGGTCTCATCGAAGAGCTCCAGCAGTGCTTGGCGGTCCTGGAAAACGTCGGCCTGGGCCGCCGCCACGCTCGGGACCATCACCGGCGCCAGCAGGCAGGCCGCCGCCACGCCGGCCCGAACCGGGCGCCACCCGAGCCGGAGCGTCCACCCACGCGGGTCCAGCCACCGTCGGCGGACTCGTCGCGACTCGCGGGTAGAGATCATCCGTGCCTCCTCGACACTCGCAGCTGGGAGAACAAGCGCAACGTACACACCGCGATCACCGCCGTCGCGGATCCGGCCGCCGACCGGGCCCCGATCCTCGACCGGTGCGGGCGATCAGTCCCAGCCGAGTTGGTGCAGCGTGTCGTCGTCGATGCCGAAGTGGTGGGCGACCTCGTGGACGACCGTGACGGTGATCTCGTCGAGGAGCTCCTCCTCGCTGTCGCAGATCGCGCAGATCGCCAGCCGGTAGACGGTCACCCGATCGGGCATGGCCAGGCCGCCGTAGTCCTCACGCTCGGTGAGCGGCACTCCCTCGTAGAGGCCGAGAAGGTCCTCGTCGGGGTGGGTGTCCTCCACCACCACCGCGATGTTCTCCATCATCTCGCCCAGCGCGGGCGGCAGGGAGTCGAGAGCGTCGCCCACCAGCCGCTCGAAGCGGGCCGCGTCGATCAGGTACACCGCCTGACAGTACCGGCCCGGCGATGGCCGGAGCCGCGGTCAGACGATGGCACCGCGGCCGTCGACATCGCCGAAGGGGTTGTCGCCGCGGATGGCGACCTGGGACTCGGGAACGTCCAGCAGACCGGCCAGATACGAGCGGGCATCGGCATGGAACGACCGCACCGGATCCTGGCCGTGCAGCGGGTGCCCGCCGTCCCGCGCGAAGATCGTTCGGGACGCCCGGGTCCGGTCCTTGCCGTCCGAGCAGAAGAACTCGATGACGCCGAGACCGCCGGCCCACACCGGCAGGAACGACACCCGATGGCCCTCCGAGCGGGCCGTCAGGACAGCCTGCTCCCACTCCTCGGTGGCCATGGCGGTGGCCTCCGCCAGGCCGGGGTACGAGTACCCGACCGCACCCAGGCGGCCTGACGCCTGCCGCCTTCCCATGAACTCGAGGAAGGAGCCGGCGCGGGGACCCTCCGGCCACCCGAAGAACACCGAGTACAGGGCGGTGAAGGCCTCGGACGGGTCGATCCCGACCAGACGGGCCGCGTCGAACAGCGCCCCCTGGATGGCGGCCGCATCCCATTCCTCGAGACCCGGCAGCAGTCTCGAGGCGACCGAGAGGAACGCCCGCTGGTGGTTAGTGAGCCGTCCGGCCTCGGGCTGGAAGTCCTCTATGACGGTCAGGCGCGCCGCCATCTCCGAGAATCGCTGCGACCACGACTCAGCGCTCCTGCGTTTGCGCTCGATCCACTGGCGCTCGACGGGCGACAGCGCCGAGCGTCCGACCGCCTCCAAGTGCTCGACGAGATCGATGTGGGGCTGCTGCACGACGCTGACCATCGTGTCGAACGGCGGGCTGTAGCCGGGGGACGGCGGGAGGCTGGCACCGGGATCGGGCTGCGAGAGTGCGAAGAGCTGCTGTTGCGCGGACCCGCTCTCGTCGACGGTGCGCCATAGGCGCTCGTACTCCGCGAACGCCCGCGTGACTCCGGCCACGTCGACCGCGAAGTCCACCGCCTTGCGGGGCTGGACTCTGAGGACGAGGTAGCGGAGCAGCTCCGGCGGCAGGACGGCCGCCAGCTCGCTGGCGGTGGAGCCGATCCCCTTCGACGAGCTCATCTTGGCGCCGGCAAGGGTGAAGAACTCGTAGCTGAACGAGACCGGCACATCGCAGGAGAGGACCTCTCGCGCCAGCGCGGCCGCCACCTTGTGCGACCCTCCGGCACCCATATGGTCCTTGCCGGCGCCCTCGAGCGACACCGCGAAGACCCTCCACTTGGCGGCCCATTCGAGCTTCCAGGGAAGCTTGCCGCGGCCGCCGAAGGGGCTCGTGCGCCCTCTCGTGCCGCAGCCCTCGGCCCAGTTGACGAGATCGGCTCGACACTCGTAGGCGACGGTCTCACCGTCGTAGTCCGACGCGTAGGTCGTGCCGATGCGGCCGCACTTCTCGCAGATGGGCTGGAACGGCAGCCAGTCCGGCGACCGGATGCTGCCCGTCTCACGCCGGTAGATGTCCCTCACCTTGCCGGCGGCTCGAAGGTAGGCGTCGATCGTCTCGTCGAGCCGGCCCGACCGGTAGACGTCGCTCATGCAGTAGAAGTCAGCCTCCACGCCGAGGGGACCGAACGTGGACGTGAACTCGCCAAAGTACGCCTCGGCCATGCTCCGGCCCGGCAGTCCGGGCGGGGGAGGCGCCCGGAACAGCGGCACGCCCAGGAACTCCCGGAAGTGCTCGCCGGTCCCGTGGGGTATCTCATCGACGGGATCCATGTCGTCGCAGCCGTAGATGAACTGAGCGGCCGTGCCGGTCTGGCGAGCCGCCCGGGCCAGGGCGTCGTGGATGAGAACGCCTCGCAGCGAGCCGACGTGGGCGAGGCCGCTCGGCGTCTTGGAGTCGTTGATCACCACCTGTGGCGGGCACCGGTCGAGGATCGCGTCAATCCAGGTCATGGCCCCTCGCCGTGGTTCCGCGCGCTGCCTTTGGAGCGGAGGGCAACTCTAGCCCTGCGGAACGCCAAGAGGCCGAGCGAGTAGGCACGCCAATCCGGTCCATACGGGCGAGGCCGTGGCCCGAGCGGCCCGTGAGCGCAGCGAACAAGAGCGGGAAGCACAGCGCAGCAACCCGACGCGCTTGTCCCCACCCGCGCATGCTCTAGGGGCGGACCGCTGGACGGCACGACCTGTCGCGATCGCCGTAGGGTCCGATGGTGGCCGACGCCGAACATCCACTGCTGGCCGGCCTGACCGTCGAGCAGCGTGACGCGGTGACGAGCAGGGCCTCTCCCATGTGCATCATCGCCGGGGCGGGCTCGGGCAAGACCCGGGTCCTCACTCGCCGCATCGCCTGGCAGGCCAGCGAGGGCCGGGCCGATCCCCGGCGAACCCTGGCGGTGACTTTCACCCGGCGAGCGGCCCGCGAGTTGCGGGGCCGGCTGCGCAGGCTGGGCCTCAACGACGATGTGAGAGCGGGGACGTTCCATGCGGTCGCGCTGGCGCAGCTCCGCCGCCACGCCGCAGACTCCGGCCGCCGCCCGCCCCGGATCCTCGACAGCGCCGGTGGGCTTATCGCCGAGCTGCGGCCCAGGGCCGACCGGGCCGCGGTGGCCGACATCGTCAACGAGATCGGCTGGTGCCGGGCCCGTCTCGTCGTGCCCGAGGAGTACCCGGAGGCGGCCCGGGCCGCGGGCCGGCGGCCGCCCGGGGGCCGTGTCGACCGCTTCGCCCAACTGTTCGCCGACTACGAGTCGGCCAAGGGCCGGCGCCGGGTGCTCGACTTCGACGACGTGCTGGCCCGTTCGCTGGAGCTGATGGCCACCGAGCCCAAGCACGCGGCCGCACACCGCTGGCTCCACCAGCACGTGCTCGTCGACGAGTTCCAGGACATCAACCCGCTGCAGTTCGCCCTGCTGGAGTCGTGGCTGGGCCCGGACTCGACCCTGGTGGTGGTGGGCGACCCCGACCAGGCCATCTACGGCTGGAACGGCGCCGATCCCGGCCTGATCGACGCGGTCGGCGAGCACCTGCGAGGCTGCGCGGTGCTGCACATGCGCACCAACTTCAGGTCCACGCCGCAGGTGCTGGCCGCAGCCGGAAGGGTCATGGACCGCGAGCCCCAGCCCGCGGTGCGGCCGCCCGGCGACGAGCCCACCGTGACCGTGTGCGACGGATCCGAGGAGGCCGCCGTGCTGGCCCGGGCGGTGAGGCATCGCCACCGGCCCGGCTCACGGTGGCGCCGCCAGGCGGTGCTGGCCCGCACCAACGCTCAGCTCGAGCCCCTGCGGCGGGCACTGGTGCGCCACGGTATCCCGGTGGCCGCTCCGAACGAGCGCAGCCTGATCCGGCGACCCGAGGTCGCGGCCCTGCTGACAGCGTGGCCCGCCGACGCGAGCCTCGCCTCCTGCACGGCCGAGACCGGTCAGCAACTGCGCGACCCCGACTCGGCCGCCACTGCCTCCGCCGGGACGCCGATCGCGGCCACCCCCGAGGCGCGGGCCGGGGTGGAGGCCCTCATGGAGTTCGCCAACGATCATCTGAGTCTGGATCCCGACTCCACCGTCGGTTCGTTCCGCACCGCGCTGCGGGCCGACGACCGCGCCGTCGCGCCCGTCGACGGCGTCGATCTCATGACCTTCCATGCAGCCAAGGGGCTGGAATGGCCCATCGTTCATGTTGTGGGCATGGAGGACGGGTTCGTTCCGATCGCCCACGCCCGAACCGCGACAGCCATGGCCGAGGAGCGCCGCCTGCTGCATGTGGCCGTCACCCGGGCCGAGCAGGAACTGCACGTGCTGTGGTGCGACCGGCGCGACCTGGGCGGCGAGAGCGTCGACCGGGAGCCCTCGCGTTGGCTGGAGATGATCGGGGCCTCGCGGAGCCCGGACGACGCCGAGTCCCGGAAGGCCCTGAACCTGAAGGGCGTGGCGCGAGCCCGCCGGGCGATAGCGGACCGGGATTAGCCCGATCCGGCCCGGGGCATGGCCACGACCGCCACGTTGGCGCTGCACCGCTCCAGCACCGTCTCGACGGTATGGCCGAGGAAGGGGCGGCCGTCCACGTTGCGCAGCGACGCCCCCAGCACCACCAGGTCGGCCTGTTGCTCCTCAGCCGCCGCCACCAGCGTCGACGCCACCGATGAGCCCTCAGGCACGAGCGTGCGGGCGTCGATGCCCATCTCGGAGCCACGCGACCGGGCCGACTCCATGAGCGAGTCCACCACCTGGCGGGCCGACTCGTTGCGGTCCTCGCCCAGCACGCGGGTCGCCAGCCTGGTGCGGGCCAGCCGGGCCGGCACCATCCGCAGTTGCGGCCGCTGCCTCTGCACGACATGGGTCAGCACCACCTCGGTGCCGAGCTGGCCGCTGACGCCGAAGGCCACCTCCTGTGCAGCCCTGGAGGACCGCGTTCCGGTGACGGGCACGATGGCACGGGTGAAGGCTCCCGGCAGGGGCGTCTCCAGGTCGTCGGCCCGCCGCACGATCACCACCGGCAGCGGCGAGTGCAGCAGCAGCTCGTCGACCATGGGCGAGTAGAGCTGACCCTCGTGGCGGCTGGCCACCCCAACGCATATCGCCCCGTAGCCCAGGCGGGCCTCGGCCACGATGGCTCCCGCGACCACCGCGCCGGCGCCGCTGGCCACCCGCACCTGCCGGTGGTCCACGTCGCGCCCATGGAGCACGTTGCGGATGATGGTGATGTCGGGCCAGCGCCCTGCGGCCCCGTCGGACCCGTAAGACGCGCCCGACCCGCTGTCGGCGGCCACCGAGATCACGGTCGCAGGCACCTGCACCGGCCAGGCGAAGTGCATCAACTGGGCGGCCGCGATGGATGCGGGCTCCGCCCTCGAGGGCAGCAGCAGCCTCGACGAGCGGACCACCAGGTTGCGACTGAGAGCCTCCTCCCGCTCGAGGCGCTCCCGCTCGGCCGGCGACCCCATCCAGTCGCGCACCGCCAGCCGCAAGCTCACCGCCGCGAACACCGACGTCACCAGGGGCACGATCACGATCACCGTGTAGGCCGTCTCGCTGAAGACCCCCAGCGACAGCCCCACCGAGGCGATCACGATCTCCAGCGCACCCCGGGCGTTCAGCCCGGCGCCCAGCGCGATCGCAGCCCGCTGCGACTGCCCCGCCATCCTCGCCCCGACGAAAGCGCCCGCGAACTTGGCCACGATCGCCACCGCCATCACCGCGCCGGCCCAGGCCAGCGCCTCGCCCTCGCCCAGCAGCGAGAGGTCGACCCTGAGACCGGCCATGGCGAAGAACACGGGGGCCAGGAAGGAGTTGGTGAGCGACTCGATGTGGTGGACGACCTCGTGCTGCTGGAACCGGGAGCGGTTCAGCACCACGCCGGCCACGAACGCCCCCAGCACGGCCTCGATGCCCAAGGCTTGGGTCACCACGCCGAACAGCAGCATCGTGATGACGGCGATGCTCAGCGCGCCGTGCAGGTTGGGGCCGGCGCGGCGGATCCGGCGCAGGCTCGCGTCGACGGCTCGCTGGCCCAGCGTCATGGCCAGCGCCAGGAAGGCGGCCAGTCCCAGCACCGTCCGCAGCGTCCCCGAGACCGACACCTCGCCCGCGGAGGCGAATCCGGCGAACACGGCCAGCATCACCCAGCCGACCACGTCGTTGGCCATGCCCGCAGCCACCGTGATCTGCCCGAAGTCCCGCCTCATGAGGCCCAGCTCCGACAGGATCCGAGCGATCACCGCCAGCGCCGACACCGACAGCGCAGCCGCGACGAACAGCGCGAACACCGTCCGGTCGGCTCCTCCGCCCACGAAATCGTCCGGCAGCAGCATGCCGGTGACCAGGCCGCCGGCCAGGGGCACCACCAGGCTGAACCCGGTCACCAGGGCAGCGGCCCGCCCGAGGCGCCGGATCAGTGCGAGATCGGTCTCGAAGCCCGCCGTCACCAGCAGCAGGGCCACCCCGAGCCAGCTCACCGCGAACAGTGCGCCCGAGGAGATCTCCTCGTGGGGCAGGAACCAGTCGAAGCCGCTGGGCCAGAGCTTCCCGAACACCGAGGGACCGAGGACCACGCCCGCAGCGAGATGGCCGATCACCGACGGCAGCCCCACCCGGCGCATGCCGTAGCCCGCGGCCCGGGCCGCGACCACCAGCACCAGCAGCTGGGTCCAGAAGACGAGCAGGGCGTGCTCGTCGAGCGGGGTCAGCACTCCCGAGCCTCCGTCAAGACCGGCCCGCAGGCGGTTGCCGGGGTCACCGCGGTCAGCCCTCCCCGTCCAGGTCGAGATCGACGAACAGGGGCGCGTGGTCGCTGGGCGGATCGTCCTTCGGGCCCTTGCGCTCGTTGCGGTCGATGAGCGCGAAGCTGGCCGCCTCGGTCACCGAACGGGTTCCCAGCACGAGATCGATGCGCATTCCCATGCGCTTGTGGAAGTTGCCTCCCCGGTAGTCCCACCATGTGAACAGCCCGGCGCCGGAGTGGTGCTCACGGAACACGTCGGCCAGTCCCCACTCGAGCAGGCTGGCAAGCCTGTCCCGCTCCGCCGCACTGGTGTGGGTGGTGTCGGTGAAGGCGTCGGGGTCGTACACGTCCCGGTCGTCGGGGGCGATGTTGAAGTCGCCGCACACCAGCGCCGCGGCCGCGGGATCGGCCTGGGAGTCAAGGGAGGCTCGCAGCCGGCCCAGCCAGTCGAGCTTGTAGTGGTAGTGATCGTGGCCTATGGAGCGGCCGTTGGGCACGTAGCACGACGCCACCCGGACACCGCCGCAGGTGGCCCAGGCCAGCCGGGCGTCGGGATCGGGGTCGATGCCGTCTCCGAATCCGGCAACCGGATCCTCCAACCCGACCCTGCTGAGCACAGCCACGCCGTTCCAGCGCCCCTCGCCGTGATGGAAGCAGTCGTAGCCGAGCGACTGGAAGGCCAGGGCCGGGAAGGCGTCGTCGGCCAGCTTGGTCTCCTGGAGGCACACCACATCCGGCGAGAACGACTCGATCCAGCGCTGCACCCGGTCCAGGCGCGCCTTCAACGAGTTGACGTTCCAGGTGACGACCCGCACAGGCCGACCCTAGCCCGACACACTCGCCCCGAAGGGGCCACGCGGATAGGCGAGCGCCCGTCGCGCCACAGCGGTGTCGTTCCCGCTCTTGTTCGCTGCGCTCACGGGCCGCTCGGGCCACGGCCTCGCGCCGCATGGGCCGCATTGTCCCGCTATCCGCTCGGCCTCTGAAGCCCTTCGCTGCCAAGAAGTAGCATTGCTGCCATGACCGACTCGATCCGTGCCGAGGCGGGCGACGAGCTTGGCACCAACGCCTGGATCGTCGACGAGATGCGAGATCTGTGGGCGGCCGACCCGGCATCGGTGGACGAGGCCTGGCGGGCTCTGTTCGAGGGCGAGACGCCGGACTCGCCGATCACCGGGACCGACCCCCCGGCCGCGACCGCCGCGCCCCGCACCACGATCGACACGACGGCCACCGACGTGACCGCGCCGCCGGCACCGGCCGCCGGGCGAGCACCGCCCGCGCCGCCCGCCGCGGACGAACCCTCGCCTCTCGCGGGCCAGCCCCGGAAGCGGCGCTCCCCGAAACCGGAGCCGGCATCCGACGACGCCCCCGTCGGAGAGCCGATCAGGGGCGTCGGAGCCCGGATCGTGGCCAACATGGAGGCCAGCCTGGCCGTTCCCACCGCCACCAGCTTCCGCGAGGTCCCGGCCAAGCTCCTCGAGGTCAACCGCAAGATCCTCAACGGCCACCTCGGCCGCAAGATGGTCCGCAAGGTCTCGTTCACGCACCTCATCGGCTACGCGGTGGTGAGAGCCATCACCGGCACGGTCCCGGCGATGAACAACATCTACGCCACCGACGCGGCCGGCAAGCCCAGGATCGTGCGACCCGAGCACATCGGCCTCGGGATCGCGGTCGACATCGCCCGCGACGACGGCACCCGCTCGCTGATGGTGCCGTGCATCCGCGACGCCGACACCCTCGACTTCGCGGCCTTCGTCGAGCGTTACGACGAGCAGATCGCCAAGATCCGCGAGAACCGCCTGACCGCCGACGACATGGCCGGCGTGACCGTCACCATCACCAACCCCGGCACCATCGGCACCCAGCACTCCGTGCCCCGGCTGATGACCGGGCAGGGAACCATCGTCGGAGTCGGGGCGCTGGCGTTCCCCACCGAGTACGAGGCCGCCGACCCCTCCCTGCTGGCGGACCTGGGCGTCAGCAAGCTGGTGACGATCAGCAGCACCTACGACCACCGTGTCATCCAGGGGGCCGAGTCGGGGATATTCCTGCAGAGGGTCCACGACCTGCTGCTGGGCGCCGACGACTTCTACGACCAGGCCTTCCGGGCGCTGCACATCCCCTACGAGGCCGTGAAGTGGCGGCGCGACTTCAACCCGGTGGACCGCGAGGCGGCCATGCTCGAGAAGCAGGCCAAGGTCAACCAGCTCATCAACCAGTACCGGGTGCGGGGCCATCTGATCGCCGACCTCAACCCGCTGCGCGACGAGGCGCCCGAGATGCACGCCGAGCTCGACCCGGCCACCTACGGGCTGACCATCTGGGACCTCGACCGCGAGTTCCTGACCGGCAGCGAGACCGGCATCTACGCCACGGTGGGCGGGACGCGCCGGATGAAGCTGGGCGACCTGCTGGGCGTGCTGCGCGACGCCTACTGCCGCACCGTCGGCGTCGAGTACATGCACATCCAGGAGCCCGACGAGAAGCGGTGGATCCAGGAGCAGATCGAGGGGGCCGACACAGACCTCAAGAGCGAGGACCAGCGCCGCATCCTCAGCAAGCTCAACGCAGCCGAGGCCCTCAGCAGCTTCCTGGGAACCAAGTACGTCGGGCAGAAGCGCTTCGGCCTGGAGGGGGCCGAGTCGACCATCCCGCTGCTGGACGCGGTGCTGACCTGCGCGGCCGACGAGCCCCTGGCCGAAGTGGTGATGGGCATGGCCCACCGGGGCCGGCTGAACGTGCTCGTCAACCTGGTGGGCAAGAACTACCACGAGCTGTTCAAGGAGTTCGAGGGGGCCATCACCGAGGACCAGATCCAGGGCAGCGGCGACGTGAAGTACCACCTCGGCCAGATCGGCGCCTACGAGAGCCCGTCGGGCAAGCACCTGCTGGTCGAGTTGGCCGCCAACCCCTCGCACCTGGAGGCGGTCGACCCGGTGGTGGTGGGCATGGCCCGGGCCCGGATGGACAACATCCCCCCCGAGAGCAGCTACGGCGCCTACCCGGTGATGCCCCTGCTGATCCACGGTGACGCCGCCTTCGCCGGCCAGGGCGTGGTGGCAGAGACCTTCAACCTGAGCCTCATCAGGGGGTACCGGGTCGGCGGCACCATCCACCTGGTGATCAACAACCAGCTCGGATTCACCACCACCCCGGACGCGGCCCGCTCCACCCAGTACTCGACCGACGTGGCCAAGATGGTCGGCGCGCCGATCTTCCATGTGAACGGCGACGATCCCGAGGCTTGCGTGCGGGCCGCCCGCCTGGCCTTCGCCTACCGCCAGCGGTTCAACAAGGACGTCGTGATCGACATGATCTGCTACCGGCGCCACGGCCACAACGAGGGCGACGACCCCAGTTACACGCTGCCCGAGATGTACCGGCGCATCGACGCCAAGCCCACCGTCCGCACCCAGTACCGGGAGTCGCTGCTGAAGCGGGGCGACATCACCGAAGAGGAGGCCGACGCCGCCCTGGCCGAGTTCCGCGAGCAGCTGCAGGCCGCCCTCGACGAGACCCGCGACGCCTCGCCCGGCCACAACATCCGGGCCCGACGCCCGCCGGAGCCGATGGGCGTGCTCCCCCACGTCCGCACCTCCATCGACTCGGTCACCGTGGAGCGCATCTACCAGGCGCTGAACACCGTGCCCGAGGGCTTCACCATCCACCCGAAGCTGGCCAGGCAGTTCGAGCAGCGCAACAAGATGTTCCGGGCGGGCCAGTTCGACTGGGGGCTGGGCGAGGCCATGGCCTTCGGCTCGCTGCTGATGGAGAACACCTCCGTCCGCCTCAGCGGCCAGGACAGCCGCAGGGGGACCTTCTCGCACCGGCACTCCACCCTGGTGGACTACGAGACCGGCGAGGAGTACGTGCCGCTGTCGCCATTGTGCGAGCGCGACGCCGACCTGTGGATCTACGACTCGTTGCTGTCGGAGTACGCCGCACTGGGCTTCGAGTACGGCTACGCGGTGGCCAAGCCCGAGGCCCTGGTCATGTTGGAGGCCCAGTTCGGCGACTTCGCCAACGGCGCCCAAATCATCATCGACCAGTTCATCGTGGCGGCCGAGGACAAGTGGGACCAGCACTGCGGGATCGTGCTGCTGCTGCCCCACGGCATGGAGGGGCAGGGCCCGGAGCACTCGTCGGCGCGCATCGAGCGGTTCCTGACGCTGGCCGCGGAGGACAACATGCACGTGTGCCAGCCCACGACCGCGGGGCAGTACTTCCACCTGCTGCGCCGCCAGATGATCCACCGCGTCCGCAAGCCCATGATCGTGTTCACGCCCAAGTCGCTGCTGCGCTCCAGGGCGGCCCGCACCAAGGTCGCCGACCTCTCGTCGGGCACGTTCGAGGAGGTGCTCGGCGACCCGGCCGCAGAGGCCGGCGACATCGACGCCGACGCGGTCACCAGAGTGGTGTTCTGCAGCGGCAAGGTGGCCTACCCGGCTATGGAACTGCGCGACGAGCGCAAGGCTCCCCTGGCGGTGTGCCGGGTCGAGCAGCTCTTCCCGTGGCCGTACGGGGCGGTCGACTACGAGCTGCGCAGGTACCCCAACGCCACCGAGATCGTCTGGCTGCAGGAAGAGCCCGAGAACATGGGCGCCTGGAACGGCATCAAGGGTCGGCTCTATGAGGCCCACGGCGACGACTACCGGATCCGGCGGGTCAGCCGCCCGGAGTCGGGCAGCCCCGCGGGCGGCAGCCCCACCGTCCACGGCCAGGAGCAGCAGGACCTGCTCGAAGCCGCGGTGCTGGCCTGACCCCGCGAACGCGGCCACCCCGCCCGATGGCAACGCCGCCCTGCCACCGCAGCCTGCGCCCATGCCGGTGAGTGCTGAGCACCGGATCGCCGACGACCATCGCCTGGCGGCCGACCTGGCTCGCCGGGCCGGTGAGCTGCTGGTCGGGCTGAGGGCGCGGCTGGCCGCAGACGGGGCTCCCGCCGCGGTGGTGCGGGCCACCGGCGACCGTCAGGCTCACGAGCTGCTGGCCAACGAGCTGGCCGCGGCCCGCCCGGGCGACGCCGTGCTGTCGGAGGAGGGCGCCGACGACGCGGGCCGGCTCGACGCCGAGCGGGTGTGGGTGGTCGACCCGCTCGACGGCACCCGGGAGTACTCCGAGCCGGGCCGCACCGACTGGGCGGTGCACGTGGCGCTGGTCATCGGCGAGCGCCCGGCCGCCGGTGCGGTGGCCCTGCCCGCGCTGGGACTGACCCTGTCGACCGCGGACCCTCCCCCGCTTACGGCGGCCCGGACCGGACCGCCCCGCCTCGTGGTGTCGCGTTCACGCCCCCCGCACCAGGCCAAGGTCGTGGCCGGCGCGCTGGGCGCCGAGGTGGTGCCGCTGGGCTCGGCCGGCGCCAAGGCCATGGCCGTGGTCCGGGGCGAGGCCGACCTCTACGTCCATGCCGGCGGCCAGTACGAATGGGACTCGTGCGCGCCGGTGGCCGTGGCTCGGGCCGCGGGCTGCACCGCCACCCGCCTCGACGGCACGCCGCTGCGCTACAACCAGCCCGACCCCTACCTGCCCGACCTAGTGATCTGCCGCCCCGAGCTCACCGAAGCGGTGCTCGCCGCGCTGGCCGCCGCATGACCGCTCGGACGCCGGCGGTCCAGATCCCGAGGTCCGGCGGACTCCCCGCCGGTTGCTAGGGTCACCCGGTGCGGCGGTTCGAGAACCAGGTGGTGGTGATCACCGGGTCGGCCACCGGGATCGGGGCGGCCACAGCGCGGCGGTTCGCGGCCGAGGGGGCCTGGGTGGCCTGTCTCGACATCAACGACGCTGGCAACGAGGCCACCGCGGCGGCGGCCCGGGCCGAGGGGGTCGAGGCGCTGGCGCTGCCCTGCGACGTCCGCTCCCGGGCCGACCAGCACGGCGCCTTCGAGTTCGTCAAGGGGGCCTGGGGCCGTATCGACGTGCTGGTCGCCTGCGCCGGCATCTACGTCGGCGGACCGCTGACGGAGATCCCTCTCGACCGGTGGGAGGACATCGTGGCCGTCAACCTGACCGGGGTCCTCATCTCCAACAGCCTGGCCGCGCCGGTCATGATCACCCAGGGGCGGGGCTCGATCATCAACATCGCCTCCATGGCGGCCAAGACGAGCTGGCCCTATTCGGCGGAGTACTCGGGCACCAAGAGCGGCGTGGTGGGCATCACCCGCTCGGCTGCCATGGAACTGGGTCCCCACGGCATCACCGTCAACGCGGTGTGCGCGGGCAACACGCTCACCGACATGGTGCGCAAGGTGGCCGGCGAGGTCGGCGCCACCCTCGGCATGACCGCGGCGGAGTGGCTCGAGATGCGAGCCAACGACACCGCGCTCAAGCGACTGGCCCGACCGGAGGAGATCGCCGGGGTCGTCGCGTTCCTGGCCAGCGACGACGCCCGTTACCTCACCGGGCAGGCCATAGAGGTCGACGGCGGCCTGGTCCTCAGCTGACAGGCCTTTCTTGAACGGGGAGGGCGCTGGCGACTGGAGCCTCAGGCGATGCGGTCGAGCACGTCGGGCCGGATCTCGTTGACGGCCGGCTCGCCGGCCAGGTAGCGGCGGACCTCCTCGACGGCCAGCTCCCCCATCCGGTTGCAGTTGTCGATGCAGCCGGCGATGTGGGGGGTGACCACCACGTTCTCGAGGCGGCGCAGCGGGCTGTCCGGTGCCGGGGGCTCGGGGTCCGTCACGTCGAGGAAGGCGAAGATCCGTCCGGTGGCGAGCTCGTCGATCAGGGCTTCCTCGTCGATGATGCCGCCCCGGGCCGTGTTGATGAGCACAGCGCCGTCAGCGAGACGGCGCAGAAGGTCGGCGCCGAGCATGTGCCGGGTCTGATCGGTCTCCGGGGCGTGGATCGACACGACGTCGCTGCGCTCCATCAGCTCGGCGAGTTCGACCCTCTCCACGCCGAGCGACTCCGCCTCGTCGTCGCTGAGATAGGGATCGGCGACCAGGACGGTCACCGAGAACGGAGCGAGCAGCTCGATCACGTGCCGGCCGACGTTGCCGGCGCCGACCAGGCCCACCGTCGAGCGGTGAAGTTCCCGGGCGTCCCACCGGTCCCAGGCTGAGCTTTCGCGCCAGCCGCCGTCGCGCACGTGGTTTCCCAGGGGCCAGATGCGCTTGCGGCCCACGATCATCAGACCCAGGGTGGTCTCGGCCACGTCCCGGGCCAGGGTGACGGCCGCGCTGGTGACCCTGATGCCCCGGTCCCACACCGCGCCGGACACGAAGCGCTTCACGCTGCCGCCCATGTGGGCCATGTGCCCCAGGCGGGGCGCGGCCGCCACCACGTCGGCGTCGAGCTGGGCCACTCCCCAGCCGGTGATGCAGGCGTCGGCGGCAGCCAGGACGGCCATCAGGTCCTGCTTGGAGGCCGGCTCGTCGCCGGGGTGGTGCACGACCTCGGCCGCGGCCGCGAGGTCGGCCAGTGCCTCTGCGCTGAACATCCGCCGGTAGTGGGACTGCCCGATGGTGATGGCGACGGTCGGTCTGGTCACGCTTCTTCCCCCGAGTACGTCCACCCTAGGGCTGCCGCGGCCAGCCGGGCCGCGCCGACCGCGGGCCAGCTGGCGTCGGCGCGTGGGACCACCGGCCGGTCGGCCTCGCCGGCGATCATCTCGATCAGCTCATCGAACCGGGTCCCTCCGCCCACCATGACCACGTCGTCTCCGCCGGAGGCCATCTCTCCCGCCGCTGCGAGCGCCGCTCCCACCTCGCGGGCGCAGGTCTCGAAGACGGCCGTCGCCCTGTCCCCCGGGTTCTGGGCGATCAACGCTCCCAGCCCGCCCAGGTTGGTGGACGCGGTCCAGCACCCAGTCACCACGTGGGGGCTGAGGTTCAGACCGGGGGGAAGGGCCGCGGCTTCGGCCCGGTCGGTGACGACGGTCAGGACCCAAGCCGTGCCGGCCGACAGGAACACGTCGCCCGGCTCGACCGCGCCCAGCCCCAGCGCGGCGCAGGCCTGATCATGGCCGCCCACCGCCACCGGGGTGCCAGCTTCGAGGCCGAGCGAGGCGGCAGCCTCGCCGGTCAGCACGCCCGTCACCGTGCCGGACTCGCAGATGGGCGAGAGCACGCCCGGTTCGACGCCGGCGACCCGGCACAGCTCGGGGCTCCAGGTGCGGGTCGACACGTCCATCAACTGCATCCCGGCCGCGTTGGACGGGTTGGTGGCCCACTGCCCCGTCAATCGGAACATGAGGTAGTCGTCCACGGAGGCCCAGCGGGCAGCCGCGACCCGGTCCCCTCCCCCGTCGGGGTCCGAGCCGGACGCCTGAAGCCAGGCGATGGTCGGCAGGCCGGCCCCGGGGGCGGGCGCCCAGCCGCTGAGAGCCCTGATCCGGTCGACAACCTCGCGGGACCAGCCCTGCACCACATCCCGGGATCGGGTGTCCATCCAGGTGAAGGCCACGGTGGCGGGCCCGCCCGGCGGCACCGGGATCACCGAGCCGCTCTGGGCGGCCAGGGCCAGCGCCTCCACCGTGCTCCCCCGGTCGAGCGCGCCGACCGCGCTCCTGCCCGCGGCGGCCACGGCCCGCCAGATCTCGTCGGGGTCCTGCTCGCTGCCGCCGGCCGGGGTCGAGCGGGTGGTGATCGGATCGGATCCGGCGGTGGCCAGGATCCGGCCGGCCCGGTCCGCGACAACGGCCTTGGCCGAGGTGGTGCCCGCGTCCAGTCCCAGGACGACCCCGCCGGACTCGGCGCAGGAGCCGACCCCGCTCACCGGGTCATCCTCCGAGCGTTGCTAGGGCGTCCTCGACACCGGCGCCGTCGTGCACGACTGCGGCCACAGCCCGGGCCATGGCCGTCGGGTTCTCGCTCTGGAACACGTTGCGGCCCATGGCCACACCGGCCGCGCCGGCATCGACGGCGGTGCGGATGTTGGCCAGCGTCGCCGCCTCCGAGCCCTTGGAGCCTCCGAGGATCACCACCGGCGCGAAGGTCGACGCCGTCACCCGGGCGAAGTCCTCGCAGTACGGCGCCTTTATGAAGTCGGCCCCCAACTCGGCCCCCAGCCGGGCCGCGAAGGCCACCGCGTCGGGGCCCCGGAGCTCCGGCGGAGAGTCGAACCCTCCGGGCACCATCTCGGCCATCACCGGCAGGTCCGACCGGTGGGCCTCGCCGATGGTGTGGGCCAGGTTGCGCAGCGTTTCCGCCTCCGCGTCCGAACCCGGCAGGGCGGTAACGGCCAGAGCGTCGGCCCCTACTCGCAGCGCGTCCTCGACTCCGAAGAAATGCCCCACCGAACCGCCGCTGGGCGCGCCGAGGTTGCTCTCGGAGCCATCGCTGCGCAGGATCAGCCCGACCCCCTCCAGTTCGGCCCCGAAGCTCCTGGCGATCCCGTAGGAGGTCAGGACGGCATCGGGCCCGCCCGCCACGATCGCCGCGATCGTCTCGCCCGGGCTCTCGAAGCCGGCACAGGGACCATCGATGAGCCCGTGGTCCAGAGCGATGATCACCGCCCGGCCATCCGGGGCGAAGATGTGGTCGAGTCGCGGTGATGCCATGGAGAGAATCTAGGGCCGCGCCCCGGCGATGATGGGCAACGACTCGGTCAGCACCGAGAGGTTCTCGTCGAGCTCGGAGGACAGGGCGTCGATGAGCACGCCGGACAGACCATGGTCGCGAGCCAGCTGCCCGACCTCGGTCCGGCACTCGTCAGGGGTTCCCGACACCTGGTAGCGCCGGAGCAGGTCCCCGCTCACCAGCCCGTCCACCAGTTCGGGCTGGTTGCTCGAAGCCGCGTGCTCCACCACCGCGATGTCGTCGGGAGCCAGGCCCAGCGACTCCAGCACCCGCCGGGGCGAGTCCATAAGCACGAACGACAGGGTGCGGCGCTGGCCCTCCAGCAACTCTGGCGTGTAGCAGATCCGGCCCAGGTAGAAGCGCTCCGGACCGGGCCGGTCGGCTGCGGTCGCGGCCGCGTCGACGAGGCTGAGGGCGGCTCCCAGGTCGGGCTTGACGGTGAGGACCACACCGTCGGCCTCCTGCCCGGCCAGGTCCAGCAGGCGCGGGCCCCGGCTCGCGATCCAGACCGGGATCGACTGGGGCCCCATCCCGAGCCGGGCCCGGTCGAGCGAGCACGTCTCACCCTTCCAGCTCACCTCCTGGCCCGACCACAGCGCCTTGAGCACCCGCAGCGCGTCGGACACCACCCGGGCCGGTCGGGCCCGCTCTATTCCCATCGGGCTGAGCACCATGGACCCCCCGGCCAGAAGAACGACCACGAGGCGGCCGCCCGACAGCTCGTTCACGGTGGCCGCGGCCGCGGCGGTCACCGCAGGATGGCGGGTGTAGCCATTGGTGAGCACGCCCAGAGTGATCCGTTCGGTGGCGCCGGCGATGGCGCCCAGACAGGCGTAGACGTCGGGATGGAACCCCTCATCGGCCACCAGGCAGTAGTCGTACCCGAGCCGCTCGGCCTCCACAGCCACCGAGATGACGTCGCGCGCCGGCATCAGCGGCACGATGTGGACTCCGGCAGAGACCATGACGGCTCAGGCAGCCGCTTCCGGGGTCACGAGATCAGCCCGGCCTCTCAGCCGTGGGCGTGCTTGCGGTGCCCGTAGCGCTGGCCGCCGTCCACCGTCAGGACCTCGCCGGTGATGTAGTCGGCCTCGATGAGGAACCGGACCGCCTGCCCCATCTCCTCGGGGGTGCCCCAACGCCCGACCAGCGTCTCGTCGGCCACCCTCTGGTAGGTGGCCTCGTCGTAGTCGGCGGGGCGCAGGGCCGGCCCGGGAACGACCGCGTTGGCCCTGACGGTGGGGGCCAGCTCCAGGGCCAGCTGGCGGGTCAACGAGATGATCGCTCCCTTCCCGACGGCATGGCCCGCGAACCCGGGCCAGGGCTCGAAGGCGCTCAGGTCGCCGATGCTCACGATCACGCCGCCGCCGTTGGCCAGCATGACCGGGGCCACCCGGTTGGCGCAGTAGAAGGGGCCGTGAACGAGCGTGTCGATGGAACGGTGCCACACCGCGAGGTCATCGGTCGGGAACTCGCCGAGAGCGAAGGTGGAGGCGTTGTTGACGAGCACATCGATGGTGCCGAAACGGTCGGTGGCCGCGGCGACCATGGCCTGGACCTGGCTGTCGTCGGCCACGTCGGCCCGCACCGGCAGGGCCTGCACACCCAGCGCTTCGGCGTCGGCCGCGGTCCGGCGGGCCTCGTCGGCCGAGCTGTTGTAGTTGATGACCACGTTGGCGCCGGCCCGGGCCAGGGTCAAGGTGATGCCCCGGCCCACCCGCTTGGCTCCCCCGGTCACCAGGGCCGTCCGGCCGGCAAGATCCATCGAGAGAGTATGCCACCGCGCTGCGGGCTCGGATTCAGCGGGCGCGACCGTCCCGGTCGCTGCGGCTAGCTTGTTGGCGGTGCGGCTCGTGATCGCCCGCTGCACCGTCGACTACGACGGGCGGCTGCAGGCTCATCTTCCCTCCGCCGTCCGCCTCATCATGGTCAAGGCCGACGGCTGCGTGGCCATCCACGCCGACGGCGGCGCTTACAAGCCGCTCAACTGGATGAACGCCCCGAACCGCCTCGTCATAGACGCCGACGCCGGAGTGTGGCGCGTGACGGCCCCCGGCCGCAGCGACAGCCTCACCATCAAAATCGAGGAGATCCTGCACGACAGCACCCACGAGATGGGCACCGACCCCGGCCTCCAGAAGGACGGGGTGGAGGCCCAGATGCAGGAACTCCTCGCCGGCAACCCCGAGACCATCGAGGACGGCTTCACCCTCGTGCGCCGGGAGTTCCCGACGGCCATCGGCCCGGTGGACCTGCTGTGCCGGGACGCGGCCGGCGCGGCGGTGGCGATCGAGGTGAAGCGCAACGGCGAGATCGACGGCGTGGAGCAGTTGACCCGGTACCTGCACTACCTGAACTCCGACCCGAGCCTGGCCCCGGTCCGGGGCGTGTTCGTGGCCCGGACAATCAAACCCCAGGCCAGAGTGCTCGCAGCCGACCGATCCATCGACTGCGTGGAGGTCGACTACGACGAGTTGCGGGGCATCGAGTCCCCGGAGCTGCGATTGTTCTAGGCGGATCAGCACCGGGGGCGGGTGACCGGTGCCGTCGACGGCTGCGGATACCCTCGAATCGTGCTGACACGGCTGCGGCGGGGCGAGGTCCGGCTATCGCGGCTGTGGCAGTTCATCGTCGGGCTGGGGTTGATCGCTGCCCTTCTGATCGTCGGGTGGCAGGTGTACGAGTCGCGCCAGGACTCCGAGATCCGCGAGGGCGCGGTCGTGGCGGGCGTGGACATCGGCGGACTCGAACCCGAGGCGGCTGTCACCGCGCTCGAACCGGTCGTGCAGGAGGTCGCCGACACCGTCATCGAACTGCAGTTCCTGGACCAGACCGTCACCGTCACCGCCGCCGAGCTGGGAATCTCCCTGGACGCGGAGCAGACCCTGGCCGATGCCGACAACCCTGCGCCGCCGGTGGTCCGGCCCGCAGCATGGCTCTACGACCTGTTCGCCAGCCGTGAGGTGAGCCCGGCCGTGACGACGGACCTGGGAACCCTGGCCACCACGGTCGATCCCTACACCGATCCCGAGACGCCCAGGATCGAACTGGTCGACGGGGCCTTCAGGCCGGTGCTCAGCACCGACGTGCCGGTGCCCGACATGGAGTTGCTGGCCGAGCGGCTGGAGGCCGCCGTACTCCAGAACTTCGGCGGCACCGCGGTCGTGGAGGTTCCAATCGGCGGCATGGAGCCGGCCGACCCGATCGCGGTCGCGCTGGCCACCGCTCTGGCGGTGCGGGCCAACAACATCACCGCAGGCGGGGTCTCACTCCAGCTCGAGGGTGCTCCCGAGGTGTTCAGCATCGGCGAGCTGGCGATGCGCAGCTTCATCGTCCTGGAAGGCGAGCAGCACGACGCGCAGCTGGCCCTCGCGGAGGGGATCGCCGACACCCTCGCCAGCCTCTTCGTAGGGATCGGCACCGAGGGAACCCCGGCCACGCTCGGTCTCGACGAGGCCGGCAGCGTCACCATCTCCGACGGTGTCGCGGGGTTCAAGTGCTGCCACGAGACCGCTCCCGAGGTGCTGATGGCCGGGATGATCGAGGGCCAGAACCCGGTAATCCTGCCGGCTGCCCCCGCGCCCCATCCCCGCGGGCGCGAGTGGGCCGAGTCGATGGGAATCCGCGAGGTGACCGGCGAGTTCACCACCAACTTCAAGGCGGGCGAGGACCGGGTCATCAACATCGCCCGCATCGCGGAACTGACCCGGGGCGCGATCATCGAGCCGGGCCAGCAGTTCTCGGTCAACGAGTACGTCGGCCCCCGCACCATGGCCAAGGGATTCGTCCCGGCCGGGATGATCCTCAACGGCGTGTTCGTGGACTCCGTGGGAGGAGGCGTCTCGCAGTACGCCACGACCCTGTTCAACGCCGTGTTCTTCGCGGGGCTCGACTTCGTGCGCTACCAGAGCCACACGATCTATCTGAGCCGCTACCCGTATGGGCGCGAGGCCACCGTCTCCTACCCCGCCCCCGACCTGGTGTTCGAGAACAACACTCCCTACGGCGTGATGCTGTGGCCCACGACGACCGACACCTCCATAACGGTCAGGCTCTACTCGACGCCGTGGGTGCTCTCCGAGCAGACGGGTCAATGGACCCGCGCCGTCGGGACCTCGTGCACCCGGGTCACCACCGAGCGCACCCGCACCTGGCTGGAGGACGGGCGGATCGAGACCGACACGGTGGGGGCCCAGTACCGTCCCGAGGGGATCAACTGCGACGGCAGCCCCTCGGTCACGACCACGACCACGTCGACGATCCCGCCGGAGGGGTCCATACCGCCGGAGGAAAGCGAGTACCAGGGCACGCAAGAGGGTGAGAGCGACCAACTCGAGCCCCTCGACAGCAGCGACGGCGACGGCGGCGGCTCCCAGCAGGGCGAGTCGGGCAGCACCGACGACGGCTCGGACAGCCCTCCCACGACCACGACTCCTGAACAGTGACCATGCGATCGGGCAACGAGCACATCGAAAGCATCGACGAGGCCGTCGACGGCTGGTGGGACCGCAACCTCCGGGGCAGGCCCGTCCTCGACCGGATCATGTACTCGGCATCGGAGGCGGCCAACCACTCGATGCTCTGGTACGCCCTGGGAGCGGCCCAGTCGGCGGTGCGCCGCGACGCCCGCCCCGCCTGGCAGCTGGGTGTCGCCCTGCTGGGTGAGGCCGCGGTGGTGAACGGCGTCATCAAGACGATCTTCGGGCGGCGCAGACCGGTGTACTCGGGACCACGGCCCCACTCGCTGCGCCAACCGCTCACCAGCAGCTTCCCCAGCGGCCACGCCAGCGCGGCCATGGTGGCCGCTTCGCTGCTGTCGCGCCGAAGCGGCTGGTCGCCCGCCTACTACGCCCTGGCGGCTTTGGTGGCGCTGAGCCGGATCCACGTGCGCATCCATCACGCCAGCGACGTGACCGCGGGCGTGGCCGTCGGAGCGGTGCTCGGCTGGCTGGCTCGCCGGCTGCTGCGCTGACACTCCCGGAGTGGCGCGACGCCGGCCGGCCGCGGGCGTGGGCTCCCGGAGGCACCGGCATACGAAGCTGCGCGGGTAGGTGCAAGCCCGTCGCTTGCACCGGGGTCTCTCCCGCTCTTGTTCGCTGCGCTCACGGGCCGCTCGGGCCACGGCCTCGCTCCGTATGAGCCATTCGCTCGCCTACCCGCTCGGCCTTTCTAAGTAGGATCGGCCTGTGCGACTCGAGGGTGCGGTCACGGTCGTCACCGGTGCCGCCAGCGGCATCGGACGCTCGCTGGCGAGGGCGCTCGCGCTCGACGCCGGCGCCGTGGTGGTGGTGGCCGACGTCGACGCGCCCGGAGCGGAGGAGGTCGCTGCCGACATCGCGGCGGAGGCCGGAGCAGGCGCGACGACCGGATTCGCGGCCGGGATCGACGTCACCGACGGGGACGCGGTCGTCTCGCTGATCGAGAGGGTCGAATCAAGCCTGGGACCCATCGAGCTGTGGTGCGGCAACGCGGGCATCTCCCGTCTGGGCGGGGTCGAGCAGCCCGACCAAGAATGGAACCAGGTCTGGGACGTGAACGTGATGGCCCATGTGATCGCCTGCCGGCATCTCGTGCCGAGGTGGGTGGAGCGCGGGTCGGGCCACCTGCTCGTGACCGCCTCGGCCGCGGGCCTGCTGACGAACTTCGGGACCGCTTCCTACGCGGTCACCAAGCACGCCGCGGTCGGCCTCGCCGAGTGGATCGCCATCACCCACGGCGACGACGGTGTGCGGGTCTCGTGCCTCTGCCCCCAGGGGGTGCGCACACCGATGACCGAGAACGAGGGCGCGGTGGCGGTGGACCAGGTGAAGGCGCTGGGACTCATCGAGCCCGAGGAGGTGGCCGCGGTGACCCTCGAGGCGCTGCGGGAGGACCGGTTCCTGATCCTCCCGCATCCCGAGGTGGCCACCTACGAGCAGCGCCGGGCCGGTGACCGGCAGCGCTGGCTGGACGGCATGCGCAGGATACAGAGGAGGCTGCTGAGCTCCTGACCGCTAGCCGGCGCTCGTGACCGTCTAGCCGGCGGAGGGCGCCAGGGCCCTCACCACCTCGAAGGGGTCGATGCCCTCGGCCGGCAGCACCATGGGCGCCGGGCAGGTCACGCCGTTGTCCATGAAGCGCTGGATGTGCCGGCGGCACTCGTCGGGTGAGCCGTGCACCAGCAGCTCGTCCACCACCTGCTCCGGGATCTTGTCCAGCGAGCCCCGACGGTCGCCCGCATCCCACTGGTCCCAATGCTCGCCGAGGGCGTCGGTCCGCCCGAGCCAGGCGTGGAAGGCCCGGTAGACGGGCACGTTGATGTAGGCAGCGAGCAGCCGCCGTCCCGCGGTCACGGCTGCCTGCCGGTCGGGCGTGGGCATTACGAAGATGCGGGCCACGACCTCGGCCGTCGGGCTCTCGTCCCTGATGATGCCGCAGACCCTCGTGACGTCGGACGCCGACAGCCAGTTGATGATGGCACCGTCGCTCTCGCGGGCCGCTAGTCGCAGCATTCGCTCGCGGAGGGCGGCCACGAAGATCGGCACCGGCTCGTTGACGGGGACCCCGAGCCGGAATCCCCGCACCGAGAACGTGTCGTAGTCCTCGGTGACCTTCTCGCCGCTGAGGGCGGCGCGCAGGAAGCGGACCGTGTCCTGCACCCGCTTGTAGGGCCGGTCGAAATCGACCGCGTTCCAGTCGCCGACGATGACGGCCGACGACGTGCCGATGCCGAGGACGAAGCGTCCCGGAGCGGCGGAGGCCAGGGATGCCGCCGACTGGGCCAGCAGGGCCGGACCGCGGGTGTTGGCGGGCACGACCGCCGTTCCGAGCCGCAGAGCCGGAGCCCACACCGAGGCGAGAGCGAGGGTGGTGAAGCCGTCGAAGCCGTTGGCCTCCGACGACAAGACGTCGGTGTAGCCCAGGTCGACGAGCTCCTCGAAGGACGCTCGCTGGGCGTGCAGGGGCCCCATGAAGGGGACCGTGATGCCGTGGCGCTGGGTCGGCGTCTCACTCATGCGGACAGGATGTCACACCCCCTGGCCATCATGTCCACATGACCGATCAACTGGTTCTCATAGACATCATCACCCCCGGCCAGCCCGACTCGCAGCAGAGCTGGCAGCTCGACTCGACCACATGCGAGATCGGCCGGCGCGGCGTGGCCCGGGCCCGCAGAGCCCTGCAGGCCGCCCGTACCCCGGCCCAGGCCGCTACCGTCGACGGCAGCGACCTCCCCGCCGCAGCCTGATCCCGGGCGCGAGCACCCAATCGCACCGGCCCCGCCGGCCGGAGGCCACCGTTAGTCGCAATCAACCGCGCCCCCGGGCGACCGCGCCCCGGCCGGCCTCACACCAGGAGAGCATCCGCTATGAGCGCTCCATCGCCCAGAGCACTGCCGCCCGTCCGCCTCCGGCGGCTGAGGGCTGGACGCGAGCAGGACAGTCGATCTCGCCGGTGGCGAACGGGCGCGGCGGGTGTCCTAGTGCTGGTGGTCGCCAGCTCATGTGGCACCGGAGCCCGCGACCCCGGTGCCACAACCGGGGACCGGACCGGGGCAGGAGCTCTCGGACCCGCGGAGGGTGTTGCTGGTGCACGCGCACCGCCGACGGAGCCCGCCGCCGGCAACGATGCCGCCGGCAGCGTCAGGGGTGGGGGCGACTGGACTCCCAACGCCACCGTCGAGCGGGTCGTCGACGGCGACACCATCGACGTGATGATCGGGGGTCGCCGTGAGACCGTGCGTCTCATCGGGATCGACGCTCCCGAGTCGGTGGCGCCCACCCGCCCGGTGCAGTGCTTCGGCAAGGAGGCGTCGCTGCATCTCGAGGCCGTGCTCCCGGCCGGGACGGAGATCACTCTGGTGCGCGACGTCGAGGTCCGTGACGTCTACCAGCGTCTCCTTGGCTATGTGGTGCGATCGGGCGACGGCCTGTTCGTCAATCTGGAACTGGTCGCGGCCGGCTACGCCGCGGTGCTGAACTACCCGCCGAACGATCACTATGCCGATGTCCTGAGCCTCGCCGAGGCGGGCGCGGTCGCAGCTGGTCGCGGCCTGTGGGGCCAGTGCGGCGGCCCTGACGTCCCGCTGGAGTGAGGCTCGGTACCGGCCGGCATGGCGTCGGGTGAGAGGCGGCCCGACAGTCAGATACCGTCAAGGGCGTGGAATCGCTGGTAGAGCGCCTCGGGCACCCGCCTGACGCGAAGCTCGTGATCGTCAGCGCCGACCGCATCGGCACCACCCACTCCTCCACGGCCGGCGGCTATCAGGCGCTGCGGGAGGGAGCCGCGACGACCGGCACGATCGTCATGCCCGGAGTCTGGGCGCGGCACGCGGCCGAGCTCTACCGGGGAGAGGACCTCGGCGTCCACCTGACGCTCAATTCCGAGCTCGACTGCTTCCGGTGGGGGCCGATTACCAACGCCCCGAGCCTTCTCGACGGCGACGGCGGGTTTCCCCGGACGCTGCACGACCTGTGGGATCACGCGGATCTCGACGAGGTCCGGCGCGAGTGCCGGGCCCAACTCGAGCGGGCCGTGCTGTGGGGGTTCGACGTCACTCACCTGACCACGCACATGGCTGCCCTGCAGCAGCGGCCGGAGTTCTTCGACGTGCTGATGGACCTCGCGGCGTCGTTCGACCTGCCGGTGCGGCTCGAGGGCCCCGAGGTCGAGGCCAACGCGGGATTCCCGTTCCGGTCACTGGCAGAGTCTGAGGGAATCGTCTTCCCGGACCACTTCCGGCTCGTGCGGGGAAACGCCCGACATCACGTCTCCGAGCAACTGGCCGACCTTGCGCCCGGGGTCACCGAGCTGTCCCTCTGTCCTGCGCTCGACGAGCCCGAGATCCACGCCATCGATCCCACCGCTGCCGGCCGGGTCGACGACCTCGTGCTGGCTCTGTCCGGCGACATGGCCGAACTCATCGAGCGGTCCGGCGCCATCACGGTCGGGTACCGCGCTCTTCGCAGCGCCCAGAGGAGGGCCCGGCACCGGATCTGACGCTGCGGCACGCGCCCGCTCTCAGCGCAGAGCGGCCAGTGCCTCCCCGAGAGCGGCCGACCGAAGCAGCGGGCGCCACCCGTCGAACATCAGCACCTGGTCTCCCTCGAGCTTCATCCGGCCCGACATGTAGGCCGCCTCCACCGACAGGTCGCCCCGCCAGACCTCCATGAAGTCCGCATACGTGCAGCCGACGACCACATCAGGCTGCGGGTGGCGTCCCGCCGACACCCGCACCCGGCCGGCCTCCACGACCGCAACGAAGGCGACCGCGCCCCCGGGTGCGCCGCTCACAGTGATCTGGGCCACTCCGTCGGCCGCGTCGCCGGCATCGACAGCCTCCAGAGCCGAATCGACGGCTTGCAACCAGCCGCCTTCCAGAGGCTCGGAGGCCATGTCAGCCGGTATCGCCCGGCGGCCGCAGCCCCGCGAACAGATCACGCTCCGGCAGCGACTCGGGCTGCGGTCCGCGGGCCAGCACGTAGTCGTCGTATGGATGGATCGATCGCTCCACTTCGGCCGGCAACCCGAACCAGAACGTCGACTCCGGGTCGATCTGGGTGGCGTGGGCCAGCAGACCCTCGATGCGCGCGTCGATGAACCCGTCCACCGGAACCTGGGTGGTGATCTTGTCGTCGGTGGACGGCCGCTTGAACCACCACTCGTTGTACGGCGACTCCAGGCCGAGATCCTGGAACGCCTGGTGGCGCTCCTCGATGCGCTTGCGCGACCACAGGGTGTAGTAGAGCTTGGCCGGGGACCAGGGCTCGCCCAGATCCGGGCGATACTCAGGGTCGCCGGCTCGTTCGAAGGCGGGAACGGAGACGTCGTGGACCCGTATGTGGTCCGGATGCATGTAGCCGCCCTGGTCCTCGGGATAGGTGACGATGACGTGGGGCCGGTGGCGGCGGATCAGGGCCACCAGCCGGGCCACCGCCTCCTCCATGTCGGCCCTGGCGAAGCAGTCGGGATGGTTGTTGGCCTCCGATCCCTCCATGCCCGAGTCGCGATAACCGAGCATCTCCACCTGCTCGTAGCCGATGACCTCGGCCGCCCGGGCCAGCTCCGCGGCCCGTATCTCGGCCAGCTTGTCGGCCATCGAGGGACCGTCGAGCGCCGGGTTGAGGATCTCTCCCTCCTCGCCGCCGGTGCAGCACACCAGCACGGTGCGCACCCCCTCGGCGTGGTAGCGGGCCACCGTGGGCGCACCCTTGGACGCCTCGTCATCGGGATGCGCGTGGACGGTGAGCAGGCAGAGCCGTTCGGGCGGAGTCGCCATGGCCGGTGAAGCTACCGCTGCGGCGCGCCCGAGCGCGCAGCTTCTCGGTGCTGCTAGGAGGCCGGCACCGCCGACCGGAGCGGTTCGAGGACCATTTCCGTGTCGTCATCGGCGTTGGTGAGCATCCAGCCGCAGATCTCGGCCAGGCGCTCGCGCCCCTCGTCGGGCCCACTGGCGATCAGAGCATCGCCGGACTCGATCTGGACCGCGCCGCGCGGCCGGTAGCGGTACTGGCCCCCGCGCCGGATGGCCAGCACCGTGAAGCCGGGCTCGATGTTCAGCCTCAGGCGGCCCAGCGTCTGGCCGTCAGCCTCCGAGCCCTTCGCCACCGGCACATGCACCACCACGTCCTCACTGTCGCCCAGCGCCACTGCCAGGATCGGGTGGATCTGCTCCTGGCGCTCGATGATCCACACCATCTGCTGGGCCTGGTCGCCAAGATCCTCAGCGGCCTGGGACAGGTGCAGCAGGCCGCGCAGACCCGGCTGGTCGACCTGCTCCCCGGCCGCCCGCAGCACCCACTCCTCGAGCCGATCCTTCATCTCGTCGAGACGGTCTTCGAGGTGGCGCACCTCGGCGGCCAGGCTCTCGTCTCGCAGCACCAGCGCCGAATACGCCAGACCGACGGCCACCTCCGAAAGGTCCTTCATCTCGACCAGCACGTTGGTGGCCCGCCGAAGATCCGAGGCGCGGGGCCCGACGGGCTCCTTAGGCGGCGACCACTCCGGCGATCCCGCCAGGGCTCGCAGTTCGACGATCCCGTCGGGCGATCCCCTCAGGAACAGGACGTCGTCGGGCACGAGCACGGTCTCGCCGCCCACATCGGTGATCCATTCCCGCTCGCGGCGCACCGCCATCACCCGCATGCCCATCTTGGCCGGCATCTCGTGGTCGGCCAGGTGCCGGTGCGCGAGCAACGAACCGTCGGACACGAGCACCCGGTGCGACACCTCCTCGGCTGCGCTCAGCTCGGCCACCAACTCGGGCGGGATGCCGACTCGGTGGGTGACGATCCGGGCGATGTCGACCGCGTCATTGGCGATGCGCTCGATGGCGGAGATCACCTGAAGCACCGACGACATGCCATCGGCGTCGCGCGGATGGCGGACTGCGAGAATGCACACCGCCCTCATGTCCTGGACGAGATGGCTCATGCGCTCCTCGAGTTCGCTCACCTCGTCGGCCATGTCGGGATCACCGAAATACAGCGCCGCGTAGGCGAGGTCCACCATCAACTCGGACGTGTCCTTGGCCTCCGCCAGCATCTCGCGCAGATTGCGAGGTCTGTCTTCCATCAGGTCTCCTCTGGATTCATCGTAGGTATCGCAGTGCCCCTCATGCCACGCCCACCACCACGACGGCGACGATCAGGGTGAAGGCCCCGACCAGGTCCAGTGATGAGGTGACCATGGGAATCCCGTATGTGTCCGGGTCCACCCCGAACCGCACCGCCGCGAGCGTCCCGTAATAGGCGACCACCACCACCAGCACCGTGGCCAGCACACCCCCGAAGACGGCCACGCCCACCAGCTCCGCCATCGTGGGCCCTGCGTGACCGGTCAGGCCGCCCGCGGCGGATGCCACTAGCCCCAGGAGCGCGAACACCGGGATGGCCAGCGCGAACGTGGTGGCGAGGTCGACCCGGGCCGCTCCCGACGGCAGGGCTCCGGGCCGGACCAGACCGAGGTGGAGCTTCGTGGACAGCCGGCTGGAGAGCACTCCGCCCAGCGCGCCGGCGGTGCTCAGATACCCGGGCAGCAGGACGAGCAGGACGGGAAACTCGAGGAAGTCGTCGATGCGCTTCTCGACGGTGATGCCCGCCACCAGATCGAGCAACCCGGCAACGGCCAGCACCGGCAGCGACTCGCGGGTGATCGCCCGCAGATCCTCCATCCTGCTGCGCAACCCCCATAGTGCCGAAGCGACCGCCAGCACGGCGAGAGCCCAGGCCACCGACGGCGTGATGATGTCGACCCCGGCGAGTTCGGCCGCCACAACCAGCGAGGGAAGGGTCACCACGTCGCCGGCAACCGTGACCATTGGAGCCACGACGTTGTCGAGGTCCCAGCCGAAGCGGACCGCCCCGGCCGTGGTGGCCAGCGTGATGGCCAGCACGACGAATGCGGCCAGCAGGCACCCGAGCGCTGAGATCACCACGAAGTCGGCCAGGCTCATGGTCGGCGAGACGTTGAAGGCCAGCGCCGCTCCCTTGGCCATGACGGCCAAGGCCACACCGAGCACCAGGCTCAGGCCGACCGACGCGATGGCGTTCTGCATCATGACCGAGTCCCGGCCTCCCGAGCGGAACGTCCCGGCGTGGATGGCAGTGCCGAGCCGGCTGCCCAGCGCGCCGAAGATGTTGCCCTTCACCGCGATCGCGGCCGGAACCAGGAGGAGCAGGCCCGGCAACTCCTCGAGGGTGTCGGTGATGGCTGCGAGGATCAGGCCGGCCACCAGGCTGGCGACGGCCGCCATCACCAGGGCGCCGAAGGCGCTCCGGACCGCGAGCAGGTCCCGCGCCCAGCGCGCCACCGCTCGCCTGAGCGTTACCAGGGTCCGACTGCGGGCGGCCATGGAGCAAGTGTGCTCCGTCAGAGGCAGGTTCAGCGCGATCCGGCCCGTCCCGCCTACCCGCTCGGCCCCCTGGGGTGGCTACCGTTCCAGATGTGGCAGTGATCGCACTGGTCAACCAGAAGGGCGGCGTCGGCAAGACGACCACCGCCCTGGGGCTGGCATCGGCAGCGTGGACGCGCCAGGTTCCGAGCCTCGTCATCGACCTGGACCCCCAGGGCAACGCCACGACCGGCCTGGGACTCTGGCAGCCAGCCGCGACCGTGGACGAGGCCTTGGAATCGGACCGTCCAGGGATCATCGAGGACCTGGCCCTGGCGTCGAGGTGGCCCGACGGCAATGGTCTCCCGCCGCGGATCGTGCCATCCACCCCGGCGCTGGCGGGGCGGGAGCGTCAGATGCTCTCCGACACCGTCGGTGCTCAGGACAGGCTCCGGGTGGCCCTGTCGGGACACCAGAGCCTGGTACTGATCGACTGTCCCCCGTCGCTCGGCCTCCTGACGATCAACGCCCTGTTCGCAGCCGACGCTGCCCTGGTCGTGACCGAGCCGAGTGCGTGGGCCTCCGACGGAGTCAGCGAGATCCTGCGGACCATCGACCGAGTCGCGGCCCGCAAGCCGGCAGGGCTCACAGTGGCGGGCGTCGCCGTGAACCGTCTCGCCCGGACCCGGGACTCGCGCTACTGGCATGAGCAGCTCATCGCCGACCACGGCCGGTTGGTCCTGCCGCCCGTGCGCCTGCGGGCGGCAGTCGCGGAGGCTGCGGCCCGCTCGCTCCCGATCCACGCCCTTCCGCCCCGGCGGGGCGCAGCCGAGGCGTGCGCCGAGTTCGACGAGATCTACGATCGGGTGGTCGGTGAGGAACGTCCGGAGGACCGCAATGGCCTATGACCCGCAGCGCGACCGGCCCAGGCACCGGCCCGATCCCCAGGGCGCCGCGGCCGTCGACTCGATCCTCGACTCCGAGGTGGCTGTGCCGCCGCGGCCTGCCCACGAGCCCGAAGCCGTGCCTGTCGCGGGGGCAGCACCGCAGCCAGCGGGCACCTGGAGCGACCGGCTGCTGTACTCCGCGGGAGTCTCGACCCTGCTCGGCGCGGGGGCCGTCCTTGTGACGCTGTGGTGGTTGTGGAGGCGCTTGAGGCGCTGAGGCCCCTCGGCAGGGCTCTAGCTCACCCGCATCTCAGCCTGCGAGTCTCATCAGGTACTCGTCCTCGTCGGCTCGCTGCTGTGCTCGGCGGAGGTTCTCGGCCTGACCCTCAGGGCAGTGCTCGACGTACGCGCAGTAGCCACAGAGAGGACCCGGCCTGGCCTCGAACTCATCCGCGTCGCAGGCCGCCGCGATGGCGCTCCACGTCGACTCCAACTGGCCTATGGCATCTCCGATCTCGTCGGGAGTCACCGACGTGGCCACGATCCGCTGGCCCAGGTACAGCAGTTGAGCCCTCACCGGCTGCTCGCCCGTCTCCTCTGCGACGGCCGCTGCATACAGCAGGACCTGCTGCAGGCGAGCGGGCGCGTAGCGGGCCGTGGGAGCGCGCCCCGACTTGTAGTCACTGACCACGAGGCTGTCGTCCTCCCTCTCGAGGCGATCGACCACGCCCCTGAACGGCACGTTGCCCAGCGTCACCGACATCTGCTCCTCGGTGGCCTCCACCTCGACAGCCGCCGGGTCCTCCAAGTGCCAAAGACCCTCGATCGCGTGCCAGGCCCGCCAACGGAAGGCCTTGGCCTCGTCGTCGCTCAGCTCCAGGTCCCGGTAGTCCTCGCCGCCGGCCAGCTCGGGCCACGTTGCCCGGGCGATGCGCTTGGCCTCGGCCTGGCTGCGGTGCGAGGGATCCCTCTGCATCAGCAGCTCCAGCACCCGGTGGGCGAAGGTTCCCACCAGGGCCTCGACTCCGGGAGGCTCGGGAAGGCGCTCGACATAGCGGAACCTCCACCGGCGGGGACACTGCTCGAAGGTGGACGCGCCGGACGGCGACAGTCGCTGCGGCGGCGCCGGAGCACCGCGCCCATCCAACGCTCCGGGGGCGCCCGGATCGAGGATGTCGCCCGGATCGAACTCGAGCTGCATCCTGCAGTTCTACCTCACCGGTGTGACACCGGCCCGGATGCCTCGACCTGCTCTGGCGGAAGCCAGGTCACTGGGTCAAATGTCGAGGGTCGCCTCGTCCACGAGGGAGGAGTTCTCGACCAGGTAGTCGCGGCGCTGGGCCACGTCGTTGCCCATCAGGACATCGAACATGTCGGCCGCGGCTTCGGCCTGCTGGGCGTCGGCCATCGTGAGGCGGCGCAGGGTCCGGGTGGCGGGATCCAGCGCGCAGTGCCGCAGTTCGTCGGTGTTCATCTCCCCGAGGCCCTTGAAGCGCTGCCACTTGATGCTGTCGACCTTGCGCCTTCCCCGGGTCAGCTCAGCGGTGATCCGGTCGCGCTCCTCGTCGGAGAACGCCCGGAAGGTACGCTCGCCGACTTTCGCGGTATAGAGCGGCGGCTGGGCCGAGAAGACCCGGCCCTGGGCGAGCATCTCCCGCATGTAGCCGTGGATCAGCGTGAGCAGCAGGCATCGAATATGGCTGCCGTCGACATCGGCGTCGCACAGGATGACGATGCGGCCATAGCGGGCGGCCTCGATGTCGAAGGCGTCGCCCGCGCCCGCGCCCATGGCGGTGAAAATCGCCTGCGCCTCGGCGTTGTCGAGCACCTGCTTGGCGCTTGCCTTGGCGGCGTTCACGATCTTGCCCCGCAGCGGCAGGATGGCCATGAACTCGGAGTCCCGGCCCCGCTTGGCCGGTCCGGCGGCCGAGTCCCCCTCAACGAGGATCAACTCGGCCTCGGGGCCGTGAACCCTGCAGTCGGCCAGCTTGTCCGGCATGCCCGTGGAGCCGAGGCTGGCCGCCTTGCGCTTATTGTCGAGCATCTGCTTCGAGGCGACCCGGTTCGTCACCGCCGCGGCCACCTTGTCGCTTATGGCCTTGACCTGGGACCGGGGCCCGCCGCCCGGCTCGAACCACTCCTTGAGCTGCTCGTAGGTGACCCTGGCCACGATGCCCTCGACCGCGGGCGTACCCAGCTCCTGCTTGGTCTGGCCCCGGAACTGCGGCTCCGAGAAGGTCACCTTGACCGCGGCGACGAGGCCCTCGCGCACATCGTCCTTGGTGGCATTGGTCTTGCCGCTCTTGGCACCCGCGCCACCGCTGCGAGCCAGGCGGGCCAGCTTGCGATTGTCCTTCAGCAGCACGTTGTTGACTACTCGCGTCAGCGCCTTGTCGAAGCCAGCCAGGTGCGTACCGCCCGAGCTGGTGGGAATCGTGTTCACGAACGACACCACGTCGCCGTCGTATCCCGCTATCCAGCGCAGCGCGATGTCGACGGTGCACTCCCGCTCCACCTCGGTGATCTTGCCGTCGACTGGGACCTTCTCTGTGAACGTCTCGATGCCGTTGGCGATGATCACCCCGCTCACCGCGCCCTCTCCAGCACTCTCGGAACGCTCCCTAACCATGTCCGCCAGCCCGCCCCTGCTCACGAAGACGAAGGGCTCGCCCTCCGCGCCGGGTCGGCGGTCGTCCACCGTCATCCGGAGCCCGGGAACGAGGAAGCACATCTGGCGGACCCGGCGACGCACCTCGTCGGCGTCGATGCGTGCCTCAGGGTGGAACAGTGCCATGTCGGGCCAGAACCGCACGGTGGTGCCGGTCGCCTTGGTTCGCCGGCTGACGGGCCGCACATCGTTGCTGGGCCTGAACTTGCCGCCGATGAAATGGCCGGGCTCCTGGTTCGAGAAGCTCAACTCGTGCACATACCCGTCGCGTCGCACTTCAGCATCGAGACGAGTCGACAGAGCGTTCACAACCGACGCCCCCACGCCGTGCAGCCCGCCGGAGGCCTTGTACGCACCCTCGCCGAACTTGCCGCCCGCGTGCAGTTCGGTGAACACGACTTCGAGGGCCGACACGTCACGGTCGGGATGCTTGTTGACGGGGATGCCGCGCCCGTTGTCGGTCACCTCGACCGATCCGTTTCGATGCAGCGTCACGCCTACCTTGGTGGCGAAGCCGGCAGCGGCCTCGTCCACGGCATTGTCCACGATCTCCCAGACGAGGTGCATGAGACCCTCGGAGCCGTTGCCGCCGATGTACATGGCTGGACGCTTGCGGACGGCCTCGAGCCCTTCGAGCGTCTCGATGGAGTCGGCGTCGTAGGTGTCGCCGTCGCTGGCGGCGGCCGCCGTAGGGGTGGAATCGCCGGAACCGGCGGAGCCGTCGGGATGGCGGCCGTTGGAGCCGCCGCGGCGGGGCGCGCCGTTGGCGGCGCCCGCGCCAGAGGGCGCGTGAGCACCGGCATCCGGGTCCGCGACGCTGCCCGCGGTCAAGGGCAGGGTCATGGCCCCAGGTGGTCCATCCGCCTGGTTCGGGGGCACCACCGCGTCACCACCTCCCCGGCGCAAGCACGTGGATTCGCCGGTCGCCGCGCTGCGGAGAGCGATAGCGCGCCGTGGGGACTTCTCGCACGGGCACAGGGTGGGGATCGATCTTGCGAGGATTGTCGTCCTGCCCCATTAGAGCCAGCATGCCCTCGGCCGCGCCCACCGCCGCAGCAACCACGGACTCAGCGGGCAGCAGCTTGACTACCAGCACGCCCTGTGTGCCTCTCCCCTGTGTCGGCAACTCGGAGCAGGGGGTGACCTTGATGCCGCCCGTGGCGCCGCCGGCACCGGCGCCTGTGCTGGTTGCGACGACCAGTGCGGCGTCATCGAACACAGCACCCGCACCCACCGGGGTTGCGCCGTCGCGCAGCTTCATGCCCGCCATTCCCGCCGCGGCCCGGCGCTGCAGCCGCACCGAGGACGCCTCCAGGCGCAGAGCCCGCCCGTCGCTGGCCGCGACCACGACATCAGCATCCTCGGATGCGGTGAAGGCGCAGGCCACACGGTCATCGGCTCCCAGTGCGATCAAGGACGACCCCGCAGGCGAGCCGAGAACCTCGTCGGCTTGGAGCCGCTTGATGACACCGCCGGCAGTGACCATCACCAGCCGGTCGTCCCCGCCGGCGACGAGGGCCAGGACCGTCTCTGCCGATTCCAGATCGAGGACGGTCGAAGCATCGACGCCCCGGACCCGGTTGGATGCCTCTTCGATCTCGCCTCCGAGCACCGTGAACACCCTCCCGGCGGAGGTGACCGCGGCTACCGGCGCCCCGGTCGAGGCCACCGCCCGGGCGGCGATCAGATCGTGGCGTCCGGGTGACGCCCGCCTCTGCCCCTTCAAGGACGCCCGCCCGATGTTGCCGCTCGTCGACACCGTCACCACGCACGGCAGGTCGCGCCCCGCCTCGGCCTGCTCGGCCGAGCCTGCCGAGGCGGCGTCACCGCTCGAATGGCTGGCGGACTCGCGTTCCAGGACCTCCGCCGCGACGATCCGGCTGCGGCGGGGCCGTCCGTGATCGGCGACGATGCGCCGCAGCTCACTCCGGACTATGGACCGCTGGCGACGCCGGCTCGAGAGGATCTCCTTCAGATCCTCGATGTCGGCCCGCAGCCCGGCCTCCTCCTCCTCGAGCTTCTGGCGCTCCAGCGCAGTGAGGCGCCGCAGCGCCATGTCGAGTATGTGGTTTGCCTGGACCTCGGTGAGGCCGTAGCGCGCCATGAGCCCGGCACGGGCCTCAGCCGCGTCCTGGGAGGCACGGATCAGGGCCACGACTTCGTCGATGTTGTCGAGGGCGACAAGCAGGCCCTCGACAACGTGAAGCCGCTCGTCCGCCCGCCTCAGCCGGTAACGGCTGCGGCGCACCACCACCTGGAGGCGGTGAGCAACGTGGTGCTCGCACAGCTCCCGGAGCCCGACGGTCGTGGGAACACCGTCGACCAGCACCACATTGTTGACGCTCACGCTCTCCTCCAGGGGTGTGAGCCGGTAGAGCTCGGACAGCGCGGCGTCGGGGTCGATTCCCGGCTTGAGGTCGATCTGCAGCCGGAGGCCTTCCATATCGCTCAGATCGGCGATTCCGGCGACGCTCTGCAGCCGGCCGGCTCCGACGAGTTCGGTGATCCGGGAGACGACCCGTTCGGGACCGACGAGATGGGGCAGTTCGGTCACGACCACTGCCCGGCGGCGCCGGGTCACGGCTTCGATGCTGGCCCGGGCCCGAACCCTGATCGATCCCCGGCCGCTGTCGTAGGCCGCCTTGAGGCCCTCGTCGGCGACCACGATGCCGCCGCCGGGGAAGTCGGGCCCGGGCAGGACTGCCATGAGTTCGTCGATCGCCGGCTTCGCCTTGCGCCTCCGGACCGGCTTGCCGCCTTGTGACGCGGGGCCGGCATCGGTCGCCGCGCCGCTGGGCTGCTTGCTCATCACCAGCTCGATGGCCGCGCCGACCTCGGCCAGGTTGTGGGGCAGCATGGTGGTGGCCATGCCCACCGCGATTCCCGCCGTTCCGTTGACCAGCAGGTTGGGCATTGCCGCCGGCAGCACGACCGGCTCGGTGTCCTCGCCGTCGTAGGTGGGCCGGAAGTCGACGGTGTCCTCGTCGAGCTCGCCGACCATGTCCATGGCGGCCTCGCTCAGCCTGCATTCGGTGTAGCGGGCCGCCGCGGGCGGGTCGTCGAGGCTGCCGAAGTTGCCCTGCGGATCCACCAGCGTCACCATGCGGCTGAAGTCCTGGCCCATGCGTACGAGGGTGTCGTAGATGGCGGCGTCGCCGTGGGGGTGGTAGCGACCCATGGTGTCGCCGACCACGCGGGCCGACTTGCGGTACGGGGTGCCGGGCCGCAATCCCATCTGGAGCATCGACCACAGCACGCGGCGCTGCACCGGCTTGAGCCCGTCCCGCACATCGGGGATGGCTCGGGATGTGATGACGGACAGCGCGTAGGCGAGGAACGAGTCACTCATCTCCTCCGCTACGGGTATGTCCTCGACATGGCGGGCCGGGACCGGATCGAGGGTCGCGGTCGTCAGTTGCTGTTGTGGTGACACGGTCGTCTCCGGACTCTTCTTCTCGAGGCTTCGCGTGCTCCGCCTACCGCCGCGGGCCCTGCCCGACGTGGGTTGAGGTGCGGCTCACTTACAGGATTGACGGTAGCGGCTGAGACCTGATGGTTCGGTGACCCCAACGGTCCCTGTCGAGGCCTCCGCATCGTGCGCACCGGCCAGTCGGCAGCGACCATCTCAAGTGGAGATGGGCCACCCTCACCCCGCCCTGTCGACTCGGGTGGCTGCCACCCCATCACCGGCTCCCGGCAGCCGGCGGACTGCGGCCTGGTGATCCGACCCCGGCTCCCGTCCTGCCACCCGCCAGCACGCCGGCCTGAGCGAAGTTGGCGTGTCCGTTCAACCCAGCCGCCGGCTCAACCGCGTCCGCGCGCCGCGTTCCGGGAGCGGACCGGCGCGGAGCCGTGGACCAAGCGACTACCCCGTAGGCGTCGACATCGCGCACGACGCGCCGGTTGCTCCGATGCAGCCACAGATGGCAGCCATTGCACAGTGCAACGAGGTTCTCGATGTCCGTCGGACCCTCATCGGCGAGGAACTCGTCGACGTGGTGGAGCCTGCACCGGTGCATCGGGGCCCGGCACAGCACGCACCCACGGTCGCGTAGCGCCACGGCCACGTATTGGTCGAGGGTTGCGAGCCGCCGGGTGCGGCCCAGCCACAGCGGCTGGCCGTTGCCGCCGAAGATGGCGCCAACGAGCCGATCGTCGGGCGAGATGCTGTCGAGCACCGTGGGGGGTACCGGCCCGACGCCGATGATCTCGCACGAACCGTCTCGATCGGTTCCGTCTACGACTCCCGCCGTCACCGCGATGATCCTGCCCGGCGGCAGACGACGAGTCCCCCGGGGGCCATCGTCGGCCGCGAGCGGCTCGTAGGTCAGCGCATCCCGTCCCGTGCAGAGTTCGAAGACGGCGTCCATCGTGCGCTGCTTGTTGCTGCGTACTGCGTCGGGAGTGCCGTCGCGGCCGCCGTCCTTGCGCCACAAGTAGTCCCTGCGTTCGTCCACCGCCTGCTCCAGCAGGCCGAAGCTGACGGGATCCATCTCGCCGTTGAGCACTCCCATGCCGTCGCTGCCGACGAACAGATCGGCCTTGCGGCTGTTGCGCTGTCCCTTGAGCAGGTCACCACCGGCCGAGGGATCATGCCGCTGCGCAAACCTCCGAGCGAAGCGGCTGAACGACCCGGCGTCCCGGGTCGTCGCCTGATACAGCAACTCGTCGGAGCCGTCCACAGTGCCTGCTCCGCACTGTCGGGCCGCGGCTCCGAGAGCGAACACACTCTCCAGCGGCAGCTCCCCGCTGTCGACCAGCCGACCGACGTTGGGCATCTCCTCCACCTGACGGGCCACGTCAGTCACCCGCCTCGCAGACCGCCCCGACAGCCTCGCCCCAGCAACCAGCGCCTCCCGTGCCGAACCGACCCTCAATTCCTCCAACCCGCTGACAGCACGCAGCGTCAGCGCATCGGTCAGCGCCTTCACGCGGCCCGCCCCCGCCACCACCCGGCACAACTCGTCCTCGCCCAGCCCGTCCAACGAGACCGAGCGCAAGACCTCGCAGGCCGCCTCCAAGATCTCCCCCGGCGAGGAGTCGGCAAGCACCCGATCGTTGTCGAGCCGAAGAGCCTCGGGAGCCGCCGAGCCACCCCCTGGCCACCCGCCATCACGAGTCAGAACACCTGTTCGCTCCATGGCGGCAACTCTATCCACCCCCTACGACAACACAACCTGATAACTCATAAATATTCTTGAGATTGACTATAAATGCTCCGAGGCTGCGAGCCTGGCCAGCGATCAAGTGATGCGGCTCGACAGCCGGAGGTCAAGCCGTGTCGACCAGGACGCGGTGGTAGACGGCCCGGACGGCCAGGGCCTCTCGCAACTCCTCGGTCATCTCCTCGGCGAACTCCGACCGGTACCCGGCGTCGAGCACGACCGAGACCGCGAACTGCAGTCCGGAGAACAGGCCGATGAAGGCCGACACCAGCACCAGCGGCCGGGTGAACAGCAGATCCTCGCCCCACAGAGGGATCCGCACCGCCCACGACTCCGCCCACGTCAACTGGGACAGCGTGGTCCAGTCCAGCAGGGTCGCCTCCCGCACCGTGAATATCCCGAACAGCACGTAGAACGCGGTCACGATCAGCGCCACCAGCATGATCTGGATGCTCTGGGCCACGAACAGGAGCAGGCTCACGTTGAACCGGGCGCCGCGGCTCAACCGCGGCGAGTCGGGCGGCGCGGCCGAGTCCCCGGGCACCAGCGGACCAACCGGCGTGCCTGCACACCGGGACCGCACATCGGACCACGATGAGAACCGGGCCAAGTCCACCGCCAGACGCCGGACCGAGATCGTCACGAACAGCGTCCCCACCGCCACCAGCAGCGCAGCCACCATCCCGAAGTAGGGCAGCGTGAAGTCGTGGGCCACCTGCCACATCTCGGAATTGAGAAAGATGAAGGCCGAGAACACCAGCAGGATCGGCAGCGACTTGGCCAGGAGCGTCGTCATCCGGCCGATCTGGCGACCCAGCTGGCCCAGTGACCACCGCACCATCGGAACCAACCCCCAGCTGGTGACGAGGTAGGCCACACCGAGCACCACGGCGTTGACCACCACGAAGAACCCGGCGTCCTCGGCGACAGAACCGGTGGCGCCGAGCCCGGCGAAGACCGCCGGCAGCCCGAGATACGCCAGGATCTCCCAGAGGCCGACCCGGTCGGGCAGCTGCCACAGCCGCCGGCCCCGCAACCGGTTGACCAGAGCCACTACCGCCGCGGCCACCGCCAGCCCCAACACGAACACCCCGGCCTGGGCCCAGCTGCGCCACCGGTCGCCGAACACGAGGAAGAACTCCAGGAACACGACGAGGGCCAGGAACGGCGCCGCCCGGGTGAGCACGTCGGTGCTGGCCGAGTAGTCGTGTATCAGATGCGGCAACCCCTGCCGGACGAACCACCGCTCGCAACGGCCCCGCTCAGCAACGAGGTCGAGTTCTTCGCTCACGCCGTCCGCGGACCCCACGACGAAAGACCCTAACCAGACCCTAACGGTGGCGGTCCTGCGTATCGTGGGGTGATGGACCTGCAGACCCTCATTGACCGGGCCGAGATCACGGACCTGCTCACCCGCTACGCCCGAGCCGTCGACCGCCAGGACTGGGAGCTGTTCCGCAGCGTCTTCACCCCCGACGCCCGCATCGACTACACCCAGGTCGGCGGCATCGCCGGCGACCTCGACACCGTCGTCGGCTTCCTGTCAGAGGCCTTGGCCGTGTTCGAGGCCATGCAGCACCTGATCTCCAACATCGACATCGCCATCGACGGCGACGAGGCCAAGGTGACGGCCATGGTCTACAACCCGCTGAAGCTGCCGAACACCCCCGTGTGGGCCACCGGCGGCTGGTACCACCACGAACTGGTCCGCACCGCCGAGGGCTGGAGAAGCCACTCGCTGCTGGAGGAGGCCAGTTGGTTCCACGGCGTCCCCGAGCCCGCCAAGCCCTCCGGCGAGGACCCGGCCGCATAGGGCCTGCGCACACACCGGCCCGGGACCCCGCAAGGATCGAAGCACAGTGCCCGGCCCGCTGCACGGCGTACGCGTCGTCGAGATGTCCGTGGCCGTGACCGGTCCACTGGCGGTGAGCCTGCTGGTCGATCAGGGCGCCGATGTGGTCAAGGTCGAGGAGCCCGGCTACGGCGACCAGGGCCGCTACGTGGGGGTTGTTTCCGGCGGGATATCGGCCCTGTTCCAGATGTGCAACCGGGGCAAGCGCTCGATCGCGGTGGACTGCACTGAGCCGAGGGGCCGAGAGATCGTGCTCGAGCTATGCGCCGGGGCCGACGTGTTCGTGCAGAACATGCGGCCGGGCGTCATCGAGCGTCTGGGGCTCGGCTACGACACCGTCTCGGCCCGCAATCCCGGCATCGTCTACCTGTCGCTGTCGGGGTTCGGTCCCGACGGCCCCTACTCGCACCGACGGGTGTACGACTCGGTGATCCAGGCCCAGTCCGGGCTGGTGGGCAACCAGACCGGCATCAACGACGAGTCCCCGCGCTTCCTGCGCCAGGCCGCGGCCGACAAGATCACCGCCTACACCGCCGCGCATGCCGTCACGTCGGCCCTGTTCGCCCGGGAGCGGGGCGCCGGGGGCCAGCATGTGCAGCTGGCGATGCTCGACGCCGCGGTGGGGTTCCTGTTCGCGGACTCGGCCGCCCATGAAGTCGCCCTCGACAACGACCAGCGCCACCTGGCCCAGTCCTTCTCGGCTCACCAGCGCGCCATCGCCTTCGCCGACGGTCATGCGGTGGTGGCGGCAGTGACCGACTCCGAGTTCCACGGCATGGCCCGGGCCGTCGGGGTGGACTCGTCGGACCCCCGGGTGGCCACGATGACCGACCGCCAGAAGAACCGGCCCCAGACGAGCGAGGTCTTCCGGGCAGTGCACGCGGCCGCGGCCACCATGCCCCTGGCCGAGGCGGTGGAAGCGCTAGACCGCCACGAGGTCCCCTTCGGGGTCGTGCTGGGCGTGGAGGACGTCGCCACCGACCCCCAGGCAGTCCACAACGAGATCTTCACCGAGCACGACCACCCCCACATGGGCCGGATCCGCCAGCCCCGACCCGCCCCCCGGTTCTCGGCCACCCCGGCCGAGCTGCGCGAGCCGTCCTCACCCGCCCACGGACAACACACCGACGAGGTGCTCGCAGAGCTGGGGTGGGAGGATCGGATCGATGAGCTGAGAACCGGCGGCGTGATCAAGTGAACGACTCCACCGGATCTGAGGCTGACAGCCGGAAGCTGGCCGCCTACCAGCGCGAGGTGCTGCAGTTCGACGAGTGGCGCCAGCAGCTGGAACGCAACGGCGAGGCGCCCGCCATCCCGGCCGCCACGGTGGTCGTGCTGCGAGACGGTCCCGGCGGCCTCGAGTCGCTGATGCTGCGCAAGAACTCCAGGCTCGCGTTCGGCGGCATGTGGGTGTTCCCCGGCGGCCGCATCGACGACACCGACCATGACGGCACCGGCGACCTGATCGCGGCCGCCCGCAACGCCGCGGCCCGCGAGGCCGGCGAGGAGGCCGCGATCGTGCTCGACCCGGCGGACCTGGTGCACTTCTCGTACTGGATCCCGCCGCCGCTGGCGCCCAAGCGCTTCGCCACCTGGTTCTTCGCGGCCGAGGCGCCGTCGCAGGACGTCAGCATCGACGAGGGGGAGATCGTCCACCACGAATGGATGACGCCGCAGGGGGCCAGGCGCCGCCGCGACG
The DNA here is from genome assembly GCA_022820805.1 of Acidimicrobiia bacterium. GTDB lineage: Bacteria > Actinomycetota > Acidimicrobiia > Acidimicrobiales > Aldehydirespiratoraceae > Aldehydirespirator. The sequence goes on from JAJEEV010000041.1 coordinate 89,445, forward strand.
CCGGTGAGATCGAGTTGATCGCCCCGACCTGGGTCACCCTTCACACCATCGGCCGGTTCACGACCGTGGCCGGCGCACTGGAGGGTCTCGGCCGGCGGCGCTCCCGCCGCTACGAGACCCGCATCGGGCAGGGCGAGCACGGCCCGGTTTCGCTGTGGTACGGAGACGCCGGTTACGACACGGCCGATCCGTCGGTACCGGGCCCCCGCCACCGCCTGGAGATCACCCCGGACGGCTACCTGTTCGACGAGTCCGGCTGCGACGACTCGGGCTAGCCGGCCACCGGCCGGGCCAGCAGGTCCTCGATCAGCGCGACGAGCTCCAGGGGCCTGTCGCCCTGGATGGAATGGCCGGCGCCGTCGACCACCACATGGACGGTGCCGGGAAGCCGCCGCATCCACTCGGCCACATCGGCGTCGTCGATCACGCTCCAGGCCCCGCCCTGCCACAGCGCGGTCGGCGCCGAGACGCCCGAGACCTTGTCCCACAGACCGTCGAACGCGATCTCCGCTCCCCCGCCGTCCTTCCAGTCCCGTATCCGGTCGTAGTTCCAGGTCCAGCGACCCTCCTCGGATTCGTGGGCGTTGTGGAGCACGCCCCGGCGAAGCGACGACTCGCTGCGGGTCGGGTTGTGCTTCATGGTGCGTTCCAGGATCGCCTCGAAGCTGTCGAAGTGCTCGGGGCCGTCGATGAAGGCGATGATGGGCTCGGCCTTCTTGTGGTCGGTGCCCGGCGTCACGTCCACGATCCCCAGCCGCGGCACGAGATGGCCATGATCGGCGGCGAGGCAGATGGCGGTCAGGCCGCCAAGGGACATTCCCACCACGGCCTGGGCGGAGGGGGCCAGCGCCTCCACCGCCACGGCCAGGTCGCCGGCCATCGAGACCGGCCCGTAGTCGTGGGCCGGCCGGTGGTCCGAGTGCCCGTGGCCGGGCAGGTCCACGGCGAGCAGCGGCCTCCCCAGCGCCAGCGCCACCGTGTCCCAGGTGTGCGCGTTCTGGGCCCCGCCGTGCACGAGAACCAGCTCGGGCTCGGCCGTGCCCCACACCAGCGCCGACAATCGAAGTCCCGACGGCAGCGCCACCGACTCCCGGCGGACCGTGGGCGGACCGGACCACTCGATCCCGTACTCGGCCGCGTTCTCTGCGAGCAGCCCGAACTCGTCGTAATCGACCATCCAGCGATCCTAGAGGCCGAGCGGTGGGTCCGACTCCAGCTCATACGGGCGAGGCCGTGGCCCGAGCGGCCCGTGAGCGCAGCGAACAAGAGCGGGAGTGCTAAACAGCCTGGGCGCGGCTCCGGCGGCGGGATGTCCGGCCGGAGGTCACGGGCGGGTCCCAGCTGAACCGCCACGCAGCCACCGCGGCGCCCGCCACCAGCCACAGGGCCAGCACTCCCAGCCGGTGCCACTCGATGGCCGGAGCCGCCGAGAACGGGTTCATGGCCTCGCCGAAGGCCAGGCCGAAGTGCTTGAGCGGGAAGATGTCCCCGAGCAGGTCCAGCCAGCTCGGCGTCTCGCTGCCGAACGGAACGAAGATGTTGGAGATGAACGCCATCGGCAGCAGCGTGGCGTTGGCTATCGGTACGGCCATGGACACCGACCGGGCCAGCGAGGCCAACCCAAGGCCGAGCGCGGCGAACGAGGCCGAACCTACCGCGAAGGTCAGGAGCATGGCCGGCACCTTGGCCGCCTCGACGTTCACCCCGTAGGCGACCACGCCGAGCACGACCATGGCGGCGACTCCCAGCGCCGCGATCCACACCGCCGACACCACCACGCCGCCCAGGTAGGCCCGGCGCGGCATGGGCGTGCCCCTGACCCGCTTGAGGATGCCGAGCTCGCGGCGGCTGGCCAGGTTGATGCCGATGCCGGTGTAGGTGGACGACGCCGCCGCGAACACGGCCAGGCCCGGCGTGTAGAACTGGCTGCTGTTGACCCGGCCGTACACCGTGTCGAAGGCGTCGTTGCCGAAGATGGCGGTGAACAGCACCAGCATCAGGATCGGGAACACCAGGGTGAAGAAGGCGGCCACCGGGGTGCGCCAGAAGATCCGGTTCTGGTGGCGTGCGGCCCGCCAGAGCGACCTCATGAGCCGGCGTCCGCCTCGCCGAGGCTGTCGTCGCCTTCAACGAGTCCCAGATAGACGTCCTCGAGGCTCGGGCTCGAGACGGTCAGTCCCTCCAGCTCGATCCCCCGCTGGGCGGCCCATGTCGTGAGGTGGGCGAGGTCAGCGGTGGGAGTGTCGGTGGTGATCTCCACATGGCGGCCCCGCCCGACGATCTCTCCCGACACCGGGGCGAGCAGGTCCGGCACCGGCTCGACCCTGTCGGGCACGGCGAACCGGATCAGCGCCGATCCGGCCGTGGCCCTCAGCTCCGCCGGTGTGCCCTCGGCCACGATCCGGCCCTTGGCCAGCACGGCCACCCGGTCGGCCAGGTGCTCGGCCTCGTCGAGGTAGTGGGTGGTGAGCAGCACGGCCCGCTGCTCCGACGCGAGCCTCTCGACCAGCTCCCAGCCCCGCCGCCGGGCCGCAGGGTCGAAGCCGGTGGTCGGCTCGTCCAGGAACACCACGTCGGGGTCGCCGGCCAGCCCGAGAGCCATGTCGATGCGCCGCTGCTGACCTCCCGACAGGGTGGAGATGCGGGCATCGGCCTTCTCGCCCAGCTCCACCAGCTCGATCAGTTCGGGGGCTGGGACCGGCCGCGAGTAGGCCGCGCCGTAGAAGTCGATGGCCTCGCGCACCGTCAGCTCCGGGTCGATGCCCGAGGTCTGCAGCACGATGCCGATGCGGTCGCGGAACGACGGAGGCGCAGCGGCCGGGTCGGTGTCCAGCACCCGCACCGTGCCCGAACTCCGGCTGCGGTGCCCCTCCAGGATCTCGACGATGGTCGACTTGCCCGCGCCGTTGGGGCCCAGCAGGGCGAACACCTCACCCCGCTCAACCTCGAACGACACGCCGTCCACGGCCCGTACCGCGCCGTAGTCCTTCACGAGATCGCTGACGGCTACCGCCGGGCTCACGGTCGCGCACGCTATCAGCGGCTCCATCGGGCACGATATGGGGGTGAGGCCGTTGCCGGGCATGGTTCCAATCGCCGAGTACGCCAGCCGCTGGGAGGCCAACGTGGCCGCAGCCCGGCTCAAGGACGCGGGGTACGAGGCGGCCGTGCTCGTGGATCCCGCCACCGAGGTCGCTCCCCATCACGTCACCGACCGCCTCGCCGTGCTGGTCGTGCGCACCGAGGCCGCCGATCCCGCGGCCGAGCTTCTCGGCCTCGAGCGACCCGATGTGGAGGCTGAGCACCTCGACGCTGCCTTCCACCAGCGCCGGTTCGCGGATCGCCCGGCCTGGGTGCGCTACCTGACCTGGGCCCTGATCATCGCCATCCCCGGACCGATCGCCATCGCGGGCCTGTTGCTGCTCTGGACCGTGCTGCGCAGCATGTTCCCATGACCCGTGCATCGACCTCCGGGGCCTCCTGGCACCCGCAGCTGCCGCCGTAGGATGACCCGGCGATGACGATCAAGCCAATCGATCCCCGGCCCCTCGACATCCTCGACGGCGACTTCTACGTCAACGACCCCTACTCCCGCTACGCCTGGCTGCGGGAGAACTCGCCGTGCCACTGGGACGACATCAACGAGCTGTGGGTGCTCACCCGTTACGACGACATCGTCGAAGTCGAGACCAACAAGCAGCTGTTCATCAGCTCCGACAGGGAGAAGGGCGGCTACCGGCCCAACCTCCCGGCCGACCAGTCGATCATCGGCACCGACGACCCCCTGCACCAGGCCCGCCGCTCACTGGTGTCGCGCCGTTTCACCCCCAGGGCCGTGCAACAGTGGCGGGACCATGTCACCGAGACCGTCGACGGCCTGCTCGACCCGGTGATCGAGCGGGGCCGCGCCCAGATCGTGGACGAGTTGGCCGCTCCCCTTCCGGCCAAGATGATCGGCCTGCTGCTCGGCTACGACGACGACCTGTGGCCCAAGCTGAAGCACTGGTCGGAGGCGTCCATCGCCACCGGCGGCGGTCCCCGGTACCGCAGCCCCGAAGGCGTCGAGGCCGTTCTGGAGTTCGCGGTGGCCTGCACCGAGCTGTACACCGCCAAGCAGGGATGCCCGGCCGGTGACCTGATGTCGCGCTGGATCGAGGCGGAATCCGACGGAGGCGGAATGGTGGGCGGCTCGCCGTTCGGCTTGGACCAGATCGTCTCCGACTCGCTGCTGGTACTCGACGGCGGGGCGGAGACGACCCGAACCGTGATCGCCCGCACCCTTCTGGACCTGGCCGACCGGCCCGATGCCTGGGCCACACTCAAGGCGGGAGCCGATCTGGAGGTCGCAGTCGAGGAGTTCATCCGCTGGGTCACTCCCATCCACAACATGTGCCGCACGACCACCGCCGACACCGAGATCGCGGGCCAGACGGTCCGAATGGGACAGCAGTTGGTCATGATGTACCCGTCGGCCAACCGCGATCCGGAGCACTTCACGGATCCCGAGACGTACGACGTCACCCGCAGCCCCAACAACCACATCGCCTTCGGCTTCGGCACCCACTTCTGCCTGGGAGCGGCGCTGGCCCGCCTGGAGATCCAGGTCTTCTTCGAGCGGCTGCTCCAGCGGGTGGACCACATCGAGCGCATCGAGGGAACCCCTCAGGTGGAGATGCCCAACGCCTTCGTCCACGGGCTGCTCGAGGCCCACCTAGCCTTCACCCCTGCCTGATCGGCCACACTCGCGAGACTGCAAGGAGTCGCACCGTGCCCGCATCCTCGTCGAACCTGTTCAGCTACGCCGGCAAGAAGGTGGTGCTCACCGGGGGCGCCAGCGGTGTCGGCGCGGCCGCCACCGAGCTGCTGGCCGAGGCGGGCTGCACCGACCTCACCGTGCTCGACCGCAACGAGCCCACAGGTCCGGCCACTGCCTATGTGGCCGCCGACCTCAGCGACCCCGACTCGATCGATGCGGCCTGCGAGGCCATCGGGGGCGGCGTGGACGTTCTGTTCAACAATGCGGGCGTGGCCGGGGTCCATTCCTCGGACTTCGTGATGCGGGTCAACTACCTGGGGCTGCGCCGCCTTAGCGAGGGCCTGCTGCCCACCATGAACCGGGGTGGCGCCATCGTCAACACCGCGTCGGTGGCCGGCCAGCGCTGGCCCCAGCATCTGGCCGAGATCTCCAAGCTGATCGCGGTCGACGGCTGGGACGACGCCCTGGCCTGGATCGCGGACCACGGCGAGCTGATCGATCCAGCGCCCTACGAGTTCTCCAAGGAGGTGGCCCAGGTGTGGACCATGCACGGCTCGCGCCGCAGCTACCTCGACTACGGAGTGCGCACCAACAGCGTCTGCCCGGGCGTGATCGACACTCCCCTGCTGCACGACTTCCGCCGCCACATGACCGAGCAGGTCATCGACTGGATGGTCGACCAGTCGGCGGGGATCCTCACGCCCGCCGACATCGCCCGCACCCTGGTGATGCTCGGCACGGACGCCAGCGCGGCCATGAACGGCCACAACATGGTCGCCGACCACGGGTTCATGGCCTGGTTCACCACCAACCAGGTCGACTTCGCCGGGCTGGGCTGAGCCCGGCACCCAGCCGCCCGCGCTCGCTCTAAGCGTCGTACTGGCGGAGCTCGACCTCGTTGCCGTCGGGGTCGCGGACGTAGACGGCCGAGCCCCAGCCCCGGGCTCCGAAGACCCGCGGCGCCCGGCGCACCAGCTCCACGTCGTCCTGCGCCACGATCGACTCCACGTCGCCGGTGACCCAGACCGCGAAGTGGTTGAGGTTCTCCCCGCTGCGCTCGGTCTCGAAGAGGTCGATGATGGTGCCCTCGTCGATGCGGACCGACACGAACGGAGCCTCGCCCGCCTTCCACTCGTCGTACCGCTCCGGCTCGAGCCCGAGCCGGTCGCAGTACCAGCGCATCGACCGCTCGGCGTCGGCCACGTTCAACACGATGTGGTCCAGCCCCCGCACCCTCGCCGGGGACCCGCCGGCCATGGTCAGCCCGCCTGCGCCGTGGAGGACCCGGCCGCCGGAGCGGGATCGGGATCGGCGACGTTTATGACGAAGGCGAGCATGGTGTAGTAGCCCACAAGGGTCGTCAGCTCCACCACCCCTGCGGTGCCCAGACGGTCATGAGCGTCCGCATACGCCCCGTCGGACGCCCGGGCCGTGGCGCACATCTCCCGCACGAAGCCGACGATCACATCGTCGGGCGCCCGGACGGCGCGGCCGTCTCGCAAGGCTGCGATGGTGTCCTCGGCCACGCCGGCCTTGCGGGCCAGCCCGATGTGAGTGTCCCATTCGAAGGGGCAGGCATGAGCCGTGGCCAATGCGATGATCGCCAACTCCCGGTCGTGGTCGCTCAGCGCGCCCTCGTAGCGGATCTCGTGGCCGAGCTCAGCCGCGGGCCGGGCCATCTCGGGCACGTGCAGCATCACCTCGTAGGGGCGGATCATCGTGCCCCGGCTCTCGACGATCCAGTCGAACACCGCTAGTTGGGCCTCGCTGAGACCGTCGCGCTCGGTAAGCAGCGGAAGTCTGGACATCTGTTGCCGGGTCACCATGGACCCATTATCGCCCGAGCCCCGGCGCGGTCCCGAATCGGTCCCTGAGATGACGGCGCGGTATGGTCCGGCCGGCATCTCAGCACTCGGGAGGCAACCGTGAGTTCGTGGATCCTGATAAGCGGCGGAACCGTGATCGACGGCACCGGCTCTCCCGCGGTCGAGGACTGCACCGTGCTGGTGAAGGACGACGCGATCGAGGCTGTCGGCACCGACGTGAGCGACGGTCTGATCCCCCGCGGCGACGACGTGACCCGCATCGACGCCGCTGGCAAGACGGTCATGCCGGGCTTGATCGACGCCCACTGCCACACGTCCTTCGGCGAGTCCCGGATGCAGGAGGAGCAGGACCTCTACACCAGCCACGAGCTGCGAACCCTGCGCTCCGCGTGGAACGTCACCAAGGTCCTGAGGGCCGGGGTCACCGGGATATCCGATCCCGGCGGCAGCTACTTCATCGGGGTGGGCATCCGCGAGGGGATCGCTGAAGGGCTCATCCAGGGTCCCCGCATGACCACTTCGGGGCGCTTCCTGTCCACCAGCAACGGCATCAGCGACTGGTACCCGTCGTCGGTGGGAGTGCCCGACTCCAGCATCGGCAAGGTGGTCAACACCGCCGACGAGATGGTCACCGAGGTCCGCCACCAGGTCAAGAACGGCGTCAACCTGATCAAGATCGGCGACAGCGTGCTCGGTGACTTCGAGGCGTTCTCGCGTGACGAGGTCAAAGCGATGTCGGACGCCGCCCACCGGCTCAACAAGCGCATCACCATGCACGCCCGGGGCTCCAACAACGTCGACTCGGCGGTGGCGGCCGAGCTCGACTGGATCATGCACGGCAACACCCTGCGCGACGACACCATCGAGCGGCTGGCCGACTCCCAGATCCCGCTGGCGCCGGCGCTGCTGCTGCTGGGCAACCTGGGCGAGTTCGGTGAGGCCGCCGGAGTGCCGGCCGAGACCCGCAGCGCCTACTCCCGCCTGCTGGACGACACCGCGGGCTGCCTCAACAAGGCCCGCGAGGCTGGGGTGCCCATCATCACCGGCACCGACACCGGCTTCGCGGCGACCCCCTACGGCGAGTGGCACGCCCGCGAGCTCGAGCTGCTGATGCGCTACGCCGGCATGACCGCGCTGGAGGCCATCAAGGCGGCCACCCACGACTGCGCGATCGTGCTGGGCGAGGAGAACGACGTGGGCTCGCTGGTAGCCGGCAAGGGCGCCGACATCATCGTCGTCGACGGCGACCCGCTCGCCGACATCCGGGTCCTGTGCGACAAGAGGCGCATCGAGACTGTGATCCTGCGGGGCGAGGTCCAGGTCTTCGACGACGAGGTGCTGGCCCAGCGCCGTCCCTTCGATCGGGCCCAGACCATCTGCCCGTCCGACATCACCTACGACCTGATCTTCAACGGGGGCGGCGCCACCCAGCCCGACCCGCGCGACTTCGACTCCGACGGCGAGCGGGAACTGCTGAGCCAACTCGACGAGCTCGCCAGCACCGCGGCCCAAGAGTCGAACTGACAGGCACCCGACCCGCATCCCCCGGAGGTGGCACGCGCCATGATCCAGTACCCGCTCGGCGCGGCCGGAACCCTGACCCGCGTCCTCGAGGCCGGCCGGGGCGACAAGACGATGCTGCTCGTGCACGGGGTGGGGGCACGGGCCGATCGTTGGCGCCTCAACCTCGAGGGCTTCGCCGATGCCGGATATCACCCCTACGCGGTCGATCTGCCCGGGCACGGGCTGGCCGCCAAGGGCGACGGGTTCGCCCATTCCGTCCCGAACTACGCGACGTTCGCCCGGGCCGTGCTCGACGAGATCGGATCCGACCGCGCCTACCTGGTCGGAACCTCGCTGGGCGGCCACATCCTGGCCACGGTCACTTGCGAGATCCCCGAGAGGGTGGCCGGACTCGTGCTCGTCGGCACGCTGGGGATGGCCCCGATCGGCCCGGAGGCCCGGAAGCGCACCGCGGGCCTGATCGGTGACGCCTCGCCCGAGATGGTCGACCGCAAGCTCCACAGCGTGCTCCACGACGACAACCTCGTCACCGCGGACCTGCACCGCGAGGAGGTCCTGATCAACAACTCGCCCGGCGCGGCCGAAGCCTTCGAAGGCATCTCGGGCTACTTCGCCAACCACATCGACGACCACGTCGTGGGCCAGCGGCTGGCCGAGGCGGGCCGCGACGTGCCGATCCTGCTGGTGTGGGGCCGCGAGGACCTGGGCTTCCCGCTCTCCATGGGCAAGGCGGCCCACGAGCTGCTGGCCGGCTCGCGCCTGGCGATCATGGACAACGCCGCCCACGCCCCCTACTTCGAGCGTCCCGACACGTTCAACGCCATCGTCACCCAGTTCTTCGCCGGTCGCCTCGGCTCCGAGCCGTTGGACGGCGTCGAGCTGCGCGGCTGACCCGCCCGGGCGGGGAACCGCCGGCGCCCGACGAGAGCCGCCGCGATCGCTGCCGCTATGGTGCCGCCCCATGTCTGCAGAAACTGACGACCTCCTGCGACGCATCGACGAGACCGTCGAGGCCGAGCACATCAAGTTCCACCCGCTGGTCAGCGCCATCTGCGAGGGAAACGCCTCCCGGAAGTCCCTGAGGGGCTTCGCCAGGCAGTTCTTCTTCGTGGGGCCCAAGCCCAACCCGAGGCCCCACTGCGCGGTGTACGCCTACGCACCGGAGGGCGACCCCGACATCGAGCACCTGTGGTTCGGCGACGTGCTGATGGAGGAGGCCACCGGCAGCCACTCCGGCACCGGCCACCACCTCCAGATCTACTTCAACTGGTGCGCCACGCTCGGTCTGTCGGCGGAGGAGATGATGGCCACCGACGCCATCCCGGAGACGGCCGCGTTCGAGCAGTGGCGCTACTTCAACGCCTTCAAGGGCGACTGGATCGCGGCCATCGCCGGCATCGCCTTCATCGAGGGAGCCTCGGCCAAGCGCAACGACATGCTCATCGAGTCGTTCGTGAAGGACTACGGCTACACCAAGGGCTCCGAGGGGCTGACTTACTGGGAGATCCACGCCTCGGAGATCGAGGAGGACCACGGCGACATCGGGCCGGCCATCGTGCGCCGCTACGCCAACGACGACTACACCCGGACCCGGGTCTGGAACGCGGTCCGGCGCAGCATCGACCTGCAGTGGCTGGCCTTCGACGGCATGTACCGGGCCTTCTTCGAGGACGACCCCCGCTACAAGCGCTGGCAGGAGTAGCCCGGCTAGTCCCGGCTCGTCCGGTCCGGGCTCGCGGTGGGAGCAGTGGCCCAGAGAGACTGAATGGGCCGCAGGTAGAGGCGGTCGCCGACTGTTAGGTGCTGCTGGCCTGTATGGAGCAGGACGCCGGCACGGAAGTCGCCAGGGGATGCGGCGTCGAGGCGGTCGCGCAGCCAGGCCACATGCCGCAGGTCCTCGGCCCGCGGCGAACTGGTGGCTTTGATCTCCACGGCCGTCACCGCGCCGTCGGGGCTCTCCAGCAGCAGGTCGACCTCTCGGCCGTCATGGTCGCGATAGTGGTGCGCCCGCTCTGCCGGGCGCGACGCCGATAGCTGGCGGACCATCTCGTTGACAGCGAAGCTCTCGAACAGCGGTCCGGCCGACGGCGACGTCGGAGCGGTCAGCGAGTTGGGGCCGACGCCTAGGAGATTGGCCGCGAGCCCGGTGTCGGTGACGTGGATCTTGGGTCGCCGCACGGCACGCGACGGCAGGCGACGAGACCACGCAGGCAGGCGGTGCATCAGGAACACAGTCTCCATCCAGTCCAGGTACGACTCCATCGTGGCCCGGTCGACACCCAGGCGGCTTGACACGGCTTGCACGTTGAGTTCGCTGGACGTGCTCGCGGCGATCCAGCGGACCAGCGGCGCCAGTACCGACCGGCGTCGCAGATCGCCGAGCGCAACGACATCGCGTTCGATGACCGTCTCGACGTAGCTCTCGAACCAGCCCGGCCGCGGTCCGCTGCCCATGGCCACGATCTCGGGGAATCCACCCCGGCAGACCAGGCTCATGCAGGCGCGGCGACCTGAGCGCGGCGAACCGGCCGGTGCTGGCGCACGGGCCGGCGTGTCGAAGCCTTCTATCCAGTCCCAGACCCCCGGTGCCGGGCACCCGGCGAGTTCGGCCTGTGACAGCGGCCACAGGCGGAGGATGCGGACGCGTCCGGCGAGCGACTCGCTGATCGTGGGGACGGTGAGGAAGTTCGTGGAGCCGGTGAGCAGGAACCGGCCCCGGGCAGGGTCGGCGTCTACGATCTGCTTCAGGGCGCGCACCACGCGGTCGCCGCCGAGTTGGACCTCGTCCACGACCAGCGGGTGGGCCTGGTCAAGCAGGAAGCCGTGCGGATCGGCCGCGGCGGCGTCACGGGTGGCCTCGTCGTCTAGTGACGCGTATGTTCCGCCGCGCTGGTCCGCCAGCAGTCTCGCCAACGTGGACTTGCCGCACTGTCGAGGACCGTGGAGAACCACCGCGCGGAAGCCGTCCAAGGCCTCGTGCAGGCGGGGCAGCAGGTGACGGGAAACGATCTCCACGCTACCAGCCTAGCCGATAATCCTAGATTTTGAGTATAGATACTCCAAGTTTTATTGCAACTCTGATCCTAGTTTCTCAGCACAGATCGAGCGCGGCCCGGCCACACCCGCACGTCTCCCGTCTCTCGGGACGGAATCAACCGGGCTTCTCGCAGCTCTTAGGCACCAAATTGGTGCGGAGGGTATGCCCCCCTCGCTCGGACTCCCCGGGTCAGATCGGGGTTGAGAGCATCCTGGCCACCGCGAAGGTGTCGTTGACGACGATCTTCTCGGAGAACAGCGGCTGACCGTTGTCGAAGACCACCCGGTCGCGGTAGGTCCCGACCGCGAAGAGGTCGGTCTCCCCGTCGAGAGTCGACTGGTACAGCGAGAAGTTGGCCTGCGCGGTCCACACGCCGTCGCCCTCCTGGTGCGTCCGGACCATGCCGAGCACGTGCTTGTCGGTGTGGAGGTTGTAGAGGTTGGCCTCCCTCAGCGACACCACCCGGTCGCGCAGCATGCCCTTGTTGTGGCAGGACAGGAGCTCCAGGGGGTAGCCGGCATCGACGTTCTCCCGCGACAGGATCTTGTAGGTGCAGTCGTCGGTGAACAGCTCGACCCAGTCCTCGAGCCGGTCCTCGTCGATCAGGTGGACGTAGTCGATCATCAACGCCACTACGGCGTCGCGCTCGCTCCCTGCGCCCATCAGGCCGCCTGCTCGCCGTCGATGCCCATCAGCTCGTAGTAGTACGACCAGAAGCCCCGGATCGGGATCTCGGTCACGAGGTAGTCGTGGTCCGCGATCTCGCCCTTGCCGCCGATCTCGACGATGCCGTGCTCGTCCTGCTCGCGCTTGACCGCCCGATGGACCATCTCGACGGCCTCGCCGTCCTCCATGGAGATGAGCCCGCCCGGGCCGACCAGGTTGGCCTGGTTGAGGCGGTGCTGGGTCATCTTCTCGTCGTCGTCGGTGTAGCCGAAGTAGGTCCAGTACAGCTCCAGCTCGCCCGGACCGCGGGTCTGGATCTGGCGGGTGCAGAGGCTGTTGGTGATCTGCTGCATCACCATGTTGGGGAAGATCGACAGGATGGTCAGCGACACGTCGTCGGGGTACTCCTTGTCGTACTGCAGCATCGACGGGTCCTCGAGGCGGAATCCCTTGTCGAAGACCTTCTGGGTGCCGGCGAACGCCTCGGCGTCGGCGTCGTCGTCGCTGGTGCCCATCATGGAGTAGCTGATGTTGTGGCGGTGACGGTCGTCCATCTTCACCCCGCCGCGCTGGGTGGGCCGGTAGAGGCCGAAGGTGGCGTGGAACATGTGCAGCAGTGCCCCGTGGTTCGGGTCTCGCACGTTGTCGTTGTAGAGCTTCCAGTTGCCGAGGATGCGCTGGCGCTGGTAGCCGAGCAGGCTGAGGGGCCGGTTGAAGACCCGGTCGAGCTCGGCCCGGACATTGTCACCCAGGTAGTCGACCAGCGGTTCGGTGTCGTCGGAGAACGTCCCGAACAGCACGCCCCTGTAGCTCTCCACCCGCATCGACGTGAGCTTCACCGACTTGATGTCGAAGTCCGGCGGCAGCCCGCCCCGGCCCATATGCCCCTTGGCGAACGGCACCGCCCGCAGCTGGCCCTTCAGGTCGTAGGACCATTGGTGGTACAGGCAGGTGTGCATGGTGGCGTTGCCCCGGCACTCTCGCTTGAGCATCGAGCCGCGGTGCATGCACCGGTTCACGAACGCGGAGACCTGCCCGTCGCGCTGGCGGTTGACCAGCACCGGCGTGTCGCCCACGTAGGTGGTGATGAAGTCGCCGGTGTTGGGGATCTCGGCCTCCAGGGCCAGGTACGACCAGGTCGGGCCCCGGAAGATCCGCTCCTGCTCCTCCACGTAGATGTCCTCGTCGAGGTAGGCGCCGAACGGGATCCGGCTGAAGTCGTCGGTGGGCCACTCCAGGCTCATCGCGGTTGACATTGCACGAGCTCCTTTCGGATGTGCGCTGAGGGCTCGGCCTCTCAGGCGTATTCGGCGCCGGCCACCGCGGCCAGGCGGCGCCGGTATTCGAGGGCGGGCTCGTCGGCCACCCGCAGGTGCAGTTCCGCGGTGATGTCGAGCGGCAGCATCTCGGGCCTCTGGTTCTCGACGATGTGGCGGTCCTGCTCGATGACCTTCTGGTGGAAGGCGGCCACCTCCTCGTCGGTCTGGTCCCGGCGGCCCTTGATGCCGACGTACTCCCAGAAGCGCACCTTGTTGATCGAGACCGGCTGGTTGGCGATGAACACCACCGTGCTCTGGGACTCCGCGGTGATCAGCAGGCGCCAGCTGAAGGGGATCTCCACCCAGGTCTTCTGGGTGACCAGCTCGTCGGCGTCGCCGAACATGGCCTCGTCCACGTCGTGGCGCCTGGCCGAGAAGGCGTAGCCCCGGTCGGTCTCCTCCATGTCGAAGGGCGCGATGACGGTGGCGGCCGGGTCGGCCAGCAGGCCGGGATGCACGATCGGCAGGTGGGACGTGTCGATGGCGTTCTCCACGAAACGGGCCGCGCTGGCCTGCCAGGTCCACTCGCCCGGCCTGATCATGTGGAACTCGTCGTCGAAGTACTCGGGGAACTCCGGCACTTCGGCGACGGGCTCCTCGAGCGCCACATAGACCAGCCCGTAGTGCTCGGCGGTCCGGTAGGCGGGCACTCTCGCCTGCGACGGGATCCGCTGGCGGTCGGGCGGTTGGGACGGGATGTGCACGCACTTGCCGTCGGTGTCGTAGGTCCAGCCGTGGTAGGGGCACACGATGCAGCCGTCGGCGTTCACCGAACCGAGCGACAGGGGCGTGCCCCGGTGAATGCACAGATCCTGCAGGGCGTGGATCTCGCTGCCGGAGCGGAACACCACCAGGTCCTCGTCGAGAAGGGTGGTCTTGATGGGGCCGCTGTCAAGCTCCTCAACGGCGGCCACCGGGTGCCAGTACTGGCGCAGCGCGTTGCTCATGCCTTCCCCCAATTGGCTCGGATTGGGACGGTGGCAACTATATGTCAGACGGTTAGGTGGATGGCCATGCCGCCGCCGGCCTGCCCGGGCCCGCGCTCAGCCTCGGGCCTCCAGTCCGGCGATCTCGGCCACGGCCGCGATGGTCGGGCGAGGATCCGCGGCCAGCGGGCCGAGATTCACAGTGTCGATCCCGGCCGACTCGAGCCAGGCCAGCTTGTCCTCGGCGTACTTGCGGTCGCCGGCGAATGCCACCCGCTGCACCGCCGAGTCGGGCACGACCGCCGCGGCCCGGCGGGCTTCCTGGAACTCGCGGCCGCTGTAGTTGGCGTCGATCAGCTCGATCAGATCGTCGGGCATGCCCGCAGCCCGCGCCGCCGGCGGCGACGCCTTGGCCAGCCAGGCCACGATGGCCCGGGCCGACTCGATGGCGGCCGGCTCGTCGTCGTCGACCGCGCCGTAGAGACAACAGGCGGTCTCGAAGCGGTCCACGGCACTGTCGCGCCGTCCCTGCTGGAGGTGATCGAGGGCGTGTTGCAGCGGCTCCGGCCACAGTCCCACCAGCATGAGGACTCCGTCGGCGTGGCGCCCTGCGGTCTCGAGCGTGCGGGGCCCCGTCGCCGACACGAAGATCGGGATGGAGCCCACGGCCGACCGCAGGTGCGAGCCCACTAGCCGCTGACGCCCAATCTGGGCGTCCACGGTCTCGCCCCGCCAGAGCCGCCGCATAGCGTCCATGTGCTCGACGAGGGTCGACAGCTCGGCCCTGGAGAAGCCCAGCTCGATCAAGGGCCTCTCTCCGATCCCCGTCCCGCAGACCACCCGGCCGCGGCCGAGCTGGTCGAGCGAGCGGAAGACGTTGGCGGTGATGCCGGTGTGGCGGGTCAACGGGTTCGTCACCGAGGTGCCGAACCTGAGGCGGGAGGTGGCCTGCAGGGCCAGCGTGGCGTACACGTAGGCGTCGCCGCAGTGCAGCGACGAGTCCCCGACCCAGAGGTCGTCGTAGCCGAGTTGCTCGATCCAGCGGGCCAGCTCCACGAACTCGGCCGGTTCGGCCACCGCCTGGAGCGTGACCCCGTACCTCACCGGCAGATCCTCATCTTGGGGCCGGCGCGGTGAGTCGAACTGGAGGCCCGAGCGCCTACTCGGGCGTGGGTGAGAAGCCGTACACCAGCATGCCCGGCACGTCGCCCACGCACTCGAGTTGGTACTGCCAGCCTGCGGGAAGGTAGACCGCGTCGTTCGGGCCGAACTCCAGGACCCCCTCGTCCCAGGTGAGGCGGAAGTCGCCGTGGAGGATGAAGTAGACCTCCTCCAGGTAGCCGTAGTGGTGGTCGTTGGGCTCGAGTTCGTCGTCGGCCTGGGTGGACCAGCGGTTGGTCCTCTCGCCGGGCTGCACCCACGCCACGCCCAGCAGCATGTTGGAGCCGCACCGGGCGTTGGTGATCATCCTGGCGATGCGGACCTTGGTGGGTGCGTCCTCAGGCGCCTTGACCTCGACGGACGACAGGGGAACGACCTGGGGCTTGTTCTTGGCCACGCCGGGAGTGTATGACCCTGTCGCGGCGGGCGCAGATGCACGCGCCGGGAGCCTGGAGGGCGCGAGTGACAGGACCGATGATCTCCGCAGAGACCGCCGGGGTGGCCTACGACGAGGCCGGACAGGGCCCGGCCGTGGTCTTCAGCCACGGCTCCATGATGGACCGCACGATGTTCGAGCCGCAGTTGCGGGCCCTCCGTGACAGCTACCGGGTCGTGGCCTTCGACCACCGGGCCCGCGGCACCCGCTGGGAGGGGCCCTACAGCCTCTACGACCTCGCCGACGACTGCGTCCGCCTGCTGGACAGCCTCGAGATCGAGCGCTGTGTGCTTGCCGGGATGTCGATGGGCGGCTGGACAGCTCTGCGCGTCGTGTTGGGCCACCCGGACCGCATCGACGGTCTGGTTCTCATCGCCAGCAGCGGTCTGAGCTACTCCGACGCCGAAAGGTCGGGTTGGGAGCAGCACTACCGGCCGTTGCTCAGCGCGCCGAGCGTCGGCCGCGAGTTCGCGCTCGGAGAGGCCCGGATCTGCTTCTCGGACTCGACCCGCCGGGACCGCCCGGGGATGGTCGGACACTGGGTGGAGCGCTGGGCCGGCTACCGCGGCGCCGCCGTGTACCACGAGGTGTGCTCCTGGCTCATGCAGGACGACATCAGCGAGCGTCTGGCCGCCATCGATGTGCCGACGATGGCCGTCCACGGCCTCGCCGACGAGGCCATCGCGATCGAGGACGCCCGCACCACCGTGGCCGCTATGCCGTCGGCTTCCCTGGTGACGATCCCCGGCGCGGGCCACACCGTGAACCTCGAGAGTCCGGCCCGGGTCAACGAGGCCCTGCGGGCCTTTCTGGCCGAGGTCTACGGGGAACCGTCCGGAGGCTGAACCGCCGCTCCGCCGTGAAGAGTCGGTCTAGGGCGCAGGCGCCGTGGCCGGGCTCGCCCACGTCAGCCACCGCTCAGGAGCGAGGGTGACGATGGCCCGGTCCTCGGCCCACACGATCGATTCGTCGGTCGGTCGGTAACGCCCGAGGACGGCCTCCGTTGTGGCCCGCACGCAGGCCTCGTCGTCCTCCATCGTCGTGATGGACGCGAGTCCGAAGGCCACCGCGGCAACCGTCCCGCGTCCTGAGCCGTCGCGCTCGAGGTCCTCGCCAACGCAGAAGGTCGCCCGGGCGTCGCGCCGAAGGTTGTCCAGGTGCAGCCGGCTGGCGCCGAGGGAGAACAGGAGCACCGGTGACTCCCACAGGAACCAGATCGGTGTCACGTGCGGCCAGCCATCAGCACGAATCGTGGCCAGCCGGCCGTCGTGGCGCTGCTCGAGGAAGTCATGTCGTGCACCGGGGCTCAGCGCATTGGCCGCTGTCGCGGTCGTGTAGTCCAGAAGGGACTCCGCTGGCGCCTTTCTGTCAGACATTTTGTCTCCGGCTTAGCTAGACGGCGCGATTGGTGCAACGCTATGGGCTAGCAGATGGGGGCCCGGGTCACCCGACCTGGCATTCGGAAGGAGACAAATCGTGAAGCGCGTACTCATCGCGTTGCTGGCTGTCGGCCTCGTGGCCGTCGCCGCTTGCAGCGGAGACACCGCAGAGGACGAGGGGCCGATCAAGTACGGCTTCCTCAACGGACAGTCCGGCGACTACGGCCCGTGGGGCCACTGGGCTCTGGCCGCAGCGGAAGTGGCGGTCGAGGAACTCAACGCCGGTGGCGGCGTGCTTGGCCGCCAGGTCGAGTTGGTAGTCGAGGACAACGGATCCACGCCTGAGGGCGCGGTCTCGGGCTTCGCCGAGCTGACCGAGGTCGATGGAATCCACGCCCTCGGCGGCATCGAGTCCGACGGGATGATCGCCATCTTCGACACCGTGCACGAGCTGCAGATACCGACCATCTGCAGCACCTGCGGCACGACCGAGCTTGACAACACCGGCGGTGACATGGTGTTCCGGATCATCCCCTCCGACACCGACAACGGCATCGTCGGGGCCCAGGTGGCCCGCGACGAGGGATACCGCAACGTGGCCATGCTGGTCGAGCTGAGCGAGGGAACCGAGAGTCCCGCCAACGTCTTCAAGGCCGTCTTCACCGAGCAGATGGGCGGGACCATCACCGAGGACGTCCGCTTCAACGCCGGTGAGACCACCTACGCGGCCCAGGTCGCCCAGGCTTTCGAGTCCAACCCCGACGCCGTCTATATCGCAGCCGGCTTCGAGACCGGCGTGCCGATCCTCAACGAGTGGCAGCGCCGGGGCTACACCGACATCCCGATGATCTTCACGACCGACCTGCTCAGCCCGGAGATCGCCGAGATCGTCAGCGGGGTCGAGGGAGCCTCGGCCATCGTCGGCGCCACCGCCTACGACACCGAGAACAACCCGGCCTGGGACGCCTACGTGCCTCGCTTCGAGGAGAAGATCGGCGATCCGCCCGAGATCGCGTTCTACGACGCCTGGCAGTACGACCAGTACATCATCCTGGGTCTGGCCACCGTGAAGGCCGGCACCACCGACGGTGCCGCCGTCGCCGCGGCCATCTCCGAGATCGCCAACCCGCCCGGCGTGGAGGTCTTCAGCTACGCCCAGGGCCTGGCCGAACTCGAGGCCGGCAACGACATCGACTACCACGGCACCACCTCCAACCTGAACCTCAACAGCGTGGGCAACCTGCTGTCGCCGGTGATGGCCGTCATCCACGTGGAGGACGGGGACTGGGCCGTGCGCGAGAACATCGAGCTCGACCCGACGCTGGTGAAGCCGTCCTGAGCCCGACGCGAGCCTGACTTCGGCGACCGGCCCGGCCTCCGGGCCGGTCGCCCAGGTTCCCTCCCGGGGAGTCGCCCGTGCAAAACGTCGTCTTCGGGATCGTCACCGGCAGCATCCTGGCCGTGGCGACCCTCGGCTTCGCGCTGGTGCGCCAGACCGAGAACTTCCTCAATATCGCGCACGCCCAGATGATGGCGCTGGGCGCGTTCGTCGGGGTGGTGCTGGTGGACACCTACGGCATGAACATCTTCCTGGCCGGCGCCATAACGGTGGTAGGGCTCGGCGCCGTGGGTGTTGTGCTGTCGGCGGTCTTCTTCCAGCCGGTCCGCCACCAGGGCGGCACCGTGCTGCTGTTCACGTCCATCGGCCTGGCGCTGATGATGTACGCCGCGATACTGGCGCTGTTCGGGACCCAGGCCCGCTTCTACCCGGACGTCTCCGGCAGCCTCCACCGCTTCGCGGGCATCGGCATCGCCACCAACGAGTTGGTGATCATCGGATTGGCGGTCGGCAGCATCGCCGCGCTCCAGCTGTTCCTCAACTCCACCGGGCTGGGCCGGGCGATCCGGGCGGTGGCCAGCAACGACGACCTGGCCCGGGTCAGGGGCGTGCCGGTGCGCACCGTCTCCAACACCATCTGGTTCATCAGCTCCGCGTTCGGCGCCATGGCCGGCGTGATGCTGGGCGTTCTGGGCGCCGTCAACACCGAGATCGGCTGGCACAACATCCTGATCGTGCTGGCTGCCGCGGTGCTGGGAGGGCTGCGCAGCATCACCGGTGTGATCCTGGCCGGGCTGCTGCTGGGGATCATGATGGACGTCTCCGCGCTGATCATCCCCACCGCCTACCGGCCGGTGGTGGCCTTCGGGGTGCTGGTGGCCGTGCTGATCCTGCGGCCCGAGGGGATCCTGTCCATCCAGCGCCGCAAGGACGCGGTGGTCGCATGATCGCCGCGGTCATCTCCGGGACGGCAGCGCCATGACCAACCCGATCTTCTGGGTGGGCGTGCTGACGCTGGCCATGATCTACGCCAGCCTGGCCATGTCGCTCAACGTCGAGTCCGGCTGGGGCGGGATGTGGGACCTCGGCATCGCGGGGCTGCTGGCCGCGGGCAGCTACTGCTATGTGATCCTCACCGCGAGCGACCCGGATCTCGGCATGCGGTTCGCGCCGGGGTTGTCCATGTGGGTGGCCTGGCCGCTGTCGGCGCTGTTCACCGGGCTGGTGGCGTTCGCCATCGGCGCGCCCGCGCTCCGGTTGAGGCGCGAGTACTTCCTGATCACGACGCTGGCCTTCGCGGAGATCATCCGCCAGCTGGTGGTCATCCAGGCCGACCTCACCCGGGGCACCGTCGGCATAGCCAACATCAACCGCCCCTTCGACAGCTTCGTGACCGGACGCGACTACAACTACGTGCTGCTCGGCATCGCGGTCGTCACCGCCGCCGTCATGTACGTCGTCACCCGCCAGGTCGGGATCTCGCCTTTCGGCCGGACGCTGCGGGCCGCCCGCGACAATGAGGCCGTCGCCCTTGCGCTGGGCAAGCGGGTCAACCGGATGAGGATCAAGACCTTCGTGCTGACCGGAGTCCTCATCGGGGCGACCGCTCCCGTCTACCTGTTCTACATCAGGGCCATCTCACCGCAGCTGTTCGCTCCGGGCATCACCTTCACGGTGTGGACGGCGCTGGTCATCGGCGGCCTCGGCAGCATCAGGGGCGGCCTTGCCGGCGCCTTGGTGCTGATCGTGTTCACAGAGGCCGTGGGCCTGATCGAGGTCGACCCCGCCCATATCAACATCCTGGTCGCCATCGAGCCCTTCCTGGTGGGCCTGCTGCTGGTCCTCGTGCTTCGTTTCCGTCCGGACGGGCTTTTCTCGGAACGAAGTTCCTTCGGGGCGGCCAGGCGCTCGGCCGGGGACCCCGCCGGCGACGCGGCGCGGGTCGCGGGCGGATAGGGATCCGGCATGGAGCTGGTGCTCGACACAGTCCGCAAGACCTTCGGCGGTGTCGTCGCGGTCGACGATGTGTCGGCGGTGATGCCCCAGGACAAGATCACTGCGCTGATCGGACCCAACGGCGCGGGCAAGACCACCCTGTTCAACGCCATCACCGGCTTCGATCCCCCGGACCGGGGCTCGATCAGCTTCGGCGACCGCCGCATCGACGGCCTGCCACCGTGGCGGGTGGCCGAACTGGGGCTCATCAGGACCTTCCAGACCCCGGTCGGCTTCACCACCCTCACCGTGCGCGAGAGCATGCTCGCCGCGGCCACTCCCCACTTCGCGGAGACGCCGGTCGGTGCTCTCGGCCTGAGTCGCCGGGCCCGGGACCACGAGCGGGCGTCAGCGGCCCGGGCCGAGGAGATCACGGCTGAGTTGGGCATGTCGGACCTGCTCGACGTCCGTACCGACGAGCTGTCCGCCGGCGACCGCAAGCTGCTCGAGTTCGCCCGCTCGCTGATGGCCGAGCCCAAGCTGCTCCTGCTCGACGAGCCGGCTGCCGCGGTCGCCCCGGCCAACATCGGACGGCTGTCCCAACTGGTTCGGCGACTCCGTGACGAGCGGGGGCTGGGCAGCCTGATAATCGACCACAACCTCTCGTTCCTCATGCAGATCGCCGACGAGGTCCACGTACTCGACCGGGGCGCGCTGCTGGCTTCGGGACCGCCCGCCGAGATCGCCGCGGACCCCGAGGTGATGCGGGTCTATCTCGGCGAGGAGACGGACGGCGACGGATGAGCGAGCCCGTCCTGCGAGTCGAGGCCCTCGAGGCCGGGTACGGGGGCTTCCCGGTGCTGCACGGCGTCGACCTCGAAGTGGCCGCCGGTGAGATCGTCGCGGTCGTCGGGCCCAACGGCGCGGGCAAGTCCACGCTGCTGAAGACGATCTTCCGCCTGCTGCCGGCCCAGGGCGGGTCCGTGAGTTTCGAGGGCAGAAACCTGCAGCGCCATCCGACGCACAGCCTGGCCGAGCTCGGCATGGGCTACGTGCCCCAGGAGCACAACACCTTCCCCGACCTGAGCGTGCGCGACAACCTGTCGGTGGCGTTGCGGGGATCCAGCCCGGTGGAGATCCGCCGGCGGGTTGCCGAGGTGGCCGAGTCGTACCCGGCTCTGCGCGACCGGATGAGCCAGAACGCCAGCACACTGTCGGGCGGTGAGCGCCAGATGCTGGCCCTGGCCAGCGCCATGATCACCGGACCCCGCTTCCTGGCCCTCGACGAGCCCACCACCGGACTGGCGCCCTCCATCGTGCGGGAGCGCATCAACGACATCCTCCGCATCCGCGACTCGGGCACCACCCTCATGTGGGTGATCGAGGAGAGCCCGCTCATCTGCCTGCCCCACTGCGATCGGGTGTACGTGATGCAGGCCGGGGTGCTGGGCGCGCCGGTGTCGAGCCGGGAGGTCCTCGAGGACGCCGCGCTCCAGTCGCTCTTCTTCGGTGTCGACCACGCTGACGGCGGCTAGACCGACTGTCGCCCGTGCGATCCCCCTCGAACGTAGACCACCCACAGGAGTGAGCTAGATGCCCATCATCGTCCGCAAGATCCCCTTCGAGTTCGTTTCCGACACCGGCGGGCTGCTGGCCGAGATCGAGAACGGATCGTTCACCGCCGACCAGATAATCGGCGTGATCGGCAAGACGGAGGGCAACGGCGGGGTCAACGACTTCTCGCGGATCCTGGCCGACCGGGTGTTCCGCGACTTCCTCAACACCCACGGCACCCGCCCGACCTCGGAGATCGACAAGATGCCGATCGTTTGGTCGGGGGGCACCGACGGGGTCATCGCGCCCCACATGAACGTCTTCGCCCGGGTTCCCGATGACGGCAGCGCCACCGACGAGAAGCGGCTGGCAGTCGGTGTGAGCATGTCCGAGCCGATCCTGCCCGAGGAGATCGGCCGGCTCCCGATGGTGGAAAAGGTAGCCGACGGCGTGCGGGCCGCCATGGCCGACGCGGGCATCAGCGATCCGGCCGATGTCCATTTCGTTCAGTCCAAGACCCCGCTGCTGACCCGCGAGCGCATCGAGGACGCCCGCAGCCGGGGCGAGACGGTAGTGATGACCGACACCATGGAGTCGATGGCGGTGTCCAACGCCACTGCGGCCCTCGGCATCGGGTACGCCGTCGGGGAGTTCGACCTGCCCCGCGAGGACCAGATCGCCAGCGACCTCGACCTCTACTCCGCGGTGGCATCCTGCTCCTCGGGCGTGGAACAGGATCCGGCCCAGATCGTGGTGGTCGGCAACAAGGCCGGCGCGGGCGGGGACTTCCGCATCGGCCACGCCGTCATGCGTGACGCCCTCGACTTCGACGGCATCTACGACGCCATCCGCTCGGCCGGCCTGGACCTTCCCGACCGGCCCCATCCCAGCGACCTCGGCGATGCGGTGGTCAACTGCTTCATCAAGTGCGAGACCGACCCCTCGGGTCGGCTCCGGGGCCGGCGGCTGGTGTCGATCAACGACTCCGACATCCACCACACCCACCACACCAAGGGCGCGGTCGGGGCGGTCGCGGCCGCCGCCATCGGGGATCCGGCGGTGTACTGCTCGGTGGCGGCGCTCCAGCAGGGCCCCGCGGGCGGTGGCATGGTGGCCGCCATCGTCGACATGTCGAAGGCGCCCTGATCTTGAGGTAGACCTCCAATACAGCAGGAGAACTCCGATGCTCGACCAGGCACAGCAGCTCGACCAGGCCCTGCGGCACTACTGGCACCCGGTGGCGGTCTCCGAGGAGGTCACGGCCGAGCCCCTGCAGGTGAAGCTGCTGGGCGAGACGATCGTGCTGTACCGCGACTCGGAGGGACTGGTGGCGCTGCGCGACAAGTGCGTGCACCGGGGGGTGGCCCTGTCGGGCGGGTGCATCCGCGACGGGCTGTTGATGTGCCCCTACCACGGATGGCAGTACGACCGCACCGGGAAAGTGGCGTTCATCCCGGCGCTGGGAACCGGCGGGGCCATACCGAGCCAGGCCCGGGTCGACCGCTACAACGTGCGCGAGGACCATGGCGCGGTCTGGATCGCGCCTGCCGGACCGGTCGCCGATCTGCCTCCCTGGCCCGACGACGACTGGAGCAGCGACGACTGGCACGTGTTCCTGGTGGGCACGTGGCGCTGGCAGTCGTCCGCAGGACGGATGCTGGAGAACGCCATCGACTTCGCCCACTTCAACTTCGTGCACGAGGGCTTCACCGAGCTGGCCGACGGGGCGTTCATCAAGCCCTTCGAGGTAGAGGTGACCGGCGACGGCATGAGGTACGCCTACGACGACAGCGTGCTGTTGCGCGACTACACGCTGCACCTGCCGTTCACGCTGCACGACCGCAAGTCGGTGGTGGCCGTCAGCGGCGGGGTTACCTGGTCCGAGCAGGGCGAGTCGAAGGCCGGCGACATCACCACCATCACCTTCATCGCCTCGCCCACCGACCGGGCCGAGACGCGCATCTTCTCGTGGTTGTCGCGCAACCACTCCTTCGACACCTCCGACGCCGACTTCGGGGCCGGGTTCCACGAGGTGATGGAGCAGGACCGCATCGTGGTCGAGGCCCAGGATCCGGCCGAGTTGCCCCTGGACCCTCGCGAGGAGCTGCACCTCAAGCTGGCCGACTCCGGGTCGATCGTCTACCGCAAGCTCCTGCGAGAACTCTCTACCGCCGGACCCGCGTGACCGGTTCAGGGTCGCCGCACCCGTGGCTCGGCCCCGATGAGGCGGCCCCGGTCGCCCTGACCGTCAACGGGACCGCGCTGGAGGTTCGCGTCCCACCGAGGCGGACACTGGCCGACGCCCTGCGCGACGCGGGCTGCACCAGCGTGCGGCTCGGCTGCGAGCACGGGGTGTGCGGCACCTGCACGATCCTGCTCGACGGCTCGGCGGTGCGCTCGTGCCTGATGCTGGCCGTCCAGGGGCAGGGTCACCACATCGAGACGGTCGAGAGCCTCGCCGGCGGAGACGGGCTCGGACCCCTCCAGCAGGCCTTCGACGACAACGACGCCCTGCAGTGCGGGTTCTGCACCCCCGGCTTCCTCATGCTGATCGAGAGCTTGATGCGCTCTGAGCCCGGGGCTGGCGAGGAACGGGTCCGTGAGGTGGTGTCCTCGAATCTGTGCCGCTGCACGGGCGGAGGCCCTGTGGTGGCGGCGGCACAGCAGGCGCTGGCCTCAAACCGGGACGGCCGGTGAAGCCCGCCCCGTTCGCCTACGCGGCCGCGGGCACGCTCGATGAAGCGGTCGAGCTGCTCGGCGAGGCCGGCGAGGACGCCAAGCTGCTGGCCGGCGGCCAGAGCCTGCTCCCGCTGCTCTCGTTCCGGCTGGCCCGCCCCAGCCACATCGTCGACATCGGTGCCGTCGAGGACCTGGACTCGATCCACGAGGACCACGGGCAGCTGCGCGTCGGCGCGCTGGTGCGCCATGCGACCCTCGAGCAGGCCGATCTGCACGGCCCCTGGAGGGCGCTCAAGGAAGCGGCTTCGCTGATCGGCCACCTGCCCATAAGGGTCAGGGGGACCCTCGGCGGGAGCCTGGCCCATGCCGACCCGGCCGGCGAGCTCGGCGTGGTCGCCGCGGCCCTCGACGCCGAGATCGTCCTCAGGAGCGTCCGGGGCCTGCGCACCGTGCCGGCCGGCGCGTTCTTCCTGGCCCCGCTGATGACCGCGGCCGATGCCGACGAGGTCCTGGTCGAGGCCCGGTTCCCGGCTCCGGGTGACGGGTTCCGGTCGGTGTTCGAGGAGTTCAGCCCCCGGGCGGGCGACTTCGCCTACGCCTCGGTGGCCGCCGGGTGCAGGATGGCTGACGACGGATCGGCCCATGACGTGAGGCTTGCCCTCGGCAGTGTCGGCCCGACGCCGTTGCGGGCCCGCGAGGCCGAGGAGGCGCTGTCGGGCTCGATGCTCGACGACGCCGCCATCGTCGAGGGCGCCCGCTTGGCCGCGGCCGGGTGCGACCCCGCAGCGGGCGACTGGCACGCCGGCGGCGAGTATCGCCGAGCGCTTGTGGCGAACCTGGTGGAGCGGGCGTTGCGGCGGCTGAGGCAGCCGGCATGAGCGGGCCCCGCAGCCGGCTCATCGGCAGCCCGGAGCCCCGGCGCAAGAACCGCGAGCTGCTAAGAGGCGAGGGCACCTACGTGGCCGACATCCGCCTTGAGGGCCAGCTGCACGCGAGGGTGGTGCGCAGCCCGGCGGCCCACGGCCGGCTGCTGGGCGTCGACACCTCCGAAGCTCTGGGGATCCCCGGTGTGGTGGCCGCCCTCACCGCCGCCGACATCGACGACATCAGGATCCCGATCCGGCTCCCGTTCGCGGAGTCGCCCGAGGCGAACAGGGTGCTGCAGGCGCCGCTGGCCACCGACGTGGTCCGTTACGTCGGTGAACCGGTCGCGGTCGTGGTGGCCGACGATCCCTATGCAGCCGAGGACGCGGCCGAGCACGTCCTGGTGGACATCGACGAGCTGGAGCCGGTCCTCGACCTCGCAGCCTCGTCCGAGTCCTCGCAACCCCTGGTGCACGAGCACTTCGGGAGCAACACCGTCAACCGGCTGGCCTACCGGTACGGGGACGCCGCCGCAGTGTTCGAGCAGGCGGACGTGGTGGTTCACCGGCGGCTGAGGGTCCATCGCCTCGCGGCGGCGCCGATGGAGACCCGCGGGCTGGTCGCCGACTTCGACCCCGCGTCGGGCGTGCTCACCGTGTGGGGCGGCGCCAAGGTCAAGCACTTCACCCGGGGCCTGCTCAGCACGGTGCTGGGACTGGAACCCACCGACGTCCGTGTGATCGAGGTGGAGGTCGGGGGCGGATTCGGGACCCGGGGCGAGCCCTACCCCGAGGACATCCTCGTGGCGCTGCTCGCGCAGCGACTCCAGCGGCCCGTGCAGTGGATTGAGGACCGCTGGGAGCACATGGTCGCCACCAACCATGCCCGCGAGCAGGAGCACGACATCGAGATGGCCGCCGACCGCGACGGACGGCTGCTGGGCTTCCGGGTGCGGGGCTGGTGCGATCACGGCGCCTATGTCCGCACCCAGGGGCTGCTGCCGGCGGTGCTGCCCATGTTCCACCTGCCGGGCCCCTACCAGTGGCAGGCGTTCAGCATGGACCTCGACGCGGTGCTGACCAACCGGACCCCGGTCGGGACCTACCGCGGCCCGGGCATGACCGAGGCGACCTTCATCCGCGAGCGCATGGTCGACCTCGTGGCCGCCGAGCTGCAAATGGACCCGGTCCAGCTGCGGCGCCGGAACCTGATCGCGGAGGAGTCGATGCCGTTCACCTTCATGCCGGGCCCCGGCTCGGGGGCCGTGATGCCGATCATGTACCAGGGCGGCGACTTCCCCGCAGCGTTCGACGAGCTGCTCGACGCGGCCGGCTACGACCAGCTCCGCGACTGGAGGCGCGAGGCTCGATCCGGTGGCCGCCATGCCGGCGTCGGCGTCTCGGCCTACATCGAGTTCGCCGCGGTCGGCCCCTTCGAGGACGTCGACATCGTCGGCGACGACCAGGGGGTCGTCATCAAGGCCGCGGTCGGATCGCTGGGCCAGGGGATCGAGACCGCGCTGGCCCAGATAGCGGCCGAGCTTCTCGACGTGCCGCTCGACGACGTGGCCGTCGAGTTCCATGACACGGCCGAGCTGCCGCAGGGCTTCGGGGCCTTCGCCAGCCGCTCCACCGTCCTGGCCGGCAACGCCATCGCGGCCGCCGTCGACGAGATGAGGGCCAAGGCTGCACACCTGCTCGGATGCGCCCCCGGCGAGGTGGAGTTCCGTGGTGGCGTCGCCACCGGCGGAGACCGCGGCTCGGTGCGGCTCGCCGAGATCGGCCCCACCCGGGGCCGCTTCGAGAAGGAGGGGCTGACCGCGTCCTTCGGCGGGGCGGTGTGCTCAGTGTCGGTGGACCCCGCCGACGGCCGGGTCCGGGTGCACCGCTTCGCGCTGGCCCACGACGTGGGTCGAGCCGTCAATCCCCGGCTCCTGCGGGGCCAGCTCGCCGGCGCCGCGGCCCAGGGCATCGGCGGAGCGCTCTTCGAGGAGCTCGCCTTCGACGGGAACGGGCAGCCGCTGTCGGTGACCCTCGCGGACTACATGATGCCCACCGCGGCCGAACTACCCGACGTGGAGGTGGCCATCATCGAGCACGGCAGCGGATCCAACCCGCTGGGCATCAAGGGCGGTGGCGAGGCCGGGATGGTGGGCTCCTTCGGGGCGGTCGCCAACGGTGTGGCCGATGCCGTCGGCGAGGGCGCCGAGGTTCTCAGCAGCTCCGTGAGTCCGGCTCGAATCTGGCATGCCCTGAATGACCCCAGCGAGCCCGCCGGGACCGGTAAGCCAGCACAGGAGGCATAGCCCATGATCATCGACAGCCACGTGCACCTGTTCCCGGCGCAATGGCAGCCGAAGGGTCACATGCCGCCCGACCTCTTCGACGTGTCACGGCAGCTCGAGCGCATGGAGCAGGGAGGGATCACCACCTCGATCGTCTCCGACCCGCACATCTGGTACGGGGACCTCGACACCGCGGACATCGAGCAGGTCCGCACCTACAACGACTTCGTCGCCGACCTTCAACGCGACCATCCGGGAACCCTGGCCGGGCTGGCCACGGCGGTCCCCTGGCGCGGCGACGAGCACCTCGCCGAGGCCCGGCGAGCAGTTGAGGAGCTCGGGCTGTCCGGCTTCGCAATGCCCACCAGCGACCAGAACCGGTACCTCGACAGCGTGCCGGCCGGGTTCTGGGACCACGTGACGGGCGTCGGGGCGCCGATCTTCGTGCACCCGGGCGGCCAGACCGTCGGCCAGGACCTCATGGGCATCTACCGCATGGGCGAGGTCTGCGGGCGCCCGCTGGACATGACGGTCACCCTCGCCCGGTTCATCCTCACCGGCACCTACGAGCGGTTCCCGCAACTGGAGCTGCTCTGCGCTCACGCCGGCGGCGCCATCACCACCATCGCCGACCGGCTCGACTTCGGGCACGAGCTGCGCGACTACGCCCCCCTCGGGCCGTGGGGAGAGGTGGAGCTGGCCGAGCCGCCGTCGAGCCATGTCACCAAGCTCTTCCTCGACACGGTCACCTTCGGGAGCCGGACGCTGAGGATGGCGGTGCAGACCGTGGGCTCCGAACACGTCTGCTTCGGCACCGACTGCCCGCCGGTGCCGTGGACCGTCGAGAGGCACCTCGCCGTCGTGGACGAGCTGGGCCTGAGCGACGACCAGCGCGCCGACGTTCTGGGACGCAACGCCGAGCGACTCTTCCTCACCCACACAGCCGAGCCCGCAGGGGGAGGCCACCATGCCTGAGTACACCCCGACCGACGCCCGGGAATGGGCGCTGGAGAACCTCGAAGGATGCTGCGGCTGCGTGCTGCCCACATTCACCGGCGACCTGTCGACGCTGAACGAGGCCGCCATACGCCACGACGTCGACATGGAGCGCGAGCTCGGCATGCGCGCCGTCCTGGTGGTGAGCGAGGGGGGCACCACCCTCGCGGAGTACCGCCGGATGCTGGAGATCGTCATCGACGCGGCCGGCGACCTCATGGTGGTCGTCCAGGCGTCGCAGCCGACCTGGGACCTGCAGCAGCTCACCATCGAGTGGGGCGCTGAGCTGGGGGCCGACCTGGTGCTGCCGTCCTACCCGTTGACGTTCTACCCGCGTGACCTCGACGAGCTCTACGAGGCCAGCAAGGCGATGATCGACCGCTCGCCTCTGGGCGTGCTGCTGTTCGCCATCGACCAGTGGAACTTCGCCCGCCTGCACCCGGCCGCGTTCCCGGTGCAGCTGCTGGAGAGGCTCGTGGCCGGCTGCGGGATGCTGGTCGGGGTCAAAAACGAGATCGGCCTGCCGTACACGGGAGGCATGGACGATGTCTTCCGGCTCCTGGGCGACCAGATCGTGGTGACCGATCCGATGGAGTCGAACGCGCCCATCTGGATCCGGCACTACGGCATGAAGTACATGGGGACGTCGAACTACGAGGCCTTCGGACCCCGCATCCCGCAGATGCTCGAGCTGCTCGGCGACCCCGAGACCTGGGATGCGGGAATGGAGCTGTACTGGCGGAACACGCCTGTCCGCAAGGCCAACAGCGCCACCGTGAGCCCGGTCGTGGCCAGCACCGGGATGGTGCCCCGGAGCATCTGGAAGTACCAGGGCTGGCTCAACGGCTTCAACGGGGGGCCGCTGCGGGCCCCGCTGGCCCGCATCAACGCGGCCCAGATGGGCATCATCCGCAAGGGCGCCGTCGATGCCGGCCTCGATGTCACCGACGACGGTGACGACGTGTTCTGGGTGGGCAGGAACCCGGCGTGACGGCACTCGGGGACCGGCCGCTGTTCCTGGACGGCGACCTCGTCGACGCGCTCGCCTCGGTGGAGGTAGGGCTGGACGCGGCCCGGGTCTCCGCGGGCGCCGAGGCCGTCACGGGACGGGTGCAGATCGCCGATGACCGGATCTGGATGCGGGTGCTGGCCGGCATCGTGCCCGAGCTCGGCATAGTCGGCTACAAGGAGTTCCACCGCGTCGGGCAGCGGGTGCGGTACCACGTGAGCATCTTCGACCGCGACACCGCCGACATGATCGGCGTCGTCGACGGCCGGCGCATCACCAGCCTCCGCACCGCTTCCACCGCCGCGCTGGCGTTCGAGCATGTCGACGACGGACAACCCAAGAGGCTGGCCGTCATAGGCAGCGGCGAGGAGGCCAAGGAGGGCCTGCGGGCGGTGGCTGCGGTGTCGACGCTGGCCGAGGTGGCGGTGTTCAGCCCCACGCCGGCCAACCGGGAGGCGTTCTGCGCCCTGCTCGGCCCGGTGGCGGGGGTGCCCGTACATCCGGTGGCCTCCGTCGACGCTGCGCTGGCCGGCGCCCAGCAGGCGTACGTGGCGACGTCGTCGGCCGGCCCGGCGTTCCTCGACGCTCGCCAGGTAGCGCATCTCGACATGCTGGCCGGGATCGGATCGACGCGGCCCAACCAGCGCGAGCTGATCGGCGACGTGTTCACCGAGGCCTCCCAGGTGGTGTTCGACTGCGCCGACGCCCGCCACGAGCCGGGCGACGTGATCGAGGCGGTCGAGCGGTTCGGGTTCGACCCCGACGGGGCCCTGCTGTTGAAGGACTGGCTGGAGTCACCGTACGAGCGGACCGGCGGGGGCCCGCTGGTGTTCAAGTCCATCGGCACTGTCGAGCAGGACCTGGCCCTCGCCCACCGGCTGCTGATCGCCGCCCACGAGCAGGGACTGGGCATCCCGGCACCCGAGATCGGCTCGCTGCGCATCATGCGGGACCCAGAGGCCGAGCGGGCGGGACAACGGGACTAAGTTCCTGAGATGAGGGGGACAGCGTCATGGCACTGATTGACACCGACGGCCGGTTCCGGGTCAGCCGTCGCATCTACCACGACCCCGAGATCCATCGCCGTGAGCTGGACTCGATCTTCAAGAAGTCATGGTTCTTCGTGGGGCACGCCTCGGAGATTCCCGAGCCCGGCGACTACGTGACCAGGCCGCTGGGCGCCGACCCGGTGATCGTGAACCGGGACCGCGACGGCAGCGTCCACGTGATGCTGAACTCCTGCTCGCACCGCGGCGTGATGCTCTGCCGTGCCGAACGGGGCCGCACCAAGGCCCACCGCTGCTCCTATCACGGCTGGGCCTACGGTCTCGACGGCGCGTGCCGGGCCGTGACCTACGAGAAGGAGGTGTACGGCCCGGACCTCGACAAGTCGCGCTTCGACCTTCGCTCGGCCCGGGTCGAGGTCCTGCACGGGCTGATATTCGCCACCTGGGACCACCGGGGACCGTCGCTGGCCGAGGCCCTGGGCCACATGACCTACTACTTCGACGCGCTGTTCGGGAAGTTCGACAACGGGTTCGAGGTGATGGGCTCACCGGTGCGGACCCGCATCTCCGCCAACTGGAAGGCCGAGACCGAGAA
Organism: Acidimicrobiia bacterium; assembly: GCA_022820805.1. Classification (GTDB taxonomy): domain Bacteria; phylum Actinomycetota; class Acidimicrobiia; order Acidimicrobiales; family Aldehydirespiratoraceae; genus Aldehydirespirator. Next base: position 120,737 of record JAJEEV010000041.1, read on the forward strand.
CCTGTCCGGCGACGGCTACCACACCATGATCACCCACGAGACCGCCCTGCGGTTCGGGCTGTTCCCCAGCCCCGAGGACGTGGCCCCCTACGGCGATCCCATCGGCTCGAAGTTCCCCGGCCGGACGGTGCAGTGCGGCAACGGCCATACCATCCGGATCCAGCACCTGCCCATCGAGACCCACCCGCCGGGCTTCCTCGGGTACCCGGAGCACCTCTGGCCCGAGATAGAGCGCAACCTCAAGCCGGGCCAGGTCGACATCATGGCCCGCACGTCGGTCACCCACGGCAGCGTGTTCCCCAACCTCTCGTTCCTCGAGAACTTCAAGACCGCCACCGACGGGCCCGGCTCTATGTGCCGCTACACCCGGCTCACCCTCAAGGTCCCCGTCGACGAGGGCTCGACCGAGATCTGGTGGTGGCATCTCGTGCCGGCCGACGCCTCCGAGCACTGGAAGGAACGCTCGCAGCGGGCCTATCTCAGGACCAACGGCCCCGGCGGGATGTTCGAGCTCGACGACAACGAGAACTTCCTCGGCATGGCCGCGGCCAACAGCGGACCGGTCGGGCTCGACCAGCACTACGACTATGTGGCCGGCACCCACCATCCCGACGCCCATGGCCTGGAATGGCCCGGCCATGTGCAGGACGCCGACCGCAGCGAGCACACCCTGCGGGGCTTCCTCACCGAGTGGCGCCGCCGCATGGAGTTGACCGCAGTCTCCGAGCCGGCCGGGTCCGGCCGATGACGAGGCTTCGCTGGGTCCACCCGACAACCACCGGGGACCCGGCACCGCTGCAGGTCCATCACGAGTTGGGCCTCTTCTACGCCTACGAGGCCGAGCTGCTCGACGAGTGGCGCCTCGACGAGTGGCTCCACCTCACCGACGAGGGCTTCACCTACCTCGTCCCGGTGCCGCTGGTGACCGACCAGCACCCGCAGCTCGGCTACGACCCGTCCGCCCTGTTCATGGACGAGACCCGTGACTCGATCGCAGAGAACTGGGTGGCCCGGCTGACCGACGAGAACATCGCGGTGTCGTGGGCTGATCGGCCTCCGGTGCGCACCCGCAGGTTCCTGTCGGCGCTGCGGGTCAGGTCCACGGACCACCCCCAGGAGTACCTGGCCCGAATGAACGTGCAGGCGTCGATGGCCCGGCACGGCACCCAGCCCGGCGAGATGATCGGCGAGCGATTCGACGTCGTCCGTCGGTCCGGAGACTCGTTCCGCCTAGTGTCGCGGTTCGTGGTCCTGCTGAGCGCGATAGTGGACGCGCCCCGCCCCCGGACCATCCTTTGAACGGCAGAGGAGGAGCTATGAGCATGAGACTGCGCAGGATCGACTTCGGGGTGCGCGACGTCGAGGCCCAGGCACACTTCCTGCGCGAGGCGTTCGCCCTGGTGCAGGAGGAGGACGGAGCCGGCGGCGCCCGGTTCTCCGCGCCGGGGTCGGTCGAGCCCGCGGTCGCGACTCTGCGGCCGGCCCCCGTCGACCGGGTCGATGCGGTGGCGTTCGCGGTCGAGAGCCCCGATCAGGTCGATCGGATGCACGCTCACCTCGCGGACCTCGACGCCGGCGTGGTCGGCGGTCCCGGCCCGACCCCCGAGGGCGGGTACGGCTTCGAGTTGTTCGACCCGGAGGGCCATCTCCTGTCCATTGCGGCCGGCACGCCGACGCGGACCCCGCCGGGCCCCCGGCGGGGAAACGGCGTGCCCATGGACCTGAGTCACGTCGTGTTCAACAGCGGTGACATCGACGGGCTCTCGCGGTGGTACTGCGCCGCGCTCGGCTTCCGTATCACCGACTGGCTGGAGGACAAGCTCGTGTTCATGACCACCAGCCGCTACCACCATCAGATCGCGCTGGCCGCGAGCTCGGATCCGGGCCTGAACCATGTCGCCTTCGAGTGCGCCGACATCGACGACTTCATGCGGGCCACCGGCCGGACCATGCGGATGGGCCACGAGGTGCTGTGGGGACCGGGCCGGCACGGTCCCGGCGACAACGCTTTCGCCTACTTCCGCTCGCCCGCCGGCTTCATCTGTGAGTTCACGACCGAACTCAAGGTCGTCGACAGCCCGGACTGGGTCGCGAGCACATGGCAGTCGGTGCCCGAGCAGTCGGACCTGTGGGGAACGTCGAACCCCCGGCCCAACGACGCCTTCAGGGGCGTGCCGGACCCGGGCCTGGGAATCCTCCCCGGCAGCCCCGAGGAACTCGAACTCCTGGTAGCCCGCTGACTCAGGCCGTCGCCGGGCTCGAACGGCAGAGGGCGTGGAGGCGTTCGGGGGTGATGGGCAGCGACGTGACCGCCCCGGGGCGGTCGAGGGCGTCGTCGACAGCGGCCGCGATGACCGCTCCGCAGGCGTTGGTGCCGCCCTCGCCGGCGCCCTTGACGCCGAGCGGGTTCAGCGGGCTGGGAGCGTCCTCGGACAGCAGGATCTCCAGCTCGGGCATCTCGGCCGCGGTGGGCATCAGGTAGTCCATGAACGTGGTCACCTGGGGCTGGCCGATCTCGTCGTAGCTGAAGTCCTCGAACAGCGCCCCGCCGAAGCCCTGGGCCGCGCCGCCGACGATCTGGCCCTCCACCAGCATCGGGTTGATGGCCCGCCCGATGTCGTAGGCGATCACGTAGCGCTCTATCGACAGGCTGCCGGTGTCCGCATCGAGGGCCACCACCCCGGCGTGCAGCCCGTACGGGTAGTTCATGTGGCTGGTCAGGTACCACTCCTCGGTCACCAGCCCCGGACGGCCATCGGCGTAGGGCGACGCAGGACCCAGCGCGGACGCGACCTCGCCCAGCGAGACCGCCCGGGTGGGCGAGCCGGCCACCCTCACCGCGCCGTCGACCAGCTCCAGGTCGGCGGGGTTGGCCTCCAGCATCTCGGCCGCGACCTCGATGGCCCGCTGTCGCAGCGCGAGGCTGGCGTCGTGGGTGGCGGTGCCCGCCATCACGGTCGCCCTGCTGGCGAAGGCGCCCATCCCGTAGGACATCTGATCGGTCTGGCCGTGGACCACCGAGATCCGGTCCAGGCCCACGTCGAGGGTCTCCGCGCAGATCTGGGCCATGACCGTCTCGAATCCCTGACCCACCGACGCCTCTCCGGTGGTTACCGTCACGCAGCCCGACGGGTCCACCTCGACCCGGCTCCCCGCGAAGGGGCCGAGGCCCGACTTCTCGACGAAGAAGCCGATGCCCAGACCGACCAGTTCGCCGGCTGCCCGCCGCTCGGCCAGCGACCAGGTCAGGGCCGGGTAGTCGATGTGGCCCAGGACCCGGTCGAGCATCATCTCGTACTTGCCGGAGTCGTAGACGACCGCCGTGCCGAGGGCGTCGATGCCCCGCTCGAACGGCATCTCGGTGGGTGCGATCAGATTGCGGCGCCGTATCTCGGCCCGGTCGACTCCCAACTCGGCTGCGACCGCGTCGAGGGCCCTCTCCCGCACGAAGGTGCTCTCGTAGCGCCCCGGCGCCCGGTAGGTGCCGGCCGGGGTCTTGTTCGACAGTCGCACCCGGCCGGTCACGCGGTAGTTCGGGATCCGGTACGGGCCCGGCAGCATGGCCGCGGCCAGCGTCGCCACGGTCGCTCCGTGGGTGCGCACATAGGCGCCCTGATCGCTGACGAACTCCACCTCCAGACCCTCGATCACCCCCGAGTCGTCGGTGGCGACCCGCAGGCGGTGGCGCTGATCACGGGAGTGGTTCGCCGCCACCAGATGCTCGTGGCGGTCCTCGATCCACTTCACCGGCCGGCCCAGCCGCAACGCCGCCAACGCCACCAGCACGTCCTCGGGGTACAGCTCGCCCCGCACGCCGAATCCGCCCCCCACATGGGCTTCACGCAGCACCACCCGCGACGGTGGCAGGCCCAGCATCGCAGCCAGGGCGTCGCGGTTCTGGAACGGGACCTTGGCCGCACCAAGGAACTCGAGCGTCTGTGTCGTGCGATGGTGCACCGCCAGCGCCCCCCGGCACTCCAGTGGCACGCCGGTGTGGCGCCCGACCCCGAATTCGGCCTCGATCACGTGCTCGGCCCGGGCGAAGGCGGCGTCGACATCGCCGGTCTGCTCGGTGAACACATAGGCCTCGGTGTCGAGCCGCCCGTCGAAGTCGCCGAGCGGACCGGTGGTGTCGAGCACCGGCGCCAGTTCCGACACCTCCAAGATCACGGCCTCCGCACCGTCCTCCGCGGTGTAGGGGTCGGTGGCGAAGACCACCGCGACCGGCTCGCCCACGTAGCGCACCCGCTCCTGGGCCAGGATCGGCTGGCGGTAGGGCACCATCTGGTCGGCACCTACCTGCCTGAAGTCGATGGGTGCGATGTCGGAGACATCGACGCCCGTCCAGACCGCGGCCACGCCGGGCACGGCCAGCGCCCCGGTGGCGTCTATCGACTCGATCGTGCCGTGGGCCGCGTGGGATCTGACGACCCGCATGTGGAGCTGGTGCGGAAGGCTGATGTCAGCGACGAAGCGGCCCTCGCCCCGCAGCAGGGGCCGGTCCTCCAGACGCGGGACCGACTCGCCGATCACGATCGCATCTGGTCTCGGGCCGAGTGCACCGAGGTGATGATGTTCTGGTAGCCGGTGCACCGGCACAGGTTCGACGCCAGCACCTCGCGCAGCTCCTCGTCACCGATGTCGGGACGGGACTCGAGAACCGACGTGGCCAGCATCAGGAAGCCCGGTGTGCAGAAGCCGCACTGCAGCCCGTGATGCTCCCAGAAGGCCTGCTGGATGGGATGGAGGCTCTCGCCGTCGGCGAGTCCCTCCACCGTGCGGATCGCCTGGCCGGAGCACTGGACCGCGAACATGAGACAGGCCCGCACCGGCTCGTCGTCGACCAGCACGGTGCAGGCGCCGCACACGCCGTGCTCGCAGCCGAGGTGGGTTCCGGTCAGCCCGCATTCCTCGCGCAACGTGTCGGCCAGGGTCTTGCGGGGCTCCACGGCCACGTCGTAGGGCTGGCCATTCACTGTCAGGGTCAACTCGGCACGGCGCGCGGTCATTGTCGGCCTCCTGTGGTCGCGGGTTGTACCCGGCGGATCAGCTCCCGCACCCGGGCGGGGGTGGCCGGCATCTCGTTGACCTCGATCCCCAGGGGCGTCAGCGCGTCCGAGACGGCGTTCAGCACCGCGGCCGGGGCGCCGATGGCACCGCCCTCCCCCACCCCTTTGGCTCCGGTGATCGACGCGTCGGTGATGGTCTGGATATGGGTCACCTCGATGGTGGGGACCTCGGCCGCCGTCGGGGGAAGGAAGTCCATGAGCGACGCCGTCAAGAGGTTGCCGTCGCCGTCCACCACCAACTCCTCGTAGAGGGCGTTGGCGATCCCCTGGGTCACCCCGCCGTGGATCTGGCCCTCCACGATCATGGGGTTGACCTCCAGGCCGGCGTCGGCGATCACCACGAACCGCTCGATCTCGACATGGCCGGTGTCGGGGTCCACCTCCACCACGGCCGCATGGCAGGCGTTGGAGAACGTCCCGGCCGGGTCGTAGGTGGCGGCCACCGCCAGGCCGGGCTCCAACCCGTCGGGCAGGCGGTGGCTGCTGTGATGGGCGATGCGGGCGATCTCCGGCAGGGTGACCCCGACGCTGGTCCCGGCCACGACCGCCGAGCCCTGCTCCAGCCGGATGTCCTCGGGGCTGGCCTCCAGTTGGTGGGCCGCGATCTCCTTGAGCCGGGCCGCGAGGCGCTCGGCCGCCAGCTTGGTCGCCCCTCCGGCGATGACCATCGACCGGCTGGCGAAGGTGCCCCAGCCGTAGGGGGTGTTGTCGGTGTCGCCGTGGACCACGGCCACCTGCCGGGGCTCGACGCCCAGTTCGTCGGCCAGCAGCTGCGAAAGGGCGGTGGCCAGCCCCTGGCCGTGGGGCGACGCACCGATTCGCGCCGTGACGTCGCCGGACGGGTTCATCTCCAGCTGAACGGTCTCGTAGCCGGGGGTGATCTCCATGGCCCGGGCCGCGAACGCGGGCGTGCCGTAGCCGGTTCGCTCACCGAACACCGAGAACCCGACCCCCAGGTAGCGGCCTTCAGCGGCAGCCCGCTGCTGGCGCCGGCGGAAGCTCTCGAGGTCGATCGCCTCCGCGGCCGCGTCGAGGGTCTCGACGTAGGAGCCCGGATCGACGGGCAGCCCGGTAGGCATGGAGTACGGGAAATCCTTGACCAGGTTGGCCCGCCGGGTCTCGACCGGGTCGAGGCCCAACCGGCGGGCGGCGGTGTCCATCAGCCTCTCCATGGCCAGCGTCAGCACCGGGCGCGAGACGCCGCGGTAGGGGGCGATCGGGCACATGTTGGTGGTGACCCCCCGGGAGCGCACCCGGTACTGCGACAGCCGGTACGGCCCGGGAAGCTCGGCCATGGCCATGAGGGGCTCGACGCCGAAGGTGACCGGGTAGTTGCTGTAGGCCCCGATGTTGCAGACGATGTCGGCGTCGAGGCCCAGCAGGCGCCCGTCGGCGGTGAAGGCTCCCCTCAGCCGGTAGCTGTGGTCGCGGCTGTGCCAGGAGGCCAGCAGGTTCTCGGAGCGGTCCTCGATCCAGGCGATGGTTGCCCCGAGCAGGCGGGCCGCCGCGACCAGGGCCACGTACTCGCGTGGCACGCACATCTTCTGCCCGAAGCCCCCGCCCACCTCGGGGGTCACCACCCGGAGATCGGCCTCCGGTATGTCCAGGATGTCGGCCAGGGCGGTGCGCAGCATGTGGGGCATCTGGTTGGCGGCGGTGAGCGTGGTGCGGCCGGTGCCGGGGTCGTGGGCCGCCAGCGCCCCCCGGGCTTCGATGGGCAGCGCGTTCTGCCTGTGGGCCCGGATGTCGAGGGTCACGATCTCGTCGGCCGATTCGAACGCCTCGTCCACCCCGCCGGTCGCCATGCGGGCGTCGAGCACCACGTTGTTCCCCATGGGCATCTCGAGACCGGGGTGGACCGCCGGTGCGGCCGGATCGATGGCCGCCGCCGCGTCCAGCACCGGGCGGGTCGCCTCGATGTCGACGACCACCTGCTCGGCCAGGTCCTCGGCCTCAGCCCTGGAGCCGGCCACCACCAGCGCCACCGGCTCGCCCGGATGGCGCACCGCGTCCGTCGCCAGCACCGGCGTCTCCAGCGCCACGAAGTCGGGCCGGTCGAGGCGGGCGCAGATGGTCCGGATGCCCGGAAAGCTCGCCGCGGTGAGCACCGGCGCCCCCGGCGGCGCCTCGATCGAGCGGATCCTGCCCGCCGGTGCCGGGCTGCGCACGAAGGCGGCGTGAAGCGTGCCGTTGTGATGATCGGCGATGTCGGCGACGAACCGGCCCAGTCCCCGGACGAGGGCCGGATCCTCGAACCGGCGCAGTGACCTGCCGGTCCACCTCGCGCCGACGGTCATGCCTCGAGGATCCTCACGCCAGAGCCTGATCCAGCGCCCGGGTGACCATGGCCCGCACCAGGTCCCGGCGGTAGTCGGCCGAACCGTGGATGTCGCCGGTGGGGTCCACCTCCTCGGCAGCGGCCGCGGCGGCCGCCGCGGCCGTCTCGGCCGTCGCGGGCCGGCCGGCCATGAGAGCCTCGGCGTTGGCAGCCCGAACCGGTCCGCCGGCCACGCCCCCCAGCGCGATGCGGGCACCCGCGATCGAGTCGCCGTCGCGCTCGACGGCCGCGACCGCCAACACGATGGCGAAGTCACCCCAGCGACGGGCGAACTCGGCCATGCCTACTCCCCAAGAATCGCCCAGCCGCGGGAGCCGCACTCCGACCAGCAGCTCGTCGGGCTCCAGGCAGGTGGTGAAGGCCATCTGTTCGAAGAAGTCGCCTGCCCCGACGGTGCGCTCACCGGTGGTGCTGCGGCAGTGGATCTCGGCGTCGAGGGCGCGGGCCAGCGCGCACCATTCGGCCGCCGGGTCGGCATGGGCCAGGCTGCCGCCGAAGGTGCCCCGAATCCGTATCGGGTAGTGGCCCACCCACCGCCCCGTCGAGGCGATCAGCGAGCCCAGCGGCCCTGCGATCGTGTTGTGCTCCAGGTCCAGGTGGCGCACCCGGGCGCCGATGGTGACGCTGGCGGGGTCGGCCTCGTCGATGCGGTCGAGATCGGGAACATGAGCGATGTCGACCAGCACCGCGGGCCGGGCCAGCCGGAAGTTCATGGCCGGCACCAGGCTCTGGCCGCCGGCGAGAACCTTGGCCTCGTCCTGATGCTCCTCCAGCAGGCCCAGAGCCTCCTCCAGCGTCCGGGGCGCGTGGTACTCGAAGGCGGCGGGCTTCACGGCGTCACCGGACCCGCACCGGAATCTTCAGAGGAGGATGCGGTGCTCACCGAATGACAACCCTATGCTCGCCCCGGCTAAGCGGGCGCATCGAGCGTGATCGGAGATCGGCTCGGGCCGGGGCGAAGCCGCCAACCCGAAACAGACCCCACCCAGGAGGCGCCGTGCCCCGCAAAGAGGAGATCCGAGTCGACCACCTCAACCCGCCCATCAGCCACTACACCGACGCGACCAGGTTCGGCGACCTGCTCTTCATCTCGGGGTGCGGACCGCTCGACTCCGAGGGGAATCTCGTGGGCGGCGACGACGTGGCGGCCCAGGCCCGGGCCACGCTGGAGAACATCGGAGCGATCCTCGAGGCGGCCGGCGCCACCTTCGCCGATGTGCTCAAAGTCATCGTCTACCTGACCGACATCGGTGACCGGGCCGCCATCAATCCGGTCCGTCAGGAGTTCTTCGGCGACGAGCGGCCGTGCAGCACCCTGATCGGCATCAACGAGCTGGTCGTCGACGGAATGAAGGTCGAGATCGAGGCCATAGCCGGCATCCCGAGCTGATCAGCACGCCGGGCGGCGCGCCGGTCGTCAGTCGAAGCCGAGGAAGCGCAGCAGGTTCCAGTCAGGTGGGCAGGGCCCGCCGATGCTCACGATCCGCTCGCCCCGGTCGGCCATCACCGCGTGCTCGACGCCTGCGGGCACGTGGATGACCTGGCCGGCCTCGAACTCGAGCCGGGTGTCGTTGGTGAGGTCGCTCACCGAGCCCCGGCCCTCCAGGCAGAAGATGGTGTCCTCGGATTCGTCATGGGTGTGGGGAACGTTCTCCTCGCCCGGTTCGAGCACGACGTAGTTCATGTTGGCCACCTCGGCGCCGACGCCCGGCCAGACCACGAACCGGGCGTCGCTGGAGATCATGGGCGCCCTGAGGCTGGGCTTGTCCCGGTGAAACACTCGGATTGCCATGGTCAGTCCTCCAGGTGCTGGTAAAGGGCCGGATCGGGAGGGCAGGGCCCGCCGATGAGCAGGGCACCGGCGGGACCGGCATCGATCCGGTAGGTCGTGCCCGCGTCTATGTGGAGCATCGCGCCGACCCCGATCTCGAAGCTCTCGCCGCTGCCGGGGTCGACGGCCGTGGCCGATCCCTCGCACAGGTGGTAGACGGCGTCGGAGGGGTGGCTGAGGGGCTTGGTCCTCCCGTCGCCGTCCAGCCTGACCAGGTGCATCGACCGGTGCAGGGCTCCGACCCCCGGCCAGACGACCGCCAGGGCGCGTCCCCCGTTCTCGACGATGGGCAACTCCGGGCAGGCCTCGCCGCTGTCCAAGACTCGTACTTCGTCCACGGCTCGCAGACTAGTCGCGGTCTACTCGATCCTTAGAGCCCGGGTGGGGCACGCCTCCACCGCCATCTCGGCGTCCTCCTCGAGGTCCGGGCCGGGCTCGTCGACAAGGATGTGGCACACCATGTCTTCGCGAACCTCGAAGATGTCTGGAGCGACCATCTCGCAGTTGGCGCTGCCGATGCACCTGTCCACTTCGAGCACGATCCTCATCTGCTGTCACCTCAGCTCGTCGGCACCGGCGGCGCGCCGACGATAGCCGTCCCGACTGCACCGCTGGTGGTCGGGCTCCTGGCGCTGTCAGGTGTCGGGGCGCACCTCGGCGAAGCGGTCGATTCTCCGCAGCTCCGGGAACAGCAGCCACCACGCGGCCACCACCGCCAGCGTGCCGACCCCGCCGAACACGACCGCCCCGGCCACCCCGAGCAGTGCCCCGGCGACGCCGGACTCGAACGCACCCAGTTCGTTGGAGGCCCCGACGAAGGTGTACTCGACCGCCATGACCCGGCCCCGCATGTCCTCGGGGGTGGCCAGCGGAACGAGGGTGCTGCGCACGAAGACGCTCACGGAGTCGGCGCCGCTCAACGCCAGCAGCGCGATGAACGCCACCGCGTAGGACCGGGTGAGGCCGAGCGCGATCGTGCCCAGGCCGAACAACCCCACCGCCGCCATCAGCATCAGGCCCACGTGCCGCGTCAACGGCCGGGCGGCCAGGACGGCCATGGTCGCCAACGCCCCGATCCCCACCGCCGCTCGCAGCCAGCCGAGTCCCACTGCCCCGACTCCGAGCCGCTCGTCGGCGATCGCGGGAAGCAGCGCCACCGCGCCGCCGAACAGGACCGCGAACAGGTCGAGGGAGATGATGCCCAGCACGACCCGGTTGCTCCGGATGAACCGGAGTCCCTGCAGGGCGTGGACGAGCACCGCCCGTACCCCGGAACCGACGACAGCCGCCGAACGGGCCACCCCGCTCGCGGGCACGACCGCGAGGAGCGCGGCGGCCGCCAGCGACACCACGGCCGCGAGCAGGTAGGGCGCGGCGACGTCGGCCACGAACACGAAGCTGAACACGACCGGCCCGACGACGAAACCGGCCTGCCAGCCGGACATGCACACCGCCACCATCCGCTCGACCGCGCCGGGAGGCGCGAGGTCGACCGGCATGACCCTGCTCGCCGCGCTCAGCACCGACCGCGCCGAGCCGAAGGCGATGACGAGCAGGAAGATCGGCACGACCGAGGTCGGGTCCGACGCCACGTACAGGTAGATCCCGGCCGAGGCGGCCGCCTCGCCGACCAGCCCGCAGGCGTACATGGCTCGCCGGTCGAACCGGTCCGACAGCACGCCGCTGAGGGGTGCGAGGAGCAGGGTGGGGACGAACTCCGCCAGGCCCAGCAGACCGAGGTCGAGCGGCTTGCCGGTCATGTCGAACACCTGCTTGCCGAGGATGGTGATCTGGCCCACCGTCATGGCCGCGGTCAGGAAGATGACGACCGGCAGGGCCCAGAGTCGGGGGCCGATGCGGGCAGCCTCAGGAGCCGACGACCCGGCGCCGTCCGCCGGTGAATCGTCGTTCGGCATCGTCCAACGCTAACCCCACCCCAGCCCCCGGCCGGAACGGCGCCACCGGTGCCTAGCTGTCTGGATGCACCTCGGCGAAGCGGTCGATGCCTCGCAGCTCGGGAAACACCACCCAGCAGACCGCCACCACTGCCACAGCCCCCACGCCGCCGAACACCACCGCCCCAGCCACGCCGAGCACCGCGCCGGCCACGCCCGACTTGAATGCGCCCAACTCGCTGGAGCCGCCGATGAACACGTACTCGACGGCCATGACCCGCCCTCGCATGTCCTCGGGCGTAGCCAGCGGCACGAGGGTGCTACGGATGAAGACGCTGACCGCGTCCGCACCTCCCATCACCAGCAGCGCCGCGAAGGCGACGACAAAGGACCCGGTGAGGCCGAGCACGACCGCTCCCACGCCGAAGGCGGCCACCACCGCCAGCAGCGACGGACCTACTCGCCGCTGCAGTGGCCGCACCGCCAGGGCGACCATCACCGCCGAGGCCCCGATGCCGAAAGCAGCCGCCAGCCAGCCGAGGCCGACGGCGCCCACACCCAGGCGCTCCTCGGCGATGGCGGGCAGCAGCGCATGAGCGCCGCCCATGAACACGGCGAACAGATCGAGGGAGATCGCCCCGAGCAGCACCCGGTTGCGCCGGACGTAGCGCAGGCCCTCGAGCGCGTGCCGCAGTGCGGCCCGTGCTCCGGCCCCGGACGCGGAGGCGGCACGCCGCACCGCGCTCGGCGGCAGCAGCATGAGCAAGCCGATCCCGGCGGCCGAGGACGAGGCGGCCAGCAGGTACGGGACGGCCGGATCAAACTCGAAGGCGAAGCCGAACGACACCGGGCCGACAATGAAGCCTGCCTGCCACGCCACAACGTTCAGCGCGACCGTCCGCTCCCGGACCGCCTCCGGTGCCAGATCCACGGGCAGGGCCCGGCTGACCGCCATGAGGAATGCCCGGGCGGTGCCGAACACGACCACCAGGCCGTAGATGGGGAGCACCGACGTCGGATCGGTCACGACATAGAAGAACAGGCCGACGGAGGCGAGGGCCTCGCCGCCGAGGCCCCAGGCGTACACGAGGCGGCGCTCGTATCGGTCCGCGACCATGCCGGTGACGGGTGCCAGCAGGAAGGCCGGCACGAACTCGGCCAGCCCCAGGAACCCCAGGTACAGCGGGCGGCCGGTCATGTCGAACACCTGCTTGCCCAGGATCGTCAACTGCCCCACGGTCATCGCCATCGACAGGAACGTCACTCCGAAGAGCGCCCACAGCCTCGGCCCGATCCGGGTGCCCCCAGCCGCCGACGACCCGGCGCCCGCGGCCGGTGAATCGTCGTTCGACATCAAGACAACGGTAATCCCCACCTAGCCTGCGGTCCGAATGGCACTGCCCGCCCTAGGCGACTACCTGCCCGGCACTCCCGGCGCCGACGAGCTGCTGGACGCCTTCATCGAGTGGTCGGCGGCTGCCGGCATCGAGCTGTACCCGCACCAGGAGGAAGCGGTCCTGCGCCTTCTGGCCGGCGAGAACGTGGTGCTGTCCACGCCCACCGGCTCCGGGAAGTCGCTGGTGGCGGTGGCAGGGGCCTTCGCCATGCTGGCCCAGGGGCGCCGCGCCGTCTACACCGCCCCGATCAAGGCCCTGGTCAGCGAGAAGTTCTTCGAGCTGACGGCGGCGTTCGGCCCCTCCGAGGTGGGAATGGTCACCGGCGACGCCTCGGTCAACGGCGACGCCCCCATCATCGCCTGTACCGCCGAGATCCTCGCCCAGCGAGCCATGCGGTCCGGCGCGGCCACCCCGGCCGACCTTGTGGTGATGGACGAGTTCCACTACTACGGCGACCGGGACCGGGGATGGGCGTGGCAGGTGCCGCTGCTGGAGCTGCCAGGGGCCCGGTTCCTGCTGATGTCGGCCACCCTCGGCGACACCAGCGCCCTCCGGCGCGACCTGACCGCCCGCACCGGGCGTGACACCGCCCTGGTCGCCTCGGCCGAGCGTCCGGTCCCGCTCGATGTCGAGTACCGGGAGACCCCGCTGCACGTCTCCATCGAGCAGTTGCTCTCCGCAGGACGTGCTCCCGTCTACATCGTGCACTTCACCCAGCGGGAGGCCACCGCCCGGGCCCAGAGCCTCACCAGCCTCAAGGTCCTCGGACCGGACGAGAAGGAAGCGGTGAAAGAGGCCGTGGGCGGGTTCCGCTTCGACACCCCGATCGGCAAGGACCTGCGCCGGTTCGTGCTGGCCGGAATCGGCGTGCACCATGCCGGGATGCTGCCCAAGTACCGGCTGCTGGTGGAGAAGCTGGCCCAGCAGGGCCATCTAAAGCTGATCTGCGGAACCGACACCCTCGGCGTGGGCGTCAACGTCCCGATCCGCACCGTGCTGTTCACCCAGCTCTACAAGTACGACGGCCGCCGCACCCGGGTGCTGTCGGTGCGGGACTTCCAGCAGATCGCGGGCCGGGCCGGCCGGCGGGGCTTCGACACCGTGGGCAGCGTGTGGGTGCAGGCACCCCAGCACGCGGTGGAGAACAAGCGGGCCGAGATGCGGGCCGCGGGCGACCCCAAGAAGCTGCGCAAGCTGGTGCGGAAGAAGCCCCCGGAGCGGGGCTACGCCCACTACGACGACAAGACCCTGGCGCGCCTGTGGGAGGGCACTCCCGAGACGCTGGAGTCGAGCTTCGACGTCACCCACGCCATGATGCTCAACGTCCTGGACCGACCCGGCGACGGCTGCACCGCGATGAAGCGCCTGCTGGTCGACAACCACGAGCCCCGTCCCCGCCAGCGTCGCCACATCCGCAAGGCGGTCGGGGTGTTCCGGTCCCTGATCGACGCGGAGATCGTGGAGATTCTCGACGAGCCCGACGAGCTGGGCCGCCCGGTGCGGGTGAACCTCGACCTCCAGGACGAGTTCCGGCTCAACCAGCCGCTCGGACTGTTCGCGGTGGAGGCGGTGGCGGTGCTCGATCCGGAGGCGACCGACTACCACCTGCAGGTCCTCAGCGTCGCCGAGTCGGTGCTGGAGGATCCCATGGCGGTGCTCCTGGCGCAGCGGGACAGGGCGCGCGACGAGCTCATGACCAGGATGAAGGACGAGGGCGTCGAGTACGAAGAGCGCATGGCCCGGCTGGCCGAGGTGACCTGGCCGAGGCCCGAGGCCGAGTTCATCGAGCCCGCCTTCGAGGTGTTCGCCCGCGATCACCCCTGGGTCGGGCATCTGCGTCCCAGTCCCAAGTCGGTGGTGCGCGACATGGTGGAGCACACCGACACCTTCAACCAGTACGTGAGCCGATTCGGGCTCAAGCGCTCCGAGGGCCTGGTGCTGCGCTACCTCACCGACTGCTACAAGGCCTTGGCGCAGACCGTGCCGGCCGCCGCGGTCAACGACCGCCTGGCCGAGGTGATCGAGTGGCTGGGCGCGCTGGTGCGAGAGGTGGACTCCAGCCTGCTCGACGAATGGGAGCGCCTGCGCGCCGTCTAGCGGCGGGTCCGGGCCGTCTTGACGTCGTCGCCGTAGGGCAGGAACGACCCGAAGTCGGGGCCGCGCCGCAGGCTGTGCCCGCCGTCGACGTTGATGACCGCGCCGGTGATCCAGCGGGCCTCGTCCGAGATCAGGAAGGCCACCAGCGCGGCCACGTCGGAGGGCTCGCCGACCCCGCCGAGCGGCGTGTTCTGCACGTAGCTGTCGTACACCGCGGAGTCCCGGGGGATGGCCTCCATGATCTCGGTGGCTATGAACCCGGGCCGCACGGCGTTGAAGCGCACGCCGGCGGGTCCGAACTCGTCGGCCGCGTTGCGGATCATCGCCTCGATGCCGGCCTTGCCCGCGGTGTAGGCCCCGAAGTACGGGTGGGTCACCGCCCCGGCCAGCGACGACATGGCTACGAAGGAGCCCCCGCCGGCGGCGGCCATGCGTTCCACCGTGTGCTTGATAGTGAGCATGGTGCCTACCACGTTGAGATCGAGGACCCGCTTGAAGTCGTCGGTGTCGAGCAGGTGGTACGGCCCCATGCGACCGCCCCCGCCGGCGTTGGCCACCACCCCGTGCAGGTGCCCGTCTGCGCCGGCCGCGGCCTCAGCGACCCGGGCCGTGTCCTGCTCGGAGGTCACGTCGGCGACCTCGTGGGTCACCGATCCCCCGTCGCCGCATGCCATGGTCGAAGCGGCTTCCGCGAGCGTCTGCTCGGTGCGCCCGCAGATCGTGACGGCCGCCCCCTCCGACGCCAGCCGGGCCGCGCAGGCCCTTCCGATGCCGGTGCCCCCTCCGGTGACGAGGACCGACTTGCCCCGCAGGCGGCCGGGCGGCGGGGCGTCGCCGGTCACGAGCCCTCGGCCGGAGCGCGGCCCGTGGCCCGGCTCACGAGGTCCACGAGGCTCGGGCAGCCGTCGATCTTGGAGAACCGGCGATCGACGTACAGCAGGGTGGCGAAGATCAGCAGGAAGGCCACGAAGAAGTTCACGACCTGGCGGGTGACCAGGAACAGGTTGACCCCGGCGTTGTTGTAGAGCCAGAAGTCCCATACGGCCGAGCCCACCTCATAGAGGGTGATGACCCAGGTGACGTTGCGCATCGTTGACACGAAGCGGGGGTCGCGTTGCACCTCCTCGGCCACGGGCAGGAAGCGGCGGGCCAACCACACCATGAACGGCCTGCCGATGATGATCGTGACCGCAGCAGCTATACCGACCAGCATCTTGGTGCCGATGCCGATGCCGAAGTAGACGGCCTCGCTGCTGACGCCGAAGTCGACCAGGTCCCGTTCCACCGCGATGCTCACCGCCGCCCGCACCAGGAGGTATCCGGTGATGACCGGCAACCAGGCGCCGATCGGCAGGCCCCGGCGGCGGCGGCTGTAGGCCGCCTTCACCGACCATGCCGTGGCCGCGAGAACCGCGATCTCGGTGTTGACGACGTTGTAGAAGACCAGGAACAGCACCACCGGCATGAGCTGATCGAGATTGCTGCGCCACCCCCACACCGCCTGGCGGGACGTCTTGGCCAGCTCCCGCGCATCGGTCTGTGATCCGTCGGTGCCCGCCCCGTCGGACAGCGCGCCCGGAGCCACGCCGGGCTCGCCCTGTGCAGGGTCGGCGCCCTCGTTCACGGAGCGAGAGCCGCCCAGGCGGAAGCGGTGGCCTCGTCGCCCACCACCGACAGCGAGTCGTCATCGAGCGGCAGCCGGTTCCACATGGCCAGGAACAGGGCGCCGCCCGGTCCCCGCACCGCCGCGTCGCCCTTGACGTGGGCTCTCTCGAACACCACCTCGTCGCCTTCGGCGTGGACGATCCACTCGCCCTCGCCGTCGGTGCGGTGCAGGTGCAGGCTCCCGGCCGGAAGGTCGCGCCGCTTGCGGTTCTGGGCGTTGGGCAGCACGAACTCGAAGAACTCGTCCACTCCGTCGCGTCCCTGGTCGCCGTCGACCGGGCCCCTCGCCCCCACCGCGTTCTCGGCATCCCAGCGGTGCACGCTGGTCTCGTGCAGCATCCTGCGGAAGTAGAAGCCGGCGTCGGGCCGGGGCGACCAGTTCCACACCGGGGTCTCAGGCTCGATGCCGGCCAGCGCGTCGACCAGCCGCTCCAGCGAGGCGGCCGCGAAGTCGACGGCCGAGTCGTCCTCGGGCACCTGGGGCATCTGCTCCCGCGACAGGGGCCTGGTCGCCCGACCGGCCACGTAGCTCCCGACGAGGCTGTGCACCCATCCCATGTGCCCGGCCAGGTCTCGCAGCTTCCAGTCGCCGCAGGTGGGCACCGCGGCCCCCAAGTCGGACCTGGCGACCTCGATGAGTCGCCGCCCGTCCAATTCGATCTGGTTGACGATTGCGTCCTTGTCCATGGTCACAGTCTGGCGCTGGCCCGCCCCGACGGCACCCGCCCATCCGGCCCGGGTCAGTCCCGCAGTTGATACATGCTCATGTGAGTATTCCAGCATGTAAATGCTAGATTCTTCGCATGCGCACGACAATAGAGTTCGAGGAGGACACCGCCCGGGCTCTGGACCGCCTGCGCGACAGGACGGGGATGGGAGTGTCCGAAGCGGTCAACCATCTGGTCCGGCGCGGCCTGCTGTTGGAGGACGCTTCGCCCGATGCACCACCGTTCGTGCAGCGGACCCGCCGGCTCGGGCTGCGGATCGACGTGTCCAACGTCGCCGACGCGATAGACGCCCTCGAAGGCTCCCGGGCCCGGTGATCACCCGGTGCTGGTCGACGCCAACATCCTGCTGTACGCGGTGGACGAAGCCAGCCCGTTCCATCTCGCGGCCAGGCAGTGGCTGGAGGACGCTCTGAACGGCCCCAGGCGGGTAGGGCTGCCGTGGCAGTCGCTGACCGGGTTCATGCGGATCGCCACCAATCCCCGGGCCGTTCCCGATCCGCTGGCGCCGGACGATGCTTGGGACATCGTCGAATCCTGGCTGGACGCCCCGACCGCCTGGATCCCTCAGCCTGGTCCCGGGCATCGTGAGATCCTGGGCCGGCTGGTGCGCGACCTTCGTCTCAGCGCCAACCTCGTGCCCGACGCCGCGCTGGCCGCCCTGTGCATCGAGCACGGCCTCGCCGTCGTGTCGGCCGACTCCGACTTCGCTCGCTTCACCGAGGTGTCCTGGGTCAACCCACTGGCCGCGTGACCTAGCGTTGGGGCCATGGGCACTTACGCGATCAGCGGATCGGCCTCCGGCATGGGGGCCGCCACCCGGCACCGGCTCGAGGCCGCAGGACACCGGGTCATCGGCGTCGACCTGCACGACGCGGAGGTGATCGCCGATCTCGCAACGGCCGAGGGCCGTGCCGGAGCGGTCGCGGCTGTGATCGACGCCTCCGGCGGCGTGCTCGACGGAGCGGTCTCGGCCGCGGGCGTGGCCCCGCCAACGGCCGGTGAACTCATCGCGCGGGTCAACTACTTCGGATCGCAGGCTGTTCTCGAAGGCCTGCGGCCGGCATTGGCCGCAGGCGGTGCGGCCCAGGTGGTGCAGTTCGGCTCGAACTCGTCGACCACCACGCCGAACCTGCCGGACGATCTGATCGCCGCTTACCTGGACGGCCGGGAGGCCGACGCAGTGGCGATCATCGGCACCGTCGACCCGGTGTTCGCCCCTGCCGTGGCCTACGCCGGGGCCAAGCTGGCCATCACCCGCTGGTGCCGGCGCGCCGCGGTGACCGAGCCCTGGGTGGGCGAGGGCATCCGGCTCAACGTGATCGCTCCGGGGCCGGTCGACACGCCGCTGCTGCGAGCGGGGCAGGCCGACGAGGTCTACGGCCCGCTGATGGAAGCGTTCCCGGTGCCCGTCCCCGAGACCCCCGACGCCGACGCCCTGGCCTCCTGGGTTGAGTTCCTACTGTCGCCCGCAGCCCGTTTCGCGTGTGGATCTGTGTTCTACGTGGACGGCGGCACCGACGCCCTGATGCGCTCCGACGACTGGCCCCGCTCCTTCACGATGTGATCGGACCGCGGCCGGCGGCTGCAGCGCCTACGCCCGGCGACGGTTCACAGACCGGCGGCCGACGCCGACCGCCCGACCACCAGGCAGTCGCGCCGTCAGGTCGGGCCGGTCATAACAGGCGGCGGTGCAGCTCGGCCACCAGCAGGCGCAGTTCGTCGGAGCAGCGGTCGAAGTCCTCCTGCTCACCGGCCCCGGGGTCGACGATCTCCTCCCACGGTTCCGGCGCCAGCGCGCCGAGTCGCAGTTCTCTCACCCGCTGCGGGAGATCGTGGGCAGCAGAACCGCCTTGCGGAGGCACCAGGTCCCTCGCCAAGCGCCGCAGCGATCCGGTGATGGGCGCGGCCGCAGGCACATTGCGGCGCATCCAGTGAAGGTGGAGCGGCTCCATCACCACCACGAGGTCGGCTTCGGCCGCGTCGGCGGCGCTGAACTGGCGGGACCGGTGGGCGTGGTCGGTAAGACCGTGCCGAGCCAGAGCGGACCGGGTTCGGGTCCCCATCGGATGACCCTCCAGAGTCAGCGTGCCTGCGCTGCGAACGTCAATCCGCTCGCCGGCGTCCAGGGCCCGCAGCATGGCCGCGGCCATCGGTGAGCGGGCCGCGTTGCCGGTGCAGACCATGTACACCACCGGCCGCTCGTGCATGTCCGTCATCCGCTCCCCGCCGACGTTCACGCGGCTGAACCCTATGAGCGGAACTCGGCCTGGCGGATGCCGGTGGGATCGATCACCTCGCGGATCAGGCGGAGCTCCTCATCGGTGGGCAGGCGGCTGGAGGGCACCTCGTCGGGCACGGCCAGCTCGAAGGGGGTGGCGGCCAGCACATCGTCGATGGCCACGCCGGGATGGACGGACCGCAGGCGCATCGTCCGGTCGGGCGTCTCGAAGTCGTAGGCGGCCAGTTCGGTGACGATCCGGCGGATCTCGTGGAACCGGCCGCCGGACTCGCCGAGCGCGGCCACCCGGTCGTAGCCGGGACCCGACACCATGTCCACGCTCTCGACGAACGTGCGGGCCTGGTTGGGGATCCAGTAGCTGGTGGTGTGGTTGATCACGTTGCCGGGCGCGCCCCGCAGGCCGAGCAGCTGCGCCTTGGGTCGGCGGTAGTCCCCGATAGCGGCGAAGTTCTGGTTGCCGTGACGATCGATCTGGCTGGCGCCCATGACCACATGGCGGCGCCCCGCCCAGATCTGGTCGAACACCGTGCGGAACGGGAGGTACCCCTCGACCACGATGCCCTCGTCCTCGGCGGGATCGCCCACGATCGTGCCCAGCGGCACCGTCCCGGTCACCGCGTAGGCGATGGTGTCGGTGAGCATGAGGTCGGGCTCGAAGCTGGCCCGAGCCAGCCGCCCGGCCGCCACCGGGAACGGGCCCATGGGGTGGCACAGCAGCTCTCCGTCCCCCCGGAAGGCCTCAGCCAGGGCGACCAGGCAGATCTCGTCGATGGTGGCGGCGCTCATCGCTCTGCCCTCGATCGGGGTCTGCGGCCCGTCATCGTCGCTCTCCAGGCTCGGTCCGCTCGGCCAGCCGGGCCCGGTAGTCCTCGTGTGAGGGCAGGTCGAGCCAGTCGGCCCGGAACCGGGCCCAGGCCTCCGGATCGCGGGCGGTGGCCGCGTACTCCCGCTGGAAGGCCTCGTCGCGGCCGTAGTCGGGCGGGCATTCGGTGAAGTGGGCGCCGCCGGGCGCCTCCACCACGCCGTCGGTGTGCAGGCGCGGGATTCTCAGCGTGTGGACCGATCCCTCACTCAGCAGATCCTCGGTGGCCACGAGCCGCTCGCACGACATGAACGTGCGCTCAGCCGCCATGGCGAACAGGTCGTCGAAGTACAGGTCGGGTCCGAGGAACTGCCCGTTTCCGGCGGCGTCGGCCCGGTTCATGTGAACCAGCGACACGTCGATGTCGAAGGCGGGGACCGCAACCAGCTCGGTCCGGTCGGCGTACGGGCTCGTCACGGTCTTGAGGTCGGGGTTGTAGGTGAGCATGTCGGAACCCAGCCCGGCCCGGGTCGGATAGAAGGGCACCCGATGGGTAGCCGCCAGCAGGCCCAGGTAGAACGCGCCCTCGTCGTACTCCCGGGCCTCCACCGAACCGGTCTGGCGGGCGATCCGGAAGTGCGGCTCGAGCGGGATCGAATCGAGCGACACGAACCCGTAGGTGAGCTTGCGGACCCGGCCCTCGGCGCACAGCAACCCCACGTCCGGTCCGCCGTAGCTCACCACGTGGAGGTCGCTGAGCCCGCTGCGCAGGATGGCTCGCACCAGCGACATCGGCTTGCGGCGCGACCCCCATCCCCCGATGCCGATGGTCATGCCGTCGCCGAGCTCCGCGACGACCTCGTCCTCGGTCATCCGCTTGTCGGCCACGACCGGAACCGTAGAAGGCCGGCGCAGGCAGCGCTAGCTTCGGAGCAGTCGGGGCCTGAGGGTCCCGCCAACCTCGGAGGGGTTGCGTGCCCGACAATCCGCTCGACATGACCGGCCGGACCGTCATCGTGACCGGTGGCACCATGGGCCTCGGCCGGGTCATCGCCACCAGGTTCCTCGAGCACCGCGGCGACGTTGTCGTGTGTGCGCGCCGTGAACCGGAGGAGCCAGTTGCTGCGGCCGGACAGGAAGCAACCTTCGTGGCCGCCGACGTGCGCGATCCCGAGCAGGTCACGGCGGTGGTTGATGAGGCTGTGGGTCGCACCGGAAGGGTCGACGTGCTCGTCAACAACGCGGGAGGCGCCCCGCCCGCTGAGTCCGCCACCGTCTCGCCCCGGTTCAACGAGAAGATCATCGCCCTGAACCTGCTGGCCCCGCTGACCTTCGCCCAGGCGGTCCACCCGGTGATGAGCGCCCAGGAGGACGGCGGGGTGATCATCAACATCTCGTCGGTGTCGAGCATCCGCCCCTCCCCGGCCAGCGCGGCCTACGGCGCGGCCAAGGCCGGACTGGACAGCCTCACCCGGACGCTGGCTCACGAGTGGGGGCCGGCCATCCGGGTTCTGAGCGTGGTGGTCGGGCTGCTGCGCACCGAGCAGGCCCACCTCTACTACGGCGACGAGGACGGGATCGAGGCTGTGGGCCGGACTCTGGCCCTCGGGCGGCTCGGAACCCCCGACGAGGTCGCCGACGTCGTGCTGTTCTGCGCCTCCCCGCTGGCGTCGTACATGTCGGGGGCTTCGGTGCCGGTGCACGGTGGAGCTGAGGTGCCCTCCTACCTGCTCGCCACCACCGGCGAGGTCGCCGGGTACCGGCCGGGCTCCAAGCCGTGAGAATCCTGGGTTCCCGGCGGGCGGGCCGCAGCGCCGTGCTCGTGGTCGGGACGGCTGCCCTGCTGATCGGCATCGGTGCCAGCGCCTGGGCCCACGAGGGCGAGGATGAGCCCCTGCCGATCGACACCGGGGACGACCTGCGACCGGTGTACGAGGTTCCCACCGGCGCCGACCGGATCATCGGCTCCCCCGATCCCGGGCCGGACCCCCAGCATTCCGGCGACCGGGGAGGCAGCCTCCAGTTCGCCACCCTCGGCGCGGTGGCCGCGGCGGTCGGGGTGATCATGTGGCGCATCGCCCGCTCAACCAGGCGGACGGCCCGCGTCCAGATTCCCGAACCCAACCCCTGACGCCAACCGCAACCGTGGTGGCCTGAGCGACTGACGGGGCCGCCCCCGCCCTAAACAAACCTGACAATTCTGATCAGATTTGTGTTGTATTGACCCCGGGGGCAGGCTACCCTCCCTATTCCCGACCATTCTTATCAGATTTATCGGATTCTGATGGCCACCACTCCAACCCCATACCCCGCGAACCTCCTCCTCGCCGGACAGCCCGTCCTGGTTGTCGGCGGCGGCCCGGTCGCGGCCCGCAAGGTCGAGGCGCTGCTGGCGGCCGGCGCCCGTGTGACCGTGGTCGCCCCGGCCGCAGCCACCCCCATCGCCGAGCAGCCCGACGTGACCTGGATTCGACGCCGATACCAGCCCCCGGAGGCCGGCTCCTACCGGCTGGTCGTCACGGCCACCAACGACCCTGCGGTGAACGCCCAGGTGGCCCGGGACTGCGAGGCCGCCAACGTCTTCGTCAACTCCGCTGACGATCCGGCCAACTGCACCTTCACCCTGCCGTCGGTGGCCCGGCGAGAGCACCTGCAGGTGACGGTCTCCACCGATGGCCGCAGCCCGGCGCTGGCCCGCTGGCTCCGTCGGCGGATCGAGCGGGAGATCGACTCCGGCTACGCCGCTCTGCTGGAGCTGCTGGCCGAGACCAGGGCGGAGGCCAAGGCCGCCTTCGGCACATCGGAGGTGCCCGGCTGGGAGGCCGCCCTCGACGGCGGGCTGCTCGAGCTCATGCGGGTCGGGCGCATCGACGAGGCTCGCTCCCTGTTGCGGCAACATCTCGGGCTCCATGCTCCCCAGGGCTCCCCGGCGGAGGCGCTGGCCTCGTGACCGTGCACCTCGTGGGCGCGGGTCCCGGCGACCCCGGGCTGCTGACCGTGCGGGCCGCCGGCCTGCTGCGCGCCGCCGACACGGTCGTCTACGACCGGCTCGTCGATCCCGCGGTGCTGGAGCTGGCGCCGCCGTGGGCCGAACTCGTCTGCGTAGGCAAGACGCCGGGCGCTCCGAGCCCGTCCCAGGACGACATCAACGCCATCCTCATCGACCGGGGCCGCCGCTTCGGCTGCGTCGTGCGGCTCAAGGGCGGCGATCCGTTCGTGTTCGGCCGCGGCGGCGAGGAGGCCGCCGCCCTGCGAGCCGCCGGCATCGACGTCGAGGTGGTCCCCGGGGTGACATCCGCGGTGGCCGCGCCCGCCGCGGCCGGCATCCCGGTCACCCTGCGAGGAGTCTCCAGCGGCTTCACGGTCGTCACCGCCCACCAGGACCCGGCGTCGGGCCGGTGGCTCGACTGGGATGCGCTGGCCCGGGCCGGCACCACGCTGGTGATCCTGATGGGGGCGGCCCGGGCCGAGCAGATCGCCGACCGGCTGCGGGCCGGCGGCATGCCCGACGGCACCCCGGTCGCGGTCATCGGCGCGGCCACGACCAGCGACCAGACCATCCACCGCACCGACCTCTCCGGCCTGCGCCGCCTCCGTGTGGCCAGCCCGGCCACGATCGTGGTCGGCGCAGTCGCGGCCACCGACGTGCTGGCCGACTCAGAACTCGCGTCCATCGGCGCCCTGACACCCCAAGGAGCTGTGCCATGACCCTGCTGGAGCCCCACACCGCCGCCTCGACACAGCCCGAGCCGCTGGGCCCGCCGGTTGCGCCGGGCCCCGTCGACCCCGACATTCGAGCCGACGTGGACAAGTACCGGCAGCAGTACGACCGGTTCCTGAGCGGGGAGCTGAGCGACGAGGTGTTCCGGGTGTACCGGCTCACCAACGGCATCTACGGGCAGCGCCAGGGCGGCACCAACCAGATGGTGCGGGTCAAGGTGCCCTACGGGTCCATCCAGCCCGATCAGCTCGAGATGCTGGGCTGGCTGGTCGACCACTACAGCCGGGGCTGGGGCCACATCACCACCCGCCAGAACATCCAGTTCCACTACGTGCAGCTCGACCAGATTCCCGACGTGCTCGAGCACCTGGCCTCGGTCGGCCTCACCACCCGGGAGGCCTGCGGCGACACGGTCCGCAATGTGCAGGGCTGCCATCTGGCCGGCGCCTGCCCCCACGAGATACTCGACATCACCCCGTGGGCCGAGGCCACCTACCGGCACTTCGTGCGCAACCCGATAAGCCAGCGGCTGCCCCGCAAGTTCAAGATCAACTTCTCGGGCTGCGAGTCCGACTGCGGCCAGGCGATGTTCAACGACGTCGGCGTTATCGGCGTGGTCCGCCGCAATGAGACCGGCGAGATCGAGCGGGGCTTCAAGGTGTTCATCGCGGGCGGCCTCGGCACGACACCCCACCCTGCTCTGGCCCTCGAGGACTTCACGCCCCGCGAGGAGCTGCTCCCGACCATCGAGGCGTGCCTGAGGGTCTTCGACCAGGCCGGCAACCGCGACAACAAGCTGCGGGCCCGCATGAAGTGGCTGGTCGACACGCTCGGCTTCGAGGAGGTCCAGCACCGGGTGCTGACCCAGCGCAAGTTCCTGGTGGCCTCCACATCCTGGCCGGGCGGGATCCCCGCGGAGGTGCAGGCCGGCGGCGACGACCCGGCCGGCGTCCACGACGCCGCGGCTGTCACCGCCATCGGCCACGGCACCCCGGTGACCCTCGGCACCGGCAGCGCCTACGAGCGCTGGGAGCGGGCCAACGTGGTGCGCGGCGTCCGGGACGGGACCGTGTCGGTGTACGCCCAGGCGCATCTCGGCGACATCACCGGGGACCAGTTCCGCGCCCTGGCCACCCTGCAGCGGGACCTCGGCACCGACGTCCGGCTCACCAACCGCCAGAACGTGGTGTTCCGGGGCGTCCATGCCGACGACCTGCCGCTCGTCTTCGAGCGGCTGAGCGTCATGGACATGGCCCAGCCCGGCGCCGAGCTGTCCCGCGACGTCGTCGCCTGTCCCGGATCGGACACCTGTAATCTGGCCGTCACCCAGAGCCGGGGACTGGGCCACGCCATCGGCGAGCAGCTCGAGGCCGAGGGGCTGGCGGAGGTGGGCGGCATCCGCATCAACATCTCGGGGTGCCCGAACTCCTGTGGCCAGCACCACGCGTCCGACATCGGCTTCTTCGGAGCGGAGCGGCGGGCCCACGGCCGGAGCGCGCCCGGCTACCAGATGCTGCTCGGCGGCCACATCGGCTCCCAGCAGATGCACTTCGGCGAGAGGGCCCTGCGCCTGCCGGCCCGCAACGCGCCGGCCGCCACCGCCCGCGTCATCCGCCGCTTCACCGAGGAGCGGCAGGCCGGCGAGCAGTTCCGGGATTGGATGCAGCGGGTCGGCGGATCCCGGGCCGTGGCCGAGGGCCTAAAGGACCTCGACGAGTTCCCCGCCTACGACGACGACCCGTCCTTCTACGTCGACTTCGACGAGACCGGCCCCTACGAGGTGGAGACCGGCGCCTCGGAGTGCGCAACCTGAGGGTCAGCGGGCGCTGATCTCCACTGCCACTGGATGGTGGCAGGCGACGAAGTGGTCGGCGTCACCGACCTGCTCGGTGGCCGGCTCGACCTCACGGCACACCTCGGTCGCCCGCGGGCAGCGGGTGTGGAACCGGCAGCCGCTCGGCGGCGCGGTCGCTGAGGGCAACTCGCCCTCGATGTCGCCCTCGCTCGCATCCACGGTGGGCGCGGGCTCGGGTATCGACGCCAGCAACGCGCGGGTGTAGGGATGGGCCGGGCGGGCGTAGATCTCAGCGGTGCTGCCGATCTCGCACACCTTGCCCAGGTACATGACGACGATCCGGTCGCTGACGTTCTTCACCACCGACAGGTCATGGGAGATGAACAGCACCGTCAGGCCGTAGCGGCTCTTCATGTCCTGGATCAGGTTCAGGATCTGGGCCTGGATGGACACGTCCAGCGCCGACACCGGCTCATCGCAGATCAGCACCTTCGGGTCCAGCGCCAAGGCCCGCGCGATGCCGATGCGCTGGCACTGGCCGCCGGAGAACTCGTGCGGGCGCCGGTCACCGAACCTGGCCTCCACCCCGACGGCATCCATCAGCTCGTCGATGCTGTCGCGGCTCCACGACCCGATGTCGTCGCCCCACACCGCCAGACCCTCGGAGATCACGTCGCGCACCCGGCGGCGCGGGTTGAGCGATGAGATCGGGTCCTGGAAGATCATCTGCAGGTTGGGCCGCACCTTGCGCAGCTCCTCGCCCTCGAGGCCGGCGAGGTCCTGGCCCTGGAATCGCACCTCCCCGGCGGTGATGTCCACCAAGCGGATGATTGCCCGGGCCACGGTCGACTTCCCGCACCCCGACTCGCCGACGATTCCGAGCGTCTCACCGCCGGCTACGTCGAAGCTCACCTCCGAGACGGCGTGCACCACACGTTTGCGGCCCGCGGGAAACTGCACGACAAGGTCCCGGACGCTCAGCAGGACATCGTCCCGGTCGCGCAGCTGGGCGTGTCCCCGGCCGGCCATCAGCCGCTCCCCGGTGCTTCCTGGGGCAGCGACAGCCCCGCCGCGGTCACGCCCGCAGTCCTGTTGGTCGCGAGGGCGGCCTCGCCCCGCTCGGTACCCGTCGGGTGCAGGCAGGCGAAGCGGTGCAGGCCGACCAGGCCGCTGAGCTCGGGAACACCGTCGAGACAGTCGGCCCGGGCGTAGATGCAGCGGGGCGCGAAGGCGCACGCATCGGGCGGGTCGACCAGCTCGGGCGGCCGGCCCGGGATCGGGTCGAGCCGATGGTGGACGGGGTCCTCGATACGGGGGATCGACCGCAGCAGCGCCTCCGTGTAGGGATGGCGCATGTCGAAGAAGAGCGTCCGGGCGTCGGCCGTCTCCACCAGCCGGCCGGCGTACATGACGGCCACGTCGTCGGCCCGGCCGTGGGCCACGCCGAGGTCGTGGGTGATGAGAATCATCGACATCCCGCGGTCGCGGCGCAACCGGTCCAGCAGGTCCAGCAGGTGCTTCTGCACCGTCACATCCACTGCGGTGGTGGGCTCGTCCGCGATCAGCAGCCGGGGCTGGCAGGCCAGCGCCATGGCGATCACCACTCGCTGGCGCAGCCCGCCGGACAGCTCGTGGGGGTACTGCGACACCCTCCTGGACGGCTCGGGGATGCCCACCTGGTCGAGCAGGTGCTCGGCCTCCTCCAGGGCGTCGCTGCGGGAGCGGCCGAGGTGGTAGCGGAGGGTCTCGGCGATCTGCTCGCCCACCTTCTTGACCGGATTGAGCGATGTCATCGGATCCTGGAACACCATCGTCATCTGCACCCCGAAGAAGTGCTTCGTGCCCGCCGCGGCCAGGGCCCGAACGTCCTGGCCGTCGTAGGTCACCTCGCCGCTCACATGGGCGGTCCGAGGCAGGAGGTTCATCAGCGTCTTGGCGGTGACCGACTTGCCCGAGCCCGACTCACCCACGATGGCCAGAGTGCGGCCCTCGTACAGGTCGAAGCTGACGCCGTTGACCGCGTTGACCGTCCCCCGCTCGGTGGGGAACCGCACGTGAAGGTCGCGGACCGACAGGAGCGGGGCAGGAGCGGACACGGATTCGACGGCCATCAGAAGGGCAGCTCCTTGACGTCGAAGTACTGGCGGATCCGGTCCCCCGCGAAGTTCAGGG
Organism: Acidimicrobiia bacterium; assembly: GCA_022820805.1. Taxonomy (GTDB): domain Bacteria; phylum Actinomycetota; class Acidimicrobiia; order Acidimicrobiales; family Aldehydirespiratoraceae; genus Aldehydirespirator. The sequence goes on from JAJEEV010000041.1 coordinate 148,486, forward strand.
CCAGGACGGTCAGGAACATCACCGCCACCGGGAACATGGCCACATGGGTCGAGTTCTGCAGGTCGCGCAGGCCCGCGCCGTCGACGATCATCTTGCCCCAGGAGATGGCGTCGTCTCCGGCCACCGAGAGACCCAGGAACGCGAGCGAGCCCTCGGCCACGACCGCGACCGCCATTCCCAGCAGCGTGAGCGCCCCCATGGGAATCACGACGTTGGGCAGCAGCTCGCGGACGATGATGCGCCCGTGCCTGGCCCCCAGCACCCGCGCCGCGGCCACGAACTCGCGCTCGGCGTACACCAGCGTGGACGCCCGTGCCAGCAGGCCGACGGGCGCGATGGAGAGGATGCCGATCGTCAGGCTCACCACCAGCAGGCTGCGCTCGAGGGTGGCGGTGATCAGGATGGCCAGCACCAGCGCCGGGAACGACAGCAGCACGAAGAACACGAAGCCCACGCCCTGGTCCAGCCGGCCGCGGTAGTAGCCGGCCAGTATTCCCATACCGCCCCCGACGACCATGCCGAACACGATGGCGAAACCGCCCACGGCGAGGCTGATGCGGGCGCCGTGCATGGTGCGGGCGAACACGTCGCGGCCCAGGGCGTCGGTGCCGAACCAGGCGTCGAGCGAAGGCGACTCACGGGGTCCCCCGAAGGCGACCTCGGTGGGGTCGGCGAGGGGCAGCATGGGCGCGAACAGCGACACGAACGCCATGGCCAGGAGCCAGATCACCGCAAGCCAGAAGCCGAAGCCCAGGCGGCGGCGCACGACTTCGGCCTCCTCGGAGCCGCCGCCCGGTTCGGGACCCCTCCTGGACCGCATGAGCCGGACGATCCGGAACCGCTGGAGCAGCCGCTGGCGCGACGCCCTTCCCCTGCGTGACGGCCGGCCCCGGGCGCTCACCGGGTCCTCACCCTCGGATCGAGCCAGCTGTAGAACAGGTCCACCAGGAAGTTGATGACCACGAAGGTGCATGCGACCAGCATCACGATGGCCAGCACCACCGGGAAGTCGTCACGGATCACCGCGGTGACTATCTCCCGGCCGATCCCCGGAATTCCGAAGATCTGCTCCACCACGAGCGAACCCCCGATGAGGGCTCCGGTGCTGACACCGAAGACGGTCACGACCGAGAACATCGAGGGTCGCAGGGCATGCCGGAACATGATCCTCATTGCCGGGAGGCCCTTGGCCCGCGCCATGTGCACGAAGTCCTCCTGCAGCGTGGTGATCAGGTCGGTGCGCAGCAGCCGCTGGTAGCTGGCCGCCAGCGGCAGGCCAAGCGTGACCGCGGGCAGGATCATCGAGAACAGCAGACCGAGGGTGGTCTCGCTCTCGTAGGCCGACGGGAAGATCTGCCATCGCAACGCGAACAGGTAGAGCAGCACCACCCCCAGGGCGAAGTTGGGCACCGACAGCAGACCGAACGACGCCACCGTGGAGCCCCGGTCGAAGGCCCGGTTGGCCCGGTATGCCGCGATCACCCCCCACGGGATGGCGACCCCGAGCGAGACGATCTGCGCCATCACCAGCAGGATCAGCGTCTCGGGCAGCTTCTCCCGGACGATCTGGGATACCGGCTGGTCGTTCTGGAACGACGTGCCGAGGTCGCCGGTGGCCAGATCGCTCACCCACAGCACGTAGCGCACCGGCACGGATCGGTCGAGGTGGTACTCGGCCCGGGCCTCGGCCACCGTCTCGCAGTCGCTGCGGGCCCGGTCCATCGAGGTGTCCTCGACCGTGCCGGCCTCGATGCCCTCGCAGTCGAGTTCAGCCATCACGCCGACGACGTTGAAGAGCGGGTCGCCGAGGAAGTTCATCGCCGAGAACCCGAGGAACGTGACTGCGAACAGCACAGCCACCAGCAGCACCAGCCGCTTGACCAGGTACCTCGCCACGACCTGCTACCGCCCCGGCCGCCGCGACATACTCATCGAGGCACTACCCAAGTCAACTACGGCAGCCACTCACGGCCGAGATTACTACTGCGATTAGCGTCGTGCCTGCAGGGGCCCGGGCCTCGATCGCATCCACCGGAGCCGGCCCCTAGCTCAGCCAGATCCCGTTCAGCAGCATCCGGCCCGAGTTGTTGCACCAGAGCTCGGTGCCGTCGGGAGATGTCTGACCGCAGATCCGGTGGACGTCGTCGCGGGCGCCGACCGCCCAGTTCGTGTGGTAGTAGAAGATGTAGGTGTAGCTGTCGCGGATCATCTCCTGGATCCGGTGCCAGATCTCCACCCTGCGGTCCAGGTCGTCGATGGCGCGGGACTCGAGCATCAGCTCGTCACGCTCGGCATCGCAGTAGCGGGGGAAGTTGAGCGAGATGAACCCGACCGAGTCGCACTCCAGCCAGAGAGCCGCGCTGTCAGGATCGACTGTGCCGAACTGCCGCCAGTTGACCACGTCGTAGTTGCCCAGGACCACCTGGTTGATCAGCTTGTCCTGCAACACCTCGACGGGAGTGACGTTGAAGAAGTCCTCCCAGGCGTCCGTCTGCAGGTCGGCGATGCGCACGTTCTCCACCGAGGGGCCGCCGAAGTACAGCTCGATGTTGATCCTGCCCCCGGTGCAGTTGTCGGGGTAGTCGGCGCAATGGGCCTCGACGAGCGGTCCGGCCCGCTCCGGCATGTTCGTCTCCTGCTTGACGGCGGGGTTGTGCCAGATCAGATCGGGATGGAACATGGTGTCGGCCGGCGGCGAGGTGCCCTGGCGGATCAGCTCGAGGTAACCGTCCCGGTCCGAAGCGAACGTGAGGGCCTGGCGGGCCCGGATGTCGTCGAAGGGCGGTCGCCCGGAGTTGAGCACCGCGAAGCCTTCGTCGGAACGCAGGTTCTCGATGGTCGTGACACCGGCGGCTTCGCGCATGATGAGCGTCGCTTCGGCGTTGGACGTGATCGCCAGGTCGAGGTCTCCGGCGATGAGGCGCTCCGCGGCGATGACCATGTCGGTGATGGGGTAGATCTCGATCCGGTCGACGTAGACGTCGATGCGGCCGGCGGCCCAGTAGTCGGGGTTGCGGACCAGCACCGTGGCCACATCCTGAACCCTGCTCGACAGGATGAACGGCCCCTGGCCGACGGGCCTCTGGTTCAGGGTCGGATCCTCCCGGGCGAGCTCCAGCCACTCGGACGGCAGGACCATCCCCAGCTGGCCCGTCAGCGCCAACGGGAACCGGGCCGCGGGCCGGGCCATGCGCATCTCGACGGTCAGGTCGTCGATCTTGGTGATGAAGTCATCGGCGTCGATGGTGTTGCGGTACACCAGCGAGATGACGGGATCGGCGAGCTGGGCGCTGATGGTGGCTACGACGTCGTCCGCGGTCATGGCTGTGCCATCGTGGAAGCGGACTCCCTCGCGCAGCCTCATGCGCCACACCGTGGCATCGTCGTTGCTGGTGAACGACTCGGCGAGGTACGGGATCCAGTTTCCGTCGGCGTCGAAATAGGCCAGCGGATCGAACATCGGGTAGGCCATCACGTAGGCGGACGCCGCGAAGTTGTTGGCCGCCGGATTCAACCCGTCGGCCTCGGCCTCGACCCCGACCCTGACCGTGCCACCGGACAGGGGCAACGGTCCCGAGGCCGTCTCGGCGCCGCTGTCGCCGCCGGCTGCGGCGACGGTCGTGGTGGTGTCGAGGGGGGCGACCAGGGATCCCTGTTCCTCCTGAGGCGCCTCCCCGGCCGCACCGGTCGATGGTGCGTCGCTCGTAGTCGCGCCGGCGCCGCCGCCACCCTCGTCAACCCCGCCGTCAGCGTCGGACGGCTCGGACGGGGCCGACGGCTCCGACGATGCAGAGGACTCGCCGGTCCCGGCGGTGCTCGCAGTGCCGTCGCCGCCTCCGCCGCACGCGGCCAGAGCCGCAACGCAGGCGAGCAGCGCCACCAGCCGCCGGAACCGGTGCCAGCGAGTCAACGGTCCCCCTCGGAGGCGGTGCCCGTCCGCCCGGCCTCTAGCTCAACCAGAGCTGGTTCAACCAGATCCTGCCCTGGTTGTTGCAGAACAACTGGTCGCCGGTGGGCCCGATCTGCCCGCAGAGGTTCTGCACGTTGTCCCGGACGCCGATGGTCCAGTTGTCGTGCGCGAGGAAGATGTAGGTGTAGGAGTCCCGGTTCAGCTCCTGGATCCGGTGCCAGATCTCCACCCGCCGGTCGAGGTCGCCGATCCTGCGTTGCTCGTAGAGCAACTCGTCGCGCTCGGGATCGCAGTAGCGGGCGAAGTTCAGCGCGATGAAGCCGATCGACCCGCACTCCATGAAGATCGCGTCGTTGTCGGGGTCGACCGCCCCGAAGGTGAACGCCAGGGCCGCGTCGAAGTTGCCCAGCACGATGTCGACGATCAGCTCGTTCACATGCGCCACCTTGGTCTCGAGGTTGAAGAACTCACCCCAGGTGGCGACCAGCAGATCGACGGTGCGGTCGGCCTCCACCGACGGGCCGGGAATGCCGACGCGCATGTCGATCCTGCCGTCGGTGCAGTGGGCACCGAAGTCGGCGCAGTGGGCGGCCACGAGCGGTCCCGCCCTCTCGGGCATGTTGGTCTCCTGCACCACATCCGGGTTGCGCCAGACCAGGTCGGGATGGAACATCGTGTGGGCCGCCTGCGACGTGCCCTGACGGATCAGCTCCAAGTACAGGTCCTGGTCCGTCGCGAACGTCAATGCCTTGCGGGCACGGATGTCTGAGAAGACCTGGCTCGCCGAGTTCAGGATCATCAGCGTCTCCTCTGAGCGCTGGTTCTCTACGGTGCGCACTCCCTGATCGGCGGCCTCTCGCAGCGTCAGGATCGCGTCCGCTCCGGAAACGACCACCAGGTCCAGCTCGCCCGCTATCAGTCGCTGCGCCGCGACGGTGTTGTCGGTTATGGGCTCTATCTCGATGCGGTCGAGGAATATGTCGATCATGTCCGCAGCCCAGTAGTCGGGGTTGCGTACCAGCACCGTCCTTTCGTCCAGGATGCGGCTCTCGATCATGAACGGGCCGGTGCCGACCGGCATCTGGTTGAGCGTCGGGTCCGACGCGGCCTGCTCGAGCCACTCCGACGGCATGATCATCCCGAGCTGGCTCGTGAACGCGATCGGCAACCGGCCGGCGGGCCTGACGCCCTTGTACTGGACGGTGTACTCGTCGATCTTGACGATGGGCTCGTCGGCGTCGAACCCAGGCTTGAACGCGACCGAGAGGGCAGGGTCGGCCAGTTGCGCGTTGAACGTCGCGACCACATCGTCGGCGTCGAGCTCGGTGCCGTCGTGGAAGCGGATGCCCTCCCGCAGCCTCATCTGCCACTGGGTGCCGTCACCGATCTTGGTCCACGACTCAGCCAGGAAGGGGACCCAGTTGCCTTGCGTGTCGTAGTAGGTGAGCGGGTCGAACAGCGAGAAGGCGGTGACGTAGACCGGTCCCGAGAAGTTGTTGGCCGCGGGATTGAGGCCGTCGCCCTCGGCGAGGACCGCCACCCTCAGCGTGCCGCCGCGCCGGGTGTCGGGTTCGCCCGCCTCGGTGGTGGAGACATCCTCCTCGGTCCCGGATGCTGCCGCCTCCTCGGTGCCGGCGTCGGGCGGCGTGGTGGTCGTGGTGTCGACCGGCGCGACCAGCAGCTCCTGGTCCTCTTCGGTCTGGGCACCACCCTCGGCGGGCTCGGTGGTGGCGGCCGTCTCGCCGGGCGCCGGGGTGGAATCGGCCGGCTCGGCGGCAGCGGACTCGACGGCGGGAGCGGAGGTCCCGGCAGCCGGCGAGGGCTGCTCGTCGTCGCCTCCTCCGCACGCGCTCGCGATCAGCGAGACCACCAGCGCGGCCGCGAGCCGCCATCTCCGGTTCCTGTTGACCCGTCGAGCAGCCATCCGCAATTGCCCTTCCAGTTGAGGCCGGTGAGCCGGCGCCTAGCTGCGCAACTCTGCCAGAGTGCGCCGCTGGCCCGACGATGCTATTGGCGCGTCCGTGCGAACTGGGAACCTGCCTGTCAGCTGTCAGCTCAGCCAGATCTGGTGCAGCTGCACCCGACCCTGATTGTTGCAGAACAGCTCGACCCCGTCGGGAGAGGTCTGGCCGCAGATGTTGTGGACGTTGTCACGGGCGCCGATGGTCCAGTTGGCGTGGTTGAAGAAGATGTAGGTGTAGGAGTCCCGGAGATCCTCCGAGATCTGGTGCCAGATCTCCACCCGCCGGTCGAGGTCCTCGATGCTGCGCTGCTCGAACAAGAGCGCATCGCGCTCGGGGTCGCAGTCCCGCGGCCAGTTGAGCGAGATGAAGTCGATGGAGTCGCACTGGATCCACAGCACGTCGTTGTCGGGGTCGACCGCACCGAACTGGCGCCAGGTGACCACGTTGTAGAACCCGAGGGCCACCTCCGTAATGTGCTCGTCCTGAAGAAGCTCCTGCTGGGTGACGTTGAAGTAGTCCTCCCAGCCGTCGATCAGCAGGTCCGCGATGCGGGTCTGGGCGACCGACGGGCCCGAGTACTGGAGCTCGACGTTGATCTTGCCGTTCGTGCAGTGGGCGCGGCGCTCCCCGCTGAAGACGGGCCATTCGTAGTCGCCCGGATTGTCGGCGCAGTAGGCGGCCACCAGCGGGCCGGCCCGCTCGGGCATGTTGGTCTCCTGCTTCACGTCAGGGTTGTGCCAGATCAGGTCCGGATGGAACATCGAGTCGGCCGCCGGTGCAGTGCCCTGGCGGATGAGCGCCACGTAGGCGTCCCGGTTGGTCGCGAACGTGAGCGCCTGGCGAGCCCTGATGTCATTGAACGGGGGCTGCTGGATGTTCATCATGGCGAAGTCCTCGCTGGACCTCACGTTCTCGATGGTCCTCACGCCTGCGTCGCCGGAGTCGCGCAGGGTGAGAATGGCGTCGGAGTTGCTGGTCACCATCAGGTCGATGTCGCCGGCGGCCAGCCGCTCCGCGGCGATCACGGTGTCGGTGATGGGGTACACCTCGATGCGGTCGAGGTATATGTCGGTGATGTCCGAGGCCCAGTAGTCGGGGTTGCGCTCCAGCACGGTCCTCTCGTCCTGGACCCGTTCTGAGATCACGAAGGGACCGGTGCCGATCGGGAACTGGTTGAGCGTCGGATCCTCGAGGGCCCGGGCCAGCCACTCCGACGGTGCGATCATCCCGAGCTGGCTGGTGACGAACTGGGGGAAGTAGGCCATGGGCTTGAGCGGGTTGAACTGCACGGTGAGGTCGTCGACCTTGGTGACCCCGCCGGTCTCGGGATAGAAGGGACGTACCGCCAGCGAGACCTCCAGGTCGAGGAGCTGGGACTCGTAGGTGGCGATGACGTCGTCGGCGTCGAGTGCGGTGCCGTCGTGGAACCGGACGCCCTCTCGCAGCTTCATCTGCCACGACTCGCCGCCGTTGATGGGGGTGAACGACTCGGCCAGGTACGGGATCCACTGGCCGCTGGTGTCCCAGTAGGCGACGGGATCGAACACAGGGTAGGTCATCACGTAGGCCGACACCGCGAAGCTGCCGGAGGTGGGGTTCAGGCTGTCTCCCTCGGCCTCGACGCCGACCCGGAGCGTGCCCCCGAACTGCGGCTCGGGCTCGGCCGGCGCTTCAACGACAGTCTCGCCTCCGTCCTCGGCAGGGGGCGGCGCGGTGGTCGTCGTAGTGGTGTCGACCGGGGCGACCAGCGGCTCCTGCTCCTGGGTGTCCTCCGGCTCGGTCTCGGCCGGCGCCGGCGCCGCTTCGCCGTCGCCGGAGTCGACGGCACCGTCGTCGTCGGCTGCGCCGGAGTCGGCCGGCTCGGAGGGAGCGGCGGTCTCGGTGGTCTCGACCGCCTGGGAGGGCTGAGACTCGCCGTCGTCTCCCCCGCCTCCGCATGCCGCCGCGATCAGGGTGAAAGCGAGCGCGACCGCGATCCACCATCTCCAAGGCTTGTTGATCCGTCGAACAGCCATCCCCGATTGCCCTCCCATTTGAGACCGATGAACCGGCATCCAGCCGCCTAACTCTGCCAGATGACGGCACCGGCCCGCCAGTGGCCCCGGCTCCCGCCGGTCATCCAAGCCAGACCTGGTGCAGTTGGGCCCGGCCCTGGTTGTTGCAGAACAACTCGGTTCCCTCCGCCGGTGACGTCTGGCCGCAGACGTTGTGGACGGTGTCGCGGGCGCCGATGGTCCAGTTGGCGTGGTTGAAGAAGATGTGGGTGTAGGCGTCCCGCACCGTCTGCTGGATCTGGTGCCAGATCTCCACCCGGCGGTCGAGGTCGTCGATGCCGCGCTGCTCGTGCATCAACCCGTCGCGTTCGGTGTCGCAGTAGCGGGTCCAGTTGAGCGAGATGAAGCTCACCGACGCGCACTGCAGCCAGACCACGTCGTTGTCGGGGTCGACCTCCCCGAACTGCCGCCAGGTCACGGCGTCGTACTGCCCGAGGGCCACCTCCGTTATGTGGTTGTCCTGCAGCAGTTCCTGCACGGTGACGTTGAAGTGGTCCGCCCAGCTGTCCACGAGCAGGTCCGCGATGCGGGTCTGGATCACCGAGGGGCCCGAGTGCTGCAGTTCCATGTTGATCCTGCCGTCGCTGCAGTTGCCGGGGTTGTCGGCGCAGTAGGCCTCCACCAGCGGGGCGGCCCGCTCGGCCATGTTGGTCGGCTGCTCGACGTCCTCGGCGTGCCAGATCAGGTCGGGATGGAACATCGTGTCGGCCGCGGGTGCGGTTTCCTGGCGGATCAGGGCCACGTAGGCGTCGCGATCGGTGAGGAAGGTGAGGGCCTGACGGGCCCTCAGGTCGTCGAAGGGCGGCTTGGAGGTGTTGAGCATGGCGAAGTGCTCACCGGAGCGCAGGTTCTCTACCGTCCGGACTTCCGCGGCCTCGCGCAGGGCGGCGATGGCGTCGGGGTTGTCGGTGATCATCATGTCGAGCTCGCCCGCCACCAGCCGGCTCGCCGCGATGGCCGAGTCGGTGATCGGGTAGACCTCGATGCGCTCCAGGTAGACATCCACCGTGCCGGCCGCCCAGTAGTCAGGATTGCGGACCAGGACCGTCCTGGTGTCCTGCACACGGCTCTCGATCATGAACGGACCCTGGCCCACCGGCATCTGGTTCAACGTCGGATCCTCGTAGGCGAGGTCCAGCCACTCCGACGGCAGGACCATCCCGAGCTGGTTCGTGAGCTGGCGGGGGAACGCCGCGAAGGGCTGTGTCAACTGGTACTCGACGGTGAGATCGTCGATCTTGACGATGGGCTCGCCTCGCTCGTAGAGGTGGATGATGGCCAGCGAGACGAGCGGGTCGGCGAGTTGGGCCTCGAACGTGGCGATGACGTCGTCGGCGTCGAGTTCGGTGCCGTCGTGGAAGCGCACCCCCTCCCGCAGCCTCATCCGCCACCTCGACCCGTCGCCGACCTTGGTGAACGACTCGGCCAGGTACGGGATCCACTGGCCGCTGGTGTCCCAGTACGCCAGCGGGTCGAACATCGGCAACGCCATCACGTAGGCCGACACCGCGAAGTTGTTGGCTGTCGGGTTGAGCCCGTCGGTCTCGGCCTCCACCGCCACCCGCAGGGTCCCCCCGGACCTCGGTCCCGGCCCGGCAAGCCCGTCGTCACCGACTCCGTCACCGGCCGGCGGCACGGTGTCGAGCGGCGCCGTCAGTTGGCCCTCCTCAATCCCGTCGCCGCCGGTCTGGCCAGGCGATGCGCCATCGTCGGCGTCTGAGGCACCGCCGGAACCGCTGCTGGCAGCGGCGTCGCCGCCGACCGCCGCGGACTCCTCTGCCCCATCAGCCTCGACCGCGGCCGGAACCGCGGGCGCCCTGTCCTCACCGCCACCACCACCGCAGGCGCCGGCCAGGACCGCCGCCGCGGCCACAGCGGCCCGCGCTCTGGTCGTCATGTCAGGGATGCTGGCTGCTCACCGAGACCGCTTCACCGGTCATGTAGCCGGCGAGGTCGCTGGCCAGGAACACCATCACGTTGGCCACCTCCCAGGGCTCCGCCGGCCGGCCGAAGGCCTCCCGGCGGGCCAGGTCGGCCAGCAGCGCCTCGTCGGTGGTCCTGGCCAGGAACGGGTGCCACGCCAGGCTGGGCGCCACGCAGTTCACCCTGATCCCGTGCTCGGCCGCCTCCAGCGCGGCACAGCGGGTCAGGGCCATCACGCCGGCCTTGGCCGCGGCGTAGTGGGCTTGCTCGGCCTGGGCCCTCCAGCCCGAGACGGAGGCATTGTTGACGATGGCGCCGCCCGTTCCCTGGTCGACCATGCGACGCAGCGCCGCCCGGGTGCACCGCATGGTGCCGTCGAGGGTCACCGAGAGCACGGCCGACCATTGCTCGTCGGTCATGTCCACGAGACGGACCGATCCACCCAGCCCCGCGTTGTTCATCATCACGTCGAGGCCGCCCAGTTGGGTCGCGGCGGCGTCGATCAGGGCCCGGACATCATCCTCGGAGGTCACATCGCACCGCGCCGACGCGGGCCGTGATCCAGTGTCGGCCTCCAGCCGGTCGCAGGTGGCCGACAGGCGCCGCTCGTGTATGTCCGAGATGAGAACCGAGGCGCCCTCGATCAGGGCCCGGCGGGCGACAGCGGAGCCGATGCCTGCGCCGGCCGCGGCGGTGACCACGACCCGCCGGCCCTCGAGCAGGCCCCGACCGGGCGGCTCGGCGGGAGGCTCAGGCCAGGGCCACTCGCCCTGCTCGGAAGTCATGGCTCACCCGCCGGCCATCTCGGCCATGCGCCGTTCGAGATCGGCGATCATCGGGTTGGGCTCCTGGCCGATGGTGCCGGGCAGACGCTCGGCGATCTCCGCGGGCGTCCAACGGTCCGCCGCCGACCACATCGAGCGGACTTCTGCGGGCTGGTTCCAGACCGAGATACGACTTCCCACGACGGTGTAGATCTGCGCGTTGATGTCCCTGCCGGCGTCGCTGAGGAGATAGACCGCCATGGGAGCCACCGCCTCGGGCTCGCCCGTCTCGATCTCGAAGGGGACGTTCTCGCTCATACGGGTGCGAGCCACCGGCGCGATGCAGTTGGCGTTGATCGCCGGGCCGCCCCGCAGCCGTATTGAGGCGGCGGTCATGGCCGCCGACCGGGTGAGGCTCACTATGCCACCCTTGGCCGCGGAGTAGTTGGCCTGAGCGGTCGAGGCCGAGAAGGCCCCGGAGGTGAACCCGACCAGCGAACCACCGCCCGGCTGCTTGCGCATCCTCGCCAAGGCGGCCCGGTACACGTTGAAGTGGCCCTTGAGGTGGACGGCCACCACATGGTCCCACTCCTCCTCGCTCATGTTGAACAGCATCCGCTCCCGCAGCACCCCGGCCGGGCACACCACGCCGTCGATGCTCCCCCACTGGTCGCAGGCGGCCTCGACTATGCCGGCGCCCACCTCGAACCGGGAGACGTCGCCGGCCACCGCGACGGCCTCGCCGCCCGCGGCCCGGATCTCGTCGACGGCCGCATCGGCCACCTCGCTGGACGGGTTCGAGCCGTCCATGGCGACCCCGTAGTCGGCCACGACCACGCTGGCGCCCTCGGCTGCGCAGGCCAGCGACACCGCCCTGCCGATGCCGCCGCCGCCGCCGGTGACCGCGATGGTCTTGCCCTCTAGGTGCCCGCTCATGCTGTGTCGCCGCGAGTCAGCTCAGGGACGGAGTCTCAGCGCTCGCCCTGCTCGCTGTCGCGGCGTCTCAGCGAGGCCAGGATGTCCACACCGGTGGCCGCCTCGATCTGCTCGGTCATGGCCACCAGCGACGCCGGCAGCTGGCTCATGAGCCCGGGTATGCCTCCCCGGGAGCCGCCGTCGCCGTTGCCGTCGCCGTTGCCGCCCCCGCCAGCGCCGGTGTCAACGACCGCGACCCGGTCGATGGACACGTTCTGCACGGTGGCGACGATCTTGTCGATCAGGTCGGGCAGCATGTTGAGCACCAGCACGTCGTGGCCGTCGGCGCCGGCCGCCTGGTACTGGTCGGTCAGCCGCTTGAACACCTCGACCTGGGCCTTGCCGTCCTCGACGATCGTGGCCGCCTCGGCCTGGGCCTGGAGCTGGCGCGCCTCCAGGTCGGCGCGGGCCGGAACCACGACATCGGCCTCCACCCGGCGCTTCTCGAGCTCGATCCGCTCACTCTCCAGTGCCTGGCTGGCCACCGCCTTGGCGGTCTCGCCGGCTACCAGGGCCTCCTCCTCGCGGGCCCTGGAGATGGCCTCCAGCTCGGCGGTGCGCACCCGCAGCGCGTTCTGCTCCTCGACGATGGTCTTGTCGGCGTCGATCTGGGCCACCTGGGCGGTGCGGCGGGCCGCCGCCTCGGCCTGCTCGGACTCGGCGGTGCGGTTGGCCTCGGCCACCCGGGCGTCGCGGATCACCTCGGCGGTGAGGCGCCGGCCGACCGACTCCAGGTAGTTCACGTCGTCGGTGACGTTCTGGATCTTCAACACGTCGAGCTCCAGGCCCAGGGTCTTGATGTCGTCGTCGGCCTCGTCGATGAGCTGCTGGCTGAACTTGAGCCTGTCCTCGTTGACCTCCTCGGGCGACAGGGTCGCCAGCACGCCCCGCAGGTTGGCCTCGAGGGTCTCCTTGGCGATCTTGCCGATCGCGCCGCTGTCGACGTGCAGGAACCGCTCGCAGGCGTTCTCCAGCAGGCCCTCGCCGCTGGACACCTTCACGTTGGCGATGCCCATCACATTCAGGGGTATCGCACCCCTCGAGTAGGCGTTCTGCACCGCCACCTCCAGCGGGATGGTGTTCAGGTCCATCCAGGCCACCCGCTCGATCAGCGGGATCCGGAGCGTGCGACCGCCCTTGAGGATCCGGTAGCCGACGGTGCGACCGTCGGAGAGGACCCGCTTGCGGCCCGAGATGACCGCCACCCGGTTGGGCGGGCAGATCACGATCAAGGACCGCACGATCAGGATCACGAAGAACACGGCCAGCGCCAGAGCGATACCGGCCACGATTGCTGAGGACATTGCGCCTTCCCTCCCACGCGCCATGCGCGTGCTAAGCCCGCTGCCCAGCCGAGCGTACCAGCCTCTGGGAGCCCCTCGTATAGGGCCTATTCCAGTAGGGGCCTATTCCAGTTCGGGGTCGAGGCGGGTGACGAGGGCGACGCCGCCCTCGATGCGCACGATGATCACCCGGGCGCCGGACTCGATGCTCTGATCGTCGTGGAGGGGATCGATGGGAGCGGCCGTCATCTGGGTGCGGGCACCGGCTACGGTCAGCACGATCCGGCCGCGCCGCTCGTTCGACATAGGCAACGAGACCCGGGCGATGCTGCCCTCGATCTCGCGGTCGCTGACCTCGCTGGAGGCCTCGCTGCGTCGCAGGTACGCGAAGGCGGCGCTGTTGAGCGCTCCAGCCAGCACCCCGACCACGACCGCCATCAGCAGCGCGAACACCGCGCCGGTTCCGAGCCACTCCGACACCAGCCCGGTGGCACCGAAGAACGTGGCCACGAAGGCCAGGCTGCTCAGCGGGATGATCGTGAAGACCTCCGACAGGCCGTCAGCCTCGGCGCCCATCTCCATTTCGCTGTCGCCGCCCGTGAACACGAACCACAGCAGCAGCGGAGCCCCAGCCGCCAGCATGAAGGCGTACAGCCAGGTCATGCGTCCGCTCCCGCTCGGTGAGGCCGCAGGCCCCGCAGCGGGCGGCGCTGCCGCGCCGACATCAGCCAGGACATGGTCCAAAGCTAGTATCCCGACCGTGACGCCCGCGCCGACGTCAGCCGTCCCGCCTGCCTCCGGATCGGCACCATGCCCGGTTCCGGGCCCCGGTTGAGGCCGTGAGCTTCACCGACGCCTTCTTCACGCTGCGCGACGAGGTCCGCAACTGGGGGCGCTGGGGCGACGACGACCGCCTCGGAACGCTCAACCTGATCACCGACGACGCGGTCGCGCATGCCGCCTCGCTGGTGCGCACCGGCCGGCGGGTGTCGTGCGCTCTCGACCTGCATCACTCCAACGGCGTCCAGATCGGCCAGATGCACGGCCGCATCAACCCGCTGCACGCCATGGTGAAGATCCACAGCCCCGACCTCGGCGACGCCGACGGCAAGGGCCTGGTAGCCCACTTCTCCGACGACATCGTGACGATGGCCCTTCAGGCGGCCACCCACTGGGACGGGCTGTCCCACGTGAGCTACGACAACACCCTCTACAACGGCGTGCCGGTCTCGTCGATCAATCCCATGGGCGGGGCCACCGTGCTCGGCATCGAGAACGTCCGCCACCTCACCGGCCGGGGTGTGCTGCTCGACATCTGCGCGGCCAAGGGGCTCGTGCGGCTCGAGAGCGACCACGAGGTCACCGCCGACGACCTGGACGAGGCGGCCGAGTTCGGGCGGGTGACCATGCGCCCCGGCGACGTCGTGCTGATCCGCACCGGGCGGATGCAGGTGTTCCGCGAGATGGGGGCGCTGCCCTATGTCACCGGACCCGACTCCGACGGCACCAGCCCCGGACCCGGCTTCGACGCCGTCCGCTGGTTCCACCGCCATGATGTGGCCGCGGTCGCAGACGACACCTACACCTTCGAGGCCTTCCCCGGGCCCAACTGGGACGACGCGCTGGGCGTCCACTGCGCGCACGTTGTGGACATGGGCATGACCCAGGGCCAGAACTGGGACCTCGAAGCGCTGGCCGGGGCGTGTGCGCAGGAGGGTCGCTACGAGTTCCTGCTGCAGGCCAACCCGGAGCCGTTCGTGGGCGGTTGCGGCTCTCCCGTGAACCCGGTCGCGGTGCTGTGATGACTGGCCCCAAGTGCACCGACCCGGTGGCCCTGAACCTCTGGCATCCCGTTGGCGCGGTAGTCGAGTTGGCTCCGCGAGCCGTCCACGAGACCCAACTCCTGGAGGAGGCCGTCTCCTACGGAGTGTGCGCCGGCGGCGAGACCCACGCCTGGAGGTCGGTGGCGGCACTGCCCCCGGGATCGCAATTCGGGCCCGCTGACATAGACGAGCGGTTGCCGACGCTCAAGAGGCTCGGCTACCTGTGGACCAGCCTGGGAACGCCGCCGCCGGAGCTCTTCGACCTGCCGGAGTTCCACGAACCCGACCGCCACAACGTGTGGGCCGGCAGCATCGGGGTTCACACGTCGGCACCGAGAGCGGTGGAGAACTTCCTGGACATGGGCCATTTCCCCTATGTCCACTCCGGCTACCTGGGAATCGAGCCCCTCACCGAGGTCAAGGAGTACGAGGTCGACCTGGTCGAGGGCGTCGGCGGCCACCAGGAGGTTCTCGCCACCGAGTGCGAGTTCTTCCAGCCGCTCGGCGCGCTCAACGCGGACGGCGGGATGCTGATGGGCTACGTGTACCGGGTGCCCCACCCCTACTGCGCCATCCTCTACAAGTCGAGCCCGATCGACGAGTCCCGCATGGATGCCATCACCATCTTCTGCCAGCCCATGGACGAGGAGAGCACCCGGGCCCACATGCTGCTGTCGATGCTCGACGACGAGAACGACTACCGGCTGCTCAAGCGCTTCCAGCTGCTGATCTTCGGTCAGGACAAGCCCATCCTCGAGAACCAGCGACCCAAACGCCTGCCGCTCGGATCGCGGATCGAGACGCCGGTGCGGTCCGACAAGACGTCGATCACCTACCGCCGCTGGCTCTCCGACATGGGGCTGACCTACTGCGTGATCCCGGCCGCGGCGTGACGAGCATCGAGCCGGACCCCCCGGCGCAGAGCCGCGGTTCAGGCGGGTCGGGCTCGGTCCCGCTGGTCGCCATGCGCGGCATCGCCAAGCGGTTCGGGTCCGTCACCGCGGTCGCCGACGCCGACTTCGATCTCCACGCCGGCGAGATCCACGCACTCCTGGGCGAGAACGGCGCGGGCAAGACCACGCTGATGAACCTGCTGTACGGGCTGGAGCGTCCCGATGACGGGTCCATAGAGATCGACGGTGAGCCGGTCCAGTTCCGGTCGGCCCACGATGCCATCGAAGCCGGCATCGGCATGGTTCATCAGCACTTCCAGCTCGTTCCGCGGCTGACGGTCGCCGAGAACGTGATCCTGGGCACGGGCGAGGGCCGCCGGGTCCGGCTCCCGGACCTGGATGAGGTGGCTGCTGCCATCGAGGACCTCGGTGAGCGCTACGGGCTGTCAGTCTCGGCGGCGTCGCTGGTCGGCGACCTGTCGGTGGGAGAGCAGCAGCGGGTGGAGATCCTCCGTGCGTTGTACCGGGGAGCGAGGATCCTGATCCTCGACGAGCCGACGGCCACCCTCTCGCCGGTGGAGATCGACCACCTGATCGAGAGGCTTCAGGGCATGGCCGCGGCGGGCACCGCCATCGTCATGATCACTCACCACCTCGACGAGGTGATGACCGCGGCCGACCGGATCACCGTCCTGCGAGCCGGAGCCAACGTGGCGACTGTGCCCGCCGATGAGACCAGCCCGCTGGAGCTGGCCCGGCTGATGGTGGGCCGGGAAGTGTCGATGCTCAGCGAGGTCGGCGAGGTAGAGCAGGCCGGAGCCACCGCGACCTCGACGTCGGCGGGTCCGGCCGTGTTGACCATCGAGCACCTCTCCTCGGCGTCGGCGTCCGGAACCAGCGGCGAGCACGCCAGGGACTTCTTCGATCTGAGCCTGGAGGTGCGAGCCTCCGAGATAGTCACGATCGCGGGGGTCGAGGGCAACGGCCAGGCCGAGCTGGAGGCGGTGCTGTGCGGGCTCGGCCAGCCGGCTGCCGGACGGATCAGCCTCGACCAGACCGACGTGACCGGCGCTACTCCCCGCCAGCTGCTCGACGCCGGCGTGGGCGTCATCCCGTCCGACCGCTACCGCCGCGGCCTGATCCGCGGGCTGTCCGTGGCCGAGAACCTCGTCTATGACCGGATTGACCGCGCTCCGTACGGCCGCCGTCTCTGGATCGATCCGAGAGCCGTTGCCTCCCGGGGCGCCGACCTCGTGGGGCGGTTCTCCATTGCCGTGCGTAGCCCCTCCACCGACGCCTCCACGTTGTCCGGAGGGAACGCCCAGAAGGTCGTGCTGGCCCGCGCCCTGGGTACCGACCTGCGGCTCCTGATCGCCGCGCAGCCGACCAGAGGCCTCGATGTGGGCGCGATCGAGTTCGTCTGGAACCAGATACGGGCGCAGCGCGACGCGGGGGTCGCGGTGCTGTTGATCACCACGGACCTCAACGAGGTGACCGCTCTGTCCGACCGATGCTTCGTGATCTACCGGGGCCGGCTCATCGAGACCCCCCTGGACCGCGAGGCCATCGGCATGGCCATGGGCGGAGCAGGCAGCAGAGCCGAGGAGGCTGCGGTTCTGTGACCACGACGGTCGATGCCGTGGATTCTCCGGACCGGCCGGACCCCGGGCGAACCGGCACGGGACGCGCTGCGGGCTGGAGTTCCCGACTCGGCTCGCTAGGGCTGTCGGCGGCCGCGATCGCAGCAGCCTTCGTACTGGGCGGGATCCTGCTGGCCCTCGCCGGCGCCAACCCCTTCCAGGCTTACGCCGACATGCTCAGCGGCACCTTCGGCTCGCGTTTCGACTTCAGCCTCGTGCTGGTGGAGACCGCTCCCCTGCTGCTCATCGGACTGGGCTTGGCCGTGGCGTTCCGGGCCCGGGTCTGGAACATCGGAGCCGAGGGCCAGTTGCTGATGGGCGCCCTGGCCGGGGGAGCCTTCGCCATCTACGCGCCGATCAACAGCCGCGCCGTCATGATCCCGGCCGCCTGCCTGGTCGGCGCAGCGGCAGGGGGTGCCTGGGGCTGGGTGGTCGGCTTCCTGCGGGCCCGCTGGAGCGTGAACGAGGTCATCTCATCGCTGCTGTTGAACTACGTGGCCCTCCGGACCCTCGAGTACACCATCCGCAAGCCGCTGCGAGATCCGGTTGGATTCCAACCGGTGTCGGAGACCCTTCCCGACCCGGCCCGGCTGCCCGACGTGCCCGGCCTGCGGGTCCACATAGGACTGCTGATCGGACTCGGGCTCATCCCCGTCGTGGCCTACGTCATGAGGCGGACGCCGTTCGGGTTCCACACCCGGATGATGGGGCTCAACCGCGACGCAACCGAGGCGGCCGGCGTTCGCACCGGGCGGCTCATCACCGCGGTGATGGTCGTGTCGGGCGCCTTCGCCGGGATGGCGGGAATCCTCCAGGTGATGGGGCCCGAGTCGAGGCTGACCGGCAACATCTCGCCCGGATTCGGCTTCACCGCCATCATCGTCGCGCTCGTCGCCCGCATGCGGCCCGTCGGTGTGCTCCTGGCCGCCATGCTGATCGGGGCACTGACGCTCGGCGGCGACGTTATCCAGCGCACCCAGCAAGTGCCCCGGGTGCTCACCATCGTGATCCAGGCCCTGTTCGTCCTGTTGATCCTCGTCGCCGACAGGTTGGGCAGGAGGAGCCGATGAGCGTGCCTCTGCGACCGATCGGGAACCGGGCGTGAACTGGGCCGCGGTCTTCGGTGCAGCGGCCATCATCCCGCTGCTCAACGCGTCGATCCGGCTCGCCGTTCCCACCGGGCTGGCCGCGGTGGGCGAGTCGTTGTGCCAGCGCGCCGGGGTGCTCAATCTCAGCCTGGAGGGGATGATGCTCTCGGGCGCCTACGCCGCGTTCCTGGCGACCCACTACAGCGGCCAGCCGTGGCTGGGAGTCGCGGCCGGCGTCGGCGGCGGGATGTTCATCGGAATGCTGATGGCGCTGTTCAGCGTGACGTTGAAGACCGAGCAGGTGATCAACGGCATCGCTCTGGTGCTGCTGGCCTCGGGGCTGACCAGCTTCTTGCATGTGAGGCTGTTCGGGGTCACCGCCCCCGAGCGCTTCGACCCGATGGGGAAGCTGGAGATCCCCCTGCTGGGCGCCATCCCCGGAGTGGGCAGCGTGGTCTTCGATCAGAGCCCGCTGGTGTATCTCGCGGTCGTTCTCATCATCGGCGTGTGGTGGACGCTTCACCGGACCCGGTTCGGCTTGGCTGTGCGGGCCGCGGGCGACCGGCCCGGGGCGGCCGACGCCGCCGGCATCAGTGTCGACCGGGTCAGGGCTGCCGCGATCCTCGCCTCGGGGGCGATGGCCGGACTCGGCGGAGCGGTCCTGGTGGTTGGCCAGCTTGGCCTCTTCGCCCAGAACGTCACCGCAGGCCGGGGCTGGGTGGCCATCGCACTGGTGATCTTCGGCCGCTGGAGCCCGCTGCGAGTCGCCGCCGGTGCCTTCCTCTTCGGCTTCACCGACGCGCTCCAGCTCCGCATCCAGTCGGCCAGCGGGGGCATCGAGAGCGACATCCCATTCGAGTTCTTCCAGGCTCTGCCCTACCTGGTGACGATCGTGGTGGTTGTCGTGGCCACCGCTCGGGCCCGCGACGATGCCCAGCCGGAGTCGCTGGGGGTCCCCTACATCAAGGGCGCGAGGTCCTCCTAGCCACTCCGATCAGGACCCTGCGACGGTCGAGGTGTATGTTGCCTCGCAGCGATGACGAACCCCCGGGGGGACTCCATGACCAAGCGACGCATGGTTGCACTCTTGGCTGCCTTCGTGCTGTTGGCCGCGTCCTGCGGCGACGACGAAGCCGCCGACGAGACTGCGCCGGAACCGGCGCCCACCACGGCTGCCGCGGCTGAGGAGCCCGCAGCCGAAGAACCCGAGCCGGC
Source organism: Acidimicrobiia bacterium (assembly GCA_022820805.1). Lineage (GTDB taxonomy): Bacteria > Actinomycetota > Acidimicrobiia > Acidimicrobiales > Aldehydirespiratoraceae > Aldehydirespirator. The sequence continues at coordinate 168,018 of JAJEEV010000041.1, forward strand.
AGCCGAAGAACCGGCCGCCGAGGAGCCCGAGCCGGCAGCCGAGGAGCCCGCAGCCGAAGAACCGGCCGCTGAAGAGCCCGAGCCGGCAGCCGACAAGGTGAGCGTGGCCATTCTGCTGCCGTGCGCCCTCAACGACCTCTCCTGGTGCCAGGCCGCCTACGAGGGCGTCAAGCAGCTCGAGTCGGAGGGACTGATCGATCTGCAGGTAGTGGACGACGCTCCCTTCGACGCTCAGGGCGCCACCCGGGTGATGAGCGGATTCGCCGAGGAAGGCGTGCAGCTCGTGATCGGCCACTCCTTCGACTACGGCGCGCCCATCCATGAGATGGCGCCGGACTACCCCGACGTCAAGTTCGCCTGGCAGGGATCTTGCGGCGGCTTCTGCGGCGTCGAGGGGCCGAACATCGCCGACTACTTCATGCCCATGCACGAGCCCGCGTACCTCTCGGGCATCCTGGCCGGCGGCATCACGGAGTCGGGGATCATCGGCGCCAACGCGGGCTACGACATCCCCGTGTGCCGGGCCACCGTCGAGGCATTCCTGCTGGGTGCCCAGGAGGTGCGTCCCGACGCGACCCGCCTGGACGCGTTCCTGGGATCGTGGATCGACGCCGCTCTGGCCAAGGAGGCCACTGCGGCCCAGGCTGAGCAGGGCGCCGACGTGTTCGTGGCCTGTGGCAACGCCGGATCGTTCGGCATGATCCAGGAGACCCGCGAGCGCGGCCTGTCCTCGTTCGGCTACGTGTACGACGAGTCGTCTCTGGCGCCTGACAATGTGGTGGCGTCCATGGCCTGGCAGATCGGCGAGACCTACCGCCAGATGGTGCTCGACATCGCGGCGGACAACTACCAGCCCTTCTACGACGTGCTCATGAGCGCCGGCGGTTTCGAGGTTCAGATGAATCCCGACTACAGCGCCGGCTCCGTCTCTGCCGAGGCGATGGAGCTCTTCGAGACCCGCCTCCAGGAAGTGATCGACGGCACCTTCGAGGTTCCGTTCATCGCATCTGCCGACGGCTGACCCGCAGCCGGGCAACGCCCGGTTCTGCAGCCCGTTCTAGGATGGGCCGATGGCCGACCCTCCGGAGAGGCCGGAGGTTGCGGTCGTAGGCAGCGCCAACCTCGATCTGGTGGTTGAGGTGGCGACCATCCCTGTACCGGGCGAGACGGTGCTGGGTGGCGACCTGCGGCGCATCCCCGGCGGCAAGGGCGCCAACCAGGCCGTCGCCGCGGCCCGTCTGGGACGGCGGGTCGCCATCATCGGCCGCGTCGGCGACGACGACTCGGGCACCCTTCTGCGCCGGACGCTGACCTCAGCCGGCGTCGACACTGCCAACCTCCACACCACCGGCGGGACGCCGAGCGGGACTGCGCTGATCGCGGTGGCCGAGGACGGCGACAACGCGATCGTGGTGAGCCCGGGCGCCAACAGCCGCGTCGGTGCGGCCGACGTGGCTGAGGCCGCCGACGCTGTCGCGAGCGCAGCGGTCGTGCTGATGCAACTGGAGGTGCCCATAGAGGCCGTAGCGGCTGCGATCCGCAGCGCGTCGGGGACGGTGGTGCTCAACCCCGCTCCGGCACCGGCGGAGCCGCTGCCTGGCGACGTGCTCGACGGTGTGGACGTGCTGGTGCCCAACCAGACCGAGCTGGCGGTGCTGGCCGGGCACGCGGGACTCTCCGCCCTGGGAGACGTGGACGCCGAGACTGCGGTGGCACTGGCCCGCGGGCTGCCGGTCGCTTCCGTCGTGGTCACCCTCGGGGCGGCCGGCGCCATGGTCGTCAGCGGCGCCGAAGCGGTCCACGTTCCCGCGCCGAGGGTCACCCCGGTCGACACCACCGCCGCCGGCGACGCCTTCTGCGGAGCGTTGGCCGACGCTCTGGCCGATGGGAGCGATCTCGTAAGTGCCGCCGAGTGGGCCGTCCGGGTGGGCGCGGCCGCCACGCTGCGGCCCGGCGCCCAGCCCTCCCTGCCGACGAGAGCCGAAGTCGACTCCCTTCTGGACGCGTAGCGCCCCGAGTCGGGGCCAGTCGCAGACGGCTCCACCGGATTCTTGGTGCGACTTGTGCGCACTGGCGACACAGAAGCCTCCCGAGATTCCGCCGGCGGTCCCCGCCAGCCTCCCGAACCAACCGCTCGGGCCTCTAGGCTCGGTCCGTGACCGCCGACGCCACAGCCTCCCGACCCCGCATCGTGCTGGACTGCGACCCCGGGCTCGACGACGCCATCGCGATCCTCACCGCAGCTCACTTCGGCGAGTTGGTAGGCATCACCTCCGTCAACGGCAACGTCGGCATCGAGCACACCACCCACAACGCGCTGGTGACCGCTCAGATAGCCGGCCTGGACGTGCCCGTCCACCGGGGCGCGGCCCGCCCTCTGATCGCTCCCACCATGGACGCGGCCCGCATCCACGGGGCCACAGGCCTCGGCGATGTCGCCCTGCCCGAGCTGAGACGGTCGGTAGCCTCGGAGGACGCGGTGGCGTTCCTGTGCGACACGGCCCGCTCCGTCGACGACCTGCATCTGGTGGCGGTGGGTCCGCTGACGAACGTCGCCCTGGCCCTGAGGCACGACCCCGACCTGCCCCGCCATCTGGCCGGTCTCACGATCATGGGCGGGGGCGCCCACGCCGGGAACGTCACCCCGGTCGCGGAGTTCAACGTCTGGGCCGATCCCGAAGCGGCCGCCATCGTGTTCAGCGAGGCGGCCCCCCTGACCATGGTCGGACTCGACGTCACCCACAAGGTCCTGCTCGGGGGCGATGAGGCGGCCAGGATGCGCGCCGCAGGCACTCCGGCGGCCGTGTTCGCGGCCGGACTGCTGGAGTTCGCCTACGCCAGGTGCCGGGAGTTCGGCCTCGAGGCCGCCCCGGTCCACGACGCCACCGCCATCATCGCAGTCACCCATCCCCACCTGTTCCGCCGGTCGAGGCACCCGGTGGCGGTGGAGTTGCACGGCGAGCACACCCGTGGAATGACGGTGACCGATGTGCGCCCGCCCGCAGCTTTCGACGACTCGTCCCCGCCGGCCCACGATGTCGTCTGGGACGCCGACGCCGCGACGGTGATCGACCTGATCGTGGAGGCCGTCGTCAACTGCTAGAGGCCGAGCGTACGGGCCTCGACCGACGAGAATCGCGAGGCATTGAGCGAGGCCGTGGCCCGAGCGGCCCGTGAGCGCAGCGAACAAGAGCGGGGAATCAGGCCGGGCGGTAGACCTCGGCCAGCCAGCGGTCCTCGATCTCGATAGGGCACAGGGCCCAGCACGCCGACAGGAGCCATTCCAGCACCTCGTCGCAGGTCGCACCCCGCGACGGGTGCGCGACGATGCCGTGCTTGGCGTGGTCCTGAACCTTGCGCCAGCCCGGCGGCAGCGGAGCGCCGGCGTCGCGGAGCCGGTCCAGCGCCTTGGGTCCGGCGCCATGCTCCACGCCGACGGTGGAGTGCGCCCCCCCTCCAGCCTCCGGCGGCGGGGTCCAGGTCGCCATGGGAACCGCCGGGCCCCGGCCCGAGAACCAACTGGCCAGCGCGGACGGCGCCGGCAGCCTCTCGATCTGGTCGTCCCGCAGGCCGGGACCGATGTTGATCCAGCCCAGGCCGTCGCCCCTGGCCTCCAGGGTCTGCATGGCCCGCACCACCGCTGACGTGTCAGACGACTCGAAAGCCACCGTCTCGCTACTGAACGAGCCCACAGCCCCGAACCGTACCGCGGCGCATCCCCCACCAGAGTGCGCGGTGCGCCAGGCCGGCGGGTGGCGACGAGTCAGATGACCGACGAATAGGGCGAAGCCCGTGTCGGTCATCTGAACTCGGCGACAGGACCCGCCGGCCGGGACGAGTATCCCCAGGCCGGGGGGTGGCGACGAGTCAGATGATCGACGAATAGGGCGAAGCCCGTGTCGGTCATCTGAGCTCGGCGACAGGACCCGGCCGGGACGAGTATCCCCAGGCCGGGGGGTGGCGACGAGTCAGATGATCGACGAATAGGGCGAAGCCCGTGTCGGTCATCTCGGCTCGGCGACAGGACCCGCCGGCCGGGACGAGTCCGGGATGAGTATCG
>JAJEEV010000052.1 GCA_022820805.1 Acidimicrobiia bacterium
CTCGCCACCCGCCGGCCTCGCCACCCGCCGGCCTCGCCACCCGCCGGCCTCGCCGGTCACCACGGCTGCGTGGTTTGTGCTGCCAGATCGCGGCTGTGGGTTGTGGCCGTCGGGAACTGGCAGCGTTTTGCACGGTGGGCGTGCGTTGTGCTGCCAGTTCGCGGCTGGGCGTGTCACACTCGCGCCGTGCGCTTGACGCTGGCGGAGATCGCAGCAGCTACCGGTGGTCGCCTGCACGGTGACGGCGCGGTCGTGGTCGACGGCGCCACCCAGGACAGCCGCGACGTGCGGCCCGGGATGCTGTTCGTTCCGCTGGTGGCCGAGCGCGACGGCCACGACTTCATTGCCGACGCAGTGGCGGCGGGGGCACCGGCCTATCTCACTGCCCGCGAACCGGCCGTGTCCGGCGCCGCGGCAGCGCGGGTGGACGACACCATGGAGGCGCTCGCCGCGCTGGGTCGGGCCGCCCGCCGGCGCCTGGGCGCGGTGCCGGTGGTGGGCGTGACCGGATCCGTCGGCAAGACGACCACCAAGGATCTGCTGGCCGCAGTGCTGGGCCGGGACCGCCGGGTGTGGGCCAGCACCCGGTCGTTCAACAACGAGATCGGGGTGCCGGTCACGCTGCTGTGCGCTCCACAGGGAACCGAGGCGGTGGTGGTCGAGATGGGCTCGCGGGGGTCGGGACACATCGCTGCGTTGTGCCGCACGGCCCGGCCGACCATGGGTGTGGTCACCACCGTCGGCCTGTCCCACACCAGCGAGCTCGGTTCTCTGGCCGCGGTGGTGGCGGCCAAGCAGGAGCTCGTCGAGGCGCTTCCCGATGCGGGCGATGGCGGGGTCGCCTTCCTGAATGCCGGTGTGCCCGAAGTGGCCGCCATGGCGTCGAGCACCTGCGCCCGGGTGGTCACGTTCGGCCACGGCGGGGAGGTGAGCGCCCACGGTGTAGAGCTCGACGACGATCTGACGCCGCGCTTCGGTCTGCAGAGCTCTCACGGGGAGATCGACGTGGAGTTGGGGGCACGGGGTGCCCACTCGGTCGACAATGCGCTGGCTGCCGCCGCGGTAGGCCTCGAGCTGGGCGTCTCGCTGGAGGACGTGGCAGCCGGCCTGTGCCAGCCGACCTTGTCGCCGCTGCGCATGGAGGTCGTGCGGACCGCCTCCGGCGCCCGCCTGCTCAACGACTCCTACAACGCCAACCCGCTGTCGATGCGGGCCGCCCTCCACTCGCTGGCCGCACTGCCGGCCAAGCGCCGAGTCGCCGTGTTGGGCACCATGGCCGAACTCGGAGAGTTCGCGCCGGCCGAGCACGCCGCCATAGGCGCCCTGGCCGCAGAACTCGGAGTGCGAGTGATCGCGGTCGACGCGCCGGGATACACCGGGGGCGATGCCGCCGGCACCGACGTCGAGGGCATCGAGGACGCCCTGGCCGCGCTGCAGGACCTGGGCGGCCCGGCCGCCGGCGACGCCGTGCTGGTCAAGGGATCCAGAGTCGCCGGCCTCGAGCGACTGGTGGAGCGGCTCGTCGCCGGCGCCGATGCCTGATTGAATCGGCGGGCACGCCTCTGGGCGCGCAGGCACGCGGCCCCGACACCCACGAAAGGCACGAGTCAATGGATGTACCCGACTTCAGAACGGTGACGGTGGAGGCCCTTGCGGCCATGGTGCGCGAGCGCGACCTCACAGCCGCGGCCGTCACCGAGCACGCGCTGGAGCGCATCGAGGCGCTCAACCCCACCCTCAACGCCTTCGTGGCTCTGGACGCCGGCAGGGCGAGGGCGCAGGCCCGGGCGATCGACGGGCGCCTCGACGCTGGCGACGACGTCGGACCGCTGGCCGGCATCCCGATCGGTGTCAAGGACCTCGCCGACGCGGCCGGGTTCCACACCTCCAAGGGCGCCATGTACACCCGCAACGACCCGCCGGCCGCCTCCGACAGCACTGAGGTCGCCCGGATGCGGGCCGCGGGCTGCGTGGTCGTGGGCAAGACCAACACCCCCGAGCACGGCTGCATGGGCGACACCTACAACCCGAGGTTCGGTCCCACCCTCAATCCCTGGAACATCGAGCGCTCCCCGGGCGGGTCCTCGGGCGGCACGGGCGCCGCCGTCGCGTCGGGCATGGTCCCGGTGGGCACCGGCTCCGACGGGGGAGGCTCGATCCGGATCCCATCGGCGATCTGCGGACTGTCGGGCATCAAGACCACCCACGGCCGGGTGCCGAGCGGCCCGCCGCCGTCGGGGCTGATCGACCTGTCGTGCGTCGGCCCGATGGCCCGGCGGATCAGGGACGTGGCCCTGTGCCTCGACGCCATGGTCGGTCCCCATCCGGCCGACCTGCGCAGCCTGCCCAAGCCGGAGGTGTCCTGGCGGGCCGCCCTCGACAGTCCCCGGGTGCCGGCCCGGGTGCTGTGGGCCCCGTCGATCGACGGCGAGCCGGTCGACTCCGAGATCGCCGCGGCATGCGCGGCCGCGGTGGAGCGCCTGGCGGCAGAGGGCGTGGAGGTCGTCGAGACCGACACCCGGATCGGGGCCGTGCCCGGGGTCTTCCTGCAGCTGTTCTTCGGAGGGCTGATCGGGCCCGCGTTCTGCTCGCTGTACGGCACCGACGAGTGGGACAACGTGACCGACGTTCTCGCCGTGATGCTGGAGGACGTCTACGAGCGGGTCACCGTCTCGTCGATCTATGAGGCTCGCCAGCGGGCCGGCGAGCTGTCGATGGAGCTGGCCGAGGCCATGGAGGGCTACGACGCGCTGTTGATGCCCACGTTGGCGGGCCAGGCTCCCGCCCCGGCCGGGCACGGCACCATCAACGGCGAGGAGACCCCAAACTGGTTCCGGTTCACGCCCCTGGCCAACCTCACCCGGCGTCCGGCCGGCACGGTCTGCTGCGGCTTCAGTTCCGAGGGCGTGCCCATCGGCCTGCAGGTGGTGGGCCACCAGCTCGACGACCTGCGAGTACTGGAGACCCTCGCGGTACTGGAGGACCTGCTCAGTCTGAACCCCATCGCCCCCGACCTGGTGTGACCCGTTGTCTTGCAAGATTCATCGATAGCGGGTTGTGACAGGTCGGCGGTACCGCGCTGGCGGACGCGGTGCCAGGACGCTGTCGGGAGGCGAGACGTTCCTGGCGAGCCTGGCGCTGGCGCTTGCCCTACCGGATAGTCAGGCCGAGATGGCCGCCGAAGGAGCTGCCAAGCTGGACTCGCTGTTCCTGGACGAGGGCTTCGGCACGCTCGACTCTGATGCGCTTGATGTAGTAACCGCAACCGCGCTCCGGCAGGCCCTTGCCGACAACGGAGACGCCACCAAAGCCGAGGGCATGCGGCAGTACATGAAGTCCGAGATGCCCTACCGCGGTGTTCAGACTCCCCTCCTGCGCCGGATTTGCAGGGACCTGTTTGCTCGTCACCCCATCGAAGAGAAGGACGTCTGGCGCGGGGTCGTCCTGGACCTCTGGAGAAACGCCGAGTACAGGGAGGAACGCTACGCCGCCCTGGAACTCGCCGGCGCCAAACCCCACGAGCCCTTCCGGACCCTCGACACACTGCCCCTCTGGGAGGAACTGGTCGTCACAGGCGCTTGGTGGGACTACGTCGACGGCATCGCCTCCCGCCGACTCCGCGAACTCCTGGAGAGATTCCCCGCTGAAATGGCCCGTGAAGTGCGGTGCTGGAGTCGGGACCCGGACAAGTGGAAACGTCGCTCCGCCATCATCTGCCAGATCAACCGCAAGGAGCAGACTGACCTCACCCTCCTCTTCGACTGCATCGACCCCAATCTTGCCGACCCCGACTTCTTCATCCGCAAGGGCATCGGGTGGGCCCTCCGCTCCCTGGCCTGGACCGACCTCGACACCGTCGAGTCCTACATAGCTCGCAACGAAGGCCGAATCAGCCCGCTAAGCCGTCGAGAGGCCCTCAAGAACGCCGGAAAGATACGTAGCGGAAGGGGGCGCTAGCCCCGCGAGTCCCGGTTATGTAGATCACTCGCCCGGTCAAGGCTCGGGGCCCGTAGCCCGTGATTGGGGACGCTGGTAGCCTCGCTTCTTCTCGGGCGATTAGCTCAGATGGCTAGAGCGCTGCCTTCACACGGCAGAGGTCACTGGTTCGAGTCCAGTATCGCCCACCGATACATTCGCTGGGCAGTGATGCCGGTCAGCCGCCACTGCACCATCGGGACGGGACGTGGGTGACTGGCGGGGCATCCTGGGCTTCGTAGCCGTGATCCTGCTCATGGTGGTCGCGGCGTCGTGGCTGATCCGGGAGACCCCGGACTTCCTGGTCGAGCCGGCGGATGCTCCGGCCGCCGAGCCTGGCCAGCCGGTCCCGACCGAGCCCGACCCCGGAGCGGACCCGTCCGGTCCCGTCGACGGGGGCGACCCGGACGAGGCCGTCCCACCGCCGGGCGACGCCGTGGACGAGGCCGCCCCACCGCCGGGGGAAGCCATGGACGCGGCCGCGATCGAGGCCGCCATCGAGCTGGCGCAGACGCCCGCCGAGCCGATCTCGCTGCCGGAGGCCTGCGAGGGGCTGGGAGGCGTATGGCGGGACGACTCCCGCGGCTGGTGCGAGCTGCCGCTGCCGTCGGCGACCCCGGTGCCGGACACAGCAGTGCTGCATCCCGCAATGAGCGTGCCATGCCCGCAGCCCCTTGAGAAGATCCTTGAGCAGGTGGTCGCCGACACCATCGGCGGCGAGGAGATGCGCATCTACCTGCTGTACCGCAGCGTGGACGAGGACCTCGAGGAGATAGCCGTCAACGAGGAGACGAGCGGCGACCTGAGGCTCATTGTCGACGGACTCCGACTGGTCGAGGCCGACATGCGCGACCGGGCCGCGCAGCAGCGGTCTTCGCTCGGCATCGAGGGGTTCCTGCCCATGGAGAACGCCCCGGCTCCCGGCGAGATCGGCTCGGGCTTCGGGATGCGGATCCATCCCGTCACCGGCGTCTGGTCCCAGCACAACGGAGCCGACATTAAGGGCAACACCGGCGATCCGGTGGTGACCGTTCTCGATGGCGAAGTCATCTCCGCGCGCAACTGCCCGTTTTATGGCAACACTGTGGTCGTGTACCACGGAGCCGGCCTCGCCACGGTCTACGCCCATCTCGACTCGTTCGCGGTCGGGCCCGACGACGAGGTGGCGGCCGGCCAGTTGCTGGGGGCCATGGGCTCCACCGGGCGGTCCACCGGACCGCACCTTCACTTCGAGACCCGAGTCGACGGCACCGCGGTGGACCCGGCGCCGTACATGCCATGAGACCGCCGATCCGCTGGCGGGCCTTGACGGTTGCCGCACTGGCCGCGGCCGGAATGTGGGCGTGGGCCGACCCGGCTCTCGCGCACGGCGTCGGCGGGCGCCTCGACCTGCCCGTGCCGGCGTGGCAGCTCGCCTGGGCCGCCTCGTTCGCGGTGGCCGCCTCGTTCGTCGCGCTCGGTGTGTTCTGGGACACGCCGAAGCTCCGGTCCGCGGCGGCCGGCCGCGTGCTCTCGGGGCCGTTCCAACGGGCCTGCCGGGTGCAGTCGCTGGTGGTCGGGTCCATCGGGCTGCTCGGCCTGGCAGTGCTGCTCTACGCAGGCCTGGCGGGCAACACCAACCCCTCGGTGAACATCGCGCCGGTGGCGGTCTACATCATCTTCTGGGTCGGGCTCCAGGTGGTGTCGGTCCTGGTCGGCGACGTCTGGTCGCACATGAACCCGTTCCGGACCCTCGCCGACGGCTCGGCCCGGCTCTGGGCCCGGCTCCGCAGCCGGCCCCTCGGCGACGCCGACCGGGGCGCCGGCAACGAATGGTGGGCAGTGGGCGCCATATTCGGCTTCGTGTGGCTCGAGCTCGCCTTCCATGACAACACCGAGATCCGGGTGCTGGGCATCTACCTGGCCGCCTACACGGTCGCCATGCTGGCGGGCGCGGCCGTCTTCGGCAGGGGATGGCTGCGCGACGCCGAGGGGTTCGGCGTGCTGTTCTCGAAGCTGTCGGCCATGGCGCCGCTCCACCGCCGCGACGGCGCCTTGAGGCTGCGAGCCCCGCTCGCCGGGCTGGCCGCCGAGCCCATCAAGCGGGGCTCGGTGGCGTTCATCCTGGTGGTGCTGGGCTCCACCACCTTCGACGGCTTCACCCGCAGCTCGATCTGGCTCGACATCGCGGCCGAGCGCACCGGCTGGGGGTTGACCGCGGTCAACACCGTCGGGCTGGCGTTCATCATCTTCGTGGTGGCCGTGCTGTACCGGGCCGCCATCGCGGCGATGGCCGCGCTCACCGGGGAGACCGAGCGGGAGATGTCGGAGGTGTTCGCCCCGTCGCTGCTGCCGATCGCGGCGGCCTACACGGTGGCCCACTACTTCAGCTACCTGCTGCTGGAGGGCCAGCAGATCATCGCCCTGGTCTCCGATCCCTTCGGCCGGGGACGCGACTTCTTCGGCACCGCCACCTACCTGGTGGACTTCACGCTGATCTCCACCGACGCCATCGCCTGGGTGCAGACCGCAGCCATCGCCGTGGGCCATGTGCTGGCCGTCGCGGTCGCCCACGACCGGGCCGTGGAACGCTGGCCGCGCCGGCTGGCGGTGCGCTCGCAGTACCCGATGCTTGCCGTGATGATCTGCTACACGGTCATCGGTCTGCTGTTGCTGCTCGGCGCCTGATCACCATGCGCCCGGCGGACGGCGCGCAGACCTAGCATCGAAGGCGATGCCATCCGAGGTCCTGCAGGCCCCGCTCGTGCTCGAGTACCCGTTCACCCGCTCCACCGGGGCGGTGATCGGAGCGTTTCTCACCGGCCTGCGGGAAGGCGTGATCTGCGGGGTTCGCCGGGCCGACGGAACCGTGCTGTGCCCTCCCCTGGAGTACGACCCGCTCACCGCCGACCCGCTGACCGAGATGGTGGAGGTGGGCCAGTCGGGCGAGGTGCTCACCTGGGCCTGGAACGGCGAGCCCAGGCCCATGCAGCCCTTCGACCGTCCCTTCGCCTGGGCGTTGATCCGGCTCGACGGAGCCGACACGTCGATGCTGCACGCCGTGTTCGCCGGCGGCCCGGCCGACATGTCGACCGGGATGCGGGTCCGGGCGGTGTGGCGAGACGAGCGGGAGGGCCACATAGCCGACATCGCCGGCTTCGAACCGGACCCGGCGGGCCACCGCTGATGGCCGACGACCCGCTGGCCCCTCCCGCCGCGCTCGCCGGCGATGTGACCGTCCCGGAGGCGGTTGCCGGCGCGGAACCGGTGCAGAGCGTGTGCACCCCGATCCGTCTCAGCTACACCTACACCCCGGGCAGGGCCCTGTCGCGCTACCTGCGGGCCATGGCCGACCGGCGGATCCTGGGGGAGCGCTGCGGTGAAACCGGCCAGGTGTTCGTTCCCCCGCGGGGGGTCAGCCCGCTGGCCGGCACAACCACCGCGGGAGTCGTGGAGCTGGCCGACACCGGCTATGTCGACTCGTTCAACATCACCAGGGTCCCCATCGAGCGCCGGCCCGATCTCAAGCCGCCCTACTGCAGCGCCTGGATCGTGCTCGACGGCGCATCGGTGGGGTTCATGGGCCTCGTGATCAACATCGCGCCCGAGGAAGTGCGCATCGGCATGCGGGTGAGGGCGGTCTGGAAGCCCGACGACGAGCTCGAGACCTCGGCGGCCAACATCCTTGGCTGGGAGCCCACCGGTGAGCCCGACGAGGTGATCGACGACTACGAGCGCCTCGGCCGAGCCCAGCCGGCTCAGCCATGACCGATCGGGGGCGGGCGTGATTGACGTCGCGGTGGTGTCGTTCGCCCAGCGCCAGGAGGCCTCCATCCCCGGGGAGTCGGAGGTGGAGTTCATGGTGCCGCTGATGGAGCAGGCCAAGGCTGCGGTCGGCCTGACCCAGCCCGAGATCGGCTTCACCTGCTCGGGCTCCTCGGACTTCCTGGCCGGCCAGGCGTTCTCGTTCGTCATGACCATCGACGGCACCGGCCCGGTGCCCCCCATCAGCGAGAGCCACGTCGAGCAGGACGGGGCCTGGGCGCTCTATGAGGCGTGGGTCAAGATCCAGTGCGGGGGCATCGACACCGCCTTCGTGTACGGCTACGGGAAGTCGTCGCCGGGATCGCTGCGGGACGTGCTGGCCACCCAGATGGACCCCTACTACGTGTGCCCGCTGTGGCCCGACTCCTATGCGATCGAGGCGCTGGCCGCCCGCCTGATGCTGGAGGGAGGCCATGTCAGCGAGCGGCGCCTGGCCGAGATCGCGGCCCGGAGCCGCGCCAACGCCGCCTCCAACCCCCATGCGGTGCGGGCCGAGCCCAAGTCGGTGGACGAGATCCTGGCCGAGGAGCCTGCCGTGGATCCGCTGCGGCCCTCGGACCTGCCCGCGGAGGCCGACGGCGGGTGTGCGGTGGTGCTGGCCGCGGGCGACCGGGCCCGCGAGCTGTGCGAGCGGCCGGCGTGGATCCGTGGTTTCGACCACCGGGGCGATGCCCACACCCTCGGCGTGCGCGACCTGACCACCTCGATGTCGACCCGGATGGCCGCGCACCGCGCCGGGGTGGCCGACGACAAGGTGGACCTGGCTGAGCTGTACGGACCGTTCACCACGTCCGAGCACCTGCTGATCGACGCCCTGGGCCTGGACGAGGACGCCACCGCCATCAACCCGTCCGGGGGTGCGCTGGCCGCGCACACGATGATGGCGTCGGGGCTGATCCGCATCGGCGAGGCCGCGTCGCGCCTCTGGCGGGGCGACGGCGATCGGGCCGTGGCCCACGCCACATCTGGTCCCTGCCTGCAGCAGAACCTGGTGTGCGTCCTGGAGGGCGACTAGCCGTGGGCTCGGAGCGCACTGCAGTGATCGGGGTGGGGCAGACCAAGTACGCCGCGGCCCGGCGGGACGTGTCGATCGCAGGCCTGTTGCGGGAGGCCGCCTACCGGGCCCTCGAGATGGCCCAGCTCACCTGGAAGGACGTCGACGCGGTCATCATCGGCAAGGCGCCCGACTTCTTCGAGGGCGTGATGATGCCCGAGGTCTACCTGGCGGAGGCGCTCGGAGCGGTCGGCAAGCCGATCATGCGGGTCCACACCGCGGGCTCGGTCGGCGGCTCGACCGCGTGCGTGGCCGCTTCGATGGTGCAGAGCCGGGTCCATCGCTGCGTCCTCACCATCGGCTGGGAGAAGCAGTCCGAGTCCAACGCCATGTGGGCCCTGTCGCTGCCCCAGCCCTTCGCCACCTCGGTCAATGCGGGCGCGGGTGGCTACTTCTCCCCGATCATCCGGCGCTACATGATGATGACCGGCGCACCCGAGCTGATCGGCTGCATGGTGGCCTACAAGGATCGCCGCCAGGCCCTGCTCAACCCGTACGCCCATCTCCACCAGCGGGAGCTAACCTTCGAGCAGGTGGTGGACTCGCCGATGCTGTGGGACCCGATCCGCTATTCCGAGACGTGCCCGTCCTCGGACGGCGCCTGTGCCATGGTCCTCGTCGACGAGGCCTCCGGCGAAGCCCACGACGGCCCGGTGGCCTGGGTCCACGGCACGGCCATGCGCAGCGAGAGCAACAGCTACGGGGGCCGCAACATGGTGTCGCCGGCCGCGTCGGAGCAGTGTGCCGACGACGTGTTCGCCCAGGCCGGCATCGTCGACCGGCGAGCCGGGATAGACGCGGTCGAGATGTACGTGCCGTTCTCGTGGTACGAGCCGATGTGGCTCGAGAGCCTCGGCTTCGCCTCCGTCGGCGAGGGCTGGCGCATGGTGGAGTCCGGCGCCACCGCGCTCGACGGCGGAGACCTGCCCGTCAACTGCTCCGGAGGCGTGCTCTCCAGCAACCCGATCGGCGCGTCGGGGATGATCCGGTTCGCGGAGGCGGCGCTGCAGGTGATGGGTGCCGCCGGCGAACGCCAGGTGGACGGTGCCCGCAGGGCTCTGGGCCACGCCTACGGCGGGGGGGCCCAGTACTTCGCCATGTGGATCGTCGGATCAGGCAAGCCGTAGGTCGCTGTGGCACCGGCAGGACCGGACACCGTAGTCTACCGGCCGGGACGCCGGACCGCGGCAACCATTGCGGACATATTGCGAGAATATTGCTATCACGTTACAGTCTGTGCCCATGTTTAGGCTGCGGCGACTCGGGGGCGCGCTGCTGCTGATCGGGTCGGTGGCTGCGATGATGGCCACCGCCGCCCTGGCCCAGGGCGAGGACCGGATAGCCGAGATCCGCCAGCAGCGAGAGCAGCTCGCCCGTGACGCCGCAGAGGTCGCCACCCAGGTGGATGCGCTCATCGCCGACGACGAGGCCCTCATCGCCGCCCTCGAGGACCTGGACGGCTACATCGGGCTGCAGCAGACCCGCATCGGGGCTGCCCAGGCGGCCATAGCGGCCGCCGAGGCCGAGGCCGACGCGGCCCGGGCCGAGGCCGGCTGGCTCGTCGACGAGATCGAATCGATACGCGAGCGGCTCCGCCAGAGGGCCATCGCCGCCTATGTGCAGCCGTCGGTCGACACGTTCGATCAGCTGGCCAGCAACACCCTCAACGACGGTGCCGTGCGCATGTTCCTGCTCGACCTGGCCATAGGCAACGAGCTGGAGCTCGCCGACGAGCTCAGAACGGCCGAGGCCCAGCTCGAGGTGGTGCGCCGGCAGGCCGTGGCCCGGGCCGAGGAGGCCGACAGGGAGCGGCAGGCCCAGCAGCAGCGCCTCAGCGACCTCGAGGAAGCCCGCTCCGCGGCGGTGGAACTGCGAGCCGAGATCCAGTCGCGCATCGAGGACTGGGAGTCGAGGTCGGCCCAGATCGACGAGCTCGACGAGGAGTTGGAGCAGGAGATCTTCCGCATCGAGGAGGAGATCCGGCGCCGGGAGGAGGAACAACGGCGCCGGGAGGAGGAGGCCCGCCGGGCCGCCATCGAGGCCCAGCGCCGCGCCCACGAGGCCGAGCACGGCCCGTTCCAGCTGGTGGCCTGGCCCGCCGACGGGGAGAAGACCTCGAACTTCGGACCGCGGGTCCACCCCATCTTCGGGACGGTGCGCCAGCACAACGGCATCGACCTCGGCGGCGACACCGGCGACCGGGTCCGGGCGGCCCGCTCCGGTGAGGTGATCCTGGCCGGGGAGCGCTCCGGTTTCGGCAACACCATCGTCCTCTACCACGGCCTGGGCTACAGCACCCTCTACGCCCATCTCTCCAGGATCGAGGTCTCGGTGGGCCAGCAAGTGGCCAGCGGCGACCGCATCGGGGCCATCGGCTCCACCGGCTGGTCGACCGGCCCGCACCTGCACTTCGAGTTGCGGATCGACGGCCGGGCGGTGGACCCCACGCCGTTCCTCCCATGAACCGGCGTCGGTGGGCGCTGCTCGTGGCGGGCGAGCAACACGGCGAGGCGCCCGCGATGGGGACTCCCGACCTGGTCATAGCGGCCGACGGAGGGCTCGACGCGGCCCGGCGCTGGGGACTGAGCGTCGACGCCGTGGTGGGCGATCTGGACTCGGCGAGCGAGGCCGCGCTGGAGTGGGCCGGCCGCTGCGGGGCGACGGTCGAGGCCCACCCCGCCGACAAGGACATGACCGACCTCGAGCTGGCCATGGCCCGGGCGCTGGGACACACCGACGCGGTGCATGTGGTGCTGCCCTCCGGCGGGCGGCTCGACCAGCAGGTGGCCAGCCTGACCGTGCTGGCTTCGCCGCTCTGGGCGACCCTGGACGTGTCGGCAACGGTGGGGGAGGCCCATGTGACCGTGGTGCGCGGCCTGCGCCGCCTGCGCGGCGAGGTGGGCGAGGTCGTGTCGCTGCTGGCCGTGGGCGGGCCCGCGCTGGTGGCGTCCACCTCAGGTCTGCTGTTCCCGCTGGCCGAGGAGGCGCTGAGCCCGACCTCAGGACGGGGCACGTCCAACGTGATCGTGGCGACGCCGCCGACGGTGGAGGTCGTCGAGGGCGCGCTGCTGGCCATCCGCCCGAGCGGCTCCCCGGCCGGTCCCGGCCTGGCCGCGATCTAGAGGCCGAGCGGATAGCCCCAGTCGGCTGGTCGTCGCGAGGGGCAAAGCGAGGCCGTGGCCCGAGCGGCCCGTGAGCGAAGCGAACAAGAGCGGGAATGACACCGCCACACCGCGACCGGCTCTCACCTATCCGCGCGGCCCCCTAGGCGCTCGTCGCCGCCCGCCTGTAGCTTCCCGCGATGGTGTCAGCGGGCTTCGACATGACCGCCCTGCTGCGGCCGGGCCTCCCCGACGGTGAGCCTCGCTGGAGCGGCGATCCGCCGTTCAATTTCGTCGGCGGCCACAACGATCCCGCCAGCGTTCCCTTCGGCGGCCTCGCGGAGGCGGCCGCGGTCGCGCTGGCCCGGCACGGGCCGGCGCTGGCCCGCTACAACCTCGGAGGCAGCCCCCAGGGCCACCTGCCGCTGAGGGAGTTCATCGCGGCGGCGCTCGATCGCAGGGCGCAGATGCCGACAGACCCGTCGGATGTGCTCGTCACGTCGGGCTCGCTGCAGGCGCTCGACCTCGTCAACGCCGCGCTGCTGGCCCCCGGCGACGCCGTGGTGGTGGAGGAGGCCACCTACGCGGGCACGCTGAGCCGGCTGGCCGAGCAGGGCGCCGAGGTTCACGGGGTGGGCCTGGACCGCGAGGGGATCCGCATCGACCACCTGGACGAGACGCTCTCGACCCTCGCCGCCCGGGGGCGCCGCCCGAAGTTCGTCTACACCATCCCCACCGTGCAGAACCCGACGGGCACGGTCATGGGTGTCGAGCGGCGCCACCAGCTGCTGGAGGTGGCCCGCCGTCACGGAGTGGCCATCTTCGAGGACGACTGCTATGCCGACCTGGTCTTCGACGGGCAGCGGCCTCCCACCATCCGCTCGCTGGACGGCGGGGGAGGGCAGGTCGTGTACTGCGGCTCGTTCTCCAAGACGCTGGCCCCGGCGCTGCGGGTGGGCTACATCGTGGCCGACTGGCCCGTGATGGGCAGGCTCCTGGCCCTCAAGACCGACGCCGGCTCGGGGGCGCTGGAGCAGATCGTCGTCGCGGAGTACGCCAACTCCCACTTCGACGCCCACGTCGCCCAGCTGACCACGGTGCTGAACCGGAAGTGTCAGGCCATGGCCGCCGCGCTGCGAGAGCGCCTCGGTGGAGTCGCCGAGTTCGAGCCGCCCAGGGGCGGGATCTTCCTGTGGGCGTCGCTGCCGGCGGGAGTCGACACCGCGGAGCTGGTCGGGCCCGCGGCCGCGGCCGGGGTGGAGTTCAACCCGGGTGCGGGCTGGTGCGTGGACCCGGCCTACGGGGCCCGCCGCATGCGGCTGTGCTTCGGCCACCTGGAGGAGCAGGCCATAGCCGAGGGCATAGGCGCCCTGGCCGCAGTGGTGCGCGCCCACCTCGACTGAAGCGAACTACCTGCGGGCCCAGGCGGTCCAGCGGCCGTGGCGGCGCTCCAGGCTGAGCTCGAGCCCGAAGCAGTCCGAGAGCGCGGCGCCGGTCAGCGTCTCCGAGATCGGCCCGGCGGCCAGCACCGTCCCGGCCCGCAGAAGCAGCACGTGGGTGAACCCGTCGGGGATCTCGTCGGCGTGGTGGGTCACCAGCACCAGCGGGGGTGTGGCCGGGTCGGCGGCCAGGTCCTGCAGGGTGAGCACCAACTCCTCGCGGCCGGAGAGGTCGAGCCCGGCGTTGGGCTCGTCGAGCACTATCACCTCGGGATCCAGCGCCATCGCCCGGGCCAGGAGCACCCGCTGGCGCTCGCCCGAGGAGAGGGTGCCGAAGCGATGGTCGGAGCGGTGGCCGCAGCCCACCCGTTTGAGCGCGTCTCGGGCCTGGCCGGCGTCCTCGTCGTCGTAGCTGTGCCACCAGGGCTCCAGCGCGGCGTGCTTGGCCGTCATCACCACCTGCTCCGCGGTCAGCGAGGGTCGAAGCATGTCGGCCATGGCTGCGCTGGTGAAGCCGACCCGGGCCCGCAGCCGCCGGACGTCGGTACGTCCCAGCCGCTGGCCGAGCATCTCCACGGTCCCCGCCGACGGATGCTCCCACATCGTCGCGATGCGCACCAGGGTCGTCTTGCCCGAGCCGTTGGGGCCGAGCACCACCCACCGCTGGCCCGGGTGGACCTCCCAGTCGATTCCTCGCAACACCTCGGTGCCGTCGATGGTGCGGCTCACTCCCCGGAGGGCCAGCAGCGGTCTGCTCGCGCCGGTCGCGCCGGCTCCGGTGCTCACGGGCCGCCGCCGTCGGGGTTCCCGCCGCCGGCCGGCCGAGCGCCTTCGGAGTGGCTCTCCCACATGGCGAACATGCTGGCATAGCGTCCCCCGGCGGTTACCAGTTCGCGGTGGCTGCCCAACTCGACGATCCGCCCGCCGTCCACCACCGCGATGCGGTCCGCACGGCGGGCGGTGGCCAGCCGGTGGGCGATCACGATCGCGGTCCGCCCGCTCAAAAGCACGTCGAGGGCCTGCTCGATCTGGGCCTCCGATCGCAGGTCGAGGTTGCTGGTGGCCTCGTCGAGGACCAGGACCCGGGGCTGGGAGACGAACGTGCGGGCCAGGGCCAGCAGCTGTCGCTCACCCGCGGAGATGGTGGCGCCCCGCTCGTGGATGACGCCGTCGAGGCCGCCGAGACGGTCGACCACCTCGTCGATGCCCACGGCCCGCAACGCCTCGTGCAGCTGCTCGTCGGTCGCGTCGGGGCGGGCGAAGGCCACGTTGTCGCGGACCGTGCCCGCGAACAGGAACGGCTCCTGGGGCACTACCCCGATCTGGGAGCGCAGGCTGGTGATGGTCACGTCCCGCAGGTCTCTGCCGTCGATGAGGACCGCGCCCGCGGTGGGGTCATAGAGGCGGGCGATCAGCCGGGCCATGGTCGTCTTGCCCGACCCGGTCTCGCCGACGACCGCCAGCGTCTCGCCCGCGGCGACCTGCAGGCTCACCCCCGCGAGGACCTCGCGGTCGTCGCGGTAGGCGAACGACACCCGGTCGAACACGATCTCCCCCTGGATCGGGGCGAGGTCGGTCGCACCGGGCCGCTCGGCCACGGTCGGCTCGGTGGCGAACAGCTCGCGCAGCTTGGCGATGGCCGCGCCGCCCTGCTGGTAGGCGTTGTAGAGCTGGACGAGCGCCTGCACAGGGGCGAAGAAGGCGGTGAGGAACAGCAGGTAGGCGGCCAGCTCGCCCACGGTGATGCGCCCGCTGGCCGTCATCGCTCCGCCCACCGCCAGGAGCACGGCCTGGGTGGCGATGCCGATGGCCTCGCTGCCCGGCCCGTACAGCGAGTTGGCCCGTGAGGCCCGGAGGTTGGCGTCCCGGTGGCGGACGACGACCTCGCGGTGCTCGGCGACGCTGGTGTCGCGCCGGTCGTGGGCTGCGATCACCCGGATCCCGGCCAGGGACTCCTGGAGGTTGCCGAGCAGATCGCCGATGCGGTCGCGTACCGTGCGGTAGTCGGCCGCGGCCCGGCGCCGGAACCACATCGAGGCCGCCACCGTGGGCGGCACCGCGGCCAGCAGCGTGACGACGGCCAGCAGAGGGTCGTAGTTGAAGAGCAGCCCGGTTATCACCACCAGGGTCAGGGCCTGCACCGCGAAGTTGACGATGCCCTCCTGGAACAGCACCGACAGGGCCTCGATGTCCGAGGTCATCCGGGTCAGCAGCACGCCCGCCTTCTCGTCGGTGTAGAAGTCCATGCCCTGGCGCTGCATATGGGCGAAGGTCCGGATGCGCAGCCGTTCCATCAGCCGCTCGCCCAGACGCCCGGTGAACGCGGTGCGGACCGCGCCGAGCGCGGTGGCCACCACAAGCAGCGCCGCGTAGGCCAGGGCCGTAGCCACCAGCACGCTGCGGTTGCCGGCCAGGATGCCGTCGTCCACGCCGATCTGGGTGAGGACCGGCCCGAGCTGTATGGCCACCGTCTCCACAGCCACGAGGGCGAAGGCCACCGCCAGCCGGTAGCGGTGAGGACGCAGGAACCGTCGGAGGCCGAAGTGCCGGTCCGACTCGTCGGCCTGGCGCGACCACCGCAGCGTCGGCTCGGGGTGCTCGGGCTCGTCGAGCAGGACCTCCTCGACCCTGTTCCGCAGGTCGCCGGGCACCTCCGCGTGGGGAAGTCCGGCCGCGGCCGCGGCCTGCCCCGCGGTCGGACCGCTGCGCATGCCTACCGGTGAGTTGAACATCAGACCGGAGACCCGGCCGCGTCGGCGGCGCCCTCGTCGGTGGCGCCGGGTTTCCCGCTCTTGTTCGCTGCGCTCTCGGGCCGCTCGGGCCACGGCCTCGCCCGTGTGGGCTGGATCCGTGTGCCTGCCTGCTCGGCCTCGATGTCGGTGAGGACCAGGGCGTATTCGGGAACGGTGGCGAGCAGGTGGCGGTGGCTGCCGGTGGCAGCCACCCTGCCCGCCGCGATGAACACCACCCTGTCGGCCAGAGCGATGGTCGACAGGCGATGGGCGATCAGGATGGTGGTGCGATGGGATCGCCGCTCGCGCAGCGCGGTGTGGATCCGCTCCTCCACCTCGCTGTCGATGGCGCTGGTGGCGTCGTCGAGCACCAGCACCGCGGGGTCAGCCAGCAGTGCCCTGGCGATGGCCAGGCGCTGGCGCTGACCGCCGGAGATGGTCGAACCCCGCTCCCCGAGTTCGGTGTCGGTGCCCGACGGCATCGAGGTGACGAAGCCGCCGGCCGCCGCGTCGACGAGGGCCACGGCCACCGACGCCTCGTCGGCGTCGGGGCGGGCGAAGGCCACGTTGTCGCGGACGCTGGTGGCGAACAGGAACGGATCGTCGGTCACCACGGTCACGGCCCGGCGCAGGTCCGACAGGCGCAGGTCCCGGACATCGATGCCGTCGATGCGCACCGTGCCCCGGTCGACGTCGTAGAAGCGGGGCAGCAGCCGGGCGATGGTGCTCTTGCCGCTGCCGGTGCGGCCGACCACCGCCACGGTCTCGCCGGGCTCCACGGCCAGGCTGAAGTCTTCGATCACGCGGGTGCCGCCCCCGGTGGCGCCGGGGTTGGTCGTGTACGCGCCCAACTTGTATGTGAACGCCACGTCGTCCAACTCCACCCGCCCGGCCGGTTCGGCGAGGGGCACCGCGTCGGGGCGCTCGGTGATCTCGGGAGACTCGTCGAGGATCTCGAAGACGCGTTGGGCCGCCGCCGAGGCCCGCTGCCACTGGATCATCACGAACCCGATCATCCGGAACGGGGCGGCCATGATCAACACGTACGCGTTGAAGGCCACGATGTCTCCCACCGCGACGCGGCCGTCGATGGCCAGCAGGCCGCCCACCAGGAGCACCAGCGCCAGGCCGAGGCGGGGCAGCGCCTCCATGATGGGCGCGTGGCGGGCCCGGGCGTCGGCGGTGGCCGTGCCCGCCCAGCGCAGCCTCCGGGCGGACCGGGCCAGCGTCCTGGTCTGGTTGTGCTCCTGGGCGAACGTCCTCACGATCTGGGCGCCCTGGATGTTCTCGTCCACGATCGTCGCCAGGTCGGCCATGCGGGCCTGGGTCACCCAGCTGAGCGGGAACACCCGGTTCCTCAGCCGGATGCCCACATACAGCACCAGCGGGAGGGGGGCCATGGCCACCAGGGTCAGGGGCAGCGACAGCACCACCATGGCGGCGGTCCCCATGACCAGCATCACCATCTGGGTGGCCACCAGCGGAGCGAAGGCGAACAGCAGCTGGATGGAGCGGATGTCGCTGTTGGCCCGCGAGATGACCTGACCCGTCTGGGTCCGGTCCCAGTACGAGAACGACAGCTCCGTGAGCCGCTCGTACACCAGGTTGCGCAGATCGGCGTCGAGGCGGTGAGCCGAACGGAACAGTCCGTACCGGTAGACGAATCCCAGGATGAAGCGGGCCGCGGCCAGCGAAGCCAGGGCCAGCACCCAATGGCTCAGGTCGTCGCCTGCGGCCGCCGCGTCCACGCCGCGGCCGATCACGATCGGCACCGCCACCGTCACCGCCACCACCGCGAGACCGGCGGCCACCGCGGCTGTGAACACCCGTCGCTGCCTGCCGAACACGGGCAGGATGCGGCGGATCCACCCGAGGCTCCGGTCGGGGTTCAGTCCCGGCGACGGCATCAGAGGCCGAGCGAAGAGGCGCGCGCATCCCGGCCCATACGGGCGAGGCCGTGGCCCGAGCGGCCCGCGAGCGCAGCGAACAAGAGCGGGAATGACACCGCTGCAACGCTACGGACTCTCACCCATGTGCGGGCGCTCTCATGCCAACCTACGGGCACAGCAGGGTAGATTCGCCGTTGCAGGGCCCGTCGATCCGGGGAGGACCGATAGACACCGCGCTGTGGCTCCTCGCCGCTCTCGCGCTGATAGCCGCCAATGCCGCCTTCGTCGCCATGGAGTTCGCTCTGGTGGCGGTCGACCGGACGCGAGTGGATGAGAGAGCAGGGGCCGGCGACCGGCGGGCCCGGCTGGTCCAGCGGCTAGTCGCCCAGCTCTCGTTCCACCTCTCCGGCGCGCAGATCGGCATCACGGTGTCGTCGCTGCTGCTGGGCTTCATCATTCAGCCGGCGCTGGCCCCGATGGTCCAGCCCGGGATCGAGGCGATCTTCGGGTCGGACGCTCCCTGGGGCGTGTCGGTCGCGGTGGCCTTGGCGCTGGCCACCATCGTGCAGATGGTCCTGGGCGAGCTGGTGCCCAAGGCCGTGGCCACCACCAAGCCCTACGGAACGGCAGTGGCGGTGGCTGTGCCCACCACCGCCTACGGGGTGCTGGCCCGGCCGCTGGTGCGGTTCCTCAACGAGTCCGCCAACTGGATGGTCCGCCGTCTCGGCATCGAACCGCGGGAGGAACTCGAGTCGGTTCCTGATCGCGACGAGCTTGAGCACCTCTTCGTGTCGTCGGGACACGAGGGGATGCTCGACGAGGGCGAGGTCCGACTGCTGACCAAGTCGATCCGCCTGGCCGGCAAGCAGGCCGACGACGCCATGGTCCCCAGGGTCGAGGTGGTGGCCATAGCGGCCGACGCCTCCGTGGCGGACCTCGCCGACCTTTCCGCGGCCACCGGCCACTCACGGTTCCCGGTGATCGGAGGCCATGTCGACGATGTCGCCGGCGTGGTCCACGTGAAGGCGCTGTTCGCGGTTCCGGTGCAGGATCGGCCGTCGACGCCCGTGTCGGAGTTGATGAAACCGGTACTGGCAGTACCGGAGTCGCGCGACCTCGACGACATGCTCGACGATCTGCGCACCGGCGCAGGTCAGCTGGCGGTGGTGATCGACGAGCACGGGGGCACCGCCGGGGTCATCACCCTCGAGGACGTGTTGGAGGAGATCGTCGGCGAGATCGACGACGAGCATGACTCGTCCACGCCAGAGCGCACCCGCTCCGAGTCGCGGGGATCGACGGTCCTTCCGGCGTCGCTGCACGTCGACGAGGTGTTCGAGGCGACCGGGTTCTCCATGCCCGAGGGCGCCTACGAGACGCTGGCCGGGCTGGTGCTCGACCGGTTGGGCCACATCCCGGTTCCCGGCGAGATCGCCATCGTGGACGGCTGGCGCCTCGAAGTGGTGGCCGTGGACGGGCTGCGCATCGCCACAGTGCGGGTGGTCGCTCCCCCCGAGGGCGGCGGCCAACCCGGTGCCCGCCCCCGTCCGTCGCCCGGTCCGTCCGCCCCGGAGCCGTCGCGGTGACCACGGGATCGGTTGTGGCCCTGGTCGTCGCGGTGGTGATGCTGGGTGCCAACGCCTTCTTCGTGGCGGCCGAGTTCGCCTTCGTGGCTGCCCGTGCCGCCCGCTTGGAGGTCGGCGGGGCCCGTGGGGATCGCCGCGGCAGGTTGGCGCTGGCCGCGGTCCGCGATCTGCAGACGCAGCTCTCGGGAGCCCAGCTGGGAATCACCATGGCCTCGCTCCTGCTGGGCTATGTGGCCGAGCCGGCCATCGCCGATCTGATCGAGCCGGTCATCGAGCTCGTCGTGGAGGTCCCGTCGGGGGTGCTTCACACCATCTCGTTCGCGATCGCCCTCTTCGTGGTCACGACCTTGCACGTCGTGGTGGGGGAGATGGTTCCCAAGAACATCGCCATCGCCGAACCCGAGCCCGCGGCCCGGCTGCTGGCGCCGGCGATGAAGGTGTACGTGACCATCTTCAAGCCGGCCATCTGGTCCCTCAACGTGGTGTCGAACGGGCTCGTGCGCCTGATGGGCTTGAAGCCGGTGGACGAGATCAACACCGCCCTGACCATCAACGAGTTCCGCACGCTGCTGGCCGGCGCCCGCGACGAGGGCGTGATCGAGCCCACCGAGCACGAGCTGCTCGCCGGGGCACTCGAGTTCCGGGTCCGGTCGGCCGGGTCGATGATGGTGCCCGCCGAGCAACTGGTGTCGGCGCCCAGGCGCGTGTCCGTGGCCCGGCTCGAGGACGTGGTGGCCTCCAGCGGCCACACCCGCGTCCCGGTGTGGGGGTCCGATCCCGGCGACGTGCTGGGGTTCGTGCACGCGAAGGACCTTCTGCGCATGCCGCCGGAGGCCCGCGACGAGCCGGTGCCGCTGGAGCTGCTGCGGCGCATGCGGGTGGTCAGCCCCGACATGGCGGGCCGCGACCTGCTCCTTTACATGCGCAGGTCCCGGGTGCACATGGCCCTGGTGCGCGACGAGGCCGGCCGGATGCTGGGCGTGGTCACCCTCGAGGACGTGCTGGAGGCCCTCGTCGGGGACATATTCGACGAGACCGACGACAACGGCGCCTAGAGGCCGAGCGGATAGGACGGGAAAACGCGGCCCATACGGCCGCGAGGCCGTGGCCCGAGCGGCCCGTGAGCGCAGCGAACAAGAGCGGGAATGACCCCGCTGCGACGCGACAGGCTCTCGCCTATCCGCGCGGCCCCTTAGAGGCGCACGTGCTGGGGCTAGGCGCCGATGGCGTGGTAGCCGCCGTCGGCGTGCACCACCGACCCGGTGGTGACCGGCAGCCAGTCGCTGAGCAGGGCCACGACCGTGCGTGACACACCGGTCGGGTCGGTCACGCTCCAGCCGAGGGGCGCCCGGAGGTCCCAGGCGTCCTCGAACTCGGAGAATCCCGGTATGGAGCGGGCGGCGATGGTCCTCATCGGCCCGGCCGACACCAGGTTCACCCGGATGCCCTGCGGCCCCAGGTAGCGGGCCAGGTACCGGCAGGTGGACTCCAGCCCGGCCTTGGCCACCCCCATCCAGTCATACCCGGGCCAGGCCCGGGTGGCGTCGAAGTCCAGCCCCACGATCGAGCCGCCGGGGCCCATGAGCGGGGCGACCGCGTCGGCGAGCATCTTGAGCGAGTAGGTGGAGACCTCCAGAGCCACCTTGACGTCGGACCAGGTGGCCTCCATGAAGGAACCGCCCAGGCACACCTCGGGGGCGAAGCCGATGGCGTGCAGCGCGCCGTCGACCCGTCCCCAGCTGCCGGACAGGTGATCGCGCAGCGCGTCGGCGTGGGCGGGCTCGCTGACGTCGAACTCCACCACCTCGACTCCGTCGCCGAGCTTGCGGGCGGTGCGCTGAGTGAGGCGCATGCCCCTCCCGGCCCCGGTGAGGAGGATCTCGGCGCCCTCGGCCAGAGCTGTCTCGGCCGCGCCGAACGCCAGGGAGGCGTCGGTCAGCACGCCGGTGATCACGATCCGCTTGCCGTCGAGTAGGCCCACGGCCAGCAACGCTACCTTGGGATTTCGTGCGGCTCTATGACACAGCCCGGGGCGCGGTGGTGGACTTCGACGCTCCGGCGGTGGTGCGGATGTACGTGTGCGGCATCACGCCCTACGACGCCACCCACCTGGGCCACGCGGCCACCTACATCACATACGACGTGCTGCAGCGGCGCCTGCGGGACATGGGCTGCGAGACCCGCTGCGTGCGCAACATCACCGACGTGGACGACGACATCCTGGCCGCGGCGGAGCGCCGGGGAGTCCACTACCTGGACCTCGCCTTCGCGGAGACGGCCCGCTTCGACGACGACATGGCCGCCCTCAACACGCTGCTGCCGGCCTCCGAGCCCCGGGCGACGGGTGCCATCCCTGACATCCGGGGGTTCATCCACGCGGCCCTCGATCGGGGCTACGCGTACTGCGCGGACGGGAGCGTCTACTTCGACACCGAGGCCTTCGACGGCTTCGGTTCGCTGTCGGGATTCGGACGGGACCACATGATCGAGTTGGCCCGGCAGTGGCGCGACAACCCCGACGACCCGGCCAAGCGGGATCCGCTCGACTTCGTGCTTTGGCAGCGGGCCCGCGACGGCGAGCCGTCCTGGGAGTCCCGCTGGGGGCCGGGGCGCCCCGGTTGGCACGTCGAGTGCTCGACGCTGGCGCTGCGCGAGTTGGGCGAGACCATCGACCTGCACGGCGGGGGAGCGGACCTGCTGTACCCGCACCACGAGTGCGAGCGGGCCCAGTCCGAGGCGGTGACGGGCAAGCCGTTCGCCCGGCACTGGCTGCATCAGGCGCTGGTCCACTACCAGGGCTCCAAGATGTCGAAGTCGCTCGGCAACCTGGTGTTCGTCCACGAACTGCGCGAGCGCCACGAGCCGATGGCCGTCCGACTGGCCCTGATGTCGCAGCACTACCGCACCCCATGGCCCTGGCACGACGGGCTCCTGGAGGAGGCCGAGCGCCGCCTGACCCTCTGGCGCGGCACCAAGCGCTCTGGGGACGACTCCGACCTTCTCATCGAAGTCCGCCAACAGCTCGACGACGACCTCGATGTCCCCGGCGCGCTGGCCACCGTGGACGCCGCCGCCCAGTCCGGCCACCCCGTCAACGCCGCCGCCAACCTCCTCGGCGTCACCCTCTGACGCCGGCGCCCCGCTCAGAACCCTCGGGAGCAGCGTTGGAGACGCCTGTTGGGCGGACCGCGCCCGGCAGTCGTGCCCAAGGGGCAGCGGTAGCCTCGGAGGCGATGCCTCTCATCACGATTTCGTTGCCTGATGGCTCCGAGCGGGAGCTGACCGCGGGGTCCAGTGGGGCCGACCTGGCCGCCGCCATCGGCCCCCGGCTGGCTGCCGACGCGGTGGTCGCGGTGGTCGACGGCGACGAGAAGGACCTGGCCGTGCCGCTGCCCGACGGAGCTTCGGTCGAGATCGTGACGGCAGCCTCGGACCGGGGTCTTCATACCCTGCGCCACTCCACCGCCCATGTGCTGGCCCAAGCCGTCCTCGACCTGTTCCCGGGCGCCACCTTCGCCATCGGACCGCCCATCGAGCACGGCTTCTACTACGACTTCGAGCTGCCCGGCGGCGCCACCTTCTCCGACGCCGACCTCGAGCGCATCGAGGACCGGATGCGCGAGATCATCGCAGCCGACCAGCCTTTCCGGCGCGTCGAGATGGCGGCCGAGGACGCCCTGGAGCTCTTCGAGGCGCATCCGTACAAGCGTGCCATCATCGAGGCGGTCGCCCTGGGGGCGGGCGCCGACGGCGACTTGGCGTCGGAGGCGTCCGGGGACGGCACGGTGAGCTGCTACCGCAACGACGCCGGCAACGGCGACGCCGACGGCTTCGTAGACCTGTGCCTCGGCCCCCACGTGCCCTCCACCGGGCGGCTGGGCCACTTCGCCCTGCAGCGGGTGAGCGGCGCCTACTGGCGGGGCAGCGAACTCAACCCCATGCTCCAGCGCATCTATGGCACCGCGTGGGCCACCCGCAAGGACCTGGCCGCCCACCTGCACCGCCTGGCCGAGGCCGAACGGCGCGACCACCGCCGCCTGGCCGCCGAGCTCGACCTGGTGTCGTGGCCCCCGGAGCTGGGCCCGGGGCTGGCGGTGTGGCACCCCAAGGGCGCCCTGGTGCGCAAGCTCATGGAGGACTACTCCCGCCAGCGCCACGAAGCCGGCGGGTACGAGTTCGTGTTCTCACCCCACATCGCCAAGTCGGTGCTGTGGGAGACCTCCGGGCACCTCGACTTCTACGCCGACAGCATGTACCCGCCCATGGAGATGGACGGCGCCGACTACTACCCGAAGCCGATGAACTGCCCGTTCCATGTGATGATCTACCGGTCGTCGCAGCGCAGCTACCGGGATCTGCCCATGCGCCTGTTCGAGCTCGGCGCGGTCTACCGGTACGAGCTGTCGGGCGCAGTGCACGGTCTGATGCGAAGCCGGGGCTTCACCCAGGACGACTCTCACATCTTCTGCACCCGCGAGGACATCGCCACCGAGTTGGCGTCGCTGCTGGAGTTCGTTCTGAGCGTGCTGGAGGCCTTCGGCTTCAGCGACTTCCAGACCAGGCTCTCCACCCGACCCGAGGGGAAGTACGTGGGCGAGGAGGCGCTCTGGCACGCCGCCACCGAGGGTCTTCGGTCTGCACTGGAGTCGGCCGGGCTCGACTACGAGACCGACGAAGGGGGCGGAGCCTTCTACGGTCCCAAGATCGACGTGGACGTGCGGGACGCCATCGGCCGGGCATGGCAGCTCTCCACCATCCAGGTGGACTTCAACCTGCCCGAGCGCTTCGGGCTGGAGTACGTGGCCTCCGACGGCTCCCGGCCCCGGCCGGTGATGATCCACCGGGCCCTGTTCGGCGCGGTGGAGCGGTTCTTCGGCGTGCTGCTGGAGCACTATGCCGGGGCGTTCCCGGCATGGCTGGCGCCGGTGCAGGTCCAGGTGCTGCCGGTGGCCGCGGCGCACGCCGGCTACGCGGCCGAGGTGGCCGACGCGCTGGGTTCGCAGGGCTTCCGCGTCGAGGTGAGCCCCGCGGACGAGCCGTTGGGCAAGCGGGTGCGCACCGCCAAGGTGGCCAAGGTCCCCTACGTGCTGGTGGTGGGCGACGACGACGTCGCCAACGACACGGTCGGGGTCAACGCCCGGGGCACGAAGAGGCCCGAGCGCGACGTCCCGCTGGAGGCCTTCGCGGCCCGCCTGGCCCGCGAGGTGGAGGCCCGGAGCTGACATGGTGGAGCGCCTCTGGGCCGGCTGGCGGATCCCCGCCATGATGACGACCGCGAGGCGGCCGCAGCCGGGGTCGCCGACTCGTCGGGCACCATCCCGGGAACCGTTCCCGGCGCCGGGACCGGTCCCGACGACGACACCGGCCAGAGCCTGTTCGAGGCCATCCTCGACTCGGGCCTGCCCGACGACAAGACCCACATCGTGTACCGGGGCGAGCGGGTGTTCGCCATCCTGAACCGCTACCCGTACTCGACGGGCCACCTGCTGATCCTGCCCTACCGGGCCGTCGGCGACCTCGAGGGCCTCGACACCGGCGAGCGCCGCGAGCTGTGGGACACCGTCCACGACGCAGTGGCCGCGGTGAAGGCCGCGTTCTCGCCCGACGGGGTCAACGTGGGCGCCAACCTCGGCGAGGGCGCGGGACCCAGCGTCCACGACCACGTCCACATCCACGTGCTGCCCCGCTGGCGCTCCGACACCAACTTCATGACGGCCCTGGCCGACGTGAGGGTCCTGCCCCAGAGCCTCCAGGAGTGCTGGGAGCGCCTGACAGCCGCCTGGCCGGACTAGCTGAGCGGGCCACGCGGACAGGAGAGCCGGTCGCGGCGCGGCGGTGTAACTCCCGCTCTTGTTCGCTGCGCTCACGGGCCGCTCGGGCCACGGCCTCGCCCGTATGAACCGGACTGGCGTGCCGGTTCGCTCGGCCTCCGGGCTAGCTACCCGTCGACGGCTGAGCCCTGGAGGCCGGCCAGGACGTGGTCGGGGGTGAGGGGGAAGCTGTCGAACCAGACGCCGGTGGCGTCGTGGAGGGCGGCCACCATCGCGGGGGCGTAGGGGATCATGCCCATCTCGGCCATGCCGCGGGCGCCCCAGGGGCCGTGGGGGTCGGCCAGCTCCAGCACCACGCTGTCGACGTGGGTCGGTATGTCGCCGATGCCGGGCATCAGGTAGGTGCTCAGCCGCGTGTTCTGCAAGCGGCCCCCGTCGGAGCGGAGGTTCTCGCTGACGGCGTAGCCGTGGGCCTGGATCACCGAGCCCTCGATCTGGCCCACCACCAGCTTCGGGTTGATGGCCTTGCCCACGTCGTGGGCGCTGACCACCCGGTTCACCCTGATATGGCCGGTGCCGGTGTCGACGGTGAGGTCGACATGCTGGGCCACGTAGCCGTAAGAGAAGTTCGGCGCGCCGCTGCCGTCGACCGGGTCGAGCATCTCGGTGGGGGGCGGCACGTAGCGGAAACGGCCCACCGCGGGGCGCTGGCCGTCGCGCCATGCCTTCTCGGCCTCCTCGGCCGCGCCCAGGATGGCGTTGCCCGACATCCAGGTGAGCCTCGATGCCGAGGCCGAGCCGGCGTCGCCGGAGGTGGCGGTGTCGGAGAAGCGGCGCTCGATGCGGTCGGCGGGCAGGCCGGTCGCTTCCGCAGCCATCTGCACCAGCACGGTGTGGGCCCCCTGGCCTACATCGGCGCCGGCGTGGTACAGCTCGGCCCGTTGCGGCTCGCCGGAGTCCTCGTCGCCGTGAAGCACGATCTCGGCCTCGCAGCGCTCGGGGAAGCCGAAGGAGAACCCGACGTTCTTGAACGAGCAGGCGAAGCCTCGCCCCCGGCGCACGGCCGACGGGTCGGCTGGCAGCGACGGGAACGGGCTGAAGTCCGGGACCGCCTCGCCGGCGGTCGACTCGGCGGCCTCGGCGCAGCTGTCGATCACCTCGGGCATGGTCACGCCCTCGGGCAGCGGCGTCTGGGTGATGCCGATGCTGCCCTCGCGCACCGTGTTGATGCGGCGCAACTCCACCGGGTCGATGCCCAGCGCCTCGGCCAGTTTGTTCATCTGGCACTCCGCCGCGAACGCGCCCTGGGGGCCGCCGAAGCCCCGGAAGGCGCCCGCGGGGGTGGCGCTGGTGTACACCGCGAGGCTGTCGATCTCGGCGTTGGGAACCTCGTAGGGGCCGGACTGGTGCAGGTGGCAGTTGCCCAGCACCTTGTTGGAGGTGAAGTTGTAGGCGCCGGCGTCGAGCCAGGCCGTGCTCTTGACCGCGGTGATCCGGCCGTCGCGCCTGGCCCCCCACCGGGCGGTGATGCGGCCCCGGTGGCGCTTGCCGTGCCCGACGATCGACTCCTCGCGGGACCACACCGTGCCCACCGGCCGGTGGATGCCCCGCTCGTGGAGCCTGACCGCGGCGACGGCCAGGACGATCTGGATGGAGATGTCCTCCCGCCCGCCGAAGGCCCCGCCGATGGCCGGATAGATCACCCGCACCCGCTCGACGGGCACGTCCAGGGCGTGGGCGATCTGCTCCTGGTCCTCGTGGGTCCATTGGCCGGCAACCTCGACGGTGACCCGGCCCTCGTCGTCGATGTAGGCCAGCCCGGCCTCCGGCTGCAGGTAGGCGTGCTCCTGGTAGGGGAACTCGTAGGTGGACTCCA
This sequence comes from Acidimicrobiia bacterium, assembly GCA_022820805.1. Classification (GTDB taxonomy): domain Bacteria; phylum Actinomycetota; class Acidimicrobiia; order Acidimicrobiales; family Aldehydirespiratoraceae; genus Aldehydirespirator. The sequence continues at coordinate 27,228 of JAJEEV010000052.1, forward strand.
CCACCACGTCGGCATCGGCCCACCCTTGCTCCATGTCGCCCTTGCGGAGCCGCAGCGAGTAGTAGACGTTGCTGGGCTTGCCGTTCTCGGGATGCAGCAGCGTGTCGGAGGCCAGCGACTCGTCGATGTCGGCCAGTACCGGCAACCCCTCCCAGCGCGACGTGACCGCCGCCGCGCCGGCCCGGGCCGCTTCGGGCGTCTCGGCGACCACCAGCGCCAGCCGGTCGGCCTCCCAGCGCGACACGTCGCAGGCGACGTCACTGCGTCCGGTGTGCTGGAGGCCCACGAAGACGGGGTGGTCGGTCATGGTGAGGCCGTACTCGTTCACCGGCACGTCAGCCGAGCCGAACACGTCCACCACGCCGTCGACGGCCCGCGCCGCGGAGAAGTCGACGTCCAGCAGCCGGGCGTGGGGCTGGTCGGTGAACACCACCATGGACCACAGGGCGTCGGGACCGATGCGGTCGCTGCCGTAGGCCGCCTGCCCGGTGAGCTTGGCCGCGGCGTCGATGCGGGCCGCCGACTGTCCGACGCTCATGACACTCGAACCTTGCTATCGCTTGGGGAGGCCTGCTGGACAGCTCCCGTCAGGGCGTCGATGATGCCGTAGTAGCCGGTGCAACGGCACAGGTTGCCGGCCAGGCCGTGCTCCACCTGGGTCCGGCTGGGGTTGGGCTCCTCGGCCGCGAGCATGACCGCGCTCATCACGAACCCCGGCGTGCAGAACCCGCACTGGACGCCCTCGCAGTCGGCCAGTGCCTGCTGGACGGGGTGAAGGCCGCCTTCGGGAGGGGCGACGCCCTCCACGGTGGTGACGGCCGCCCCGTCGGCGCGGGCCGCGGGCACGAGACACGACAGCACGGCCTGACCGTCGAGGTGCACAGTGCAGGCCCCGCACTCGCCCTCGGCGCAGCCCTCCTTGGTTCCCAGCAGGCCGAGATCGAGTCGCAGCCAGTCGAGCAGGGTGCGGCGGGCCGCGTTGGCCCCGTGCCGCTCGACTCCGTTGACGATGCAGGCGATCGAGTCGGAGTCGGTGATGACCCGCGGCGCGGGCGCGCCCTCCGTCGGTGTGCCGTAACCGCGACAAGTAATGATCAGGTCAGAGTCGGCGACATCCCGCGGCGCCGGAGCCACCAGCCGGGGCGGGCGCTCGGGCCAGGTCGACGCCTCGGTGCCCGCGGCCAGCGACTGCAGGGCCCGCTTGACCACCACCGCGGTGGTGTGGCTGCGGTACTCGGCGGTGGATCGCAGGTCGTCGATCGGGGTGACCGCAGCCCGGGCCGCGGCAGCCACCTCAGCGGCGGCGTCTGCCAGCGGCCGGCCCGCTGCGATGGAGCCCGCGCCGGGAACCAGCTCGATGGTGGGGCCGACGCTGCCGAGGGCCACCACCAGGTCGGCCACCGTGCCGTCGCCGGCGTCGGTGACCACCGCGGCGGCGTGGACCACGGAGATCGCCTGCGCCCTGCGCAGTCCCAGCTTCACGAAGACGCCGCGCCGGGCCCCGCCCAGGGCGTCGAAGGCGACCCCGGTCACGAGCTCGCCCGGTCGCAGCGCAGTGGTCCGGAAGCCGGTGAAGAACTCCTCGATGCCCATCGTGCGCTCGCCGCCGGACGCCGACGCCACCGTCACGTCGGCTCCGAGTGCGTACAGCGCCGAGATGGTGTCGTTGGCCGGGCTGGCGGTGACGATGTTGCCCACGATGGTGGCCCGGTTGCGCAGCTGCGGCCCGCCGACCTCCAGGCAGGCCTGGGCCAGGGGCAGGCCCGCGGTGAGCATCCGCTCGGCGGCCACCACATCGGCGTGGGTGACGAGCGGCCCCAGCTCGACCCTGCCGTCCCGCTCGGTGATGGTGTCGAGGCCGTCGAGGACGCTCAAGTCCACGAGCGTGTCGATCCCGTCCCGTACCCCGCGGCTGAGTTCGAGCAGCAGATCGGTGCCGCCCGCGATGACTCTGGCCGAGGGGCCGTGCGCGCCCAGCACCTCCAGAGCGTCTTCCAACGACTCGGGCGCTACATATCGTCTGATCGGATCGGCCCGTCGCTGGGCTTCGTGGAGTTGGCTCATGAGAGTTCGGGTCGGGACGGCCGGATTTGAACCGGCGACCCCCTGCTCCCAAAGCAGGTGCGCTACCTGGCTGCGCCACGTCCCGTGCGACGAATCAGGCTACCGACGGGCCGCCTTGCTCTCCAAGCTCGCTCACCGGGACCGGGGCAGCCCCAGCCAGCCCTCGGCCACCAGGTTGCGGTTGATCTCGCTGGTGCCCCCGTAGATGGCGGTGACCGGCGCGTGGCGGAAGTGCTCCTCGATGCGCCCGTCCATGTGGGCATCGGGATCGTCGTGGGTGAGCAGCCCGTCGGTGCCCATCATGTCGAGGAACCAGGAGCAGTGCCTCTTGTAGGACTCCGAGGCGAACAGCTTGGTCATCGACCCCTCCACCCCGAACATCACCCCCTGCGACGCCAGCGCGGCGGTGTGGTAGGCGAAGCTGCGGCTCACCTCCACGTCGATCATGGCCTGCACCAGGCGGCTGCGCACGTCGTCGTCGTCGATGGGACGGGTGCCGTCGTCCCGGCTCCTGCGGGCCCAGTCGACGGCAGCCTCGATGACGGGGGGCGACGGGAACTGCCCCCCGGCGATGCCTCGCTCGTACTTGAGGGCCGTCTTCATGACGTCCCAGCCGCCGTTGACCTCGCCGAGGCGCCATTCGTCGCCCAGGCGCACATCGTCGTAGAAGGTGGCGTTCGACCGATCCGTTCCCATGGTCTCGACCGGCTGGATCTCTATCCCGGGCGAGTCCAGGGGCACCACGAAGAAGGTGAGGCCGCGGTGCTTGGGGACGTCCGGATCGGTGCGGGTGAGCAGCAGGACGTAGTCGGCGACATGGGCCAGCGTTGTCCACATCTTCGAGCCGTTGATGATCCAGTCGCCGCCGTCGCGCTCGGCCCGGGTGCGGGCCGCGGCCACATCGGAGCCGGACTCGGGTTCGCTGTAGCCGAAGCATCCGAGGGCCTCCCCCGCCAGCAGGCGGGGAACAGCCGCGGACTGCAGGAACTCGTTGCCGTGCTCGAGGATCACCGACACCGTCACCACAGCCACCCCGAGAGCGTCGGCGGATGCCTGATGGAGCTGGAGCTCCTCCAGCATCACGCACAGCTCCACCGGATCCATCCCGCCGCCGCCGAGCTCGGCCGGGACCGCGCCCGACAGCCAGCCCCGCTCGGCGATGGCCCGGTGCAGAGCAGGGGAGTGGATGGTGCCGTCCCTTGTGGCGGCGATCATGTCGGCGGTGAGGTGCTCGGCCAGGAACTGTCGAACCTCGGCCCGGAACGCCTCGGCCTGCGCCGGCAGGGTGAAGTCCATCAGGCGGCCCGACCCTTGGGGCCCAGGTCGTGCTCGGCGAGCCGGGCCACTTCGGCCGCGGGCTCGCCGAGCTGCAGCAGCCAGGCCGCGGCCCGCCGGTAGTAGAGCTGCACGTCGTACTCGGCGCTGTAGCCGTATCCGCCGTGGTACTGGAGCACCCGGTCGGATGCGAAGCGGGCCGACTCCGCCCCGAACAGCAGCGCCATCGACGCGAGCCGCCCCCCGCCGGGGTGGCCGGCGTCCAATTCGCTGACGGCCCGGAAGGCGAGCAGGCGGGCGCCCTCGGCGCGGGTGGCCGCGTCGGCCAGACCGTGCTGCACCGCCTGGAACGACCCGACCGGCACGCCGAACTGGTGGCGCTGCTTGACGTAGGCGACGCCCATGGCCAGCACCTCGCTGGCCAGACCCGTGTAGGCCACCGCCATCAGGGCCTTCCACTCGGTCAGCGCTGCGTTCCAGGCGTCTCGGGCGGCCTCGCCGGTGGCGATGACCGCGGCGCCGGAGAGGTCCCTGTCGGCGAGGGGCAGGTCGGCGGTGTTGGGCCGGGCCTCGCCGGGCGGCTCGCTGCGGTCGAGGACCAGCGCGCCGTCGCGCAGACCGGTCACCACATCGGCCACCGCGCCGGCGGGGACCAGCCGGGCGGAACCACCGGTGGAGACCGGCCGCAAGGCGAGCGTGGCCATGAGATCGCCTGACACCACCGCATCGCGAAGCTCTCGAGGCACGCCGCGGCCGGCCCCGGTGCACAGCAGCCGGGCCGTGACTGCGTGCTCGACCAGCGGCACGGGCGCGATCCGCCGTCCCCACTCGTAGACCACCACGGCCAGGTCCACGAGCGAGGCGCCGCCACCGTCGGCTGCCGGTACGGCCATGCCCGGCGCCCCGGCCGCGGCCAGCTTGTGCCACAGACCCCGGTCGAACCCGCCGCGGCCCTCGGCTGCCCGCACAACCTCCGGTGTCGCCTCACGCGCGAACAGATCGCCGAAGGCCTCGCTGACGGCCTGCTGATCCTCCGAGTAGCGGGTTCGCACGGTCGGTGTCGCTCCAGCCGACTCTCGATCAGGGGGTGCTGCGGGCCCGGTCGAGGGCTCGCCGGGCCTGGCGCACGACCGGGGCGTACCGATAGGAGCGCGGGCTCACGCCCGGGCCACCTGCTCGGCGATCCACCGGTAGGTCTCGGCCATTCCGGAGCGCAGGTCGTGGCGGGGCGTCCAGCCGAGCGCCTTGATCCGCTCATGGCTGAAGTTGCGGGCCTCGACCCCCAGCGGGCCGTCCACGGCCCGGATCTCGATGCGCTTGCCCGCCACGTCCGCCACGACGTTCACGAGATCCGCGATGGTCACCCTCTCGTCGGGACCGATGTTCGTCGGGCGCTCCTCACCGGAGCGGGCGAGGAGCACGACCGCGTCCACCAAGTCATCTACGTAGACGAAGGTCCGGATCGTCGTGCCGCCGCCGAAGACGTCGATGGTCCCGCCGTCGGGCGCCTCCGCAACCTTGCGGGCAATGGCCGCGGGAGCCTTCTCCCGGCCGCCCCGCCATGTGCCGTAGGGGCCGTAGCAGTTCTCGAAACGCCCGATCCGGGCCTCGAAGCCGTGACGCCGGGCGAAGGCCGACACCATGCGCTCGGCGTAGAGCTTCTCCCAGCCGTACTCGTTGTGAGGGTTGGCCGGGTAGGCGTCGTTCTCGGTCAGCGGGGACTCGTCGGGAGCCATGTCGCGGTACACGCACACCGACGACGACAGGAAATAGCGGGCGACACCGGCGGAGGCCGCGGCCGCCACCATGTTGGCGTTCACCGCGGCCGAGTTGCGCATGATCTCGCACTCCGCGGAGTGGATGAACTCCATGCCGCCCATGTCGGCCGCGAGCTGGTACACCTCGTCGAAGCCGCCGTCGAGCGCCTTGCGGCAGTCGTCCGCGTCGCGCAGGTCAAGGGTCAGGAACTCGTCGGCGGGAAGCTCCCGGTGCTCGTGCTCCACGCGGTCGACGGCTCGCACCCAGCAGCCGTCGGCGCTCAGCCGCGCCACGAGATGGCCCCCGATGAACCCTCCGGCACCGGCAACCAGGACCCTCTTCACCCTGTTGGCTCCTTCCCGCCGGCCTAGCCCCGGCCGACACTAAGACGCTAACCCGGCGCCCGCGTTGAGACCCCCATCTCCAGGCGAGAGCCGTGGCTCTCTCCTTCGGCTGGGGAATACCCTGCCGGCATCCGCGGTTGTCCCGGGTGCAACTCGGAGAGCCGAACCCGGGTGCAACTCGGAGAGCCGAAGGAGTCAAGGAGTACTGGTGAGACTGCAACTCGCTCTGAACGTGGGGAATCTGGAAGAGGCGGTGGACTTCTACTCGAGGATGTTCGGGGTGGAGCCGGCCCGACGGAGGCCGGGATACGCCAACTTCGCCATCGACGAGCCGCCGCTGAAGCTGGTCCTCTTCGAGGCCTCCGACGGCGCGGCCGACGACTCCGGCTGCTGCGGGCCGGGCGGCACGATCAACCACCTCGGCGTGGAGACCGAGACTGTCGAGCAGGTGCTGGAAGCCGAGATGCGCCTCACCGGGGCCGGCCTCGAAACCACGGGCGTGGACGACACCATGTGCTGCTACGCGGAGAAGTCCGAGACCTGGGTCACCGATCCCGACGGTTCCCGCTGGGAGTGGTACGTGCGAACCGGCGACAGCGAGGTCCTGGAGAACGTGGTGGTCGCCTCGCACTGAGCGGTGGGCTAGCCACCTCTCTCAACAGGAATTGCCAGCGAGACGCGCGCCATGCGTGCATGACGCTGCCAATTCGCGGGTTGCCGCTGGCCGTGATCGGCGGCTACTCGCCGGTGGCGGCGTTGAGCCACTCGCCCGCGATGCGGCGGTGGCGGGCCAGCATCTCCGCGACCCCCGCGGCGGTCAGTTCGCCGTCAGCGACCAGCGGCTCGCCGGCCACGATCGTGTGGCGGGCTGATACCGGCCCGCATCGCAGCAGCGCCTCGACCGGGTCCGACAGTGCCCCCGCGAACTGCACTCCCTCGGTCGGCCACACCACCAGGTCGCCGGCCCGCCCCGGCTCGAGCGCGCCGATGTCGTCGCGGCCCAGGCAGGCGGACCCGCCGAGGGTGGCCATCTCCAGCGCCTCCCGGGCGGCCATGGCCTCGGGCCCGCCCCTCAGCCGGGCCAGCAGCAGGGCGGCCCGGGCCTCCAGCCACATCGAGGCGCAGTCGGTGGACGCCGAGCCGTCGCAGCCCAGACCCACCGGCACGCCCGCGTCTCTCATCTCCCGGATGGGCGCGACCCCCAGACCGATCAGCTGGCTGCAGCTGGGGCAGTGGGACACCCCCGTGCCCCAGCGGGCCAGACGGTCGATCTCGGAGGCGTCGGGCACCACGCAGTGGGCGACCCAACAGCGGTCCGAGCCCCATCCCACCCTCTCCAGCAACTCGACCGGCCGGCAGCCGTGGAGCGACTCGCACAGGGCGCTGTCGTCGGCGTTCTCGGCCAGGTGGGTGTGCAGCCGCACGTCGAGGCGCTCGGCCAGCTCCGCGGTGCGCGACATCAGGTCGGGGGTCACCGAGAAGTGAGAGCACGGCGCCAGCGCGACCCGGACCATGGCGCCGGGGCCGGGGTCGTGGTGCAGGGCTATCAGTCGCTCGCAGTCGGCCAGGATCTCGTCGTCGTCCTGCACGACCGAGTCGGGCGGAAGGCCGCCGTCCTTCTCCGAGAGGCTCATCGACCCCCGGGTGGGGTGGAAGCGGAACCCGAGCGCCCGGGCCGCCTCGATCTCGGCCGAGATCAGGTCGCCGCCTCCCCGTGGATGCAGGTACAGGTGGTCGGTGCTGGTGGTGCAGCCGCCCAGGGCCAGCTCGGCCAGACCGATCCAGGCCGACACGTAGGCGGCCTCCTCGTCGAGACGGCTCCAGACCGGGTACAGGGTGCGCAGCCACCAGAACAGGTCTCCGGCCAGCGCCGGCGCGAACGCGCGGGTCAGGTTCTGGAAGATGTGGTGGTGGGTGTTGACCAGTCCCGGCGTGACCAGGCAGCCGCTCGCGTCGATGGTCCGGCCGGCCTCGGGCTCCGTGCCGGGCCCGCCGACGGCGGCCACGAAGCCCTCGGAGACTGCCGCCCAGCCGCCGCGGATCTCCCGCCTGGAGGAGTCCATCGTGACCAGCAAATCCGCGTTCCGAACACAGAGATCGACCCGCTCCATGCGAGTGGCTAGCGATGTCGGCGAGGATGGTAAGGTCCGCGAACCGGAGCCGGACAAGGGAGCTGACGCGCTCATGGACATGGATTCCTTCCTCAAGGCGATACCCAAGGTGAGCCTTCACCTGCACCTTATGGGGTCGGTTCAGGCCCGGACCGCGGTGGAGCTGTGCAACAAGCACAACGTGCCTCTGCCCGATTACGAGGAGCCCGAGGATCTCTACGACTACCCCGACATCTACAAGTTCCTACACATGTACGACAACACGTCGCTGGGGGTGATCGACCGGGAGGACTTCGAGCGCATCTGCTACGAGACCCTCACCGAGGCGGCCGACCACAACGTCCGCTACCGCGAGATGTTCTTCAACCCGACGGCCCACATGGCCGCGGGCGTCGACTACGACACCTGCGTGGACGGCCTCATCGACGGCATCAACGCGGCCCGCACCGACCACGGCATCGAGTGCCGTCTGATCGCGGCCATCAACCGCATGGAAACGCCGGAGCTGGGGGTCTCGATGGTGGAGACGCTGCTCGACCATCCCCGCGACGAGGTGATCGGCATCGGCATGGACTACGCCGAGGCGGAGTACCCGCCCGAGCGGTTCTGGAAGGCCTACCGCATGGCCGAGCAGGCCGGCCTGCACCTGACCGCGCACCAGTCCGAGGACGCCCCGCCCCGCAACATCGAGACCTGCCTCGATCTGCTCAACTGCGAGCGGGTCGACCACGGCTACCACGTGGTGGAGAGCGAGGCCATCATGCGCCGCTGCCGCGACGAGGGCGTGGTCTTCACGTGCACGCCGGTCTCGACCGCGTGGGTGTACTTCAACGACGACTTCGACAACCACCCCATCGGGCAGATGCGCGAGTTCGGCATCAAGATCAGCCTGGACTGCGACGACCCGCCCATGTTCAAGACGGACCCCACCAAGGACTACATCATGGCCCACAACCACATGGGCTTCGAGGTGGAGGACTTCCGCCAGTGCATGCTCAACGGCATCGACGGCTCCTGGCTGGACGAGCCCGACAAGCGCAGGATGCGCCGCGAGTGGGCCATCGAGTTCGACGAGCTGGTCGCCCAGCTCGACTGATCCGGCACCAGTCGGAGCAGCCGACCTCAACCAAGAACAAACCTCAACCAAGAAAGGCATCAACCATGACGAGCAAGAAAAATCGGGGGCTCTTCCTTCCCGCAAGCGAGACCTTCTCGCGTCGCGACGCGCTGAAGATGGGAGCGCTGGGCATCGGCGGGCTGGCCGTGGGCGGCTCGCTGCTGGCGGCCTGCGGAGACGACGAAGAGGACGCTTCGGGCGCCAAGGAGTCGATCAAGGCCGCCTGGGTGTACATCGGCCCGCCCGACGACAACGGCTGGACCCAGGAGCACGATCGGGGCCGCCTCGCCGCGGACGCCGCGCTCGGTGACCGGCTGACGACCTCGTTCGTGCCGAACATCGGCTTCGACGCCGGCACGACCGAGACCTTCCAGCAGCTCGTGGACGACGGCAACGACATCATCTTCGCCAACACCGAGTACGCCGGGCTGCTGACCGAGGTCTCGGACAACGCTCCCGACACCAAGTTCTGCGAGATCAACGGGCACTACTACAGCGACAACCTGTTCCCGTTCTACCTGGCCCACGAGAAGACCGCCTACCAGCTGGGCGTGGCCGCCGGTCACCTCGCCGGCAACGGCCGGATCGGCTACATCGGCGCGTTCCCCACGGCCACGGCGTTCAACGACGTGAACGGCCTGCTGCTGGGCGCCCGCTCGGTCAACCCCGACGCCACCGTCGAGACCGTGCTGGTCAGCACGTTCTTCGATCCTCAGAAGGCGGCCCAGGCAGCCAACGCCCTGCTCGACAGCGGCGTCGACTTCCTGTTCGGCGTGATGGACGAGCCCACGTTCCTGCAGCTCTCCGAGGAGGCCGGGGTGTGGACCGGCTACTGGAACCTGGACTTCCGGACGGCTGCCCCCACCAAGTACGTGTCCCACTTCGACCTGTCGGAGTTCGGGCCGTTCTACACCGAGCAGTGCCAGCGGGTGCTGGACGGCACCTGGGTGTCCCAGGACGAGGTGTGGCTGCTCGACACGCCTATCGGCGACTTCGGCCCGAACGTTCCCCAGGACGTGCAGGACGCGGTGCACGATGCCGGGGCCAAGCTCGACAGCGGCGAGCTCCACGTGTACGCGGGCCCGCTGAGCGACAACGAGGGCAATGAGAGGCTGGCCGCGGGCGAGACCCTCGACTCGCTCGAGGCCTACGCCATCGACTGGCCCGTCGACGGCGTCACGGGCATCTCCCCGGTCTGAGCCTGACTCCAGGCAGCAGCCACGACTGATTTGACCGGCGACGGCACACGGCCCTCGGTAGAGGCGCTCGGCATCAGCAAGGCCTTCGGGGGCGTGGCCGCCCTCGACGCGGTCGACTTCGAGGTGCGCTGGTCGGAGGTCCACGCCCTCGTGGGCGAGAACGGCGCGGGCAAGACCACCCTGTGCAACATCCTGGCCGGCATCTACCGGGCCGATGCCGGCCAGGTGATCGTCGACGGGACCGAGCGCGACTTCCGCAGCCCGGCCCATGCCATCGACGCCGGCATCGGCATGGTCCACCAGCACTTCCGGCTGGTGGAGCCCATGACAGTGGCCGAGAACATCCACCTGGGATGGCCGGAAACGCCCGGCGTCGTCAGCCAGCGGGCCCTGGTCGACCGCACCGAGCAGTTCATGGGCGAGATGGGCCTGCATGTCGATCCGACCGCCAGGATCTGGCAGCTGTCGGTGGGGGAGCAGCAGAGGGTCGAGATCCTGCGGGTGCTGGCCCGCGGCGCCCGGGTGCTGATCCTGGACGAGCCCACCGCGGTGCTGACCGCCAAGGAGGCCGACGACCTCTTCAGGGTGATCAGGGAGTTGGCGGCCTCCGGGCTCAGCGTGATCTTCATCACCCACAAGCTGCGCGAGGTGCTGGCGGTGTCGGACCGCCTGACGGTGCTGCGTCACGGGGTCCGGGAGATCACCCGGCCGACGGAGGGTGCCACCGCCAGCGAGATCGCCCGGCTCATGACCGGCGAGGAGCGGGTCCTGGACGTCGAGCACCGGACTGTGACCGGGGCGCCTGCGCTGGAGCTGAGCGGCGTGTCGGCTCTCAACGACCGCGGGATCGAGGCGCTGCACGACGTGGACCTGACGGTGCGCTCGGGGGAGATCCTGGGCATCGCCGGGGTGTCGGGCAACGGCCAGTCCGAGTTGGCCGAGGTGATCTGCGCGCTGCGACCACTGCGATCGGGGTCGATCACGCTCGACGGCGCCGACCTCGCCTCCCTGTCTGTGCGGGCCGTGACCGACATCGGCGTGGGCCACATCCCGGAGGACCGCATCGGGATGGGCATGGTGCTCTCGGCGCCGGTGAAGGACAACGCGGTGCTGCACAACTACTGGACCGAGGAGTTCGCCCAGGGCCTCACCCTCGACCGCCAGGGTGTGATCAACTTCGCCAAGCAACTGGTGGAGACGGCCCGGGTCCAGACGCGCTCGGTGTTCTCGACGGCGGGCCAGATGTCGGGCGGCAACCAGCAGCGCCTGGTGGCCCGGCGTGAGGCTCTCGCCGCGGACCGGCTGCTGGTGGCGGCCCACCCCACCAGGGGCCTGGACGTGAACGCAGCCCAGGAGGTGAGATCGACGCTCATCGACAAGCGCGACTCCGGATGCGCGGTGCTGCTGATCTCCGACGATCTCGACGAGGTGCTCTTGATGGGCGACCGGATAGCGGTCATGTACGAGGGCCGGATCATGGGCGTCTTCGACTCGGCCGACGCCGACCGCGAGCACATCGGGCTGCTGATGGGCGGCCACTCCGCAGTCGAGGCGGCCTCGTGACGCCCGGGCGTGACGGCACGGCGGGAACGATCCGATGACGCCGCTCGGCTCGATCGCGAGCACGGTGCTGAGGGTCACGCCCTGGCGGCTGGAGCGTCGCCTGGAGGTCGAGGCTCGCCGGGCTGCCCTCACCCGGATCGGTGGGGCGGTCGGGGCCATGGTCCTCGTCGGGATCGTGCTGCTGCTGACAGGCCGCAACGCCTTCTGGATCTTCTGGCAGGGTCTCGACGCCATATTCGGGCGCCAGCGCGGCATCGAGGGCGCCGCACTGCGAGCCATCCCGATCCTGATGACCGCGCTGGGCGTGGCCCTGTCGCTCCGCATGAAGGTGTGGAACATCGGCTCAGACGGCCAGTTCCTGATGGGAGCGCTGGCCGCGGTGGGGGTCGGCATCCACATGGACGGGCCCGCGTGGCTGGTGCTGATCGTGATGGCGGCGGCGGCCACGCTCGCCGGTGCGGCGTGGATCCTGGTGCCCGCGCTGGCTCGGGCGTACTGGGATGTGAACGAGATCATCACCACGCTGCTGCTCAACTTCGTGGCCCTGCAACTGGTCACCTGGTCGGCGCTGGGGTTCTGGCGGGACAAGGAGGCCGCGGTCATCCAGTCCACCCGGGAGGTGGCGCACACCCTGCCGGGGCTTCCCGGCGCGAACTCGGTGACCATCGCCTTGCTCGTGCCCCTCGTCATCGCGGCCGCGCTGTGGTGGGTGTTCCGCTCCACGACCATCGGCTATGAGATCGACACCATCGGCGGCAACCCGCGCGCCGCGGGCTACGCGGGGATCGCGGTGCGCCGGCGGATTCTCATCGTGATGCTGTTCACCGGGGCCATCGCCGGCCTCGGCGGGATGCTCCAGCTGAGCGCGCCGGGGGCGCAAGCCATGAACGCCGGGTTCTCGGCCCAGTTCGGGTTGTCGGGCTTCATCGTGGCTGCGCTGGCCGGCGCCTCGTTCTGGGGCGTGATCGGCGGGGGCCTGTTCATCGCGTCGATGTTCTATGCGGGGATCGTGCTACAGACCAAGGGCCTGTCGGTCTACATCATCTTCGCCATCTACGGCGTCATCCTGACCGGTATCGCCCTCGGCGAGATCGCGGCCCGCTACCGGGTGGTGCGCCGGGAGGCGGTCGACGGGGACGGCGCCCAGGCCGGCGACGATCATGACGCGGCGACGGAGAGGGCCGCCACATGATCCTGGCGATCATCGAGAACGCCTTCCTGAGCCTTATCGGCTCGGCCATCCCGGCCAGCGCGGTGGTGATGCTGGCCGCGACCGGCGCCATGCTCGGCGAACGGGTCGGGGTGCTCAACCTGGGCCAGGAGGGCCTGATCGGGATCGGCGCGGTGTTCTCGGTCATCGCGGTGCTGTCATGGGGAGTGGAGAGTCCCTGGGTGGCCATGCTCATCGGCATGATCGCGGCCGCGGTGGCGGGACTTATCTTCGCCCTGTGCGTGGTGAGCTTCCGGGCCAGCCAGGTGCTGGTCGGTCTGGCGCTGGCGCTGGGAGGCATCGGACTCTCCAACCAGCTCGGCGTCAACCGCAACGGAACACCCATCCAGACCCTGTTCCGCGAGATAAACCCGGGCGGGGTTCTCGACGACAACGACCTGGTGTCGGCGTTCCTGTTCCACGACCCGGTGGTGTACATCGCCTACATCGGGCTGCCGGTGGTGCTGTGGTTCGTGCTGTTCCGGACCCGCCACGGCATGAACATGCGGGCCGTGGGCGAGAACCCGGCCGCGGCCGACGCGGTGGGCGTGAGCGTGACCGGCTGGCGGATCTTCTACTCGGTGCTGGGCGCGGCGCTGACCGGCGCAGGGGGCGCCTACATGGTGCTGTCGTTCACGCCCACATGGTCGCCCGACATCGCCCGCGGCCGGGGTTGGGTGGCGCTGGCGGTGGTCATATTCGCGGGCTGGCGTCCGGGCTGGGCGGTGGCCGGGGCGCTGCTGTACGGGTCCATGATCTCCCTGGACACCACCGCTCAGGCCCGGGGCTGGGGCCTGCCGTTCATGGGGGCCAGCGATCTCAGCTTCTTCCTGTCGATGCTGCCCTATGTAGTGACGCTGGTGGCCATCCTGATCCCGGCGGGGGCGGTGAAGCTTGGTAGACGGGTGAGGTCCACCGCCGCGCCGGCTGCGCTGGCCATCCCGTACTCGCGCGAGGAGCGCTGAGGGGCTCGGCCGGGGGCCGGCCTGAAGGGCCACGCGGACAGGTGAGAGCGATCCGCGTCGAGAGGGGGTGTCTCCCGCTCTTGTTCGCTGCGCTCACGGGCCGCTCGGGCCACGGCCTCGCCCGTATGGAGCGGATACGCTCGCCTATCCGCTCGACCTCTGAGCCTCGCGACACGATGACCGGAACCGACTCCATACGCAACGAGTGGTTCCCGGTGGCCCGGGCCGGCGACCTCGCCGCGGGCCGGTGGCTGCCGTTCGAGCTGCTCGACGAGCGCTGGGTGCTGGCCTGTGACAACTCCGGCCGGGTCGAGGTGTTCGTGGACACCTGCCCCCACCGGGGGGCCCGGATCACGCTGGGCGACTTCGACGGGGAACGGCTGCGATGCGGCTATCACGGCTGGCAGTTCGACATCGACGGTCACTGCGTGCATCAGCCGGCCCATCCGGACCGGGAACCGGTCGGTGTGCGCCTGCGTGGGGCGGCCGTGCGGGAGGGATGCGGCTTCTGGTGGGTCTGCACCGGCGAGCGGCCCCGCAACCTGCCGATCGCGCCGGACCATGCCGCCCACCCCGAGCTGACCCTGTGGCTCGACCCGGTGACGGTCGAGTCGTCCGGACCCCGCATCATCGAGAACTTCCTGGACCTGGCCCACTTCCCCTACGTGCACGAGGGATACCTCGGCCGGGAGCCCTACACCGAGGTGGAGCCCTACGGCGTGAAGGAGACGGACGACGAGCTCCGGCTGATCGACTGCACGTTCTGGCAGCCCGATCCCGGACCGGCTGCCGCCGGCGGTCCGGTCCGCTACCAGTACTCGGTGTCTCATCCCTACGCGGCCACGCTCACCAAGGTGCCGTCGGGCGACGGGGGCGACAGGGGCGACGGAGCAGGAGGCTTCACCATCCTCATCGTGGCTAGCCCCGTCACCGAGACCCGATGCGTCGTGTGGCGCTCGACCGTCGTGCACGACGCCGGCGCCGACCTCGACGCCCAGCGGGCCTTCAACGAGCTGATCTTCTCGCAGGACATCGATGTCGTGGAATCCCAGCGGCCCCGTCGGCTGCCCACCGACCCGAGGATGGAGTCGCACCAGGCCGCCGACGCGGGCAGCCTCGCCTACCGCCGGTGGCTGCGCGCCCGGGGCGTCCGCTATGGCACCATCGACACCGACCACGCCGACCGCGACCAGCCAGGAGGACACGAGCGATGACCGGCCACGCCGACCTGGCCGCCTTCGTGCGGGGGCTGCCGAAGGCTGAGCTGCACCTGCACATCGAGGGCACCCTCGAGCCGGAGATGCTCTTCGAGCTGGCCGGCCGCAACGGCGTCGAGTTGCCGTTCGAGGACGAGGCCGCGGTTCGGGCCGCCTACTCCTTCACCGACCTCCAGTCCTTCCTGGACATCTACTACCAGGGCGCGGCCGTGCTCCAGACCTCCCAGGACTTCTATGACCTGATGGCCGCCTACCTGCGCCGGGCCCACGCCGACGGCGTGCGCCGGGCCGAGATGTTCTTCGATCCGCAGACCCACACCGAGCGCGGCGTCGGCTTCGACGTCTTCATGGAGGGCTTCACCGCGGCCATGGCCGACGCCGAGGCCGCCACATCGATCTCGTCGGACCTGATCATGTGCTTTTTGCGCCACCTGCCGGGCGAGGCCGCCTGCGACACCTTCCGGGCTGCGGAGGACTGGCTCGACCGCATCCTGGGCGTCGGCCTGGACAGCTCGGAGGTCGACCACCCGCCCGAGGAGTTCGCGGAGGCCTACGCCATGGCCCGCGCCGCGGGGCTGCGCTCTGTCGCCCATGCCGGCGAGGAGGGGCCTCCCGCCTACATCACCGGTGCCCTCGATGCGCTCGGCGCTGAGCGCATCGACCACGGCGTGCGCTGCGAGGAGGACCCTGCGCTGGTGTCGCGCCTGGTGGAGGCCCAGACGCCGCTGACGGTGTGCCCGCTGTCGAACCTGGCCCTGTGCGTGGTCGACGACCTGGCCGGCCACAACCTCAAGCGCCTGCTCGAAGCCGGCCTCAAGGTCACCATCAACTCCGACGACCCCGCCTACTTCGGCGGCTACGTGGCCGACAACTACCTGGCCGCGGCCGAGGCCCTCTCGTTGAGCCGCGGCGAGCTGGCGCAGTGCGCCCGGAACAGCCTCGAGGCCTGCTTCGCCCCCGAGGACCACAAGCGGGCCTGGCTGGCCGACCTGGACGCCTACCTGGAGGCGGAGTGAACATGACGGTCATGGCGACGGCTGAGGCTGAGACGCAGGTCTGCACCGACCCGGTGATCCGCAACCAGTGGCACGCGGTGGCCGACCTCGACGAGATCCGCCGCGGCGAGCTGCGGACCCTGCTGCTCGGCGAGCCCCTGCGCTGCTGGATCGACTCGGGCGGCGCGGCGCGGGCTGCCGCCGGGCCGGACCGCGAGATCGAGGTTCGCACCGACTACGGGTATCTGTGGGCCACGCTGGGGAAGCCCTCCGGCGGCGTCTTCGACGTGCCCGAGACCCGGGAGCACGACCGCCGGACCCTCAACGCCCTGACCGTCGGCATCGAGGTCTCAGCCCCGCGCGCCGTCGAGAACTTCCTGGACATGGCCCACTTCCCGTACGTGCATGCCGGCGTGCTCGGCGAGGAGCCCCACACCGAGGTGGCCGAGTACCGGGTGGAGGAGCGAGACGGCGAGCTGTGGGCGTTCGACTGCCTCTTCTACCAGCCGCGTGCGGCCGCGGCCTCCTCGCAGGCGGTGCTGGCCGAGTACGTCTACCGGGTCCCGCACCCCTACAGCGCGATGCTCTACAAGTCGTCGCCCACCGACGCCTCCCGGATGGACGCCATCGGCATCTTCATCCATCCCCTCACCGCTACCCGCATCCGCGCCCACCTGTTCATCAGCGTGCTCGACGACGTCAGCGCGGACCGGGAGATCCGCCGGTTTCAGCAGGGCGTGATCGCGCAGGACAAGCCGATCCTCGAGAACCAGCACCCCAAGCTGCTGCCTTTGGACCCCCGGGCCGAGACGCCCATCCGGGCCGACCGGTCGGCCATCGTCTACCGGCGCTGGCTGAGCCGTCTCGGAGTGACCTACGGCGTGATCCCGGCCGCAGAGGGGGTGCGCACGTGAGCGGCGAGGCCGAGCGGCGGTGGCATCCGGTGGCGTCGCAGTACGACGTCGTGCCCCGCCACGTGTTCTGGGGGAGGCTACTGGGTCGGGAGCTGGCCGTGTGGCGGGCCGACGACGGCTACGTGAACGTCTGGGAGAACCGCTGCCTCCACCGGGGGGTGCGGCTCAGCGTAGGCACCAACGACGGGCGTGAGCTGGTCTGCCGCTACCACGGGTGGCGCTACGCCAGCCGCACCGCGGGATGCACCTACATACCCGCCCACCCGGCCGACGCTCCGGCCCGCACCATCTGCAACCGCACGTTCCCGGCCCTTGAGCGCTACGGCCTGGTCTGGTCGGGCGAGGAGCCCGACGGCGAGCCGCCGGTGCTCGACGCGCTGGAGCCGGGAGGGGCCTTCGCGCTGCGCGGCGTCACGGTCCGGGCCCCCGCGGAGATGGTCGTCGACGCGCTCAGCCGGCATCGCTTCTCTCCCACCGACCTCATCGGCGCAGCAGCCGACGGCAACGGCCCGGGCCCCGGCGGGCCGGTGACCGTCACCGGCCAGGACCGCTACCACGTCGTGCTCCGGGCCGAGTCCGCCGACGGCGGCTCGGCCAGCACCGCGGTGTTCTTCGCCCAGCCCGCCGACGCCGACCGCACCGTCGTCCGGGCCGTGCTGGCCGGCCGGCCCGCCCCGGACAGCCGCATCCCGGTGTGGCGCCATCACAACACCGCTCTGACGCAGCTGCGGGATGCGGTCGAGGCCGAGGCCCGCCGGCGCCCCCCGCCCGAGCCCATGGTCGCCGCCATCGAGGAGGTGCCGATCCACCTTTCGGAGGTTCCCGAGCCGGCGCCGAAGGGGCGGCGGGCCGGGCTGCGGGTGCAGGTAGCCCGCAAGTGGCCGGTCGCCGAGGACGTGGCCGGCTTCGAGCTGGTGTCCATCGCGGGCCAGCTCCCCACCTTCCAGCCCGGTGCCCACATCGACGTGCACCTGCCCAACGGGCTGGTCCGCCAGTACTCGCTGACCAACGGCCCCGGCGAGCTCGACCGCTACCGCATCGGCGTGAAGCTCGAGCCGGACGGGGGCGGCGGTTCGCGGTCCCTGCACGAGAACGTGCGGGTCGGCGACGTGCTGGCCGTCTCGGAGCCCCGCAACAACTTCCCGCTGCGGCGCGACGCGGTCCGCACCGTCCTCGTCGCCGGCGGCATCGGCATCACCCCGCTGCTGGCCATGGCCCAGGCACTGCGCCACCAGGGCCTCGACTTCGAGTTGCACGTCTTCGCCCGCAGCGAAGACCACATCGCATTCGCGGAGCTGATCGACGGCCTCGGCGAGTCGGTCACCCGCCACATCGGGCTGTCGCCGTCCGAGACCGGCGCCGCGCTGGAGTCGGTGCTGGCCGGACCCGGTCCCCACGAGCACGTCTACGTGTGCGGTCCGGGGCCGATGCTCGACGCGGCCCGCCGCATCGCCGCCGCCGGGGGCCGGACCGACGACACGGTCCACTTCGAGTACTTCGCCAACCCGACCGACATCGACGACTCCACCACGTTCACCGTGGAGTTGGCCCGCTCCGCGCTGAGCCTGGAGGTCCCCGCCGGGGCCACCATCATGGAGGTGCTGCGGGCCAACGGCGTGGAGGTGTCGTCGTCGTGCGAGACCGGGGCCTGCGGCACCTGCCGGGTGGCCGTCCTCGACGGCGAGCCCGTCCACAACGACGTGTACCTCAACGACACCGAGAAGCAGCAGGGCGGCGAGATGATGGTGTGCGTGTCGCGCGCCGGCGGCGACCGGCTGGTCCTCGACATCTGAACGGACCGGTGAGACCGCGATGATCACCCTGTACGACTGGGAGCTGTCGGCCAACTGCTACAAGGTCCGGCTGCTGATGAGCATCCTCGGCCTGGATCACCATGCGGTGCCGGTGGACTTCTACCCGGGCTGGGAGCACAAGTCGGCCGAGTTCGCGAAGATCAACCCGCTGGGGCACATCCCGGTGATCGACGACGACGGCTACGTGCTGCGCGACTCCCATGCCATCCTCGTCTACCTGGCGGCACGGTACGACAAGAGCGGCCGCTGGTACCCGGTGGACGACCCGGAGGTGCTGGGGGAGACCGCCTCGTGGCTGCTGTTCGCCGAGGGGACGACCAACACCGCCTCCGCGGCCCGCCTGTACGTGAACCTCGGCTACGACTTCGACATCGACGCGGTCCGCGCCGGTGCCCACCGCCTGTTCGGGGTGCTCGACGAGCACCTCTGGTTCCGTGAGCGCGAGGGGCTCGACTGGGTGACGTCGAGCCCGCACCCCACCATCGCAGACCTGGCCCTCTTCCCCGATGTGGCCCTCTCGGAGGAGGGCGGTGTGTCGCGCGAGGACTACCCGGCCCTGCGCCGTTGGACCGACCGGTTCCGCCAGATCGACGGCTTCACCGTGATGCCCGGCATATTCGCCCCCAGCCGGGCCGCCCCGCCCGGCTGAGACACTCGGGCCGGGTGAGTGCCGTTACCCGCTCGCCCTCCTGGGTATGTCTCGCCAGGGCACGTCCCGGTCGACGCTGGGCTCGCGGGGCAAGCCGAGGGAACGCTCCGAGAGGTTGTTGCGCATCACCTCGTTGGTCCCTCCGCCGATCGACACCGCGAAGCGGCCCATCAGCTCGTGGCGGGCCCACCGGGCCGCCTCGCCGGTGTCGGCCACCACGGCCAGCGCACCCAGCGCGGTGGCCAGCTCGCCGGTGCGGAGCTTCGACTCGGCGGCGAACAGCTTGATCAGGGAGGGATCCATCGGCGGCGGCTCGCCGCGCCGCACCGCGTTCTGGATGGTCTCGCCCATCCACCGCTGCATCCGCTCCCGGGCCCAGGCGTCGGCCAGCCGCTGGCGAACCACCGGATCGTCGAGGCGGCTGTGGCGGCGGGCCAGCTCCAGCAGCGGCGACATCACGGTGGTGCCCTTGCGGTCCCCGATGAAGGCCGACTCGTTGAGCAGCACCGTGCGGGCCGGCCCCCAACCGCCGCCGATCTCGCCCACGACATTCGACACCGGGATGCGGACGTCGGTGAGGAACACCTCGTTGAAGTGGGCCGCCCCGTTCATCTGCACCAGCGGGCGGGCCTCGATGCCGGGTGTGGCCATGTCCACCAGCAGGAAGGTGATGCCCCGATGCTTGGGCGCCCCCGGGTCGGTCCTGACCAGCAGGAAGCCCCAGTCGCAGAACTGGGCCTGGGAGTTCCACACCTTCTGGCCGTTGACGACGAACTCGTCGCCGTCGCGGTCCGCCCTCGCGGCGAGGCCGGCCAGATCGCTGCCCGCGCCGGGCTCGCTGAACAGCTGGCAGAAGGCGAGCCCGCCCGAGAGCAGGCCGGGCAGGAACCGGCGCTTCTGGTCCTCGGTGCCGTGGCGCAGCAGGGTCGGGCCGAGCATGGCGATGGTGGCCCCTATGAAGCCCGGGGCCTCCTCATAGCCGGCGGCGACCTCCGAGAAGATCCGGGCCTGCCACGGCTCGCCCCCGCCCCCGCCGTATTCCCTGGGCCACGTCAGGCCGGCCCAGCCGTGCTCGAACAGCCTGCGCTGCCAGGCTCGCCCGGCGTTGAAGTACTCCTCGGCCCGACCCGGCTCCACATACAGAGGCACGCTCCAGAGGTCTTCGCCCGACCGGACGGTGGCGTGGATGTCGTGCCAGGCCCGCACCCTGGACCGGAACCCGGCCTGCTCCGCGGTCTCGCCGGCGTGGCGGCCCGGATTCTGATCGGGTTCGGGGTTGATCAAGGCGGTCCTCTCAGGGCGCTCGGGCGATGACCGTTACCATCGGTGGCGTGTCCGGCACAGCTGAACGCTACGGCGTGGCCGACGACGAGGTTGACATCGAGCGTGTCCGGCTCTCGATGCTCGCCAGGACGCTCGATCCCGGCACCTTCCGCCTGCTCGAACGCGTCGGCGTCGAGCCCGGGATGCACGTGCTGGAGATGGGAGCGGGAACCGGCAGCGTCTCCGCCTGGCTAGCCGAGCGGGTCGGCCCGCAGGGTCGGGTGATGTCGACCGACATCGACCTGCGCTTCCACGCGGACATGCCGCCCAACGTGATCGTGCGCCAGCACGACGCCGCCCGGGATCGGCTGCCCGCGCAGCACTTCCACCTGGTCCACGCCCGCGCCGTCATCCAGCACATCCCCGAGCGCGTCGAGGTCCTCGCCAAGCTGGCGGACGCGCTCCGGCCCGCGGGGGCGATGGTGATCGAGGACGGCGCCATGGCCGAGTTCGCCGAGCAGACGCTGCCGGAGCCGCTCGGCTCGGTCCACCGCATGGTGGCCACCGCGGCGATGTCGCAGTGGCGGGATCCCAATGCAGGCGTGCGTGTCCTGGGCTGGATGCGGGACCTCGGCCTCCAGGACCTCGACGCTCGCGGCAGCGTGCGGATCATGCGGCCCCGCGAGGCGAGCGGGGAGTGGTGGTTCCTGGCCCTCGAGCGGGCCGTTCCCAGGCTCGTCGAGGCCGGCGCCGTGCCGGAGTCCGACGCCGCCACCGCCCTGGAGCAGATGCGCGCTCCGGGCTTCGCCATGCTCGGGCCCACATCCATAGCCACCATCGGGCGCAAGCCCGCATCCAGTGAGGTACAGCCGTGAAGTTCGCCATGTTCTACGAGATCCCGGTGGCCCGGCCTTGGTCCGAGCGCAGCGAGCAGCAGGCCTATCAGGAGGTCGTCGAACAGGTCCGGCTCGGCGACCGGGTCGGGTTCCACTCGGTCTGGACGGTGGAGCACCACTTCCTGGAGGAGTTCTCGCACTGCTCCAACCCCGAGGTCCTGTACGGCCACCTGGCCGCGGTCACCGAGAACCTGCGGCTCGGCTACGGCGTGCGCCTGATGCCCAAGCCCTACAACCACCCGGTGCGTACCGCCGAGTCGGTGGCGGTGCTCGACCTGCTCTCCGACGGCCGCGTGGAGCTGGGAACCGGCCGGTCGGCGACCCGTTCCGAGCTCGAGGGCTTCGGCATCCATCCCGGCGAGACCCGGGCCATGTGGCGCGAGGCGCTGGAGATGGCGGTCGCCGCCATGACCAACGACGAGATCGAGTGGGATGGCCACTACTGGCAGATGCCGCGCCGCCGGGTGCTGCCCAAGCCCATCCAGCGCCCCCATCCGCCGCTGTGGGCCGCGACCAGCTCCGACGGGGGCCATCGTATGATCGGCGAGGCCGGCCTCGGCCTGCTGTCCTTCTCCGTGGGCACACCCCCCGAGGAGCTGGCCCGGCGCATCGGCATCTACCGCGACGGCATCGCGGCCTGCACCGACCCGATCGGGAGGTTCGTGAACGACCAGGCCGCCACCTTCACGATGGTCAACGTGGCGCCGACCATGTCCGAGTCGGTCGACGTGTCGGCCGAGTCCTTCGAGTGGTACCCCAAGAAGGGGGCCCGCCTCATCGGGTCGGTGGCCCAGTGGCTGCGGGAGATGGAGGCCGAGCTGGGCACCTACGACTACCTGGGCAGGACCGCCGACCATGTGGAGGACGGCTCGATCGAGCACCTCACCATGGACTACCTCATGGAGACCAACGCCTGCGTGTGCGGGGATCCCGACCGTGCCGTCGAGATGTTCCGGGCCTACGAAGCCACCGGCTGCGACCTGGTGTTCTGCCTGTTCAACCCGTACAAGGTCCCGCACGACAAGGTCATGCAGACCATCGAGCTGATGGGCGCCCACGTGATCCCGGAATTTGCATGAGTGCGAGTGCGGGCGGGGGCAGTGGCGGCATAATCGATACGGACACAACGTAAGGGGGATTCTCTGATGAGTGAGGCATACGTCGTCGACGCGGTGCGCACGCCCACCGGCCGGCGGGGCGGCGGGCTCTCGGACGTGCATCCCGCCGACCTCGGAGCGGCGGCCATCAAGGCGCTGCTGCGCCGGACCGATGTCGATCCCATGGCTGTGGAGGACGTGATCTTCGGCAACCTCGACAACGTCGGCCCCAACGCGGGCGACATCGCCCGGACCTGCTGGCTGGCGGCCGGGCTGCCCGAGGCCGTTCCCGGTGTGACCGTGGACCGCCAGTGCGGGTCGGGCCAGCAGGCGGTCAGCTTCGCGGCCATGGCCGTCAAGGCCGGCGTCAACGACGTCATCGTGGCCGGCGGTGTGCAGAACATGTCGATGGTCCCCATCGGCACCGCGCTGGCCGCGGCCGAGCCCCTCGGTCACAGTGATCCCTTCACCGGCTCGGAGGGCTGGGTGCAGCGCTACGGCACCCAGGAGGTCTCCCAGTTCCGGGGCGCGGAGATGATCGCCGAGAAGTGGGACATCAGCCGGGCCGACATGGAGGCGTACGCGCTGGAGAGCCACCGCCGGGCGATCCAGGCCATCGACGAGGGCCGCTTCACCGCCGAGATCGAGCCCGTCAACGGGGTGAGCACCGACGAGGGCCCCCGCCGCGACACCTCGCTGGAGAGGATGCAGTCGCTGCCCCCGCTGACCGAGGGCGGCAGGCTCACCGCAGCGGTGTCCAGCCAGATCAGCGACGGTGCGGCCGCCCTGCTGGTGGCATCGGAGCGGGCCGTCGACGAGCACGGGCTGAGGCCCCGGGCCCGGATCCATCACATGTCGGTGAGGGGCGACGACCCGATCTACATGCTCACCGGGCCGATACCGGCGACGGCCTACGCGCTGGAGCGCACCGGCATGGCCATCGACGACTTCGACCTGTTCGAGTGCAACGAGGCCTTCGCGCCGGTGCCCATGGCCTGGATGCACGAGCACGACATTCCCCACGCCAAGGTCAACGTCAACGGCGGGGCCATCGCGCTGGGCCACCCGCTGGGCTGCACCGGGGTCAAGCTGATGACCACGCTGCTGCACGAGCTGGAGCGCACCGGCGGGCGCTGGGGCCTGCAGACCATGTGCGAGGGCGGCGGCCAGGCGAACGTCACCATCATCGAGCGCCTGTGAGCGTTGGCGCACCGGTCGGCCTGGCGCAGGGCAAGGTGGTGCTGGTGACCGGCGCCGCGGGCGGGATCGGCCGGGCCGCGGCGCGCCAGTTCGCGGCCCAGGGCGCGGCCCATGTGGTCGTTGCCGATGTCGACGGCGAGGGCGCGGCCGCGACGGTGAACCATATCAACACTGCCGGGCCCGAGCCGAGGGCGTCGGCGGTTCAGGTCGATGTCACCGACGAGGGCGCGGTCGCCGCGATGATGGACGGGATCGTCTCGGCGCACGGCCGCCTCGACTCTGCGTTCAACAACGCCGGGATCTCCGACCAGATGTCGGAGTTCCACAACCTCGAGGCGGCCCGCTGGGACCGCATGATCGCCGTGAACCTGACCAGCGTGTTCCTGTGCATGAAGCACGAGCTGCGCCACATGGCCGCCCATGGCGGCGGGACCATCGTGAACACGTCCTCAGGGGCGGGCGTGGTGGCCGCCCCCGGCCAGCCCCACTACACCGCGGCCAAGCACGGGGTGGTCGGCCTGACCAAGGCGGCCGCCCAGGAGTACGCCCGGCGCGGCATCAGAGTCAACGCGGTGCTGCCCGGATCCACCGACACGCCCATGATCCGGCGCTTCATCGGCGACAACCCCGAGATCGCCGACCTGATCGCGTCGACCAACATCGGCGGCCGGATGCTGACCGCCGACGAGGTGGCCGAGGTGGCGGTGTGGCTGGCCTCCGACGCGGCCAGCATGGTCAACGGGCAGTCGGTGATCGTCGACGGGGGCGGGCTCGTCCGCTGAGAGGCCGAGCGTATAGGCGAGCGAACTCGGCCCATACGGCGCGAGGCCGTGGCCCGAGCGGCCCGTGAGCGAAGCGAACAAGAGCGGGAATGACACCGCTGCGGAGCGACATGCCCTCACCTATTTGCGGGCGCTCTGAGGGGCGCGCTCGCAGGGCCGCGGCCCTGCTCGGCTCGGCTCAGGTCAGGTCAGGTCAGGGACTCGTCGACCTTGAGGGAGGCCTCGTCCTCGCTCACGTCGAGCGCGAAGGACAGCTCCGACACCAGCACGCTCCGGGCCGTGTTGTAGAGCGTCTTCTCGCCCGCCGAGAGGCCCTTGGCCCGCTCGCGCAGCGCCAGGTTCCGCACTACCTCGGCCACCTGGTACACGTCGCCCGACTTGAGCTTCTCCTGGTGGTTCTTGTAGCGGCGGGACCAGTTGGCCGGCTCGCGGACGTCCCTGCGGGCCAGGACCTCGAAGAGATCGTCCACGTCCTCGGTGCTGATGGGCCAGCGCATGCCCACGTCCTCGGCCTTGTCGGCGGGCACGGCCACGGTCATCTCGCCGTGGGTCATGCGCAGGACCAGGTAGTCCTGCTCCTCGCCGAAGGCGGTTCGCTTCTCCAGTCTCACAATCTCGGCGGCTCCGTGATGGGGATACACCACCCGATCACCGACCTTGAAGCTCACCTCTTTGACTCTACCGCGGCCCGTGAGGCTTCGGGCGCGGCCGGGCCCTCGCAGGTGGCCTGCACCAGGGGCTCAGCGCCCTACCGGGGCGCTACCGAGACGCCGAGCGTCCCGAGCGCCGACGCGGTGCGCTGGGCCGACTCGGCCATCACCGCGGGGTCGCGTCCCGAGCCCCGCAGCACGTCGACGATCTCGTAGTTGGAGCGGTCGACCCAGGTCGGGGTGTGGGTGATGTCGGTCACCCGCCACTGGCCGCTCGTCTCGTCCTCGGTCACGGTCAGGTGCACGATGACGCCGTCGGTGGTGGAGACCGGGCACACGTCGCAGCTCTCGGGGGACTGGTTCGACAGGAAGTTGCCCAGCCCGTACACCAGGTACTCGCCGCCGATCTGCGCCACGGGCTGAACGACGTGGGCGTGGTGACCGAGGATCAGGTCGATGTCATCCGAGGCCAGCAAGCGAGGACCCAGGCTGGTCTGCGTATCGTCGGGGGCTGCGTCGTAGTTGGCGCCCCAGTGCATCGACAGCACCACGAAGTCGGCACCCTCGGAGCGGGCTCGCCGCGCCTCGTCGAGGATGGCCGCCTCGTCGATGACGTTGGAGAAGTGGGCCTCGTCGGCGTCGAGGGCTCCGTTGTTGAAGCCGTACGTGTACGACAGGTGGGCCACGGTGGCGTCGGCCGCCCCGACCAGCGTGACGCGGTCGCGGTCCTCCGGGGAGAGGGACATGCCGGCGTGGGACACCTGGGCCCGGTCGAGGGCCGAGATCGTGCCCACGATGCCCTCCTGCCCCGCGTCGGTGGCGTGGTTGGAGGCCAGAGAGCAGGTGTCGTAGCCGGCGTAGGCGATGGCCGAAGCCAGCTCCCTGGGAACGATGAACGCCGGGAAGTACGACAGGCGGGCGTTGTTGGGCGACATCGGCGTCTCGACGTGGCACACGGCCAGGTCCGCGTCCCTGAGGATGGGCGCGACGTGGGCGAACATCGGCGAGAAGTCCCAGCCGTCGGCTGTCCGGGCCGCGTCGGCCACCGACTCATGGATCAGCAGGTCGCCGGTTGCCGCGATCGTGAACGACCGGGGACCCGGCGCCGTGGTGCCGGCGGGGGCCTCGGGCGTGCCGCCGGGGGCGTCGTCGGCGGGCGTGTCGTCGGCCGCATCCTCTGGCGAGTTCGCCGCCGGGGCCGGGGCCGGGTCCGGGTCGTCTCGGTCCAGGGCGATCGAGGCCGCCGCGCCCGCCACGATCAGCAGGAACAGCATCCAGGCCACTGCCTGCTCCAGCGGGGACTGCGATCTCATGCCTGGCATTGGTGTGCCGCCTGCCCGCTCGACCTCAGACCGTGCCGATGTCGGATCTGAGGCCCCGGCCGTTGGGGGCCTCGCTGGTGGCTCCGTCGGGTGATCGGACGACCCGGCCCTCGACCACCACCCACTGGATGCCGACCGACTCCTGTGCCGGGTTGGCGATCGTGGAGCGGTCGGCGACTGTGGCCGGGTCGAACACCGTTATGTCGGCGTCGGCCCCGATGCCCAGCCGGCCCTTGCGCCGGAGTCCGGGGCACCGGCGCTCGAGCAGGAGGGCGGGCTGGATCGTCATCTTCGACAGGGCGGTGGGCAGGTCGATGACGGAACGCTCGCGCACGTAGCGACCGAGCACCCGGCTGAAGCATCCGGTGGAGCGGGGGTGATTGTTGTGGGACCGGTCGAGGATGGCGTCACTGCCCACCATCACGAAGTCGGTCCGCAGCGGGAGCTCGATGTCCTCGGGTGACATGGCGAACGCGGCGGTGAGGCTGTTGTCGGCGTAGGCGGCGTCGAAGGTCTGCTCGGTCAGCCTTCCGGAGGTGCCCGCCACCTGCAGGTCGCCGTAGCTGATGCCGTACTTCTCCTGCCAGTCCTCGTAGCGGGCCGACTTGAGGTATGTGGCCCAGAACTCGTAGGGGTAGACGCAGGCGGTCATGGCTAGACCCTCGTCGATCGCGTCGCCGACCCGTCCCAGAGCCTCGGCCATCACTCCGGTGCCGCCGGTGGAGTTGATGTGCTCGACGTGGACGTGGGCCCCGGTCTCGCGGGCTGCGTGCACGAGTTCGCCGATGGCCTGCAGGTTGGTCCCGGGAGCCAGGTTGTCGGAGTAGCGGGCGTGGACGCACAGCGGGACTTCGAGGTCCGCGGCCAGCCCGGCGTGGCCCAGCAGATCGTCGGCGGTGGTCCCCGGGGTGTACTCCGGCTGCATGTGCAGCCCTATGAACCCTTTGCGGAGGTCGGTGCGGGCGTCCTCCAGGATGGCGTTCACAGTGCCTGCGGCCGCGGTGTCGTAGGGCTCCAGACCATAGGTCTGGCGGACGAAGGCGTTGTCGTAGGCCCCGCCGAAATGCACCGGCGAACTCCCGTCGGGATGGGCCGCGAACCACTGGTCGGCACGGTTGTCGAGGCCGTGCATCCCGAGGTTGGTGGTCACACCGTCGGCGAGCTTGAACCACTCGCCGTAGCCATTGGGGCTGTACGAGAGGATGTCTATGAACCCAGGCGACACCACCAGGCCGTTGGCGTCGATGGTCCTGGAGGCTTGCAGCGGGGCTGCGTCGGGCCCGGCCGCGATGGCGGCGACGGTCGAGCCGCTCACGCCGATGCTCGCCACGAAGTCGAAGCCCGAGGCGGGATCGATGACCCGGCCCCCGACGATGGCCAGGTCGAAGATGTGATCGGGGCCGCGGGCGGCCGTCTCGTCCAGCACCGGGACCGGTGGCGGCTGCTCAGGCGGAGCCGGCTCCGAGACCACCGTCGCCGGACCCGAGCCGGCGTCGGGGGAGGTCGAGCCGGTCGGGGAGTCGCCGGGCCCGGACGGCGGCTCCGGAGGAGAGCCCGCACCCGAGTCGGTGCTCGCACCCGCGCCCGAGCGGAACCGGCGGAGCACGGCCACGTTCGTGACGCCGAAGCCCAACGCGATAAGCAGCCGGCGACGGGCGATGGATCCGGCGGTCGGTTTCGGCCCGTTCACGGCCGGTCAGCATAACGGCGGCCCCCCGGGCGTCCCGGAAGCCCGAGGGTCCACAGCTCCCGCTCCGGCCTTCAGCGTGCGCGCCCGCCGGAGCATCACGTCATCTCCCGGCAGGGGTCGTGCACGTCGCTGAGTGCCAGGGCCAGATTCTCAGCCTCCGGTCCGCTGAGGGCCCGGCGCAGCCATCCCCGCGCGCTGGGAGCGTCGGGCACGCGGCTGAGCACCCATCGGGCGAAGGCGCCGTCGTCGAGCCAGCCGGCGACCCGCGGCGTCAGGCCGGGAAGGATCGCCGGTGACCCCGCAGGAAGCCCGGCGGCGCCGCGTCGCAGCGACGACCACGTGTTGGCGCTCTGAAAGCGCTGTCTCGACCGGCGGGTGAGCCCCGGCTCCTGCGGCGCGCCGGTGTCGTTCAGCGGGTACAGAATCGACAGGCTGTCCCAGCTGAGGCGGCGCCGCCCGCACGGCCCGCCCCGGCGGGCCAGCATCCCCGCCACGCGGTGCAGGAACACCCCGTCGGGGAACCACACGGTGGGCGAGTGGCACGGTGCCGTGGGCAGGCCCAGGGCGCGGAGCGCGGTGTCGAGCAGCGGTCCCGCCACCGCGGCCAGGGTTTGCGCAGCGGCGCCGTTCTCCCCGCGGAACAGCGCCAGCGAGCCGCCCTGCCGGTCGACCGACCATGCCAGCACCCCGCTGCGGTGCTGGCCGTCGGGCCACAGAGTGCGGCAGGGCACGCTCGACGCCAGTGCGGCCGTTCCCGGCGGGCATCGCAGGCCGACCAGTGCGAGTTCGCCGGCGGCGGGCGCGGAGATGCGGGTCGTGGTCCCACCGTCTCCGACCAGCACGGTGCTGCCGGGCGGCTGGTCGAGTGCCCGCAAGGCGAGCTCCAGCAGCCGCGGGTCTCCGTCAGCGGGATCTGCCCGCGCGCTGCCGGCCACCAGCGCCGCACCCGCGGAGCGTTCTCGCTCCACCACCTGGCCGTCGTCGAGTCTGGAGAAGAACGGCAGGAGTCGGTGATTGCCATGCATGGGACGGGGCCTTTCGCCTCGGGGATTGAGGCGGCCCGTCGTCCCGGGCTGCGAGGAGAGCGCTCAGCGCTCGCCGGAGAGATTGGACCAGGGGTGTGACATCGCGCCGCGGTCGCGGCGCGTCGGGCGCGAGGTGGATCCAGCTTCGTCGATCCGCTCGGCCGTGGCTGGAGCGAGCGCGGGTGGCGGTGCCGTGACGCGGGCTACCCGCTCGGCTTCCGGGTCAGGCCGAGTGCGCTGCGATCAGGTCGTCCACCGAGTCCCAGCCGTCGAACAGCAGGCTCACGCCTGCGTGCTGCACGACCGAGCGGTTCCAGGGCTGGGGCAGCAGCCAGACCGGCTTGTCGGCCGCGGCCAGACGCTGGATGCGGCGGGGCGAGTCGTCGACCCAGACGTCGGCGTCCAGCGACACGGGGTCCTCGGTGAACACGATGTCGTCGCCGCCGATGTTCAACTGGGGCTGGCCCGCGAACCATTGACGGGCGATGTCGCGGGTCCGGTCCTGGTCGTCGGGACTGTCGCCGACCATGTGGTCTCGCCTGGTGACGGCAAGGACCCTGAAGCCCGCCGACTGGAGCCTGGCGATTCCGGCCTCGGCGCCCTCGACCAGCTTGAGCCTTCCCGACATCGGGGACAGCAGGAACTCGCGGATGGCCGCGGCGGGATCGGCCACACCCCACTCCGCCAGATTCCACGACACGTTGAGGGCCAGCTGCCGGTCTGCGACCGCGTGGCGGGCTGCGACATGGGCCCGCAGGCCCTTGACCCAGTTCGCAATGACCCCGTCCATGGTGACGGCCACGGTCGGGGAGCTCGAGTTCGACGATGCAGGAGGTGGAGGCGTCATGTAGCGGCAGTGTAACGACCGCAGGCCCCGGCTCCGTACCGGTTTCCGAGGGTTTGGAGCGACCCCGGGGCCGCACGCCGCCAAGCTTCTTGTATTTGATCGACTATATGATGTTGCTCGAGTCCGGGAAGGGAGATCTGATGTCAGAAGCCTCGGGCGGTCTGCTGGGGCGCCGCATGATCGCCGACGCGGTCAGCTCAGCCGGCATCGACACCGTGTTCACCGTCGCGGGCGGCCATTTCCTGCCCACCTACCACGAGCTGGGCCGAGCTGGAACCCCGAGGGTGGTCGCCGCCCGTCACGAGCAGGGTGCGGGATACATGGCGTCGGGCTACGCGCTGGCAAGCGGGCGCACGGGTGTGGTCCTGTCGGGGGCCCCGGGACCGGGAGCGACCAACCTTGTGACCGCAGTGGCCAACGCCCAGGCCGACTCGATCCCGCTGCTGGTGCTCACCGCCCAGGTCGACCGGCGTTACGTCCACCGCAACATCCTGCAGTACTGCGACAACGTCGGGCTGCTCGCTCCGTTCTGCAAGAGCTCCGTGCAGGCCGCCTCCCTCGACGAGGTGCCAAACCTCATCGCCACCGGACTCCAGCTGGCGGCATCGGGCCGGCCCGGCCCGGTTCATGTCGCCCTTCCCCAGAATCTCCAGGCCGACACCGCGGGTCGACCCGAGCCGCTCCCGCCCGCTTCCGAGGCGAGCGCCGCACCTGCGGAGTCCAGCGTCGCGGAGCTCGTCGCGCTCCTCCAGAGCTCGGAGCGACCCGCCATCCTGGCCGGCCACGGCGTGCTGCGCAGCGGTGGCACCGCCGCGCTGAGAGACCTCTGCGAGCGGCTCGGCGCGCCCGTCGCCACCAGCCGATCCGGCATCGGCAGCATCCCCACAGACCACCGGTGCAGCGTCGGCATGCTCGGCTTCTACGGCACCGACGCAGCCCGCGAGGCCATCGGCTCCGCCGACCTGGTGCTGGTGGCGGGGTGCGCGCTGGGCGAGCAGACGACCTTCGGCTGGCGCTCGGACCTCTTCGCCGACGGCGCGCAGCGGGCCCACATCGATGCGGACCCCTCGCAGATCAACCGCATCTACCGGGCCGACCAGGGGATCGTGGGCAGCGTCGGTGAGGTCCTGGAGGCTGTCGTCGACCGGGTCGACCAGCGTGAGGCTTGGTTCACCCGCAGGCCGTCGCGCACCGCGCCGCAGAACGACCCTGCCCGGGGCCTCAGCGCGGCCACCGTGATCGATGCGCTCAACCGGAGCGGACCGGACGACATGGTGGTGTCGGCCGACATCGGGAACCACCGGCTGTGGGTGTGCGAGCAGCTCGATGTCCGCCGGCCCGAGGGCCTGCTCCAGTCGTGCGAGTTCGACGCCATGGGCTTCAGCCTCCCGGCCGCCATCGGAGCCGCAGCCGCCCTGCCGGGCACCACCGCGGTGGCCATAGCCGGCGACGGGGGGTTCGTGCACACAATGGGCGAGCTCGTCGTGGCCAAGGACCTGGGCCTGTCGCTGGTGGCGGTGGTGTTCGTGGACGGCGCCCTCGGGATCCTGCGCCACCAGGCCGAGGCGATGTACGGCGAGGACCACTTCGTGCGTCTCGGGTCCATCGACTTCGCGGCGGTGGCCGGCGCCTTCGGTGTGCCGGCCCGCACCGTCGAAGACTCCTCAGAGATCGACGGCGCCTTCGAATGGGCGCTGTCTCAGGAGGGTCCGGCTCTGCTCGCGGTCAGCATCGACCCCCAAGAGGTGTTCCCGCCTCTGCGCACCAAGATCGAGCAACGCAAGATCGACCTGATGGGCCGCTAGCGCCCCCGACATCGCAGCCGCCCGCTCAGGGTCGGCACGACATCCTGCACCCTGCCCGATCCGAGGCTGCCGAGGAGGCCACATGAACGAGATCCGCAAGATCCACACCGCCACCGAGGAGATCCGTCTGGAGGGCGGCCGCGCCGTCGAGCCGCCCCTGACGACGGTGATCGTGGCCGCGGTGATGCGCAACCCCTGGGCGGGCCGTCCCTTCGTGGAGGACCTGCATCCCGACATCCTGGGCTTCGCCCACGACCTCGGCACCCTCATGGCCGACCGGCTGCTGGACGCTCTCGGATCGCCCGAGGCTCTGGAGGCGTACGGGAAGTCCTCGGTCGTGGGTGTCGACGGCGAGATCGAGCACGCCAACGCGATGATCCACACGCTCATGTTCGGCGATCCCATCCGCGTCCGGGCCGATGCGTCGAGCACGCTGGTCTTCACCAACACCCGCGGGGGACCGGGAGCGCCGATCATCGTTCCCATGGTCCACAAGGACGAGATGCTGAGGCGGACCCACTACCACACTGCCCAGACGGCCGTCGCGGACGCTCCCCGGGCCGATGAGGTGATCGTGGCGGTCGCCGGAGCGAGCCGCGGCCGGCCCTTCCCGCGCATAGGGGACCGCGACCTCGACCAGCCCCATCGCCAGGCGTTGTGAGCGGCGTTCGAAGTGAACTCGAAGTGAGAAGGGCCGCTCAGGCCGTCTTCTGAGCGGGTTCGCTCCCCGACACCGCGATAGCCTCGGCCAGAGCCGCGATGGCGTGGGCCCGATGCTTTTGGCTCTCGTCTATGAACGACTGGGCGTCGCCGCTGGCGATCGCCTCCATCATCCTCTGATGCTGGTCGTGGACGAGTTGGCGGTTCTCGGGTGACATCAGGTAGCGCAGGCGGTAGCGGTCCGAGGAGTCCCACAGGATTCTCAGGACCCGCACGAGCTGGGGCATCTCGGCCGCCTCGAACACGGTGAAGTGGAATCGCCGGTTGACTGCCGTCAGGGAGATGACGTCATCCTGCGCCTCGTCCATCTCGTGGACGATCTCCCGCAGGCGGGCGACGGTGTCGGCTCGCAGCCGCGGGACGGCTCGCCGCACCGCCTCGGTCTCGAGGAGTTCCCTGATCC
Source organism: Acidimicrobiia bacterium (assembly GCA_022820805.1). Lineage (GTDB taxonomy): Bacteria > Actinomycetota > Acidimicrobiia > Acidimicrobiales > Aldehydirespiratoraceae > Aldehydirespirator. The sequence goes on from JAJEEV010000052.1 coordinate 60,123, forward strand.
GGTAGATCTCGATGAGATCGTCCCCGTCGAGGGTCGCGACCACGTATCCCCGATGGGGCCGGTAGTGGACGTGCCCCTCGCCCTCGAGGATCCGGAGGGCCTCTCGCACCGGCACGGCCGAGACGCCGAGCTCCTCGCCCAGCGCGTCCGGGCGGATGGACACGCCCGGCGCGAGCCGGCCGTCGAGGAGCTGCCGGCGGATCTCCGCGAGCACCGCCTCCTGAGCTGTCTTGGGTCTCTCGAAAGAGCTCACAGTGCCCCATCATGCCACGTGCGGGCGGAGTTGACATCCGATTGATGATTTCCTATAGAGTTTGCCAGTCTCAAGATCGGAGGGAGACCATCATGAACGAGACCAGCAATCGGATACGGCGGCTGCGCTGGCTGGCGGTGCCACTGGCCGCGGCCCTGCTGTTCACAGCCTGCGGAGACGACGACGAAGCCGAGCCGGCTGCGCCCGCGCCCGCCCCGACCGAGGCGCCCGCTCCGGATCCGGAGCCAGAGCCTGAGCCCGCCCCGGCGGAGGAGCCCGCGGAGGAGCCGGCCGAGGAGCCTATGGAGGAGCCCGCCGAGGAGCCCATGGAGGAGCCGGAGCCTGAGCCTGAGCCCGAGCCCGAGCCAGCGGCCCCGCCGGAGCCGATCGACATCCGCCTCGTCACCTGGGGTGGAGGCAAGTTCATCGACTTCATCGACCTGTACGTGGCCGAGGAGAACGGCTACTTCGCCGAGGCCGGCGTGACCCTCGAGCAGCTTCCGGGCGCCGGTGCCGGCGACGCGGTCCGCCAGGTTGTGGCCGGCAACGCCGACATCGCCATGGCCGACGCCCTGTCCGGCTTCTTCGCGACCATCGCGGGCGCGGACCTCGAGGGCATCTACTGC
>JAJEEV010000033.1 GCA_022820805.1 Acidimicrobiia bacterium
ACAACCACCAGCGGCTGCACACCCATCTCGGCGACGTCCCGCCGACAGAGTTCGAGGCGGCCTACGCTGCCCGAAGACCCGACCAACAAACGGTTGGAAACCAATAAACCGACCCTCCAAGAAAGCCAGGGCGGTTCACAAGACGACGCGGGCGCCTCATGAGTGAAGCCAACAGCAACCCAGCGCTGCAGAGCGATTGATAGAGAACTCATGGCGCACTCATGACGCTGGAATGCGGTTGTGTGTGCTGGGTTGATGTCACGGCATAACCCCACATGTCCACGCCCTCTGCGGAGCGCCCTGATAGATCAACAGTTCAAGATAGAGCCAGGGCATGTTGTTGGCTGCAACTGACCCCGCAAGACGCCAAGTCGCCGACCCGCGGAGCGGGTGTCGTTTCGAGTGCGGACCGTCCTCGGGCCGGAGAAGCTGACCCGCAGTGAGACCCATCTCGGTCGCGGCGCAGAACCCTTGCAGGAGGCCGCGGCTGCGGTCGGCTCCTGGCCTGCGCGTCGATGTCGCCGGATAGGTCCCAGAGCTTCTTTGCCGACACCTACGCCTCTGCCGCCCCGTGTGCCTCGGCGTGGCCTAGATGGGACCGGTCACTGGCCGCGTGGTGTTGTGATGGAGGAGTTCGTCGATGAGCAGCGCGAGGCGTCGGATCTCGCGGCGCGCTGTGTCACACGAGACGACGGTAGTGTGCTCTGAAGTGGTAACACGATCCTTAGCGATAGAGATAACTTAAGGTCAGATAGTCTTTTAGCTGTAGTTGAACGTGCCCGGAGAGGGATTCGAACCCTCACGCCCTTGCGGGCGGCGGATTTTGAGTCCGCTGCGTCTGCCGAGTTCCGCCATCCGGGCCGGAACCGCCGAAGCCTACCGGCGGCCGTTCCCGCGGCCCGCGGCCCCGGCCTTCGAGGTAGCACCGGGCGCTGGGCCGTCTAGCCTTTGGGGTCTTGCGCCGGGGGACGGCCAGTCGACGAATCGAGCCAACCTTGCCAATGAGCGATTGCAGTGAAACGCGAACAGACCGCGGAGGGTCTGAACATGAACCGTCCCGGAGCAGCGGCGGGTCCGTCGTCGCGGTGAGGGAGCTCCACCGATGATTGTCTTCATGTACCCGGGCCAAGGCTCGCAACAGCCCGGCATGGGCGAGGCCTGGGTCGATCATCCCTCCTGGGAGCTGGTGGCGGAGGCCTCCGAGGTGACCGATCGCGACGTGGGTCGCCTGCTGCTCAGCGCCGACGCCGAGGAGCTGACCGAGACCCGCAACAGCCAGCTGTCCACGTTCGTGATGTCGATGGTGGTCCTCGACGCGGTGACCCGGCTCGGCACCGAGGCCGCCGGGCATGCCGGCCACAGCCTCGGCGAGTACTCGGCGCTGACCGCGTCCGGTGTGCTCGACTTCGGAGACGCGGCCGCGCTGGTGGCCGAGCGGGGAAACGCCATGCAGGCCGCCGCCGACGAGCGCGAGGGCACCATGGCGGCCATCCTCGGCCTGGACGACGACGACGTGCAGATCGCTTGCAGCCGTGCCCCCGGCGAGGTGTGGCTGGCCAACCACAACGCCCCCGGCCAAGCCGTGATCGCGGGCACGCATGAAGCCATCGACAAGGCTGCGACCATCGCTCGCGAGCTCGGCGCCAAGCGGGTCATGCCCCTCCAGGTGGGCGGCGCGTTCCACACGCCCTTCATGGCACCGGCCCGGGACCGGCTCACCAAGGCCATCGACCGCACCGAGTTCCGAGACCCCCACGGGACCGTCGTGGCCAACGTCGACGGGACGGCCCACGACCGGGGCGCCGACTGGCCCGACCTGCTGAAGGCACAGCTCACCAGTCCGGTGCGGTGGCGCCAGACGCTCATGACTCTCAGCGACTCCGGGTTCACCACCTTCGTGGAGCTGGGGCCCGGCGAAGTTCTGGGACGCCTCGTCAAGCGCACCGTCAAGGGGACCCGGCCGCTGTCGGTGGCCGTCCCCGAGGACCTCGACAGCCTGCTGGAGGCGCTGGCCGCCACTCCGGCCCGGGCCGCGACCGCCATCGAGGGCGAGCACCTGTTCGCCACCGAGCGGCTGGTAGTCAGCCCGGCCAACGGCGTGTTCGAGGCGGGTGCGGGGATCGAGGTGGGCGCCTCAGTTGGTGTCGGCCATCTGATCGGCCGTGTGGGCGACCACGACGTCCGTAGTCCCTTCGCCGGCGAGTTGATGGGCATCCTCGCGCTGGAGGGTGAGCGGGTGACGGCCAGCCAGCCGATCGCATGGCTGAGGACAATCTGACAGCATCTAGGAGATCGACGGGGGAAGTGTGATGGGCGCAAAGGTGATCGGGATCGGCACGTCGCTGCCGGAGAAGGTCCTCACCAACGACGACCTGGCCGCGATGATGGACACCAGCGACGAGTGGATCAGGGAGCGCACCGGCATCCGCGAGCGCCGCATCGGCCTTCCCACCTCGACGATGGGCATCGAGTCGGCGCGGGGAGCCCTGGACATGGCCGGTCTGGAACCCGATGACATCGACCTGTTCATCCTGGCCACCACCACCCCCGACCAGCGGGTTCCGGGAACCTCGGCCGTCATCCACGCCGAGCTGGGCCTGCGCTGCGGGGCGTTCGACCTGAACGCCGCCTGCGCCGGCTTCACCTACGGGTTCGTCACGGCCAACTCCCTGATCGCCGCGCCCGGGGGTCCCGAGCGGGTGCTGCTCATCGGCGCCGACTCGCTCTCTCCCCTGACCGACTGGACCGACCGGGGCACGGCCATCCTGTTCGCCGACGGCGGCGGGGCCGTGGTCCTGGAGCGCACCGACTACCCGACCCTGCTGGGCTGGGACCTCGGCGCCGACGGGCACCAGCGGCGGCTGCTGATGGGCGACCACGACTCGACCATCACGATGGAGGGCCGCGAGGTCTTCAAGGTCGCGGTCCGGGCCGTCACCGACTCGGTGCTGACCGCCCTCGAACGGGCCGGCGTGAGTCCCGAAGAGGTCGACGTGCTTCTGCCCCATCAGGCCAACATCAGGATCATCGAGGCCATCTGCAAGCGCAGCGGCATCGACTTCGCCAAGAGTCACAACGTCATCGACTACACCGGCAACAACTGCGCTGCCACCATCCCGTTGTCGATGGCCCAGGCTCACGCCGACGGTGCTCTCAAGCCCGGCGCGCTAGTGGTGATGACCGGCTTCGGGGCGGGCATGACATGGGCTTCCACGGTGGTCCGGTGGTGAGGCGCAGCCCGTGAGCGACGCAGAGGGCGGGGCCGACGAGCCCGCCCCGCGGGTGGCGTTGGTCACCGGCGGCAACCGCGGCATCGGACTGGCCACCGCCCGCAGGCTCAGCCGGGCCGGGCACCGCGTCGCGGTCACCTACCGCACCGAGCCGCCCCCCGACGCCGACGCCCACAGCCTGACGTGCGTGCGCTGCGACGTGACCGATCCCGAATCGGTCGCCAGCGCGCTGGCCGAGACGACCGAGCGGCTCGGCGCCCCCGAGATCGTGGTGTGCAACGCCGGCATCACCCGGGACAAGCTGGTGCTGCGCATGTCCGAGGACGACTTCGCCGCGGTTATCGACGCCAACCTCGCGGGTGCTTTCCGGGTGGCCAAACAGGCGGTCCGGGCGATGGTTCGGGCCCGCTGGGGGCGCATCGTGTTCATCTCGTCGGTGTCAGGCATCGGCGGGCAGGCCGGTCAGGCCAACTACTCGGCCTCCAAGGCGGGGCTCATCGGCCTGGCCCGGTCGCTGGCCAAGGAGTTCGCGTCCCGCAACGTCACCGTGAACGTGATCGCCCCCGGCGCCTTCAGCACCGACATGCTGGCCGCCCTCAACGAGAACCAGCTCGGCGCCATCGTGGAGCGCGTGCCGCTAGGCCGGGTCGGACACCCCGACGAGTTGGCTGCCGCAGTGGAGTTCCTGGTCTCGGAGGACGCGAGCTACCTCACCGGTATCGTTCTTGCCGTGGACGGCGGCCTCTCGATGGGCTGAGGCGCCGCTCGCGGGAAGCGACACCGGCCCGACCAAGACCCGACCCCAAGCCAGTAATGGAAGGACAGAGCCGTGGATGAGAACTTCGAGCGCTTCAAGCAGTGCACCGTGGAGGTGCTGTCGGTGGACGAGGCCGACGTGGTGCCCGAGGCGGACTTTGCAGACGACCTAGACGCTGACAGCCTTGACATCGTCGAGTTGGTCATGGCCCTCGAGGAAGAGTTCGACGTGAACGTCGACGAGGAAGAGCTCGAGGGTGTGAGCACCGTCGCGGAGGCCTTTGAGCTGATCACCTCAAAGCTCTGATGGGGTCGCAGCCCTGATGGGCAGGCCTGATCGCAGGCGAGTAGCGGTAACCGGCCTCGGCGTCGTCTCGGCGGCCGGCATCGGCGCGGAGGCTTACTTCGAGGGTCTGTGCAGCGCCGCGCCCGTGGGCGAGCGGCGCGTCACCGGCTTCGACCCGAACGACCACTTCGACAGCCCGAAGGAGGCCCGCCGGGCCGACCCCTACACGCAGTTCCTGGTGGCGGCCGCCGACGAGGCGCTCGCTCAGGCCGGCGACATCGAAGCCGACCCGACGCGGTGCGGTGCCATGATCGGCACGGGCGTGGGCGGCATCACCACGCTGGAGCATCAGATCGGCGTTCTCGGGGAGAAGGGCGCCCGCCGGGTGTCGCCGTTCCTGGTCCCGATGATGATGGCCAACGCGGGCGGGGCGACCCTGTCGATGCGCTACGGCTGGATGGGTCCCTCCGAGAACGTGGTCACGGCGTGCGCGGCCAGCACCCACGCAGTGGGCAACGCGGCCCGCCTCATTGCCGACGGCCGCTGCGACATCGTGATGGCGGGGGGCTCCGAGGCACCGTTCACTCCCACCGCGGTGGCGGGCTTCACCAACATGACTGCTCTGTCCTCCAGCGGCATCAGCCGGCCCTTCGATGCTGAGCGCGACGGGTTCGTGATGTCCGAGGGCGCCGCCGCGCTGGTCCTGGAGGACTGGGACATGGCCGAGGCCCGTGGTGCGGTGATCCTCGCGGAGGTGCTCGGTTCGGCGTCCACCGCCGACGCCCACCACATCACCGCACCGTCACCGGGCGGGAGCGGCGCGGTCCACTGCATGCAGTTGGCGCTCGACGATGCGGGTGTGCGTCCCGCCGACGTGGTCCACGTCAACGCGCACGGAACATCCACCGATCTCAACGACGCGGCTGAGGCCGAAGCCCTGTCCAAGGTGTTCGGAACCTCGCCGGGTCCGCTGGTCACGTCGACGAAGGGCGTCACCGGCCACGGCCTCGGCGCCGCGGGCGCGATGGAGGCGCTGGCGGTGGTGCTGGCCATGCAGAAGCGCATGATCCCACCGACCGCCGGCCTAAAGGTGCTCGATCCGGACCTTCCGCCGATCAGGGTGGTGATGGACGAGCCGGCCCCGTGGGATCCGGGCGTGTCCATCTCCAACTCGTTCGGCTTCGGCGGCCACAACGGCACGCTGGTGATCGCCCCCGTCGGCTAGCGCCGGACGCGCCGGTCAGGCGTCGGCGATCACGAACATCAGGCCACACTCGGCGGCGATCTTCCCGTCGAGCAGCGCGCGGCCCGAGCCGCGGCCGGCCCGGCTCGAGAGGCGGGTCATCTCCGCTTCGAGCTCGAGGGTGTCTCCAGGGCCGACCTGGCGCCGGAACCGGGCCCGGTCCAGCCCGCCGAACAGCGGCAGCCGCCCTGCGTAGCGATCATCGCTGAGCAGCGCCACCGCCCCGAGCTGCGCGATGGCTTCGCACATGAGCACGCCGGGCACGGTCGGCACCCCCGGGAAGTGCCCCTCGAAGAAGGGCTCGTCGCCGCGCAGGTGCCATCGGCCGCGGGCCCGTTCTCCGGGGACCAGCTCTGTCACCTCGTCCACGAAGAGGAACGGCTTGCGGTGTGCGATGACCTCCTCGGGACGGGGCAGGCCCATGATCGGACGGGCGCGGGCGTGTCAGCCCTTGGCCGCGGACTTGAGCCTCGTGCCTGCTTGGATCTTCACGCCGGTCGACGCCGGGACCGACACGGACTCGCCGGTCTGCGGGTTGCGCCCCATGCGGGCCGCCCGCTGCACCGTCGAGATCTTCATGTAGCCGGTCAGGTTGATCTCTCCTCCGCTGGCGACCTCGTCGCAGGCGAGTTCGAGAAGTGCGTCGATGCACTTCGCGGCATCGGCTTGGGACACGCCGGCTCGTTCAGCCACAGCACCAACAACATCACGCTTGTTCATTAGTTGCTCCTTCTTGCGATGACGGCGCCGATCGCCGCACCGGTTGCGGCCCGTGACTCTAGGTGAGGCTGTATGGCACATCGGGGATGCTCACCCGGGCCGGCCGGGTCGCACGGCTGTCGGACGGCGTGTCAGCGGCGGACGATCACAGAGGAGCCGTGGCCGAACAGGCCCTGGTTGACGGTGATGCCGACCCTGGCGCCCTCCACCTGGCGGGCGCCCGCGGTGCCCCGGAGCTGCCAGGCCAGCTCGCACACCTGGGCTATGGCCTGGGCGGGGACGGCCTCGCCGAAGGCGCCCAGCCCACCGCTGGGATTGACGGGCAGGCGCCCTCCGATGGCGGTGTCGCCGTCGCGCAGCAGCCGCTCGGCCTCTCCGGCCCCGCAGAACCCGAGCTGCTCGTACCAGTCGAGCTCCATCGCCGAGGACAGGTCGTAGACCTCGGCCACATCGACGTCGCCGGGTCCCAGCCCGGCCTCGGCGTAGGCCCGGGCGCCGATCGACTCCTTGAAACCCACCGGCGCCCCGGTCGAGCCGGCCAGGGAGTCCGCGGCCAGGTACGGCAGGTCGATCACCGGGTCGGGGTAGGCAGGAGAGACCGTGGAGATTCCCGCCACCCTGACCGGGTCGCGATGACCGTGGCGGCGGGCCCATTCCATCGACGACACCACCAGCGCCGCTCCCCCGTCGGAGGTGGCGCAGATGTCGAGGAGGCGCAGCGGATCGGACACGACCGGCGAGTTGCGCACGTCGTCGAGGCCGTACTCCTTCGTGAAGCGGGCATTGGGGTTGTGGGCGCCGTGGCGGGAGTTCTTGACCTTCACCATGGCGAAGTCGTCGGTGGTGGCGCCGTAGAGGTCCATCCGGCGCCGGGCATGCAGGCCGAAGTAGACGGGGTTGGTGGCCCCCACGAGGTGGAACCGCAGCCAGTCGATGTCGTCGGGGCGGTCGCCCGCGTTGGGAGCCAGGAAGCCCTTGGGGGTGGTGTCGGCCCCGACCACCAGCGCCACGTCGCAGGCGCCGGAGAGGATCTGCCCCCGAGCGACCTGCAGGGCGGTCGCCCCCGAGGCGCATGCCGAGTAGCTGCTGGCCAGCTGGGCGCCGGTGAAGCCCAGCGCCCGGGCGAAGGTCGAGCCGGCCACGTAGCCCGGATAGCCGCAGCGCACCGTCACCGCGCCCGACACGAAGCCCACGTCCGAGTAGTCGACGCCGGCGTCGGCCAGAGCGTCCCGGGCCGCGGCCACCCCGTACTCGGTGAAGTTGCGGCCCCACTTGCCCCACGGGTGCATGCCCACGCCCAGGAGAGCGATCGCGTCCATGGTCAGCCTTCCGGGGCCGCGACCGGGCGCCATTTCCACACCAGGTAGTCGCAGTCGTCGTCGCGGTAGAGGGTGTCGGTGGTCAGCTCCATCTCCATGCCCACTTCGAGGTCCTCGGGCGTGACTCCGGCAATGCACTGCCCAAGCACCACCATCCTCTCGGCCTCGAGCTCCACCGCCGCGATGGTGATCGGCTCGTACGGCTCGGTGGTCACCACGAACGGCGGAGGCGGCGGGTAGTGGCTGGTGGTGTAGGACCACACCCGGCCCCGCCGGCTCAGCAGGACCTGTTCCAACTCGACCGGCCCGACACGGGGATCGGCGCCGCCGAGGTGCTTCGGGAAGAAATACGACGCGGTGCCCGGCACCCGCCCGCCGATCAGCCGTGGCTCGTCCTCATCCAGCGTGAACAGCCCCTCGACCGCCGCCACCCGGGTCCTCCCCATGGCCGGCGATCGTACCGCCAAGACGCATGAGGGCCGCTTCTTGTGCGTCGGTCGTTGGCAAGGATGTCCGGCAGCACGGCATCTGGCTGGCTGCTAAGGAGCGGATCGGCGCGTCTGAGTCGCACGTGTGTGTAGAAACTTCATATATTCTCTGCTGATATGAGCGTTAGCCGTATATCGAGGAGTCGCGCGGCGCGTCGCGGCGCCGTGGCCCTCGCGGTCATGCTGGCGCTGTTGCCCGGTGCGGCTCTGCTGGCCGGGTCCACGACGGTGGCGGCGTACAGCGGCGTGTCGTGTTCGGCGGGCGCGTCCTCGATCACGGTGTCGTGGAGCGGCGAGATGCGCGCATTCCAGTACACGGCTTGGGTGGAGGACTCCTCCGGCACGCAGTCGGGGAAGATCGTGGACTGGAGCACCAAGACTACGGAGGCCGCCTCCGCGGAGTTCTCGTCGTTGTCGACGGGTACCTACAGCGTGTGGGTGATCATGCAGACGGTCGACGGCTCGTTCATCAACATCGGGAGCACGAGCTGCACGGTGACCGAGACGGCGCCCACGACCACCACGACGACCGCCGCCACCACCACCACCACGACCGCTACGACCACGACCACCGCGCCTGCGTCGACCTGGCCCGGCAGCCTCTCGTGTTCGACGGGCACGTCCTCGATCGAGGTGACGTTGGACCCGGCGGAGGGGACGAACGGTTGGGAGGTGTTCGTGACGTATTCCTCGGGATATCCGAGGCTGGGGCAGTACACGCCGGTTACCGGCGAGGGCGAGAACGAGTTGTCGAGTGAGTTCGTCGACGTTGCCCAGGGCAGCTGGAACGTGTCCGGGACCGCATACTTCAGCGACGGCGCAGAGCGCGCTCTCGGGAGCATCACCTGCACCGTGACCGCTCCGGCGCCGACCACGACGTCCGCTCCGAACTCGGCGGCGACAGGCGCTCCGACCATCAGCGGGACGGCGCAGGTGGGCCAGACCCTCACGGCCGGCACGTCCAACATTGCCGACGCAGACGGCCTTACCGGTGCAACTTATAGCTACCAGTGGCTGTCGAGCCGCGACACCGAGATCGACGGGGCCACGAGCTCCACCTACACGCTGCAGACGTCGGATTCAGGCAAGGTGATCCGGGTCCGCGTGACGTTCACCGATGACGCCGGGAACGAGGAGACTTTGACCAGCGCCGCGACGAGCGCTGTCGCGGCCGGCGGCCTGTAGTCGCCCGCCGTCCGCTAGCTGAGCTGTCCTGTCCGCGGGCGCTGGTCTGAAGATGAGCAGGCTCGTATCGTTGGTCGCCGTCGCTGTGGCCGGCGGGTTGCTGTTCGGAGCCGGCTGTAGCGGCGATTCCGGGACCGGCGTCGGCGATGAGGCGGGCCATGAGGTGTCGGCACCACCGAAGTCCGATCCTGCGGCCTACACGAGGTTCGTCGTGGATCAGGCCATCGCCCGTTACGAGGCCGAGGGGCTGGACGCCGCGCTCGCCCACTACAACAACCCGACCAGCATCGATGACCAGTGGTACGTGTTCGTCGTCGACGAAGACGACACCGTGATCGGCCATTACGACCCCGACCGGCGGGGGCTGGACGTCAAGGGCTGGGTGGGAACCGACATCAACGGCTACAACTTCGGTCCCGAGCTACTCGCGGCCACAGAGACGGGCCGCTGGGTGCCCTACGTGTATGTGAACCCTGCCGAGGGGACCCTGAGCGACGAGGGAGCGTTCGAGCTGAAGAACGCCTGGGTCGTCCGCCATGACGGGCTGCTGTTCGGCTCGGGATGGTACATCGACAGCGAGGAGTTCCTGCCGCAGCTGATGTCCGAATCGGCCGAGCACTTCCGCCGCGGCGGGCTGGAGGCCATCCTGGACTTCTACAACGATCCCCAGGGCATCTCTGCGGGCTTGATACCGACCGCGGAGTACTACAACAGCACCGACACTCTCGACGGGTACTTCTCGGGATTCATCGCCGCCCCCGACGGCGAACTCCTGGCCCACATAGATCCCGGGCTCATCGGAACCGACATCGAGGACCTGCTGGGGCCCGCAGTGCGCGACGCCACCTCCGAGGGCGGCTGGATCACCGCCGAGGACAACCCTCCCGGAGCGGTGGCCCCCGAGACGATGCGCGTGTGGGTCATCGACGTGGACGGCACCCTCATCGGCGGCGGCTGGTACAGCCACGAAGGCAACTGACGCAGCCGCAGACCGCGGCCGGGGCGGCCGGGGTGCAGCTAGCGTGCCTGGCCATGAGCTCGTATCGATCCATCTCGCCCTGGGACGACTTCCCTGTCCACCAGACCTCCGAATACGTGCGCCATCCGGCGACCTCGGACCGCAACTTCTACGACCGCTACTACTTCAACCTGCACCCGTCGGGCGGCGACTACTTCGCCATCTTCGGGCTCGGCCAGTACCCCAACCTGGGCACCACCGACGCCTACCTGGCGGTCACGATGGGCGACGACCATCACGTGGTGCGGGCCAGCACGCCCCTCACCGACCGGGCCGACATCTCGGTCGGGCCGGTGCGGGTAGAGGTGATCGAGCCGCTGCGCAAGCTGCGGGTGATCGTCGAGCCGGCACGGCCCGCCGACTCGCCATTGGCCATGGACGTCACCTGGACCTCCCCCATCGACCCCTTCGAGGAGCCCCGCCAGTTCCTGCGGGCCAGAGGCACCGTCGTGTTCAACACTCAGCGGTTCGCGCAGCTCGGCCGCTGGGAGGGCACCCTCAACGTGGCTGGCACCGACCTCGCGGTCACCCCGGACCGCTGCGGCGGCGCCAGGGACCGGTCCTGGGGGGTGCGTCCCGTCGGCGAGAAGCAGCCCGACGGGATCCGCCAGACCATCTCGGCGCTTCCGGGCATGTGGAACTACATGCCCGCCGACTTCGGCGACCACTGGGTCATCTACCTGTGCCATGAGGAGCCCGACGGGAACCGCACCATGCAGACCGGCATGCGGGTGTGGACCGACCCCGACCGGCCCCGGGACGTGCTCGGGCGCCCCGAGTGGTCCCACGACACCATCAGCGGCACCCGCCTGCTGTCCGGGTCCCACATCGCGTTCGGTGAGGCCCCCGGCGGGCCGATCACCGTCGATGTCGAGCCGCTGTGCACCAACTTCCTCTCGATCGGGGCGGGCTACGGGATCGAGCCCGACTGGCGCCACGGCATGTGGCAGGGCGAGGAGCTGGTGGAGCAGGCCCTGTCGTACAAGGTGAGCGAGATCCGGGGCCTGGGCCAGTACGGCGTGGTCGACTCGGTGGGCCGGTTCACCTACGACGATCCGGTCCGCGGCCCCCAGGAGGGCTACGGGCTGTACGAGCACGGCTTCTTCGGACCCTTCCCAAAGCTCGGCCTGACCGACCGGGGGGATCTCTTCTCCTGACCCGTTCGCAGCCTCCGGATATGGGCTAGCCGCACCCTCCGGATAGATTCGCGCAACGATGACAGACACCAAACGGACCAGGCTCAGGTTTGACGATCTCCGCGACCGCCGTGCCTTCCACAGCCGCCACATTGGTCCGACCCCCGACGACATATCCGAGATGCTCGCGGCGGTGGGGGTGGCCGACCTCGACGAGTTGATCGACCGCACCGTCCCCCACGATGTCCGCCAGCGCGAGCCGATGGAGCTGCCCACGCTCGGACCCCGCCAGACCGACTACGACGAACTCCGGGAGATGGCCCGATCCAACCGCCTCGCGGTGTCGATGATCGGCATGGGCTACCACCAGACCATCACCCCGGCCGTCATCCGGCGCAACGTGTTCGAGAACCCGGGCTGGTACACGGCCTACACGCCGTACCAGCCGGAGATCTCCCAGGGCCGCCTGGAGGCTCTGCTCAACTTCCAGACCATGGTCTGCGAGTTGACGGCCATGGACCTCGCCAACGCGTCGCTGCTGGACGAGGCAACCGCCGCGGCCGAGGCCATGACCCTGCTCCACCGGGTGGGGCGGGGACGGAAGGGCGACCGCTTCGCGGTGGACGAGGCCTGCCATCCCCAGACCATCGCGGTGGTGCAGGCCCGGGCCGAGCCGATCGGTCTGGAGGTCGTCGTCTGCGACCCGGAGACCGTGGACCTCGACGGCGTGTACGGGCTGCTGGTGCAGTATCCGGGCACCACCGGGGCAATCCCCGACCTGCGATCGGTAATCGAGCGGGCCCACAGTTCCGACACCCTGGTCGCGGTCGCGGCCGACCCGCTGGCGCTGTGCGTGCTCACACCGCCGGGCGAGGTGGGCGCGGATGTGGTGTTGGGTTCCACGCAGCGGTTCGGCGTCCCGATGAGCTTCGGCGGCCCGCATGCCGCCTACATCGCGGTGCGCGAGGAGTACCAGCGGGCCCTGCCGGGACGTCTGGTGGGGGTGTCCAAAGACTCGGCCGGGCGCCAGGCGCTGCGGCTCGCCCTGCAGACACGCGAGCAGCACATCCGCCGCGAGAAGGCCACGTCCAACATCTGCACGTCGCAGGTGCTGCTGGCGGTGATGGCGTCGATGTACGCCATCCACCACGGTCCCGAGGGGCTGTCCAAGATCGCGCTGAGGGTCAACCGGGTGGCCGCCATCCTCGCCGGAGGGCTGCGGGAGAACGGCATCGAGATCGTCCACGACCAGTTCTTCGACACGGTGTGCATCCGGGTGCCAGGCCGGGCCGACAAGGTGATCGCGGTGGCTCTGGCCGGGGGCGTGAACCTGCGCCGGGTCGATGCCGACACGGTGGCAGCCACCGTGGACGAGAGCACCGCCGCGGCCGACCTGGAGGCGGTGTGGAAGGCGTTCGGCTACCGGGCCGACTTCCGGATCCTCGACCGCATCGTCGACGACCCCCGGCCCCCCGAGTACCGGCGCACCACTCCCCCGCTGTCGCACCCGATCTTCTCGGCCTTCCGCAGCGAGACCGAACTGGTGCGCTACATGCGACACCTGGTGAACCGCGACATCGCCCTCGACCGGTCGATGATCCCGCTGGGCTCGTGCACGATGAAGCTCAACGCGGCCATCGAGATGGAGCCGGTCAGCTGGCCCGAGTTGGCCAACATGCATCCCTTCGCACCCCTCGACCAGACCGTCGGCTACCAGCGCCTGATCGACCAGCTCGAGCACTGGCTGGCCGAGATCACCGGCTTCGCGGCGGTGTCGCTGCAGCCCAACAGCGGGGCCCAGGGCGAGCTGGCCGGCCTGCTGGCCATCCGGGCCTACCACCACAGCCGGGGCGACACCGGCCGCGACGTGTGCCTCATCCCGTCGTCGGCCCACGGCACCAACGCGGCCAGCGCGGTCATGGCCGGGATGCGGGTGGTGGTCGTGGACTGCGACGACATGGGCAACGTCGACGTCGACGACCTCAAGCGCAAGGCCGTCGATCACAGCGACACGCTGTCCTGCCTGATGATCACCTACCCGTCGACCCACGGCGTGTTCGAGACCGCGGTGCGCCACATCTGTGAGGTGGTCCACGAGCACGGCGGGCAGGTCTACCTAGACGGCGCCAACCTCAACGCCATGGTCGGGCTGGCCCGGCCGGGCCGGTTCGGCGCCGACGTCAGCCACATCAACCTGCACAAGACCTTCTGCATCCCCCACGGCGGCGGCGGGCCCGGGGTAGGCCCCATCGGCGTGGGCGAGCACCTGATCCCGTTCATGCCCAACCACCCGCTCGCGCCGGTGGCGGGACCGCCGACCGGCCCGGGCCCGGTAGCGGCCGCGCCGTGGGGCTCGGCGGGGATCCTGACCATCCCGTGGATGTACATCCACATGATGGGAGCCGAGGGCCTGAAGCGGGCCACCGAGGTGGCCATACTCAACGCCAACTACGTGGCCACCCGGCTCAGCGAGGCCTACCCGATCCTCTACACCGGGTCGGAGGGCTTCGTGGCCCACGAGTGCATCATCGACACCCGCGTCCTGCGGGACACCTGCGGGGTCAGCGTCGACGACATCGCCAAGCGGCTGATCGACTACGGCTTCCACGCCCCTACGATGAGCTTCCCCGTTGCGGGCACGCTGATGATCGAACCCACCGAGTCCGAGGGCAAGGCCGAACTGGACCGCTTCTGCGACGCCATGCTGGCCATCGCCGAGGAGGCGCAGAAGGTGGGCCGGGGCGAGTGGCCCGCCGACGACAACCCGCTGGTCAACGCCCCCCATACCTGCGAGGACGTGACCGCCGACGAATGGACGCACCCGTACACCCGCTCCGAGGCCGCCTACCCGGAGGCCTTCGATCGGGCCAACAAGTACTGGTCCCCGGTCGGCCGCATCGACGGGGCCTACGGCGATCGCAACATCATGTGCAGTTGCCCACCGCTGGAGGACTTCGCCTAGCTGGCCCCCGGGCGGATGCCCCCCGGATCTCGGGTGGCCGGCGTCCGGGCGGAATGCATCCCCGGGATCTCGGGTGGGTTGTGTGTCGTAGAGCCACAGGAACTGCACCTAGATTCTCGGAGAGGACTCTGCGGAGCCCGCCGACACCGAGGGAGCGCTCCATATGCCCGACGCACTCGTTGAACGAGACGGTCACGTGATGGTCATCACCATGAACCGGCCCAAGCGCATGAACGCGATCACCGGGCCGATGCTCATCCGCATGTACGACGCCTACGAGGAGGCCTCGAACGACCCTGACGTGCGCTGCATCGTGGTGACCGGAGCCGGCGGCAACTTCTGCTCCGGCGCCGATCTGCGAGCCATGGCCGGCGACGCCGACGACGCCGACCCCCTCGACACCAGGGCCCGCATGGCCGAGGACCCCGACATCGTCTACAAGGCCCTGTTCCGCCACTACCGCCCCACCAAGCCGATCGTGGCCGCGGTGGAGGGCGTGGCCATCGCGGGCGGCACCGAGATCCTCCAGGCCATGGAGATCCGGGTGGCCGGCGAATCGGCCCGATTCGGTGTGAGCGAGGCCCGGTGGTCGCTGTACCCGATGGGCGGCTCAGCGGTGCGCCTGCCCCGCCAGATCCCCTACACCCACGCGGCGGAGATCCTCCTCACCGGCAAGCACATCACCGCGGCCGAGGCGCTGGAGATCGGCCTGATCGGCCATGTCGTGCCCGACGGCCAGGCCCTCGACAAGGCGCTCGAGATCGCCAACGTGGTGGCAGCCAACGGGCCGCTGGCCACTGCGGCCATCACCCGCACCCTGCACGAGTGCGACGGCATGGAGCTCGACGACGCCCTGCGCCACGAGTGGGACTACGGCCAGGCCGTGTTCGGCTCCAACGACGCCAAGGAGGGCCCGAAGGCATTCGCCGAGAAGCGGACCCCCAACTTCACCGGCACCTGACACCGGACTGGCCGGTAGGGTGCCGGGCTCGATGCGGAGTTTCGACCTGCTGATCATCGGTGCCGGATCGGGCAACTCGGTGATCGGGGCCGAACACGACGGCTGGGACATCGCCATCGCCGAGCACGGTCTGTTCGGCGGCACGTGCCTCAACGTGGGCTGCATCCCGTCCAAGATGTTCGTGTACGCCGCTGAAGTGGCTGCTCTGGCCGCCGACTCCGAGCGTCTTGGCGTCCACACCCGCTTCGACGGCGCCGACTGGCCCGCGGTGCGCGACCGGATCTTCGGCCGGATCGACCCGATCGCCGAGGGCGGCCTCACCTACCGCCAGGAACTTCCCAACGTCACCGTCTACACCGACACGGCCCGCTTCGTAGGCCCCCGCACGGTGGCGGTCGGCGACGAGACGATCACCGCGGACCGGATCGTGGTGGCGGCAGGAGCCCGGCCCGCCGTTCCCGACGTGGACGGCTTGGCGACCTGCGGCTACCACACCTCCGACACGGTCATGCGTCTCGACGACCTCCCGGAGCGACTGCTGGTGGTGGGCGGGGGCTACATCGCGGCCGAGCTGGGATCGGTGATGGGCGCCTTCGGATCTCAGGTGACCTTCGTGCTGCGGGGCGACACCTTCCTACGCCGCGAGGACGACGAGATCCGGCGTCGCTTCACCGAGGCCTACCGCCGCCGTTTCGACGTGCGCCTCGACACCCGGATGCTGTCCGCCCGCCGGCAGGGCGCCGAGGTGGTGCTGGAGGTCCAGGCCGCTGACGGGTCCCGGACCGAGCTGCGAGCCGATGAGCTGCTGGTTGCGACCGGCCGGATACCCAACGGCGACCGGCTACAGGTGGCAGCGGCAGGCATCGAGACCGACTCCTCGGGCTATGTGGTCACCGACGACCAGCTTTGCACCAGCGCCGAGGGCGTGTGGGCGCTGGGCGACATCACCAACCCGGTCCAGCTCAAGCACGTCGCCAACCACGAGGCCCGGGTCGTGCGCCACAACATGTCGCATCCCGACGACCCGATAAGTGTCGACCATCGCTTCATCCCCCACGCCGTGTTCGGCCACCCGCAGGTGGCCAGCGTCGGCCTCACCGAGCGCGAGTGCCAGCAGCACGGCCTCCCCTACCGCAGCCACGTTCAGCCCTTCGGCTCAGCCGCCTACGGCTGGGCCATGGAGGACACCGACAGCGCGGTCAAGGTGATCGCCCACTCCGAGACCCGCCGCCTGATCGGCGCGCACATCATCGGCCCCCAGGCCTCCACCCTGATCCAGCAGCTGGTCCAGGGCATGCACTTCGACCTCACAGTCGACCAGATGGCCCGCCACCAGTACTACATCCACCCCGCCCTACCCGAGGTGGTCGAACAAGCCCTCCTAGAGCTCTAGCCAAGCCCGCAGGGCCCCGCCGAGCAGGCCGGCCAGTCGCGACCCGTACGGATCCCCCAAAACACGAGCGCGAGGCCGGCGGGTGGCGGCGAGGAACGGCCGACCGACAATGGGGCGAAGCCCCGTCGGTCGGACGGCATCGACGACAGGACCCGCCGGCCGGACCGACACGCTCACACCGAAGGGCCGCTCCGTATGCTGAAGGCATGGCCAGCACGTTCGGGACCCTGTTCCGGGTCACCACTTTCGGCGAGTCGCACGGCGGTGCCGTAGGCGTGGTGGTCGACGGCTGCCCGCCCAGGCTGCCCCTGGACCTGTCTGAGGTCCAGGCCGACCTGGACCGTCGCCGTCCCGGCCAGAGCCGGATCGTGACCCAGCGGGCCGAGTCGGACACCGCTGAGATCGTCTCGGGAGTCTTCGGCGGCTACACCACCGGCACGCCCATAGCGGTGCTGGTGCGCAACAAGGACGCCCGCTCCGAGGCCTACGAGCACCTGCGCGACGTCTACCGGCCCTCCCACGCCGACTACACCTACGACGCCAAGTACGGCTTCCGGGACTGGACCGGCGGCGGGCGGGCCTCGGCCCGCGAGACCGTCGGACGGGTCGCGGCCGCGGCCATCGCCCGCAAGCTGCTGCAGGCAGCCGCCGGCGTCGAGGTGCTCGGATGGGTGCAGTCGGTGCACGACATCGAGTCGGCCGCCGACCCGGCGTCGGTTACCCACGCCGACGTCGAGGCCGGCCCCACCCGCTGCCCCGACCCGGCTGCCGCAAAGAAGATGATCGAGGCCATCGAGGCGGCCCGGCGCGACGGGAACTCCCTCGGCGGAGTGGTGGAGTGCGTGTGCCGTGGCGTTCCCGCCGGGCTCGGCGAGCCCGTCTTCGACAAGCTCGACGCGGCCCTGGCCGGTGCCATGCTGTCGCTCCCGGCGGCCAAGGGATTCGAGATTGGCAGCGGCTTCGCCGGCACCCGCCTCACAGGCCTTACCCACAACGATCCGTTCCGGCCGGACACAGACGCCGGGATCCGCACCGCATCGAACCGCTCCGGGGGCGTGCAAGGCGGCATCTCCAACGGCGAGGACATCGTGATCCGGGTGGCGTTCAAGCCCACCTCGACCATCGCCTCCGCACAGCAGACCGTCACCCGCGATGGCGAGGCCACCACCCTGGCCGCCCGCGGCCGCCACGACCCCTGCGTGCTGCCCCGCGCCGTCCCCATGGTCGAGGCCATGGCGCTGCTGGTGCTGGCCGACCACTGGCTGCGCCAGCAGGCAGTAGACGTACTCCCGCCCCTGCCCGAACGCCCCTGACAGAGCGGCCCTGAGTCCCGCGACCAGCTAGGCCGGCGGGTGGCGGCGAGGAACGGCCGACCAACAATGGGGCGAAGCCCCGTCACGCCCCTGAGTGGCGCGACCGGCTAGGCCGGCGGGTGGCGGCGAGGAACGGCCGACCGACAATGGGGCGAAGCCCCGTCGGTCGGACGGCCTCGACGACAGGACCCGCCGGCCGGGAAGGCAATTCAGCGACAGGACCCGCCGGCCGGACGACCGGAGTCAGCGAGTCAGGGAGTCAGCGGTGGAAGGGAGGCTTGACCACCGTCGCAGGCAGGTCCCGGCCCCGCACGTCGATGATCACGTCGTCGCCGAGAGCGACATCGGGAGCGAGGAACGCCAGCGCGATGCCCTGGCCCAGGATCGGCGAGAAGTTGCCGCTGGTCACCACTCCGACGGTGTCGTCGCCCCGCCGGACGGCACAGCCGTCACGAGGTGGGCGGCCCTTGTCGGCCAGCAGACCCCGCAGCCGCCGGTGCGGGCCGGCCTCACGCTCGGCCTCCAGCGCGGCCCGGCCCCGGAAGTCGCCCTTGTCCCAGCGGACGACCCAACCCAGACCGGCCTGGAGCGGGGTGATGCCGGGACCGAGTTCGTGGCCGTGGAGGGGCAACCCGGCCTCCAGCCGCAAGGTGTCTCGTGCCCCCAGACCGGCCGGCGAGACTCCGGCGTCCACCAGGCGCTGCCACACGGTGCCGGCGTCGTCGACGCCGACAGCCATCTCGACGCCGTCCTCTCCGGTGTAGCCGGTGCCGGCCACCGTTACCGGGATCTCGCCGAAGCGGCACGCCGCCACCTTGAACCGCTCCACCGCGGCGACCTCGTCGCCGCCCGCGGCCGCGATCCGGTCGCGGGCGGCCGGCCCCTGTACCGCGATCACTGCTCTCTGCGTGGTCACATCCGCGATCTCCAGGTCGCCCGCCCCCTCCCTCAACGCGCCGACGACCCGGTCGGTGTTGGAGGCGTTGGGCATCACGTCGAAGCGGTCGTCGCCGATCCACCACACGATGATGTCGTCGAGAACCGATGCGTCGGAGGCGTCGAGCAGGTGCGTGTACTGGGCGGACCCGACGCCGACCCGGTCCAAGTCGTTGGTCAATGCCCATTGCAGAGCCCGATGAGCGCCGGCGCCCTGCACTCGCACCGTCCCGAGGTGGGACACGTCGAAGAGGGCCGCCCCCGAGCGGCAGGCCATGTGCTCGGCCACGGTGCCGGTCTCGTACTGGAGGGGCATCTCCCAGCCCCCGAAGGGCACCAGCTTGGCCCCTGATCGCGCGTGTACGTCATGCAGTGGGGAGCGCCGCAGTTCGTTCATGACGAAGGTCTAGCTCAGGCGGCGACAGGAAGCCCGTACTTGCGGCCGATCCACTCCATGTCGCTGCGGTTCAGGAACTTCACCTGCACGTCCGGGTAGCTCTTGGCGAGCAGGCGCAGCTTCTGCTTCTTGCGGTTGACCAGCCGCTGCCGCAGCGTGGTGAGCTCCACGTACATGTCGAAGTCGGGCAGGTAGAAGTCGGGTGTGAAGCCGCAGGCGGTGTTCCCGCTCGCGTCCCGCTCGAGCACGAACATCCGCGGCTCGTACTCCCAGCGGATCCCGTAGGAGTCGAGCAGGCTGGCGAAGGCCTGCTCGGAGGGGTGGGCAAACTGCACTCGAGGCCCTCAGTGAGCGCGCCGCGCGGTGGACATCGGTTGCGTCGCAACGTTGCCACTCCCGCTCTTGTTCGCTGCGCTCACGGGCCGCTCGGGCCACGGCCTCGCTCGCTGCCTCGCGTGTATCCGCATGTGTTGCTCCCTACCCGCTCGGCCTCTCAGGAGTCGCCCATCGCGGCCTGGGCCTCGCCTTCTTCGTCCTCGTCGGTCTCGTCGACGGCGACGGGGTGGAGTTCCACGATGGCCGCATCCACCTCGCGCCCGATGTTCGACAGCGGGAGCACGCCCTGGCCCCGCTGGAGCGCGTCGATGATGTCGTCCTGGCTGCGAACGATGGCCGCGTTGGCCCCGTCGATCACCAGGTTCGCGGAGGAGATGTCCTCTCCGAGCTCGTTGCGGATGTAGTCGAAGATGGCCCTGACCTTCTCGAGCTTGATCCCGTTGTCGAGCAGCCGCTTGATCACCTTGAGCCGGACCAGGTCGTCGTAGCTGTACTTGCGGCGGCTGCCGCTGCCGGCGGCCTCGACGAGGGATGGAGTGATCAGGTCGGTGCGGGCCCAGTAGTCGAGCTGCCGGTAGGTGATGTCGACAACGTCGGCGGTGAGCCTCGCGCTGTATCCCTGAACGTGCGCCATGTCTCGGTCCATGAGCTGCTCCCTTGCCTGTCGCTGGGACCCGTGCCGGGCCTCGAACGCAATGACAGCATCGGAATTACGATGCTGTCACCTGTGGAAACTCTACGGTGAACCGCGGCGCGAGTCAAACACCGATGCTCGATGGGCCTCTGCGCAGCCGCTTCGGAGCCGCGGGCCGGGCCGGCTACTGGTTGCCGAAGTCCTCGGGAGAGACCGAGTCGATGAACTCCTTGAACTGCTCGACGACCTCCTCGGGCGGCGGCTGGTCGGCCACCGCGCCGCCGTCAGCGGTGTAGCCCGCCTCCTCGATCACCGCCTCCTCAGCGAAGATCGGTGTGCCGGTTCGGGCCGCCAGGGCGATCGCGTCCGACGGCCGGCTCGAGAGCACGAAGCGGCTGCCGTCGCGCAGCAGGTGCAGCTCGGCGAAGAAGGTCTTCTCCCGCAGTTCGGTGACCACCACCCGCTCCACGTCCGCGGACAGCTCCTCGAGCACGTCGCGCAGCAGGTCGTGGGTCATTGGCCGGGGAGTGGTGACGCCGTCGAGGGCTATGGCGATGGCGGTCGCCTCGGGCGCTCCGATGAATATCGGCAGCAGCCGGGCTGCGTCCGACATCTCCCGCAGCAGCACGATCGGCGCATTGGACGGCAACTCCACCCGCACTCCAAGCAGTTCCATCTGCTGCACGCCGGCATCCTACTCTTTCGGCAACATCGAGGATCGATGTCAAGCCTTCTGTCCGTAGAAGACCGGAACGTACACGTCCGGGTCAGCGGCCAGCAATTCCACATCCGCGGCGGCGATCAACCGGAGGTTGCGGTAGCGGCCCTCGTGGTCGAGGCCGTAACCGATGACGAAGGTGTCGGAGACCTCCAAGCCCGCGAAGTCGATCTCTACGGGCACCACCCGGCGGACTCGCCGGTCCAGCAGGGTGCAGACCGCCACCGACCTGGGATTGCGACGCGCCAGCTGCGACCGCAGGAACGCGGTGCTCAGACCGGTGTCGACGATGTCCTCGACGATCACCGCGTCACGGCCGGCGATGTCGAGGTCGAGGTCCTTGAGCAGGCGAACCCGGCCCGAGTCCGGCGTGTAGGGGGTGATGGCCATGAAGTCCACGCTCACAGGAACGGTCATGGCCCGAACCAGGTCTGCGAGGAACGGAACGCTGCCTCTCAGCACGCCGATCAGCACCACGCCGTCGCGGTAGCGGGCCGACATCTGCGCAGCCAGTCGGGCCACGGTGGCGTCGATCTCCTCTGCGGCGAGCAGTACGCGCGGCTCCAGAGGTCCCGCTGTCTGGGACGGCACGGCTCTCAGTCCAGATGCGGCCGCAGCAGGCGCCGCAGCAGCAGGCGATGCAGGGACTCGGTGAGCTCCACGATCTGGGTGAGTTCAGAGTGCAGCCGCGCCCTGTCGCGGCGCGCCATGAGCGGTCCCAGCACCTGCTCGTAGACGCCGGCCTCCCGGTCGGCGGCGACCTTGAACATTCGCAGGTTCCGCGCCGGTATGCCGTGCTCCGCCAGCGCTGCGACCGTCCTCACCGCGAGCAGCGCCTCGTCGTCGAACGAGGCCTCGGTGCTGCCGGGGGAGCCGCTCACAGGGGCGATGATGCCGAGGCGCTGGAGTTCGGCGATGTGGCCGGGATCGGTACCGGCGGCCTGCGCCAGCTCCTCGGCCGTGAGGCTCACGGAACTCCCGTCGGGCTCCGCCGCGCCGGCGGCCGGCTCCGAGTCATCGTCGGCGTCGTCGTCGTGGCGGGACGCGAACAGCGACGGCGTCCCGGGCGGGCCGTCGCTACCGGTAGCTGCGCTCCGCAACGCGGACGGCGGCACCTCCCCCGCGGCCAGGCGGCGCTTGATCTCCTTGAGGGGCAGGAAGTGGTCTCGTTGCTGGACCAGGATCCAGTTGAGCCTCTCGATGTCGGGTTCGAAGAACTTCCGGTAGCCCGACGGGGTCCGCTGCACCGAGATCAGGCCCTGGCTCTCCAGGAAGCGGATCTTTGAGATCGTCAGGTCGGGATGCTCCGTCGCCAACAGCGACAGCACCTCGCCGATGGAGCGGTGCCCGCGGCTCACTGTGGCGACGTCCCGTGCACGAAGACGAGCTTGAACTTCCCGACCTGCACCTCGTCTCCCTCGCTGAGTTCGCCGCGCTCCACGAGCTTGCGGTTGACGTAGGTGCCGTTTAGGGAGCCCACGTCGCGGATCGAGTACCGGGCACCGTCGCGCTCCACCTCGGCGTGCCGGCGCGACACGGTGACATCGTCGAAAAAGATGTCGCTGGAGGGATCCCGACCGAGCGACACCACGTCGGAGTCGAGCGCATAGCGGGCACCCGCCTTGGCCCCCTGGTTCACGACGAACAGACCCTGGTGGCGCCCGAACGCGGACCGGTCCACGTGGACGGTGCCGGGAGAGGCGTCGAGCTCGATCACACGGTGCTCCGTGGTGGCGTCCGCAGGCACCAGCCGCTCACCGCAGGAAGCGCAGGTCTCTGCTCGGCGGCGGTTGCTGTGACCGCACTCCGGGCACGGCGCCGACGCCACTTCCCTACCCCGCTATGAGGTCCCTGTAGCCGTCCGCGTCGAGCAGGCTGTCGAGTTGGGCGGCGTCATCGAAGGTGACCGTGCAGATCCAGCCGTCGCCGTACGGGTCCTCGTTGAGCCGCTGGGGCGCGCCGGCCAACTCGTCGTTCACGTCGGCCACCACCCCGCTCACCGGGGCGAACAACTCCGACACGGACTTGGTCGACTCGACCTCTCCGAACGCCTCACCCTGCTCGACGCGGTCGCCTACTTGCGGCAGCTCCACGTAGACGACATCGCCGAGCGCGTCCTGGGCGTAGTCGGTGATGCCGATACGGACGACCTCGCCCTCGGTGAGAGCCCACTCGTGATCGCTCGAGTAGCGAAGATGATCGGGAATGCTCATGACTCGAAGCTACCCCATCGCACAGACGAACTCGCGACTGTGGGCTTGGGGACCACGCGGGCAGGCAAGAGCCGGTCGGGGCGCATCGGCGCCATTCAGGGTGCGATTCGCCCCCTATCATCGAAGCGCTGCGGTGCTACTGTGCCGCTGTAAACGTTTTCGATTATCGCGGAGAGGGTTCGATGGCGGATGTCGCGCTGGAGAGCGTCAACAAGGAGTACGACAACGGCTTCAGGGCCGTGACCGACCTGAACCTCGAGATCAACGAGGCCGAGTTCCTGGTGATGGTGGGACCGTCGGGCTGCGGCAAGTCGACCACCCTGCGGATGATCGCCGGACTCGAGGACATCACCTCGGGAACGCTCACCATCGGCGACCGGGTGGTGAACGACCTGCCCCCCAAGGACCGCGACATCGCCATGGTCTTCCAGAACTACGCCCTCTACCCGCACATGAGCGTGTTCGACAACATCGCGTTCTCACTCAAGCTGGCCCGGCGCCCCAAGGCCGAGATCAAGGAGCGGGTCACTGAGGCGGCCCGCATCCTCGAGTTGGAGAGCCAGCTCGACAAGCGCCCCGCCCAGCTCTCCGGCGGCCAGCGCCAGCGCGTCGCCATGGGACGCGCCATCGTGCGCCGGCCGAGAGTGTTCCTGCTCGACGAGCCCCTCTCGAATCTCGACGCCAAGCTGAGGGTGCAGATGCGGGCCGAGATCACCGATCTTCAGCGAGAGGTCGGCGTCACCACGTTCTACGTCACCCACGACCAGGTGGAGGCGATGACCATGGCCGACCGGGTCGCGGTGATCAGCCAGGGCGTGCTGCAGCAGGTCGACACGCCGATGACGCTCTTCAACGAGCCCGACAACATCTTCGTGGCCGCCTTCATCGGGTCACCTTCCATGAACATCATGGAAGGGCTGGTGTCCCGCAACGGCGGGGGCCTGAAGATGACGCTGGGCAGCCAGTCGCTGGCGGTGCCCGACGAGGTTCTGGCGCGCCGGCCGGCGCTGGAGGGCTACCTCGGCCGGAAGGTCGCCGTGGGGCTTCGCCCCAAGGACCTCGAGGACGCCGCCATCAGCTCAGATCATCCCGCTGACCAGCGGCTCCGCGCCACGGTGCAGCACACGGAGGCGCTCGGCTTCGAGATCATCGCCTACTTCGATGTGGACGCCAAGCCGATCATCTCCCAGGAGGCGCTCGAGCTGAGCGACGAGGAGATCAGCGCGGCTGAGGGCTCCTCCACGAGGGTCCACGCCCGGTTCAACCCCTCGACCGGCGTGCGCGCCGGCGATGCCATCGACGTGGCCGTCACCGTGGGCAACGCCCACTTCTTCGACCTCGAGACGGGCCTGGCCATCCGGAGCTAGAGGCCGAGCGCACAGGCACGCGGGCCGGCCGGCCTCGGGCACTGGCCCGGATTCAGCCGGCATGGAGCTCCGGTAGCTTAGGACCCCGCGCAACGCCGATTCGAAGGCAGACACGCTCCGGGGGCAACAGAGTGGACACAGCCGGCCGACTGGCGATCGGCCCCGACACCGGAGACTCCGAGTTGGCCGCGGCGGTCGACGAGTGGGTTGAGAGTGCGGTGCCGGAAGTGTGGCGCGAGGCCGCGGTCGACGGTCACCGGGCGATCCGGCGGGTTCGAAGCCGCGAGGAGTATGCGGCCTGGTACCCGGTGTTCGCGGCATCCGGGCTGGTCGTCGCGACCTGGCCGGTCGCCTACGGCGGCCTCGACCTCTCGCCCCGGCAGGCCCGCCTGGCCGAGGACCGGCTGGCGCCGTACAACCTCGGACGTCTCAACCCCCTGGGGCTGCACAACACCGCCCCCGCGCTGTTCGCCCACGGCACCGAGGAGCAGCGCCTCCGGTTCCTGCCGCCCATGGTGGCCAACACCGAGCGGTGGTGCCAGATGTTCAGCGAGCCGGGAGCCGGCTCCGATCTCGCCTCGCTGGCGATGCGGGCGGTGCGCGACGGCGACGAGTGGCTGCTCACCGGTCAGAAGGTGTGGAGCACCTGGGCCCACCGCTCGGAGTTCGCGATCTGTCTTGCCCGCAGCGACCCGGCGGTGCCCAAGCGCAAGGGGATCACCTATTTCCTGGTCGATCTGCGCAGCCCGGGTGTGGAGGTGCGCGAGTTGAGGCACATGGGCGGCGAGGTCGACTTCAACGAGGTGTGGCTGGACGGGGTGCCGGTGCCGGACTTCCATCGGGTCGGCCGCGCCGGCGACGGTTGGCGGGTGGCCGCCGCGACCCTCGCAGGCGAGCGCCAGATGGTGGCCGGCGCGGGGTCCGGCGGCGTCGACCGCATCGGCGGCGGCGGGGTGCGGCGACTGGTCGGCATGGCCCGACAGCGGGGTGTCGAGCCGGTCATGCGCGACCGTCTCGTGCGCCTGTACAGCGAGGAGCGCATCCGGGGATGGACCAACGACCGGGTTCGGGCCACGGTGAGGGCGGGAGGCACGCCCGGCCCGGCGGCATCGATCGGCAAGGTGCACCAATCGACGCTGAACCAGGCCATCCAGATGCTGGCCACCGACATGCTCGGCCCGGCCGCCACCGCCTACCCGGCCGCCGGCACGTGGTCCGACGCGCTGCCCTACGAGGTCTCCGGGATGCTCCGCAGCCGGGCCAACACCATCGAGGGCGGCACCACCGAAGTCAACAAGAACGTGATCGGCGAGAAGGTGCTGGGCCTGCCCCGCGAGCCCGACCCGTACCATGGCTGCAGCTGGGAGGACACGCCGCGATGACTTACGAGCACCTCGTCGTCGAGCGACACGGTCCGGTGGGATGGCTCATCAACAACCGGCCCGATGTCCGCAACGCGATGAACAACGCCATGCGCGACGAGTTCGCCGAGGCTTGGACCGAGCTCGACCGCGACCCCGCGGTGCGGGTCATCGTGCACACCGGCAACGGCCGAGACTTCCAGACCGGCGTGGACATGGGTGAGATCGCGTCCGACGGCGTGGGCATGGAGCGCTACCGCCGGTCGATGGAGGACTTCGACGTCCACTTCACCTCCTGGCACCAGGGCGTGTGGAAGCCGGTCATCACCGCGGTGAACGGCATCTGCTGCGGGGGCGGCTTCCACTGGGTGGCCGATTCCGACATCGTCATCGCAGCCAGCGACGCCCAGTTCTTCGACCCCCACACCTCGGTGGGGCAGGTGGTGGCCATCGAGGCCATCGGCCTGATGAAGAAGATGCCGGTCGAGGCGGTCATGCGGATGGCCCTGCTGGGCAAGTATGAGCGCATGGGGGCCGAGCGGGCCTACGAGCTGGGAATGATCTCCGAGATCGTCGACCCGCCCGGACGGCTCCGCGAGCGGGCCCAGGAACTGGCCGAGACCGTGGCCAGGAACTCCCCCGCGGCCATGGCCGCCACCAAGAAGGCGCTGTGGGGCGCGCTGGAGACCGGCCTCACCGACGCCTGCAGGCAGGGAGCCCGCCACCTGGTCTCGATGTGGGGCCACCCCGACCAGACCGAGGGCCCGGCGGCCTTCGCCGAGCGGCGGGACCCCGACTGGCAGCCGCTGTGACCGAGCTGCGACGCCCCGGTCGATGAGCCTGCTGCAGCTGCTCGACGAGCATCCCTTCCCTCACGGCGATCCGCTGGTCCATACGCTCGAAGGGTCCACCACCAAGGCCGAGGTGCTGGCCAGGGTCGACACCCGGGCCACCGAGTTCGGCGACCTCCAAGGACGGCTCGTCCCGGTGGTAGCCGACGGGGTCGAGGCGCTGATCGCGATGTTCGCGTGCTTCCGGGCGGGCGCGGTCTTCGTGCCCGTCAATCCCCGCCAGCCGCAGGCGGTGATCGACGGCATCACCCGGGCGATGTCCGAGGTCACCCCTGCGCCCGGCGCGGCCTTCGTGCTGTGGACCTCCGGGACGACCGGGCGTCCCAAGCCGGTCGTGCACACCCACGAGGGCTACATAGAGCTCATCGACCGGGTCCTGGAGCCCCTGCGGGCCAAGCCCGGGAGCCCCGGCAGGTCTCCGTCACCGAACCTCATCCCGGTGTCGATGGCGCTCAATGCGGGCATCTACAACGCCCTCTTCGGCCTCCGGGCCGGCGCTGCCCTGGTGATGATGGACGGCTTCGACACGACCGCGTTCGCGGTGCTGATCCAGCGTCACCAGATCCGGTCGACCGTGCTGCCGCCGACCGCGATGGCGATGCTGAGCGATGACGCGTCGATCGAGTCTCTGGAGCCGCTGCGCTATGTGCGCTCGATCACGGCACCGCTGTCGCCGTTCCAGGCCCGCCGGTTCGCCGAGCGCTTCGGGGTGACCGTGCTGAACGGCTACGGCCAGGCCGAGCTGGGAGAGGTCATCGGATGGACCGCCGACGACGCCAGGAGGCATCCCGGCAAGATCGGCGCCATCGGCAGGCCTCACCCCGGCGTCGAGATCGGTATTGACGACCCCGACGATGACGGGGTCGGCGAGCTGCTGGTCAAGCCGCCCAACACCGCGGTCGACCTCGCCCCGCAGCGTCTCACCGGTGACGGGTTCGTCCGGACTGGGGACCTGGCCCGCATCGACGGCGACGGCTTCGTATGGCTCCAGGGGCGGCTCAGCGACCTGATCAACCGGGGTGGCAACAAAGTCTTCCCCGACGAGGTCGAGGAGGTGCTCGTCGCCGTGCCCGGTGTGCGTGAGGCTGCCGTGGTCGGAGCGCCCGACGACCGTCTGGGGGAGGTGCCGGTGGCCTTCGTGACCGGTGAGACCGCTTCGGATCTCGAAGCGGTCTGCCGCCGCCATCTGGTGGCGTTCAAGGTGCCGGTGCGCTTCGAATGGGTCGATCAGCTGCCTCGCAGCGAGACTGGCAAGGTGCTCCGCACCGAGCTGGCCGCCCGGTTATGACCCCGTCTGCCCGGATCGAGCCCGGGATCGTGACCGGCGACGGTGCCGCTCTGGCCGCCTTCTACTGCGAGGCACTGGGATTCTCGGTCGACGCGGTGCTCACCTTCCCCCAGGGCGAGGTTCGCCGGCTGCGGCGGGGCGAGGCCCGGCTGAAGCTCTACCAGCCCGCGGCAGACCGCAGCGCAGGCCCGAGCGCCGGCGAGTGGCCGGACCGAGCGGGCTGGGCGTACGCCGCGCTCCATGTGGCCGACGCGTCGGCCGAGGTGGATGCAGTCAGGGCCGGTGGGGGGACGGTCATCACCGAGGTGACCAACCACCGTCCCGGCGCTTGTTTCGCGCTGGTCTCCGACCCCGAGGGAAACGTGTGGGAGCTGCTCCAGGAGACCGCGGCCTCATGAGCTACGAGACGCTCGAGGTGCGCACCGACGCTCCGGTGGGATGGCTCGTGTTCGACCGGCCCGACGCGGGCAACGCCATCGACGCCCGCATGTTCGTCGAACTCGAGGCGGCGTGGGCCGGGCTGGAGCGCGACCCGTCGGTCGAGGCCATCGTCAACACCGGCAACGGGCACTCCTTCCAGACCGGCCTGGACGTCAAGCAGCTCGCCACCGACCGGGAGGCGCTGCGGGCCAGCTCGCGCCGGACACGCGACTTCGCGCTGCGTATGACGTCATGGCACTGCGGTGTCACCAAACCGGTCATCGCGGCGGTCAACGGGACCTGCGCGGGCGGCGGCCTGCATTTCGTGGCCGACGCCGACATCGTCATCGCGGCAGACTGCGCCTCGTTCCTGGACCCCCACGTCTCGGTCGGGCAGGCATCCGCGTTCGAGACCATCGGCCTGCTCAAGAAGGTCCCGATGGAGTCGGTCTCACGGATGGCGCTGATGGGTTCGCACGAGCGGCTCAGCGCCGAGCGGGCCCGACAGATCGGGATCGTCTCCGAGGTCGTGGACGCCGCAGGACTGCGTGACCGGGCCCGGGAGCTGGCCGTGATCATCGCCGAACAGGACCCCGCCCGCCTCCGGGCCATGAAGAAGGCGATGTGGCACGCGCTGGAGGCGCCATGAGCGCTCCGGGTGACCAGGCCCTCCCTCCAGACCCGCGGAGGGCGCCATGAGCGGCAACGAGCGCGCCTACATCCACGAGTTCATCGACATCCGGGGGGCCCACCGGGCCGACTACATGCAGCACATGGCGGCCAACTGGAGTCCGGCCGCGCAGAAGGACCGCAACCAGCTGCTCTTCGGAATCTGGGCCGTGCTGGGAAGCACCGGCGCCTGGCCCCAGGTGTGCAACATCTGGGAGGAGCAGGGCCTGGACGGGCTGGCCCGCTCATTCGGCCGCGAGGCGGTCGGGGCCGGGCTTCAGGACCCTGCTCTGGAGCGGTGGTGGAACAAGGCCGCCGAGTTCCGTCGGGGCGGCTTCGACCGGATCCTGCTGCCCGCTCCCTGGATGCCGACCATAGAGGAGTCCCTCGCCGCGGGCGTCCGGGCAACCGTGTTCGCGCACGAGATCCTGAAGTGCCGGCCCGGCACCGCGCCCGATCTCCTCGAGCTTGCCCGCACGGCAGCGGTGCCCGCGTACGCGCCGCTGGGGTGGAGGCTCGTCGGCGCCTGGACGACCGCGATGAGGGACGACGATGAGGCCATCCTGCTGTGGGCGCTGGACAGCTGGCCGGCCTGGGCCGCCGGCGAGGCCGCTCAACGTGGGGATAGCGGAGTGGTCACGTGGCGGTCGCAGGCCCGCGAGACCACCACCGACTGGCATCGCATCGTGCTGGTGGCCGGGCCGCTGTGCCCGTTCCGAACCGGTCGCCAGCCGAACCGTGAGGATCAGAGGGAGCTGGACTGAGCCGGGCCGGCCGCCAGCCGCGTCTCGGTCCGCCAGGGCATAGCACGACGGTTGGGATTCTTCCCGCCGCTGCCAGGATGGGGTGATGATGAACGCAGTCACCAACGGGGACCGCTACACGATCGTGTCGGCGGACTGCCACGCGGGCGGGGACATCGACGACTACCGGCCCTACCTGCCGTCAAGCCTGCACGCCGACTTCGACGAGTGGAAGCAGGCCTACATCAACCCGTTCGCCGATCTCCAGGACTCGAAGCGGGTCCGCAACTGGGACACCGCGGTGCGCCAGCGCGACCTCGAGGCCGACGGGCAGGCGGCCGAGGTCGTCTTCCCCAACACCGTGCCGCCGTTTTTCCCGTCGTCGCTGCTGGTCGCTCGACCGCCGGCGACCGCAGCCGAGTTCGAGGCCAGATGGGCGGGCCTGCAGGCCCACAACCGCTGGCTCGTGGACTGGTGCCAGGAGCTCCCGGGCCGGCGGGCCGGACTCGCTCAGGTGTTCCCCAACGACATCGAGGCGGCCGTCGGCGAGGTCGAATGGGCGGCCGCCCACGGCCTCAAGGGCGTGCTGGTGCCCGCCGTGCCGCCCGACTCCGCAGTGCCGCCGCTGTGGAGCGAGTACTACGACCCGCTGTGGGCCGCCTGCCAGGACACCGGGCTCGCAGTGACCCAGCACGGCGGCGCCGGCATTCCCGATCTTCAGGACTCCCCCAACCGCGCCTTCCTGATGTTGATGGAGGTGCCCTTCTTCGCCAATCGCAGCCTGTGGCACCTCATCGTGAGCGGTGTGTTCGAGCGCTTCGGTGGACTCCGCTTCGTGATGACCGAGCAGCGCGTCGGGTGGGTTCCCGCCGCGCTGTCCAAGATGGACGCCTACTGGCGGCTCTTCACCGGCGACGGGAATGTCGGGGAGATGGGTGCGGACGCCTCGCAGCTGCCCAGACCGCCGAGCAGCTACTTCAGGACCAACTGCTACATGGGAGCCAGCTTCCCCGGCCGGGACGAGGCCGAGGCGATCAGGCAGCTCGGAGTCGACCGGTTCATGTGGGGCAGCGACTACCCCCACAGCGAGGGCACGTTCCCCGATTCGGTGGCTTCGCTGCGGCACGTGTTCTGCGAATGGTCCGAGAGCGACCTCCGGATGCTGCTCGGCGCGACCGCCGCGGAGGTGTACCAGCTCAATCTCGACGACCTGGCGTCGGTGGGGGTCGGGCCGACGGTCGCCGAGGTGGCCGAGCCCCTGTCGGAGCTGCCCGACAATCCCAGCATGGCGTTCCGGGCCCGGCCCTGAGCACCGGAGGCGGATCGGCCGCCCGATGGACTTCCCGACGTCGCCGGAATCGCTCGGGCCGGCCGAACTGACCCATTACCTGCGGGCCGCGGGCGTCCTGGCCGGGGGTCGGGTCGCCGAGGCCCGCTTCGAGTTGATCGGCACGGGCAAGATCGGCGACAACGCCCGCTACTTCCTGACGCTCGAGGACGCCCCGAGCACGGCGCCCTCGACGGTGGTCGCCAAGTTCCCGGCGTCCGACGACCGAGCCAGGACGATGGCCGGAGCGGCCGGCGCCTACTACAACGAGGTGATGTTCTACCGGGTGCTCGCGCCGCGGACCTCGATGCGCACCCCGGCCGTCTACGGCAGCGAGCTCGGCGCCGACCGTGAGTCGTTCCTGCTGCTGCTGGAGGACATGGCCCCAGCCGAACCGGGCGTCCAGATGGTGGGCGAGACCCATGCGCACACCGTCGCGGCGCTCCGTGAGGCGGTGAAGCTGGCCGCCGCCTTCTACGGGGACAGCAGTCTCTCCGGCCTCGACCATGTGGTGGGCGTGACCCGCCCCGACGGTGCCGAGTTCGCGCAGTTGCTGCTGGCCGACGCCTGGCCCGGGTTCGTGGACCGGCTGGGGGTCGGGCTCGCCGGGGACTGTCTCGCCTTCGGAGAGCGCTATGCGGCCAACCACGCCCGGGCGATCACCGGCTACGACGGGGAGTCCACGCTCGTTCACGGGGACTTCCGCAGCGAGAACATCCTGTTCGGGGCCGGCACCGCGACCACCGTCGACTGGCAGACGGTCAGCGAGTCGAGCCCGCTGACCGACATCGCCTACTTCCTCGGGGGCAGCGTCGGCATCGAGGACCGTCGCCGCTGGGAGAGGGACCTGGTGTCGGCCTGCCGCCGGCAGTTCGACGAGGCAGGGATCGAGTTCGGCGAGTCCGAATGCTGGGACATGTACCGCCGCGCCGCCATGCACGGGATCATCATCACGGTGCTGGGCGCCACCTTCACCAGCCCCGACCCCCGCAGCGACGAGATGTTCGCGACCATGATCCGCCGCCACCTCCAGCACTGCCTCGATGTCGGAGCCTCCGAGTTCCTCCCCTAGCGCGCCATTCCCGGCTCAGGCCACACCGGGGGCTGCGAGCGGGCCATCGTTGGACAGCACGACGGTCGTCTCGGCCGGGACCGAGACCGTGTCGTTGGCCGGGCTGTCGAGGCGGCAGCCCGGCTGGCTGGCGAAAGCGGCCTGCCATCCGGGTGAGCCCAAGCGGACGCTCGTGGTGCGCTCGGACAGGTTCGCCACCACCGCGATCGTGCCTCGCCGCAGGGCGGCCACCCGCGGATCGGAAGCCTCGATCCATTCCAGCGGCGCCCGCCAAGTGTCGGGGTGCCGCCGGCGCACGGCCAGCAGGTCGCGGTAGCGGTGCAACGGGGCGCCGGGATCGGCGCGCTGGCCGGCCACCGTCTGCTCCGGCGGTCGGGATTCGGCGTCGATCCACGGCGCGCCGGCGGAGAAGCCGTTGTGGGTGCTGCTGTCCCAGGGCATCGGGGTCCTGCATCCGTCGCGGCCGTGGGTCGCGCCCGCGTTCCTGACCGACACCGGGTCATGGAACCCGGCCCGCAGCGCACCGTCGGGCAGGCCGAGCTCCTCGCCCTGGTACAGGAACGGCGTCCCCCCGAGCGTCAGGAACAGGGTGCTGACGGCCAGGGACCGCCGAACGCCGACGTCGCCCCCGCCGAACCGGGTGACCGGCCGGGAGCGGTCATGGTTGCTAAGAACCCAGGAGATCCCGTGCGGCGCCGCGTCGTGCATGACCCGCACCATGGTCAGCAGCGTCTCCGGATCCCAGCCGAGGAAGGCCGATTGCAGGAAGAAGGCCTGATCGAGCGCGCCCGCCTGGACGTAGCGGGCCATCCGGTCGGGCCAGGGGGCGTTGACCTCGCCGAGCAGCATCGCTCGGCGGGGCGCGCAGACCTGGCTCCAGCGGCGGAAGATCTCCACGTTCTCGGACTGGTCCATGTCGTGGCGGTGCTCGAAGGAATCGAACGCGTCGAAGGGGTCCATGCCCGCCACGACCGGCGCGATCTGGGGGTTGTCGCGCAACTGGACATCCTTGACGAGGCCGTGGGCCACGTCGACGCGGAAGCCGTCGACCCCCCGGTCCATCCACCACTCCAGGATCGCGTCGAAGTCGTCGCGGACTCGGGGGTTTCGCCAGTTCAGGTCGGGCTGCTCGGGCAGGAACAGATGGCACCAGTACTGGCCCGACGCCTCGTCGAGCGTCCAGGCCGGCCCGCCGAAATGACTGAGCCAGTTGTTGGGCGGCCCGCCGCCGGGAGCCGGGTCGGCCCACAGGAAGCGGTCCCGATCGGGTCCGCCGGGGTCGCGGCGGGCGCTCGCGAACCACTGGTGCTCGATCGAGGTGTGGTTGGGAACGATGTCGACCATGACCCGCAGGCCCAGGCCGTGGGCCTCGCTGACGAGGGTGTCGAAGTCCTCGAGCGTTCCGTGGCGGCGCGAGACGGCGCAGTAGTCGCTGACGTCGTAGCCGTGGTCGTGGCCCGGCGACGGGTAGAAGGGTGTGAGCCACACCGCGTCGACGCCCAGCCAGCTCAGGTACTCCAGCCGGCTGGTGACTCCGGCCAGGTCGCCCAAGCCGTCGCCGCTGGAGTCGGCGAAGGAGCGGACGTAGACCTCGTAGCCGACGGCTCCGCGCCACCAGGGCCCGGGCTGCCCGGTGCTGCCGGTCTGTGTCTCCGTCGTGTAGGTCGTCAACCCAAGATCCTCCGCAAACGTTTACAGAGAGCGCACTCTAGTGAACCTGAACGATGTACGCAGCGGTGGGCGGCTCAGGCCTGATCAGCCGGGGCGAGCTGGCCGTGGTCCAGACGGGGCAGCACGTGACGGCCGACCAGGTCGCACTCGTCGAGATGCGGGTACCCCGACAGGATGAACGCGTCGATCCCGACGCGGCGGTACTCCTGAAGCTTGGCGACCACCTCGTCGGGGTCTCCGACGATGGCCGCGCCCGCACCCGAGCGGGCCCGGCCGATGCCGGTCCACAGGTTGGCCTCGACGTAGCCGTCGTCGTCGCTGAGTTGCCGGAGCTCGGCCTGCCTGCTCACCCCGACCGAGACCGCGTCGAGGGACCGGCCCCGGATGGCGGCGCCGACCTCGTCGTCGAGGCGGCTCACCAGCGACGCGGCGGCCGCTCTGGCCGCCGCCGACGTCTCCCGCACGACCATGTGGCTGCGCAGGC
This sequence comes from Acidimicrobiia bacterium, assembly GCA_022820805.1. Classification (GTDB taxonomy): domain Bacteria; phylum Actinomycetota; class Acidimicrobiia; order Acidimicrobiales; family Aldehydirespiratoraceae; genus Aldehydirespirator. The sequence goes on from JAJEEV010000033.1 coordinate 34,498, forward strand.
CGAAGCGCAGCCTCCGGCCGCGGCGGGACGCTCTGGACTTCATGTCGGCGACCGTGGCCGCCACGCCCGAGACGGTGTCGGGCCAGGTGAGGAACACGTCGCAGGCCTCGGCCGCGGTCTCCTTGGCCGCCTCCGAGAAGCCTCCGAAGTAGAACATCGGGCACCGGCCCGACACGGTCGTGGCCCGGGGCGGGTCGAGGGTCAGGTCGACGAACTCGCCGTGGAAGTCCACCGGCTCGCCGTCGAGCAGCGTGCGCAGCACATGCATCCACTCGAGGGTGCGGCGGTAGCGGGGAGCCGATTCCAGCGTCTCGCCGGGCATGTCGCTCGAGATGATGTTCACGGTGAGCCGGCCGTCGAGCATCCGGTCGACGGTGGCGATCTGGCGGGCCAGCTGGGGCAGCCACAGCTCCCCCATCCGCACCGCCAGCAGCAGTCGCATGCGCTCGGTGAGGGGTGCGATCCCGGCCGCGAAGGCGGTGGCGTCTATGCCGAGGGCGTACCCGGAGGGCAGCAGGATGTTGTCGAAGCCGTTGCGCTCGGCGGCGAGGGTGATGTCGCGGCAGTGCTCCCAGCTGCTGGCCAGGGCCGGGTCCGGAACGCCCAGGTACTGGTAGTCGTCGTCGCACAGGGCGCCGAACCAAGCGACCTCCACCGGGTCTGCTGGTGTCATCTGATGCGACCGGTCACGGCAGCCGGACACCCTCGGCGGCTTCGATCACGTCGTAGACGTCGTTGCGGTCGAGCTGGACTCCGGTGGCGGCCGCCAGCTGAGCCAGCCGCGCCGGTTGCTGGGTGCCCAGCAGGGCCACCGGACTCGACGGGTGGGCCAGCACGAACGCGATGGCCACCGTGGCCCTGTCGGTGCTCTCGCGCTCGGCCAGGCGGTCCAGCACCGCGATCAGCTCGGGACGGATCCCGGAGCCGTCGGCCAGGCGGCCGCGGCCCAGCGGGCTCCAGGCGAGCGGCAGCACGCCGTCGCGCATGCACAGGTCGAAGGTGCCGTCGCGCAGGGGCGCCAGATGAGCTGCTGAGTACTCGGGCTGGGTCGTCGCCAGCGGGAACGGCAGGTGCGCGGCCAGAGCCTCGTGCTGGCTGGGCGTGAAGTTCGAGACCCCGACCGCCCGGATCTTTCCCGCGGTCCGCAGGGCGCTGAGCGCTTCGGCCAGTTCGGCGGGGTGCGTGAGCATGTCGGGTCTGTGGATCTGGTACAGGTCTATGACGTCGGTCTGGAGCCGTCGCAGCGACGCCTCGCAGGCCGCGGTGATCGCGTCGCGGCCCGAGTCGTACGGGACTCCGGGGACGATGCCGCCCTTGGTGGCCAGCACCATCCGGTCGCGCAGGTGCGGCGCGCCGGACAGGATGCGGCCGAGGTTCTCCTCGGCCTCCCCGAAGGCCTTGCCGCCCCAGCCGAGCCCGTAGATGTCGGCGGTGTCGACCAGGTTCATGCCGAGGTCCAGCCCGGTCTCGAGCACGGCCCTCAGCTCGTCGTCGGGCCGCGCCAGCAACCGCCAGCAGCCCACCCCCAGCGGTCCCACTTGGAATTCCGCTCCGAGCGGGCGACGATTGGGATCTATGAGTCCGTGTTCCACCGGGTCACGCTATCTGTGAGAGTTGAAGCGCCCCGGCACCCCGGGCCCCCGACCGCTGCGCTGAACAGGCCCGATGAGCGCTCCTGAGCTCCGTTACGGGGTGATCGGCACCGGGATGATGGGCCGCGAGCACATCGCCAACATCGAGCACCTGCCGGGAGCCCGGGTCACTGCGGTGGCCGATCCGAGCCCTGCCTCCCTCGACGCGGCCGCCGCTCTGGTGCCCGCGGCGGCAAGGTTCAGCGACGACGGCGACCTGATCGCCAGCGGCCTCTGCGACACGGTGGTGATCGCCACGCCGAACATGACCCACGCGGCGGTGCTCGACGATGTGCTCGGCACCGACCTTCACATCCTGGTGGAGAAGCCGCTGTGCACCACCGTCGCAGACTGCCAGAGGGTCCTCGAAGCGCTCGACGGGCACCGCGGCCTGGTCTGGGTGGGGCTGGAATACCGCTACATGGCCCCGTTCGCCCGCCTCATCTCTGAGGTCGGGGCCGGCACCGCGGGCCGGGTGCGCATGGCCTCGCTGCGCGAGCACCGGTTCCCGTTCCTGGACAAGGTGGACAACTGGAACCGCTTCAGGGCCAACACCGGGGGCACCCTCGTGGAGAAGTGCTGCCACTTCTTCGATCTCATGAACCAGGTGATGGCAGGCAGCCCCGAGCGGGTCTACGCCTCGGGCAGCCAGATGGTCAACCACCTCGACGAGACCTACGGCGGCCGCACTCCCGACATCATCGACAGCGCCTACGTGGTCGTCGACTACGACGACGGTGCCCGCGGCCTGCTCGATCTCTGCATGTTCGCCGAGGCCACCCACGATCAGCAGGAGTTCGCGGTGATCGGCGACGACGGCAAGGTCGAGGCGCTCGTCCCCTCCGGGACCGTGCGCATCGGACGCCGGGGCGTCCACAGCATCGGCGACGTCGAGAGCGTCACGGTGGCCAGCACCGCCCCCTACGAGGGGCTCCACCACGGTTCCAGCTACGTCGAGCACCAGCACTTCCTCGAAGCGGTCAGGACTCTCGATCCCGACGGCTGGAGGGCGTCGTCGGAGGCGAGCCTCCAGGCCGGCCTGCTGTCGGTGGCGATGGGCGTCGCCGGGAGCCGGTCGCTGGCCACCGGTTCGGCGGTGCGGCTGGCCGAGGTGATGTGACGGTCATCCCTTGACCGAGCCGGCCAGCAGGCCCCGCACGAAGTGCCGCTGGAGGCTGAAGAAGACGATGAGCGGCAGAATCATGATCACGAACGCGGACGCGAAGCGCAGCTGGAAGTTCTGGCCTCGCTCCCCGACCAGGTTCACCAGCGCTACCGTCATGGGCTCGTTCTCGTTGAGGAACACCGAGGCGATCAGGTAGTCGTTCCAGGTCCACAGGAACTGGAACACCGCGAACGCGGCCAGCGCGGGCCGGGCCAGCGGCATCACCAGGCGCCAGAAGATCGTGAAGTGGCTGGCGCCGTCGATGCGGGCCGCCTCGAAAATGTCGCCGGGCAGCTGGCCTATGAAATTGTGCAGCAGCAGCACGGCCAGGGGCAGGCCGAACGCGGTGTGGGTGAGCCACACCGCGGCCGCGGTGTTGCCGATCCCCAGGTCGGGCAGCAGCACCAGCGTCCAGTCGAGGCCGGGCACGGTGAACCGGGCGCCGTTGTTGAACAGCTGGAGCAGGGGCACGAACGCCATCTGGTTGGGCAGGGCGATCATCGACACCAGCCCGATGAAGAGCCAGTTGCGCCCGCGGAACTCCATCCAGGCGAACCCGTACGCCGCGAAGGCGGCCACTGCGATCGGGATGATGGTGGCCGGGACGACGATGGCGATCGAGTTGAGCGCGAACTCCCACATCGACGGCTGCGCGGCCGACTCGCGGAACACGTCGCGGTAGTTCTGCAGCGTCAGGTTGTCGAGGTCGTTCCAGGCCGTCCACCAGCCCGAGGTCTCGATGTCTGGGACCTTGCGGAACGACGACACGAACAGCCCGAAGGTGGGCATCGTCCACAGCAGGACGATCAGCCACATCACCCACGTCGGGATCTCCGCGGCCAGCCGGCGCAGCCGCAGGCCGGTGGGCATCGTCGCGGTCTGCACCGGCGTCATGCCAGCTCCCGCTGGAGCCGCCGGATGTTGTAGACCATGACCGGCAGCACCAGGGCGAACAGCACCACCGCGAAGGCGCTGCTGGACGTGAAGTTGCGGTCGCGGAGCTGGTCGAACATCTCGTTGGCCAGCACGTTGGTGCGGTTGGCGCCGTTGGTGGTGGCCTTGACCAGGTCGAAGACCTTGGTGACGATCACGATGAGGGTGGTGACCACCACGATGATTGTGGGCCGGATCTGGGGTATCACGACCCGCCAGAAGACCTGGGCCTCGCTGGCCCCGTCCACCTGGGCCGCCTCGGTCAGCTCCTCGGGCACGGCCCGGATGGCCGCCGACAGCACGACCATGGCGAAGCCGGTCTGGATCCACACCATGATGAACATGATCCAGAAGTTGTTCCAGGGGATCATCGAGGCATTGATGAAGAAGCCGCGGGGGGTGAAGCCGATGCCCTGGAGGACGGCGTTGAACAGCCCGGTCTGGTTGCCCATGGGCTGCACCTCGTACATGAAGTCCCAGATCACCGCGGCCCCGACCATCGAGATGGCCATCGGCATGAAGATCAGGGTCTTGCCGATCCGCTCCCCCCGGGACCGCTCGGCCAGCACGGCCAGCAGCAGCCCCAGAACGGTGGACAGCCCGGCCACGGTGACCACCCACCAGATGTTGTTCCAGACCACGCCCCGAAGGGTCGAGAGCGCCCCGAACACCAGCAGGATGCAGGCCACGACCACCAGCGAGGACGCGGTCGGCGATCCCCAGTCCATCTCCAGCTCGCGGCCGCGGGCCCGGGCGACCACCCAGGCTGTGAGGGCGAGCACGGCGACGGCCGCGGTGATGCCGAGCGTGACCCGGCTCGACACCACGACCGTGAGCACGTCCATGATCGCTGAGCGGTTCGGCTCGCGCGCCACCGACTCGATGAACGCCGCCGCGACCAGCGCCACCAGCACGATCGACGCGATCTTGAGCACCCGGAAGATGCCCCCGGCGGCCGCCACCCGCGCCGACCCGCCGACGATGCGAGCCGAGCTGGCCAAGGCCGCGGCCGCGGCGATGCCTGCCGCGGCCAGCCCGACGATGAACAGCCGCCCGGTGAAGATGGACGACCAGCCCTCGACGGTGAAGAAGGTGTCGTCGGTGAAGATGTCCTTGTAGTGGTCGAGCGTGAAGCCGGGCTCCCGCCCCCTCGACCCGTTCTTGAGCGACAGGAAGGCGGTGCGAAGACCGGGGAGCACCAGACCGCCGCCCACGAACAGGAGCGCCGGGCCCACGAACACCCAGGGTCGCAGGGAGTCCGCCCAGCGGGACCGCCGGTCCAGGGCGGGCGTCGCCAGCCAGCCTCCGGCTGCGGCGACCGCCGCCCCCACGATGCCGCCCGCCAGCAGGACGATCCAGCCCTCCTTGAGCGGCCCGCCCAGAGCGGGACCCCGCGGGAGCCAGCCGTTGTGCTGGACCACCGCGCCCGCCGCGAGACCGACCAGCCCTCCGATGCTGCCCGTGAACACCGGCCAGCGGACCCCGATGTTGTCCACGGCCCGGTTGGCGCCCACGAAGAGCACCGCGGACACAGCCAGCGCGCCGGCGACGCTCACCAGCATGGTCAGGAACTGGCTCACGGTCCCCCTAGAGGCCGAGCGATAGGCGAGCGAATTGTGATGGCCCCCATGCTGTCAGTTCCAGCAGCACCGGGCGGGAGGCACACGGAGCGCCTCCCGCCCGGTGGCTGGAACAGCTAGCTGCTGGGGGAGATTGCCGTCAGGACGGCCAGGCGTCCTCGACGTCCTCGGCGAACTCCTCGGCAGTCTTGGAACCGGACACGTAGTCGGTTCCGGACCGCCAGAACTCGCCTGCTCCGACCTCGCCCGGCATCAGATCCGAGGCGTCGAAGCGGAACGGGTTGGCGCTCACCAGGATCTGGGCGAGACCCTGATCGAACGACGAGCTGTACAGCGACGTGTCATGGTCGCGGTTGGGCGAGAGGAAGCCGCCCTTGTCGGCGCTGATGCGGGCGTTGGCGTACTCGGCCGTGCCGATGTACTCCAGCACCACCAGAGTCTCCGGCTTGTCGGTGAAGGCCACCGCGTGGGTTCCCGCTCCGAGCACAACGGTGCCGAACTCGTCGCTGATGGTCGGCAGGTAGAACACGTTCACGTCACCGTCGGGACCGAGCGACGAGGCGCCGGCCTCGAGGTAGTGGGCGCCCGCGAAGTTGGCCTGGCGGTGCATCATGCACTCGCCGTTGAGGTGGGCCGCGGCCATCTCCCTGAAGCTGCGCTGGGAGATCAGGTCCCGGCCGCCGCTCACGTTGCCTTCCGTGAACCAGATGTTGCCTACGAACTCGGCCACCTCGACGACCCTGGGATCGTTGAAGGGGATCTCGTGGGCGACCCACTGGTCGTACACCTCGGGCCCGTGGACGCGGAGCATCATGTCCTCCATCCAGTCGGTGAAGGCCCAGCCGGTGGCGGCACCGGACTCGATGCCCACACACCACGGGGTGTGGCCGTTGCCCTTCATCTGCTCCATGAGCGCCTCTAGCTCGGCCCAGGTCTGGGGGATCGCGTAGCCGTTGTCGGCGAAGCCCTGCGGGCTGTACCACACCAGGCTCTTCACGTCGCCCTTGTTGGGCACGCCGTACACGTTGCCGCCGGTGGAGGCCAGGTCGAACCAGAACGGGTCGTAGGAGCCGCCGATGTTGTCGAGCATCGCCTGGGGCAGGGCCACGGCGTCGCCGGACTCGCCGAACTGCTTGATCCGGCCCGGCTGGGGGATTATGACGATGTCGGGCGGGTCGCCGGCCTCCACGGCCAGGTTCAGCTCGGTGGTGGCGTCGCGGGTGCCCGAGTACCGGACGACGATCCCGGTGCGCTCACGCAGCGGCTCGAAACCGGCCAGGAAGCCCTCGGCCTCGGACCCGGTCTCCGGACCGAGGATGGTGACGACGCTGCCGGCCAGGCTCATCTCCATCTCCTGCATGGCCGCCTCGGCCTCGGCCGCTCGGGCCGCGGCCGCGTCGGCCTCAGCCTGAGCCTCGGCCATCTGGGCCTCGAGCTCGGCGACGACCTCGGGGTCTACTGCCCCCTCGCCCTCGGCCATGGCGGCCGCGAGGGCCTCCTCGGCCTCGGCGGCCCGGGCTGCGGCGGCGTCGGCCTCGGCCTGCGCGTCAGCAGCCGCGGCCTCAGCAGCGGCTGCCTCGGCGGCGGCCGCGTCGGCCTGTGCCTGTGCAGCGTCGGCTTCGGCCTGCGCGGCGGCTGCCTCGGCGGCGGCCGCGTCGGCGGCACTGGTGTCCACGACCGCCGGCTCATCGTCGTCGCCGCAGGCCGTCGCCACCAGGGCGAAGGCGAGCAGGGCGCCGAGGATCATCCATAGGCGCGAGTGGTTCTTCATTGTTCCCTCCCTGGGATGCAAACGTTTACAGTTCGGACGCTAGCGAGCGGTCCCCGCAGAGTCAACCCAACTTGGCTGTGGTCTCTCGCACCATCAGCGGCACATCCCAGGTGAGATCGGTGACTGGATCGCCGTCGATGAGCCCGAGCACCGTCTCCGCGGCCCGGACCCCCATCTCGTCCACCGCCTGACGCATGGTCGTGAGCCCGAGCGCGCCGGCCAGATCGTGATCGTCGAAGCCGACCACGGAGAGATCGTCCGGAACAGCCAGGCCCCGCCGTGCGGCCGCGCGCAGCACCCCGAAGGCCATCTCGTCGGACATGCAGAACACCGCGGTGGGCCGGTCGGAGCAGTCGAGGAGTGCGGCCAGCGCGGCGGTGCCGCCGGCCGCGCTCCATCCGCCGCTGACCACTATCTCGGGGTCGACCGGCAGCCCCGCGGCCTCCAGGGCGTCCTCGTAGCCGAGGCGGCGCTGCTCGGGGACCGGTGTGGGCAGATCGGGCAGGGGAGGCCCGGTGACCAGCCCGATGCGGCCATGCCCCAACTCGATCAGGTGCTCTACGGCGCGCCGGGACGCGAGGCGGTTGTCGACGGTGATCGACGAGGCGCCCTCGAGCACCTCCCCCATGGCCACGGCCGGCCGATCGAAGTACGCGTCGGCAGAGTCCCCTTCGATGCCGACGAACGTGTCGATCAGGACTATCCCGTCGATCCGCCGGCAGAAGGACCGCGCGTCCTCCAGGAAGCGCCGCCGGTCACCGGGGGCGCTCATCATCGAGATGAGCACGTCGTAGCCGGCCTTGGCGAACACAGAGTTGATGCCGCCCAGGGCACGGAACGGGAACCATGTCCCGAACTGCGGCGCCACCACGCCGACGGTCCAGGTCCGGCCCGACACCAGTCGGGAGGCCTGGGGATGGGCCTCGTACTGGAGTTCCGCCGCAGCCTCGACCACTCTCGAACGCGTCTCCGGCGCCACGTAGGGCAGATCTCGCAGGGCGCGGCTGACGGTGGCCACCGAGACTCCCGTCACCCGTGCGATGTCCTTGATTGTCGGCCGGCTGTCCGCCACTGGTGCTTCCCTCCCGCGGCGCCGCGACCGCAGATCGACTCGCTACAAGTGTCACAGCACAGTCGGCGGCAACGCTAGGCGGAGCAGCCGGCCGCACCGGAGCACCCCGGAGTCAAGCGGCCGCTACCCCATCCACTGGCCGCCGTTGACGTCGATGGTGGCGCCGGTGATGTAGCCGGCGTGCGGACCGCACAGGAAGGCCACCATCGCGGCCAGATCGTCGGGGTCTCCCGGAGCGTCGCCCGGGACGGTGGCCAGGATCCGCTCCCGCCGCTCGGGGTCGAGCGCGTGCCACATCGGGGTGTCGTGGGGTCCGGGCGCGACCGCGTTCACCAGGATGTTGTCGGCGGCGTGGTGCAGGGCCAGGAAGCGGCTGAGGGTCACCAGCCCGCCCTTGCTGGCCGCATAGGCGGGACCCGACAGGGCGGAGCCGCCGAACCGGGCGTTGACGGAGGCGATGTTGACGATCCGGCCCCCGCCGGCCGTTCTCATGCCGGCGACGACCTGTCGCGTGCACAGGTAGGCGCCGGTCAGGTTCACGTCGATGATGCGGCGCCACTGGTCGGGACTCTCCTGCTCCACTCCCCCGGCGCCGGTGACTCCCGCGTTGTTGACCAGCACGGTCGGGTCGCCGTGCCGGCGCCTGATGGCGTCGAAGGCCGAGACCACGGACTCCTCGTCGGTGATGTCGCAGGACAGGATCTCGGCTGCGATGTGCCCGGCGTCGGCTGTCGTGTCGATGCCGACGACCGTGTCGCCGGCGGCGCTGAGGCGCTGGCACACCGCGGATCCGATCGCTCCGGCTGCGCCCGTGACGACCGCCACCCGGCTCATGGCGCCGCCCACTCCCTGCTGCGCTCGACCGCCCGCTTCCAGTCGGCGTAGGCGTTATCGGCGGAGGTCCTGTCCCCGCCGGGGGCGGCCTCGAAGTCGAGCTCCCAATGCCCGGCGACTGCCTCCAGCGACGGCCAGACGCCGGTCGCGAGCCCGGCCAGGTAGGCGGCCCCCAGAGCGGTCGCCTCCTGGAGCTTGGGGCGCTGCACGGTCACGCCCAACTGGTCGGCTTGGAGCTGGAGCATGGAGTCCATCGCACAGGCGCCCCCGTCGACCCGCAGGTTGCGCACCGGCCTGCCGGTCGCGGCCACCATGGCCTCCACCACGTCGCGGGTCTGGAAGGCCATGGCCTCCACCACGGCCCGGGCGATCTCGGGCCGGCCGGTGCCCCGGGTGAGGCCCACGATCGTGCCGCGCGCGTAGGGGTCCCAGTGCGGGCTGCCGAGGCCGGCGAACGCGGGCACCAGGTACACACCGCCGGTGGACTCGCACTGAGCGGCCAGGCCCTCGAGCTGGGGGGCCTCGTCGATGATCTGGAGGCCGTCACGCAGCCACTGCACCGCGGCTCCGGTGACGAAGATCGCCCCCTCGAGCGCGTAGGTGGCCACCGGGCCTTGCGGGGTGTCCAGGAGCCAGCCGACGGTGGTCAGCAGCCCGTCGGCCGGCGGCGGCACATCCGGGCCGACGTTCATCAGCACGAACGATCCTGTGCCGTAGGTGTTCTTGGCGTCGCCGGGCGAGAAGGCGGCCTGCCCGAACAGGGCGGCGTGCTGGTCGCCGGCGACGCCCGCGATGGGTATCCCGGCGCCGCAGGCCGCGCCGGAGCCGGTGGCGCCGAAGCTGCCGCTGGAGGCTCGCACGTCGGGGAGGGATCCTTCGGGCACGCCGAACATCGCGCACAGGTCGGGGTCCCAGCGCAGCGAGCCGATGTCGAAGAGCATGGTCCGGCCGGCGTTGGTGGCGTCTGTCGCGTGGACCGTGCCTCCGGTGAGGTTCCAGATGATCCAGCTGTCGATGGTTCCCAGCGCCAGGTCACCGCTGACCGGCACACCGCCCTCGCGCAGCATCCACTCCAGCTTCGAGCCCGAGAAGTACGGGTCGAGCACCAGGCCGGTGCGCTCCCGCACCAGGGGCAGATGCCCGGCCTCCTCGAGCTCGGCGCAGCGGGCTGCGGTGCGGCGGTCCTGCCAGACGATGGCCCGATGGAGGGGCTCTGAGCTCCGCCGGCTCCATGCAACCACCGTCTCGCGCTGGTTGGTGACCCCGATGGACGCGGGCGGCTCGTCGAGGCCGCCGGCCACCTCGCCCAGTGTCGCCTGGACCGCGTCCCAGATCTCGGCGGCGTCATGCTCGACCCGGCCCGGCGTCGGGAAGTGCTGGGTGAACTCCCGCTGGGCGGAGCCGATGATGCGGCCGGTGTCGTCGAACGCGATGGTCCGCACGCTGGTGGTGCCGGCGTCGATGGCCAGCACGACGGTCATGCGGCCGATCCGAACAGCAGGCCCGAGGCTCGCTCCACGCCCGGGTCGCGCTCCAGCGTCTCGGAGGTCTCGAGCATCCCGAGCATCGTGCGGCGGCGCAGGAAGTCGTCCATGGTCAGGATGTGCTCGTGGCGGGCCATCACCATCACCTCCGCGGCCGAGCAGTCCACCACCTCGCTGAGCGGCAGGCCGAGATCGGGTGACTCCTCCACCAGGTCGGCCACTTCCAGGGCCCGGCGGCCGTGGCGGCGCCAGAGCCTCGCAGCCGACAACTCGTCGATCCCGGCCCGGGCCGCACTGCGGTGGAATCGGGTCCGGACGCCTTCGGGCGGCTCGCCGAACCACGGCCGTTCCGGGCGTGTGGGGCTGAGGCCACAGGCACGCACCGCCGTGACCACTTCGTCGCCCACGTTGAGGCAGTCGCTGAGCTTGCCGCCGAGGATGGAGATCGTCCCCCGGTTCTCGTCGGCCTCCACCGCGTGGCGGCGCGACATCTCAGTCCAGTCGCGGTCGGTGCTCTCGCCCGCGCCGACCACCAGCGGGCGGACCCCGCACCGGGAGGCGATCACGTCGGCGTCCCGCAGCGGTCGCGGCAGTCTCAGCCTGGCGTTGGCCTGCTCGAGCAGGAAGTCCCGGTCGTCGTCGGTGACCGATGTCTCGACGTCGTCGACTCGGGTGTCGGTTGTGCCGATCAGGGAGCGATGACCCATGGGGATGACGTAGAACAGTCTCCGGTCGTCGTCGAAGAAGGCGAGGATGCGGCCTGTCTCCGTCACGCTGGGCACGACTATGTGGGCTCCCTTGGAGAAGCACAGAGCCGAGCGCAGCGTGGCGCCCGTGAGGGCGGCCAGCTCGGCGGCCCGGGGGCCGGCGGCGTTCACCAGCACGCTGGCCGAGACGGAGTGGCTGGTTCCGGTCAGCCGGTCGGTGACTTCGGCGCGCCAGCCGCCCCCGACCCGTTCGGCACCGTCGAGGCGCAGCCGCGACACCGCTACGGCCCCGTTGTCGACGGCGTCGAGCAGCAGCTGGAGCACGAAACGGGAGTCGTTGTCGACGAGGAGGTAGTCGGAGTACTCGACCGCGCCCCGTACCCCCTCGGAGTCGACGGTGGGCTCGGCGCTCTCCAGCGCACGGGCCGACAGCCGCCGGGGCCGCCCGGTCGCGAACCGTCCCAGCGCCCAGTAGGCGTGCGCGCCGAGAGCGGCGTACGCGGGCGAGTACGGCGAGGTCGGGCCGAGCGCGGCCAGGAACCGGACCTCCTGGATCCGGCTGGCATAGGAGCGGGCCAGCAGGTTGCGCGACCGGCACAGGCCCGCGACCAGGCCGAGCTCGTAGGTCTGGAGGTACTTGAAGCCGCCCCACACGAGGTTGGACGACTCCTGGCTGACCCCCGACCCGAAGTCCTCGGACTCGATCAGGGCCACGCTCACCCCGTGGCGGGCCAGAGCCAGCGCGGATATCGCGCCGTTGATCCCCCCGCCGACGACGAGCACATCGTGGTCGCGTCCGGTTAGTCGCTCCAGGTGCTGGTCTCGGCTCACTGCTGCGTGCGGGACTGGGCCCGGAGTCACGGGTTGTCGAGGGCCCGGGGCGCGTCGGGGTCGGTGATCCACTCGGTCCAGGATCCGTCGTACACGGCCACGTCGTCGTATCCGGCGATGGCGTAGGCCAGCGCGGTCCCGCAGGCGCCCACCCCGCCGCGGCAGTAGGCGATGGTGCTCTCGGGCGAGCAGGCGCCGGCCTCGGCCAGACGGCGGCGGGCCTCCTCGGGCTCGGTCCAGGTGCCGTCGGCGCCGGTGAACGTGATCCCGGGGGCCACGATGCTGCCCGGGATGGCGCCGCCGTCCTGTTGGCGGGCGCCGTCCATGCGCCCGTCGACCAGCCGGGTCGGTGTGCCCACCGCGGCCCGCATCTGCTGGTGGGTCACGTAGAGGTCCGGATTGAAGCGGGGCGTGAAGTGGGCCCGCGGGTGGCGGGGCACGGTGCTGGTGGTGGGTCGGCCCTCGGCCTGCCACTTGGTGATCCCGCCGTCGAGCACGGCCACCTCGGTGTGGCCGTAGGTCCGCAGCGCCCACCAGACACGGGCCGCCACCGTCACGTGCTGGTCGTCGTAGACCACCACGAAGGTGTCGTCGCCGATGCCGCGGGACCCCATGGCCTCCGCGAAGCGCTCCGGGCCGGCCAGCATCCACAGGTCGGGGCGATCAGGGTCGGCGAGCTCGGTGTCCCAGCGGGCGTGGACCGCGCCCGGGATGTGGGCCTTGGCGTACTCGTCGTCGCCGTTGCGCATGTCGAAGGGGCGCAGGTACCAGCGGCAGTCCACGACCCTGACGCCGGGATCGTCGAGGTGCTCGGCCAGCCACTCGGTCGATACCAGGGGTGTGGCTCTCATGGGCTCCAGTCTCGCACTCCCTCGGGAATCTTGGGAGGTTTTGGCGCCTATTGCAAGAAATCGCAATGATTGCGGTACGGCGCGGTGCGGGGCGGCCCCGCTACGTGGCGACCACTGCGGGACGGACCTGGTCGGCGAGCAGGCGCACGCCCTCGTCGCGGTCGGGTCCGAACGTGTACCAGGCCAGCGGCAGGTCGAGCCCGGCCTCCTCGAAGGGGCCGAGACCCTCGATCACATCGTCGGGGGTCCCCGCCACCGCGAACACGTCCACCAGGCTGTCGCTGAGCACGGCCGCGCCGGCCTCCTCGCCGCCCTCGGCCACCGCGGCCCGCACCGCGGCCACCGCCTCGGGGTCGGCGCCGGCCTCGTCCACCACCACTCCCTCCACCCGAGCCAGGTAGTAGGCAAGCACCCCCTTGACCGCGTTGCGGGCCTCGGCGCGGTCGGGGCCGACGCTGGTGAGCACGTTGGCGCTCAGCAGCAGCTCGTCGACGCTGCGGCCGGCCCGGGCCGCGCCGGCCGCTAGTCGCTCCCGGGCCCAGCGGGTGTAGCCGACGCTGGTGATGGCACCGAGTTGGACGCCGTCGGCGAACTCGCCCGACACCTCCATCATCCGCCGGCTGACCGCGCCCACGTCCACGGGCACCGGCAGCTTCGGTGGGCGGTCCAACCGGAGGCCCGGTGCGACCGAGAACGTGGTCGGCACGAAGTCGAGCTCGTCGCCGGACGTCAGGCACCGCACGGCCCGTACCGCTTCCACCGTGTTGGTGAGCGGCCGCCATCGGGGCGGGTCCATGCCGAAGCGTCTCACCGTCCATTCGGCTGCTCCCAGCCCGAAGCGCAGCCGCCCGGGCCCGATGTCGGCCAGCGTGGCCGCCTCCAGTGCCAGCAGCACCGGATGGTGGAACACCGGATTGGCCACACCGATCCGCACGGTGACGCGCTCGGTGGAGTGCAGCGCGGCGGCCGCCACCGCCGTTACCGAGTTGAACAGCCGGCTCTCGGGCAGCGACACCTCGTCGAAGCCGAGATCCTCGGCTGCGGCCACCACGGCTAGCGTGTCGGCGACGGGATCCTCGTTGGACAGCGACAGGCCTAGGCCCTGGAACCCGGACATATTCCTCACGATCGTCACGGCGATAGGAGCGGTGAATGTGGATCTCCACGATTCCATATGAGGAGGCCGAGGGCGAGCTCAGGTCCCACTACGACCGCCAGGCGAGGGCGCTCGGCGAGCCGACGGAGATGACCATGGCCGGGTCGCTGCACCCGGCGCTGGTGGCCGCTCGCCTCGATCTCTATGCGGCCACGGAGAAGTGCCCGTCCCGGCTGACCGCCCACCAGCGCAACCTGATCAGCTTCGTGACCTCGGCCATCAACGGCACCGTGCACTGCATGAGCCAGGTGACCATCAAGCTGCGCCAGACCGGCCTCGACGGCGAGGCCATCGCCAAGCTGGCCGCCGATCCCGACTGCTTCGAGTCGTTGGGGCTGGGACCGGCCGACGCGGCCGTGGTCCGCTACGCGGTCAAGCTCACCCGCGCTCCAGGCTCGGTCACCGAAGGCGACGTGGAGGCTCTGCGGGCCGCGGGCTTCGACGACCTCGACATCATCGATGTCAACGCCCAGTGCGCTCACCTCAACTACGTGAACCGGGTCGCCATGGGACTCGGCATCCACTCCGTCGTCGACCCCGACTTCCCCGCCTACTCCGCCATCCCCCAGTCCTAGGACCCCCAAGAGCGGGGGTCAGGGCCCGAGCGGCCCTGTGAGCGAAGCGAACGAAGAGCGGGAATCAGGCGGCGTCGAAGATCGCCGCGCCGGCCCGGATGTGGTCGGCCGCGGTCGCCTCGTCGTTCATGGGCAGCATGAAGATGTCGAAGCAGTCCCTCAGCTCGCCGATCCGCGCCGAGATCTTCGCCGGCGTGCCGGCCAGGCCGTAGCGGTCCACCAGAGCATCGGGCAGCAGCTTGGCCGCGTCGCCCATCCGGCCGGCCAGCATCAGGCGGCGAACCTCGGCGGTGGTCTCGTCGTCGAGGCCGTCGGCCGCCCGGACCTCAGCGGGAGCGTCGACGGCCATGTACGAGAAGTGAGGCAGCACCCGGCGCCGCTCGGTGGCGTTGTACGCCAGATAGGCCGACCAGGCGATCTCGGCGGAGCCCGCGGCCCGGATGCGGGCCGCGAAGGCGGGCAGCTCTCCAGGCGGCGCGGCCGACAGGATCACGCAGTCCGACCGCTCGGCCGCCAGCCGCTGGACCCTCGGTCCCCGGCCGGCCACGGCGATGGGCACCGGCGCCTCGGGCCGGAACCAGGGCAGGGACGCCTCCCCCACCGTCTCGCCGGCCAGCAGGCGCCGGTTGAGCTCGAACGTCTCCCGCAGCGCGGTGAAGGGACGCTCGGGGTCCATGCCGAGAGGCTTGAGCACCCGGCTGCCGCCCACCCCCAGGCCGTGCATCACCCGGCCAGGGGCCAGTTCGGCCAGGGTGGCTATGGCGGCCGCGGTGGCCACCGGGTGGCGGCTGAACGGGTTGGTGATGGCGGGCGCGACGGTCAGGCCGGTC
The DNA here is from genome assembly GCA_022820805.1 of Acidimicrobiia bacterium. Classification (GTDB taxonomy): domain Bacteria; phylum Actinomycetota; class Acidimicrobiia; order Acidimicrobiales; family Aldehydirespiratoraceae; genus Aldehydirespirator. The sequence continues at coordinate 49,918 of JAJEEV010000033.1, forward strand.
GATTCGAGGATGGCTGTGAGCGCCACGTAGGTGTCCCGCTCGGTTCCCTCGTCGGCCACGTAGCAGGCCTCGGCGCCCAGCGACTCTCCCAGGCGGGCCAACTCGACCAGCCGCCGCACCGGCTGGGTCGGCTCGAACCAGACTCCCCAGCGCACGCTCACGGGGACGCCTCCGGTCTGAATCCTCTGGCTGTGGTCACGGCGTCTCCTCTCGCTCGGCCCGTCCCTGGCGCAGGGACTCGCGCCCCAACGGTATGTACTGCACTGCGGAGAGGTAGCTGTAGGCCAGCGAGGGCACCGCGCACACCCATCCGGCCACGCGGAATCCCTCCGCGATGGCGATGTCGGAGGCGCCTGCCAGCAGCAGCGGGAAGCAGAAGTAGAGCCCGAAGGTGGCGCACTTGCCCCACCAGGTGACGTCGATGGGCTTGGCCCCCAGCGACAGCAGCACCAGCCCCACGACGGCCACGATGCCCTCCCGGGCGAGGGTGAGCACCACCAGCCACCACGGAACCGACCCGTCGAACCCGACCGCGAACACCCCGGCCAGCAGCACCGCCCGATCAGTGATGGGGTCGAGCAGCTTGCCGACGTTGCTGACTGAGTTGAACCTCCGGGCCCACCAGCCGTCGACCCAGTCGGTGGCTCCCAGCGCGCCCCACAGCAGGGCCGCCGCCCAGCGGTCCTCCGCGCCGAACAGCAGCCACAGGAACCACGGGATGCAGGCCAGCCTGGCCGCCGAGATCAGGTTGGGGACGGTGAGGATCCGATCCTCGCCGCTGGTGGGCGATGCCATGAGTCTCAGCGGCCGCACCGGCAGGTGCAAGTCCGTCGCGCGTCACTGGGGTCGCTCCCGCTCTTGTTCGCTTCGCTCACGGGCCGCTCGGGCCACGGCCTCGCTCGGTGCCTCGTGTACCTGCCCATGGGTCGCTCTCCATCCGCTCGGCCTCTCAGCCTACGATCAGCCGATGCCCTCAATCTTCACCCGGATCATCAACGGCGAGATTCCCGGCCGCTTCGTGTGGCGGGACGACGTGTGCGTGGCCTTCATGGATGTGCGGCCCCTCAACCGCGGCCACGTGCTGGTGGTGCCTGTCGCCGAGGTCGACCACTGGGTTGACCTCGACTCCGAGACGGTCGCTCATCTGATGGCGGTCGCCCACGGCGTGGCCGCGGCCCAGCGGGCGGCGGGGCTGGCGCCTGACCGTGTCGGCCTGATGATCGCGGGGTTCGAGGTTCCCCACGTCCACGTGCATGTGGTGCCGATCTCGACGATGGCCCACCTCGACTTCACCCAGGCCGACACCAGCCCCGACCCCGACGACCTCGACGCGGTGGCGAGCCTGCTGCGTGAGGAGCTGGCCGGCTCGGAGTCCTAGCCGGTTCCGGTCTCGATCGGGGCGGCTTGCTCGATGAGGTGCGAGCCGTTGTTGCGGGCGTTGTTGACCTCGGTGGACACCGGATGCATCCGGATCAGTCCTGAGGGGGCCGGCACCAGCAGGCCGTCGACGGCCTCGGAGTCGTTGTTGGCGGGATCGAGCCAGAAGTCCCAGGCTCCCGGCGGCAGCACCACCGGCATCCGGTCATGGATCTCGGCCATGGCCTCGTTGGCCTCGCAGGTGATGATGGTGCACGAGTGCAGCTCCAGGGGCTCGCCGTCGTCGTCGAGGTTGTCGGCGTCGCGCCACTTCTCCCACAGGCCCGCGAACGCGAACGGCTCGCCGTCGGGACGGCTGATGAACATGGGCTGCTTGCGCTTGGAGCCCTCGAGGCGCTGCCACTCGTAGAAGCCGTCGGCGGGGATGATGCAGCGGCGGCGGCTGAGGGGCACCCGGAAGGCGTTCTTCTGGGCGACGGTCTCGCCCCGGGCGTTGATCATCCGGTTGCCGATCTTGGGGTCCTTGGCCCAGAACGGGACCAGCCCCCAATGCAGCGTGTCGAGGTTGCGGGCGCCGTCGCGTTCGCGCACCGCGTACACGGTCTGGGTGGGGGCGACGTTGTGGTTGGGCGACAGCGTGTGCTCGGTCGGCGGGGGCAGGGCGCCGAAGTACTTGGCCAACTCGTCGGGCGGGGTGGCCGACACGTAGCGACCGCACATGGAACCGGAAGCTAGCGGGGCTCGGTGGGAGCGAGCCGGTCCAGCGCGACGACGGCTTCGCCCACGATGCGCTCGATCAGCTCGGCGCACGTCGGGAGGTCCTCCACCACGCCCACGCACTGGCCGGTGGGCAGGATGCCGGCGTCGATGTCGCCGTCCACCATGGTGGCCCGGGTGAGCATGGGGGCGTTGGCGGCCATGGCTGTCTGGCTCCAGGTCAGTCGCTGGCTGCGGCGCATCGCCAGCCCCTCGCGCAGCATGGCCGCCATCGACATTCCGGTCAGGCCCCGGAAGCGCCAGGCATTGACGGCCGCCCTCACCAGGCGGGTGAGCCGGGCCGATTCCAGCGAGTCGACGAGGCCGGTGCGTATCACCCGCTGGGGCTTGCCGTCGATGCTGCTCGACACCACGGTGCCCGTCACCGGGGTGCCCAGGTACACCGACTTCACCGCGTCGGGCACCTTGGACTCGGCGGTGAGCAGGAACCGGGTGCCCATGGCGACGCCGTCCGCGCCCCACGCCAGCGCCGCGGCCAGGCCCCGCCCGTCGTGGAACCCGCCCGCCGCGATCACTGGCACGTCCACCTCGTCGACGACCTGGGGCAGCAGCAGCGACGTCGGCACCGAGCCGGTGTGGCCTCCGCCCTCGCCTCCCTGGCACAGGACCGCATCCACACCGAGCTCGGCCATCTTGGCGGCATGGCGCCGCGCGCCCACGGTGGGCATCACCAGCACCCCGCCGTCTCGCAGGCGCCTCACCACCTCCGCCGGGGGCGGGCCGGCGAAGCTGGCCACCCGGGTGCCCGCTGCGATCAGCCGGTCAGCCCGGTCGGTCAGATCGACGGCGTCGGGGCGCAGGTTCACCCCGAAGGGCCGGTCGGTGCGGGACCGGACCTCGGCCATCGCGGCGTCCATCTCGTCGATGGTCATGGTGGCCGAAGCCAGGATCCCGAGACCGCCCGCCTCCGCGGTGCCGGTCACCAGCGACGGCCCGGCCACCCAGCCCATGCCGGTCTGCACGATCGGGTAAGAAACCCCGAACAGCTTCGTGGCCCGGGTCTGGAGCCTCCGGTCGACGAGCACGGCTGCACCCTACCGGCCGCTCCCCTCCCGCTCGGCCGGCCCGGGCGCCGCCGTCACCGGCGCCTCGCGGCGGGCCGCCTATCCTGCGGATGTTCCTGCAACCGTCCGCAGCAAGGGGGTGATCGCGATGGCTCGACGGCTCACCGAGTTCAGCCACGGCGCCGGTTGAGGCTGCAAGATCGCACCCGGCGATCTCGCGCAAGTTGTGCGCGGCCTCACCCCTGATCCCCCGCCCGAGCTTCTCGTTGGCTTGGCCACCGGCGACGACGCCGCCGTCTGGCGGATCGGCCGCGGGCGTGCGCTGGTGCTGACCGCCGACTTCATCACCCCGGTGGTGGACGATGCCCGCACCTGGGGCCGTATCGCGGCCACGAACTCGGTCTCGGACGTGTACGCCATGGGCGGGCGGCCCCTGCTGGCGCTGAACCTCGTGGCCTGGAACTTCGAGGAGCTGTCCAACGAGCTGCTGTCCGAGGTGCTCGCCGGCGGTGAGGACGCGTCCCGGGCCGGCGGCTTCGTGGTGGGTGGCGGCCACACGGTGGACGATCCCGAGCCGAAGTACGGGATGGCTGTGGTGGGTGAGGTCAACCCGTCGCGGATGCTCACGAACACCAGGCTGCGGCCGGGCAATGCACTGGTGCTGACCAAGCCTCTGGGCACCGGGGTGATCTCGACCGCGATCAAGCGCGGTGAGGCCCGCGAGGGTGTGGTGGATCGAGCTGTCAAGGAGATGACCCGCTCGAACGAGGCGGCGGCTGGGGCCGCGATGCGCCACGGCGCGACGGCGGCCACCGACGTGACCGGATTCGGGCTGCTGGGCCACGGGCTACGCATGGCCCAGGAGTCCGGCGTCGACCTGGAGATCTCGACCGGGGACGTGCCGGTCATCGAGGGGGCCCGGGAGCTGGCCGCTCTGGGGATGGTGCCCGGCGGCACTTCCCGCAACCTGGACTGGGTCTCACCGCACCTCGACACCGGCGATGTGAGCGATCTGGCCGTGACACTGCTGGCCGACGCCCAGACATCGGGCGGGCTGCTGCTCGGCATGGTCAGCCACGACGCCGGCCTGGCCGCAGTGACCGAACTGCGACACTCGGGCCACGAGGCCGCAGTCATCGGCCAGGTAACCGAAGGCTCGGGCCGCATCCGCCTTCTCCCCTGACGCCGGCGATCTGACCGGCCCATGCGGGGATCTTCGCAGTCTTCAGCGTATGTCACCCGAAGGCGCAATTTTTGCGTAGATCAGCGCTCGGCGAGGGGCTTGGCGACGGTCCTGGTGGCGAACACTCCGGCTGCGGCCACCAGCATCAGGCCGCTGCCGACCACACCGAGCACGGTGGCTCCGGCGCCGTCGATCAGCAGGCCGCCCAGCAGCGGTCCGCCGGCGCGGCCCGCGGCCATGAGCGCCTGCGCGTCGCCGACCCGTTCCTCGGGGTAGCGCGACCTGCTGGCCAGAACCTCGAACACGCCCGGTATCGCCGCCCAGAAGAAGAAGCCCCACACCACGAGGGCGCCGAGGAACAGCCACGGCCAGTCGGTGGTGGCGACGACGATCGCGCAGACCGCGGTGGCGGCCATCCACGGGCTCGGGATGCTGCGGGCGACCTTGAACCGGGCCCCGGGGATGGCGACGACGGCGTTGAGGCTGAACCCCACCGCGACCGCCGTCACCGACAGCCCAGGGTCGCCGGTTCCCAGCACCACCGCATAGATGAACACCGCCGATCCGCCCAGCGTGAACAGGCCCAGGCAGACCAGCAGCACCAGGGCTGCCGGCACCGCCCGGTGGCGTGCCCGCTGCCTGGGGAGCTCCGTCACCTCGCTGCGATAGCCGAACGCCAGCGGGACCAGTGACACCGTGGCCAGCATGGCGAACACGAGTCGCATCCCGCCTGCCTCCAGAAGCACCGAGACCACCGGAGCGGCCACCACTCCCACCACCGGACCGGCCACGGCCACGTCGCCCATACGGCGCTCGTCGCCGAAGGCCTGGACCCAGCCGTACCAGGCCAGCAACCCGAGGGCCACCCCGTTGACGAGGCGCAGCGGGACCAGCAGCGCGAAGGCGGGAAGGGCGGCCGAGGCCAGGTTGGCGGCCGATGCGGCCACCAGCGACCCCACGAACACCGGATCGCGGGGCTGCAGCCAGCGTCCCGCGCCCCAGGAGCCGATGACGAACCCGCCCAGCTGGAACACCCCGATCAACGCCGCCGTGCCGAGGCTGATGCCGTAGTGGTCGGCGATCTCCGGCATCAGGAACGGCGTCGACACGAAGGCCAGCACGCTGAAACCGACCGCAAGCAGGATGCCGGCCTTGACGGTGGGCCGCAGTAGATAGACGAGACGTACCGGACTCTGCACCTGCCGACGCTACCGGCGCGACCTGCCGGCAGGAGTGCCGGATCAGCCCGCGCCGGCGTGACACTTGGCACACTCCTGCCCGCAGATCTCCTACTGTCGAAGCGAAGGGGGCGGAGATGTTCGACCTGAGCGGGCGCACAGCCCTGGTGACCGGGGCCGGACGCAACATCGGCGCCGGCATCGCCCGGGGTCTCGCGAGCCAGGGTGCCCGCGTGGCGGTGAACGACTACTTCCATGAGCGGGCCCGCTCGGTGGCAGCCGAGATCGGCCGGGCGGGCGATGTCGCATTCCCGGCCGCCTTCGACGTGACCGACCTCGACGGGGTCCTCGACGCGGTGGGCGAGATCGGCGAGGTCGACATCCTCGTATGCAACGCCGGCCTGGCCGGTCCGGCCGCCATGAAGGCGGAGCAGTTCCGCGACATCGACCCGGCCGACTGGCGGCCCGCTGTCGACGTCAACCTGTACGGCGTCATGAACTGCTGCCACGCGGTGCTCGACGGCATGTGCGAGCGGGGCTGGGGGCGCATCATCACCATCTCCTCGGCGGCGGGTACCAGCGGCGTCGGTATCGGTGTGGCCCCCTACAGCGCAGGCAAGGGCGGCGGGTTGGCCTTCACCCGCTCGCTGGCGCTGGAAGTGGCCCGCTTCGGCGTCACCGCCAACACGCTGGCGCTGGGGCTGTTCGACCGCGAGAACCGCGAGGTGACCGAGCGCTTCGCCCGAGCCGTCCCGGTGGGACGCACCGGCCGCCCCGCAGACGTCGCCGCGGCATGTGTGTGGCTCGCATCCGAGGAGGCGGCCTGGGTGACCGCGCAGACCATCGGCGTCAACGGCGGCTCGCTGACCAGCTGACTCCCACGAGCCAGCCGCACCGGCGGGCCGGGAGGGAATATGCCATCCTCAGCTGCGGGCAATCTGTGGCTCAGCGGAAGGGAGCGGCCATGAGACTCGAGGGCAGGGTGGCGCTCATCACCGGCACCGCCGGCGGCATCGGTCGGGCAACCGCGCTGCGCTTCGCGGAGGAGGGGGCGCGGATCGTCGCGGCCGACATCGCGGAGGCCAACGAAGAGACAGTCGAGCTCGTCCGAGCAGCGGGGGGCGAGGCCACCGCGGTGCATGCCGACGTCTCCGACGACGCTGACGTCGCCGCGGCGGTGGAGGCTGCCGAGACGGCCTACGGGCGTCTCGACATCGCCTTCAACAACGCCGGGATAATGCTCGCCGACGACGCCGACGCCGTCGCCACCACCACCGAGACCATCGACAGGACGCTGGCCGTGAACCTCAAGGGTGTTCTGTACGGCTGCCGGCACCAGGTACCGGCGATGCGCCGAGCAGGCGGCGGGTCCATCATCAACACCGCCTCATTCGTGGCGTCGGTGGGTGCGGCCACACCCCAGATCGCCTACACCGCGTCGAAGGGAGCGGTGCTGTCCCTGACCCGCGAGCTGGCCGTGATACACGCCCGCGAGAACATCCGCGTCAACGCCCTGTCGCCGGGACCGTTGCGCACCGAGTTGTTGATGGCCTACCTGGACACCGAGGAGAAGCGCCAGCGCCGCCTGGTGCACGTTCCCATGGGCCGTTTCGGCGAGGCGACCGAGATGGCCGCGGCCGCGCTGTTCCTGGCGTCCGACGACTCCTCATACATGACAGGCGCCAATCTGCTGGTCGACGGCGGGCTCACGGCCGCCTACGTCACGCCGGAGTAGTCGCCAGCCACGCGCCCGGCGCGACTGGGCGGTCAGCCCTGGTCCGGTTGCTCCGCTTGGGCGCTCAGCTCGGCCGCGATAGCGCGGCGCTCGGACTCGTCGACGTCCTTGAACGCCATCACGTCTGCCAGCAGGATCCTGCGCCGGTTGCCGACCCGACGGAACGGGATTCTGCGCTCGTCGAGCAGCTTGACGAGGTACGGCCGAGACACGTTGAGCAGGTCGGCCGCCTGCTGGGTGGTCAACTCAGCCTTGACCGGCGAGACCGCCACCGCGTTGCCGCTCGCCGTCTCCGCCAGCATGCGGGCGAGAAGCCGCAGGACGTCGAAGGGCACCTCCATGGCGGTCTCGTCATCCCCGAGGAACATCGACAGCGATGCCGCGGACGCCTCAGGATGGCGCTCCAGGAACTGCTCGAGCGAGTCCGCCGCCTGTGCCGCCCGGTCCGAGAGAGCCTCGTCCGGCATTGCGAGACGGTGTGTCGAGGGCACGGTACTGGTCACAGGCCTCCCCTACGGATCCGACAATAGCACAGCATTCGCCGTGCCAATGTCACTCTGCCCAACAAATCCATGAACACCTCGGCGTCGATCATTTCACACTGGTCTTCGACTTCCATAACCTGATAGACACAGGTTATCCCTTGGTAGGTTAGAGCAAACATAGAACGCTGTACCCACGGTTTCAACTATTGTGGACGCGGGCGTGATCCAAGGCGAATGAGCAGGAAAACCCTATGTCACAGCGGTATTCCGCAGCAGGTGCTCTGCCGGGGTTGCAGGATCGATTCGAAATAGTTGTGCGATGTGCTATTACAGGCTGTATACCGAATACGGCCCTTCTTCAGCGCCAATGAAACCCAGCACTATCGAGCGCTTGTGGCGCTTTGTCAGCCACTGAACGTCTCGCGCAGCGATGGACGTCGAGCAGCAGTGAGCGCTCCCGCGCCGACCGGGTCATGACCGAGTCACGCTACGCCGGGGCTAGTGGTTGTGACGCGGGATCCCGTGGGTGCGAGCCGTGTCCCTGTACTTCAGCGCGGGACGCAGGACCATGCCCTCGTCCATCTGGGTGACCATCGAGCGCTGGATCTCCTGCCAGGGGGTGTGGGACTCCGGAACCGGGTAGCCGCCCCCGGCCTCGAGCTCGGCCCGTCGCCGCTCGAGCTCGGCGTCCTCGACGAGGATGTCGGCGCGCCCGCGGCGCAGGTCGATGCGGATGCGGTCCCCGGTTCGCAGCAGCGCCAGTCCCCCGCCGGCGGCTGCCTCGGGGCTGGCGTTGAGGATCGACGGCGAGCCGGAGGTGCCCGACTGGCGCCCGTCGCCTATGCACGGCAGGGAGTCCACGCCCCGAACCAGCAGCGCGGCCGGGGGCTGCATGTTGACCACCTCCGCCGCGCCCGGGTAGCCCACCGGCCCCGCGCCCCGCACGATCAGCATGCAGTCCTCGTCTATCTCCAGGTCGGGGTCGTCGATGCGGGCCCGGTAGTCCTCGGGACCGTCGAATACGACGGCCCGTCCCTCGAAGGCGTCGGGATCGTCGGGATTCGACAGGTAGCGCTGGCGGAAGTCCACGGAGATGACGCTGGTCTTCATGATGGCGCTGTCGAACAGGTTGCCCGACAGGTGCACGAAACCGGCGTCGGGCAGCAGCGGCTCGTCGACAGTGCGGATCACGTCGGCGTCGGCGATACGGGCTCCGGCGCAGTTCTCGCCGATGCTGCGGCCGTTGGCGGTCGGCGCGTCGGGGTGGGGCAGCAGCCCGGCCCTCATCAGCTCGCCCACCACCGCGGGCACTCCCCCGGCGTGGTGGTAGTCCTCGCCCAGGTACTCCCCCGCGGGCATGAGGTTCACCAGCAGCGGCACCGCCAGGCCGAACTTCTGCCAGTCGTCGTTGTCGAGGGGGACGCCGAGGTGCCCGGCGATGGCGTTGAGGTGGATAGGCGCGTTGGTCGAACCGCCGATGGCGGAGTTCACCACGATGGCGTTCTCGAAGGCCTCGCGGGTCATGATGTCGGAGGGGCGCAGGTCCTCGCGGACCATCTCGACGATCCGCAGGCCGGTCCGGTACGCCATCTGGGCCCGCTCCCGGTACGGGGCCGGTATGGCCGCCGATCCGGGAAGCTGCATTCCCAGCGCCTCGGCCAGGGAGTTCATGGTGGTGGCGGTGCCCATGGTCGAGCAGTAGCCCACCGAGGGCGCGGAGGATGCCACCAGGTCGACGAATCCGGCCTCGTCGATCTTGCCGGCGGCGTAGAGCTTGCGGGCCTCCCACACGATGGTCCCCGAGCCGGTGCGACGGCCCTCGTGCCAGCCGTTGAGCATGGGGCCCACCGACAGCGCGATGGCGGGCAGGTTCACGGTGGCCGCGGCCATCAGGCACGCGGGGGTGGTCTTGTCGCAGCCGATGGTGAGCACCACCCCGTCGAGCGGGTAACCGTGCAGCACCTCGACGAGCCCGAGGTAGGCGAGGTTGCGGTCCAGGGCGGCGGTGGGCCGCTTGCCGGTCTCCTGGATGGGGTGCATCCCGAACTCGAAGGCGACCCCGCCGGCCTCACGGATCCCCTCGCGCACCCGCTTGGCCAGCTCCAGGTGGTGCCGGTTGCACGGCGACAGGTCCGAGCCGGTCTGGGCGATCCCGATCTTCGGCTTGTCGGACTGGAGCTCCTCGCGGGTCAGCCCGAAGTTCACGTAGCGCTCTAGGTACAGCGCGGTGAGGTCGAGTTCGCCCCCCGCGCCGAACCAGGCCGCTGACCGCAACCCGGCGGAGCCGGCTGCGTCGACTCCACCGTGTGCCGGCGGGTCAGAAGAGGTGCTCATCAGGGCCACACTACCCGGCGGCGGTCGTGCCACTTGCGCCGCGACCGGCGGCGGTCGCCCGCTTCCGGGTCCTGCCTGCCGGCAGCACGAGCGACCGGCTGCAGGTGGCACGGGCGACCGGCTGCAGGTGGCACAGGAGACCGACTGCGGGGGCACGGGCGACGGGCTGCTGTGGCAGCGGGACCCTCGCGCTGCGAGGATACGGCCCATGCAGGACCGCAGGATCGCGATGGTGACCGGCGCGGGAACGGGCGTTGGTCGAGCCGCGGCGCTGGCCCTCGCACGGGACGGCTGGCACGTGGTGGCGGTGGGCCGGCGCGCGCAGCCGTTGGCCGGCACCGTCGAGGAATGCGAGCGTCTGGGCGGCTCCGGGTCGGCGGTTCCCGCCGATGTGAGCGATCCGGCGTCGGTGGCCGCCCTGTTCGACAGGGTTCGGGCCGATCGCGGCCGCCTCGACCTGCTGTTCAACAATGCCGGCACGGTGGCGCCGGCGGTCCCGGTCGACGAACTCGATGTCGAGGACTGGCAGCGGGTGGTGAACGTCAACCTCAGCGGCTCGTTCCTGTGTGCCCGGCAGGCGTTCGGGATGATGAAGGCACAGGAGCCGGCCGGCGGGCGGATCATCAACAACGGGTCGGTCTCGGCCCACACGCCGCGGCCCAACAGCGCCCCGTACACCGCCACCAAGCACGCGATAACCGGGCTGACCAAGTCGCTGTCACTCGACGGTCGGCCGTTCGGCATCACCTGCGGCCAGATTGACATCGGCAACGCCCGGACCGACATGACCGCCCGGATGCCCGAAGGCGTGGTCCAGGCCGACGGCAGCGTCAAGCCCGAGGCCACCTTCGATGCGGCCGACGCCGGCCGGGCCGTGGCCTACATGGCCAGCCTTCCCGCCGGCACCAACGTGTTGACCATGACCGTCATGGCCAACGGCATGCCCTTCGTAGGTCGCGGCTGACGCCGATGCGGGTCCTCATCACCGGCGCGGCGGGGATGATCGGCCGCAAGCTGACCCAGCGGCTGGTCGAACGGGGCCGCCTTCTCGACGAGCGGATCGACGCTGTGGATCTCGTCGACGTCGTGGAGGCGCCGGCCGACGCGGCGGTGTGCACCGCCCACACCGCCGATCTGTCCCGGCCGGGCGCAGCCGAGGCGCTGGTGTCGCTGCGGCCCGATGTGGTGTTCCACCTCGCGGGGGTGGTCTCCGGCGAGGCGGAAGCCGACTTCGACAAGGGCATGCGAGTGAACGTCGACGGCACCCGGCAGCTGTTCGACGCCCTGAGGTTCGCGCCGGGCACGGCCCGGGTGGTCTTCACGTCGTCGATCGCGGTCTTCGGTGCGCCGTTCCCCGACCCCATCCCCGACGACTTCCATCCCACGCCGCTCACCTCCTACGGCACCCAGAAGCTGATCGCTGAGGCGCTGCTGGCCGACTACAGCCGCCGCGGGTTCCTCGACGGTGTCGGGATCCGGCTCCCGACGATCAGCGTCCGCCCGGGCTCGCCCAACGCGGCCGCCTCCAGCTTCTTCTCGGGCATCATCCGCGAGCCGCTCGCCGGCCGGGAGGCACATCTGCCGGTGTCCCGTGACGTGCGCCACCCCCACGCCAGCCCCCGCGCCGCGGTGCGGTTCCTGGTCCATGCCGCCGAGATGGACACCGCCCGTCTGGGACCGCGCCGCAACCTCACCATGCCGGGCGTGTCGGTGACGGTCCGCGAGCAGATCGAGGCCCTCGGGCGGGTGGCCGGAGCAGCCGTGACCGACCTGATCCGCGAGGAGGCGGATCCCGCGGTCGCCGGCATCGTCGCCGGGTGGCCCCAACGCTTCGACACGTCACGCGCCGCCAGCCTCGGGTTCGAGGCCGACCGGAGCTACGACGACATCATACGCGCCCATATAGACGACGACCTCGGGAGCCGCTGACCGGCAGGCCCGATCCAGAATCTAGATTTCTACTGATTCTGGACAAAGTCTAGAATCAGTGGTATAGTGGCGGCGTGAGCGACCACGCCGAGCAGATGCTCAGGGAGCACGGCATCCAGGTGACCGCCCAGAGGCTGGCCGTGCTGGGGGCCGTGTCGGCCCGTCCCCACGCCACCGCCGACGACCTCGTCAACGATGTGCGCGCCCACATCGGGGCGGTGTCCCGCCAGGCGGTCTTCGACGCGCTGGGAGTGCTGTCGGAGAAGGGCCTGATCCGGCGCATCCAGCCGGCACGGTCGGCGGCCCGCTACGAGGACCGAGTCGACGACAACCACCACCATCTGGTGTGCCGCCACTGCGGCCGCATGGTCGACGTGGACTGCGCAGCCGGGTACCGCCCGTGCCTCGATGTCGTCGACGACTTCGGCTTCGCCATCGACGAGGCCGAGGTCATCTACTGGGGCCTGTGCCCCTCCTGCCGGAAAGCGGCCGCCGCGTCCGGCCAGGAACCACTCGATCAACACCACTAACCCCCCAACATCCAAGGAGCACCGATGACCAACCAGGACACCAGCCCCGCCGAGCAGGCCGCTTCCGCCGGAGGATGCCCCGTGCTGCACGGGGCGCCCGCGGCGATGGGATCGCTGGCCAACCACAACTGGTGGCCCGAGCAGCTGAACTTGCGGCCGCTGAACAAGAACTCGCCGAAGATCGACCCGATGGGCGACTCGTTCGACTACGCCGCGGAGTTCGACAGCCTCGACCTGGCCGCCGTGAAGGCCGACATCGCGGACGTGCTGACCACCTCGCAGGACTGGTGGCCGGCCGACTACGGCCACTACGGGCCGCTGATCATCCGGATGACCTGGCACAGCGCCGGCACCTACCGCATCCACGACGGCCGGGGCGGCGGCGGGTCGGGCACCCACCGCTTCGCGCCGCTCAACAGCTGGCCCGACAACGCCAACCTCGACAAGGCCCGGCGGCTGCTGTGGCCGGTGAAACAGAAGTACGGCCGCAAGATCTCGTGGGCCGACCTGATGATCCTCGCCGGCAACGTGGCCCTGGAGTCGATGGGCTTCGAGACGTTCGGCTTCGGCGGCGGCCGGGTGGACGTGTGGGAGCCCGAGGAGGACATCTACTGGGGTCCCGAGACGGGATGGCTCGACGACGAGCGCTACAGCGGCGACCGGGAACTCGCCAATCCGCTGGGCGCGGTCCAGATGGGCCTGATCTACGTGAACCCCGAGGGACCCAACGGGACGCCCGATCCCCTGGCCGCGGTCCGCGACATCCGCGAGACGTTCGCCCGCATGGCCATGGACGACACCGAGACGGTGGCGCTGATCGCCGGGGGCCACACCTTCGGCAAGACCCACGGCGCAGCCGACGGCGGCCAGTACGTCGGACCCGAGCCCGAGGGCGCCAGCCTGGAGGAGCAGGGCCTGGGCTGGACCAGCACGTTCGGCACCGGCGTGGGCGGCGACGCCATCACCAGCGGCCTCGAGGGGGCGTGGACGCCCACCCCGACCGCCTGGGACAACTCGTTCTTCGAGACGCTGTTCGCCTACGAGTGGGAGCTGACCAAGAGCCCTGCGGGCGCCTGGCAGTGGGTCCCGGTCGACGGCGGCGGGGCCGGCACCGTGCCCGACGCCCACGACCCGTCGGTGAGCCACACCCCGGTGATGCTGACCACCGACCTGTCGCTGCGCATGGACCCGGCCTACGAGCCGATCTCGCGGCGGTTCCTGGAGAATCCTGACGAGTTCGCCGACGCCTTCGCGAGGGCGTGGTTCAAGCTGGTGCACCGCGACATGGGGCCGGTGGCGCGCTACCTGGGCCCGGAGGTCCCCGACGAGGAGCTGATCTGGCAGGACCCGGTCCCGGCCGTCGACCACGAGCTGATCGATGACGGCGACGTTGCTGCGCTGAAGTCCCGGATCCTCGACTCCGGGCTGTCGGTGTCGCAGCTGGTGGCCGCGGCCTGGGCCTCGGCTTCGACGTTCCGCGACAGCGACATGCGCGGCGGAGCCAACGGCGCCCGCGTCCGGCTCACCCCCCAGGCCGACTGGGAGGCCAACGACCCCGCCTCCCTCGCCGAGGTGCTGGCCGCGCTGGAGGGCGTCCAGGCCGGCTTCAACGACTCGCAGTCAGGCGGCAAGCGGGTGTCGCTGGCCGACCTGATCGTGCTGGGCGGCGGCGCGGCCGTCGAGGAGGCCGCCCGCCGGGCCGGCGTCGACGTGACGGTGCCGTTCTCGCCGGGGCGCACCGACGCCTCGCTGGAGCAGACCGACGTCGACTCCTTCGCGGTGCTGGAGCCGACCGCCGACGGGTTCCGCAACTACTGGCGGGCCGGCGACAAGCGCCGCCCCGAGACGGTGCTGGTCGACAGGGCCAGCCTGCTGTCGCTGACCGCGCCGGAGATGACGGTGCTGGTCGGCGGTATGCGGGCCCTGGGCGCCAACTCGGGCGGGTCGTCGCTGGGCGTGCTCACCGACCGGGCCGGGACGCTGACCAACGACTTCTTCGTGAACCTGCTCGACATGGGCACCGAATGGAAGGTGTCGGAGGCCGAGCACGTCTACGAGGGCCGCGACCGCGACTCGGGCGAGCTCCGCTGGACGGCCACCGCGGTGGACCTGGTGTTCGGCTCGAACTCCCAGCTGCGGGCCATCGCCGAGGTGTACGGCTCCGACGACGCCTCCGAGCAGTTCGTGGCCGACTTCGTGGCCGCCTGGGACAAGGTCATGAACCTGGACCGCTTCGACCTGGCTTAGCGCCCGACACAGTCGGCCGGCGGCCGGGTGCCGCCCGGGTCGTCGCTCTGCCAGACTGAGGGCGCGGATGACTGAGACCAGCGAGCCCACCCTCCTCGACGGCGACAGCTACATCGACGGGTGCCCCCACGCCCGCCTGGCCGCGCTCCGCGAGGCCGGCACCACCAGCTGGCAGCCGGGCACGGTCGATCCGAGCATGTCGCAGCCCGAGGTCTTCGGGGCATGGTTCGTGCACCGCTACGAGGAGGTCAAGTCGGTTCTGCGCGACCCGGCGACGTTCTCGTCGCAGCGGGGCACCGTGATGCTGGTGGACCCCGCCCCGGACCGGGTGGAGGCCATGTCGAACATGCTGCTCAACATGGATCCGCCCAAGCACAGCCGCTACCGCCGGCTCGTCGCGGCCATCTTCACGCCCCGGCGGGTGGAGGAGCTCCGGCCCCGGGTGGAGGCCCTCGCCAAACAGGTCATCGACAGGATCGCCCCGATCGGGACCGCCGACGGCATCCACGACATCGCCGCCCCGATGCCGATGCGGGTGATCGCTGAGCTCCTGGGGATCCCCGAACGGGGCGAGCAACTGTTCGAGATCTCCAACCGGATGACCGGCGCGGTGGATGACCGCGACCCCGAGACGCGGCTCCGGCTGGCGCTGGAGGCCGCCCTCGACATCCACGTGCTGGGCCAGGAGACGGCCCGCGAGAAGCGGGGCCGCCCCGACGGCACCGTCCTGTCGGCCTACGTGAACGGCACCCTCGAGGGTGTCGACGCCGACCAGCAGGGCGCGACCGACGAGGAGACGGGGTGGTTCCTGATGCTGATGGCGGTCGGCGGCAACGAGACGGTGCGCACCGCCACCGCGCAGGCCATCCGCATCTTCTCGCAGTGGCCCGGCCAGCGCGATCTCCTGGTGTCGGACCTCGACCGCTACATGCCGGGCGCGGTGGAGGAGATCCTCAGGTACCGGGCCCCGATCCGCAGCATCCGCCGCACCACCAACGCCGACGTGGAGATCGATGGCCAGCCGATGGGCGAGGGCACCAAGGTGGTCTGCAACTTCACTGCTGCGCTGCGCGACCCCCGGGCCTTCGACGATCCCGACACCTTCGACATCACCCGCGAGCAGCCCCGCACCCAGCTGGCTTTCGGCTTCGGCGAGCACTACTGCCTGGGCGCCAACCTGGCCCGGCTCCAGTTGCAGGTGATCCTGCGGGAGATCTACAGCCGTATTCCCGACATCCATCCCTCCGGCGAGGTCGTGCACCAGCCGTCGCCGCTCATCTCGGGACTGCTGAGTATGCCGGTGGCGTTCACCCCCGAGACCTGACCGTCAGCGACGTCGTCTGCCTGGGCGAGCAGTCAGGTTGCCATCCCTCCAATAATCGATTATCGTCGATGGTCGATGGGTAGTGCTTCTGGGACCGAGAATCGGCTGACCCTCGGCCCTGGCGAGGCCGGCGAGTACGCGAGCTGGTTCCGGTGCCTGGCCGACGGCACCCGGCTGCGGGTGCTGAACGCAGTGGCGACGGCGGGCCGGCCGGTGACCGTGGGTGAGGTCGTGGACCGCGTCGGGGTGGGCCAGTCGACGGTGTCGCACCATCTGAGGATCCTGGCCGACGAGCAGTTCGTCTTCCTGCGGACCGAGGGCACGCGGACGCTGGTCACCGTCAACGCTGCCTGCCTGACTGAGCTGCCGGAGGCAGCGGCCCGCATCATGGGGTCCGATCCCCGATGACGTCGCTGACCGGCACGGTGGTGCTGGTGGCGGAGATGGTGGCGCTGCTGCTGGGGGTGACGTTCGGTGTGACGCTGCTGCAGCGCCGCCTGGGCGATGAGACGATCCGGCGGTGGATGGGCGGGCCTCCCCGCCGGGCCGCCCTCAAGGGCATCGCGCTGGGCTTCGTGACGCCGTTCTGCACGTACTCGGCCATCCCGGTGCTGGTCGGGATGCGCCAGGCCGGCGTGCGGCCCGCGGGCTACGCGGCGTTCATCTTCGCGGCGCCGGTGGTCGATCCGGTGCTGGTGGGCGTGCTGGCCCTGATCGTCGGCCCGGCCGGCGCGGGCCTGTATGTGGTCGCAGCCTTCACGGCCGCGTTCCTGCTGGCTCTGATCGTCGACGCCGCCGACATCAGCCCGCACCTGAAGCCGGTTCCCGCCCTCGTCCACGCTCCCGCCTCGGGCGGACCCGCACCTGCCGAATCCCAGCCGTCGCCGCTGGCGCCCTGCTCATCGCCGGGGCCCCTGTCCTGCTCGTCGTCCGAGCCCGAGCCGTGGGACGGATGGCGCCACGAGTCTGCCGCGGCCTGGCGCCGGGCGTTGGCCCTGCTGCGGAGCATGGCCTGGCTGATGGCCCTGGGTGTGGGCATCGGCGCGGCCATCAGCCTGCTGGTCCCCGCCGATGCGGTCGTCGGCATCGCTGGCGCCGGCAACCCGCTGGCCCTTCCCACCGCCGCAGCGGCCGGCGTTCCGCTGTACTTGGGCACCGAGATGCTGCTGCCCATCGGCGACGCCCTCCACGCCGCCGGGGCCGGCTCGGGTGCCATCGTGGCCCTGGTGATCGCCGGGGCGGGCGCCAACATCCCCGAGTTCGCCCTGCTCACCAAGGTGGCCCGGGGCCGCCTGGTGGCCGCGTTCTTCGTCTACGTGTTCGCAGTGGCCGTAGCCGCCGGCCTAGTAACCGACCTCCTCCTATAACAACCGGCCACTCACCAGCTAAGGCATCGGAAGATTAGACGAGGCTTGAAGAGAACCCCACAGGGCCCTGTCGGGCTGCGTCGTCTCGATCCAGTAGGCGGTCGTCCAGATCCGGCAAGCAGTCGTCCTGTTCCCATCCGGGTTGTGGGAAGTTCTCGCCGTGAGGCATTCGCACTCCGTAGACGGTCTGCCAGTACCAGCGCTCCGCCCTGTGCGAGCACACGGTCGCGGGGGCCCGGTAGGGAACGCCGCCCGCCTTGAGCCATCCAGGCGTCTCGCCCGCCACCCAAATGCCCCACTCTCGCGTGTCATGGTCCCTGACAACACTCGCGACCGTCTGCTGGCCCTCGCACACCAGCGGCGGCGTCGAATGGAACTCAGTTCGGTCGTCTCGCTCCGGGTACCCGCGCACAGCTGGAACGACTCCGTTAGACCGCGTCAGCGGATCGTTGATCGCGGGGATGTCGTTGGCCTGTTCGAACTCCGGCTGGGGATTGCTGGGCCCGTAGCTCAGTCGGCCTCCGAGGGCCGCCTGCCAGTACCAGCGCTCGGCTCGGTGGATGCTGGTTGCGAGCGGCGCGCTGTAAGGCTCGCCACCGGCGTGGAGAAGGCGGGCGCTGTCGTAGCCGCCGTAGTAGGGCGGTGTCCGGAACGCGCAGTAGATGTGAACACGCCAACGCTCATCGGACTCGGGCTCGTGCTGGACGACGCTCGCCCGCCAGTAGGCGGCGACCACCCAAACCCATCCCGTGCTGAACTGGCAGTATCTCATGAGTCACCTCAATTTACAGTCATCTTCATACCATACCAGATGGAGGGGGCGAGGCAACGCAGCACGTCCCAGGCGTGTGGCGGCTGGCCGGCCGGCTGGTGTGAGCGACGGCCGTCAGAGGGTGGTGGTGCGGGCTAGGAACTGTTCGAGGTGGGTGGTGAGGACCTCGGGCTGGTCTATGGGGATGAGGGTGCGGCTGTCGTCGACCCACACCAGCTCGGCGTTGTCGAAGTGCTCGGCGAGGCGCACGGCGTGCTCGGGCGGCATCAGCTTCTCGTCGCGGGCCCACACGATGAGCACGGGGCCGTCGAAGGCGCCCTGCTGTTCGGCCCATTCGAGCAGTTGCGCCTTGCCGGGGACGCTGCGGAGGTACTTGTCGAGGTCGCGCCGCACCCTGGGGTTGTGGCGCAGCGGCTCGATCAGGCTCCTGAACTGGTCGTTGGGCAGGCGCTTCTTGGTGAGCGCCCCGCAGGTGAACGGCAGGTGCCTGATCAGGCGGGGGCGCAGGAGCTGCGCGGTGAGGAAGGTGCCGCCGGGCAGCGACGCGTTGAGGCACAGCAGCCGGCCGGGGGATACCGGGCGGGTAGTTGTCGAAGGCCTCGCACGACACCAGCACCAGGCTGCCGACGCGGTCCGAGCCGCCGGGAGCGACCACGAGCTGGGCGCCGCCCCAGCCGTTGCACACCAGCGTCACGTCGCGCAGGTCGAGCTCGACGAGGAAGCCGGCGATCATGCGGGCGAGCGACTCGAGGCTGAGGTCGGCGTCGTCGGGCATGGGCGTGCGGTGGGCGCCGAAGGGCAGCTCGGGCACGATGCAGCGGTAACGGTCCCGCAGCTCGGCGACGACGGGGTCCCACAGCGTGCCGTTGGTCAGCACCCCGTGCAGCAACACCACCGCAGGCCCGTCCCCACCAGTGTCGGAGTACATGAGCCCAGCCGAAGACGGCCCTTTGAGAGCGCGAGTAGCCACCCTGGGCTAGGCGGCCATTCGGATTAGCCGGTCGCCGGTCTTGGTGTCGACGTAGGCGAAGCTCTGAGGCGGTCGGAAACCCTCGGGCTTCGCTCGCAGGTCTTGAAGGGGAATCTGCCGGCTGAACGCTCGCGGTCGAATCAGCGTCAGAGCGGCGCCCACGTCGACGCCCTCGAAGTACTCCTGGAACTCGTTGTAGAGCAACCCAGCGCCAGGGCCGTGCTCTCGCCACAGGGTCGGGAGGTCTAGGGGCTGAACGCTGGTGATGATGCACGTGCCGAGGAGCGCTCGCACCGGCGACGCCGCATACAGCAGCGCCCGTGTCGGCACCACGATCTTGGGCTCCGTGCGTCGCAGCTCAACGGTCTTGACGCCCGCGAGGATGGCCTCCGCGAATCTCGGCTTGAGCGACAGAACGACCATCCGGTCCGGGTCGAGTCCCTGCACCTCAAGCGTCATTGCTTCTCATCCCCTCCTCGTAGAACCCGTGGACCGCGCCCTCATCGATCGTGTTCATACTGTCGCACAAGCAGCGATTGTGTACCGATGTCGCCGGTTGTCGGACTCAGCTCTCCGAGTCAGTTATCCACAAGCCCTCACGTGCCAGTTCCGGGGAGCCCATGGGTGTCGGTTAGTGTTCCGCTGTGGATCCAGACGGGATCTTGGGAGAGATACACGTCCCTAGGCCGGGCAGTGCTGACGCATCGGCACTGATCAATCTCGACATCACGTTCCCCGTGGGGTTGAAGGTCGCTGTCGTCGAGCGCGTTCAGGTTAAGGATCTGGGCGAGGAATGGGCAGACGCCGGCGTGTACCTCTTGCTTGAGCGAACAGGTCGAGATGGGGCATGGGGCGCCTACGTCGGTAAGAGCGCCGCAGCCGGCGGTGTGAGGGGACGTCTTCGACTCCACCTACGGGATCCCAACAAGTCCAGTTGGTACAGAGCAGTGGCCGTGTGCCCTTTAGACGGCGGCTGGGACGAGGCAGAGGTCGCATGGCTGGAAGGTCGGGTCTATCGCACCTTGCAAGAGTTGCCTGGAGTCTCGCTGTCGAACTCCCAGGAGCCAGGGAGCGGCAGACTTGCCCTGCGTCGGCAGATGCCGCTGCAAGCGGTTTCGACAGCACTGACCGCCGTGCTGGTACTCATCGGGCATCCTGTCTCGACGGGCGGCGCGCAAGAGGCATCTCAGCCTGAATCGCCCGATCCTCCCGTCAATGAGAAACCGTTGCGGCCCGGCAAGTTGGCGCACCTGCTAGAGGCCGGACTGCTGACTTCAGGCGCCAAGCTCGTCGCGCTCGACGAGAGATGGCCCGGCAACGCGACGATCACGGCTGAAGGACGAATTGACGTTGCTGGGGAGACCTACACTTCGCCGTCGGGAGCGGCCAAGGCCCTTTCCGGACGCATAGCTGAGTCCGGATGGGACTTCTGGGCCGTCGGGTCCGATGACGGACCGACTCTGAACGAACTGCGTCGCCGCCACGAGTCGGGCTCGACGAGTCCGCCATCCCCAACGACCAAGCAAGGCAAGACGCTCGCTCGCGGATCGTCCAGGTCTGGCAAACTGGCGGACCTGCTAGAAGCTGGACTGCTGACTTCAGGAGCCAAGCTCGTACCGCGAGACACCAGGTGGTCCGGAGAAGCGACTGTTACCACAGCGGCGCAAATCGAGATTGCCGGAGAGACTTACTCCTCGCCGTCAGGAGCGGCCAAGGCTCTCACCGGGCGCATAGCCGAATCGGGGTGGGACTTCTGGCTTCTTGAGTCCCAGACTGGCCCAACTCTGAACGAACTCCGCAGCCTGCTCGCATCCGGTTCGACGAGTCCACCAACACCCGGGGACCGTCAAGGCGACGCCTCCGCTGCCGAGTCGTCCCGGCCTGGCAAGCTGTTGAACCTCCTAGAGGCAGGACTGCTGACTTCAGGGAGCACGCTCGTGGCGCGAGACCCGAGATGGCGCGGAGAAGGGACAGTTACGGCTGAAGGTT
Organism: Acidimicrobiia bacterium; assembly: GCA_022820805.1. Taxonomy (GTDB): domain Bacteria; phylum Actinomycetota; class Acidimicrobiia; order Acidimicrobiales; family Aldehydirespiratoraceae; genus Aldehydirespirator. The sequence goes on from JAJEEV010000033.1 coordinate 71,119, forward strand.
GGATCGATGTGGCGGGAGTCATGTTCTTCTCGCCGTCAGGGGCAGCCAAGGCACTCAGCGGGCGCATAGCCGAAGCCGGATGGGATTTCTGGGCAGTCGAATCCGCAGACGGCCCAACCCTGAGCCAACTCCGCGACCGCCTCCAGAGCGGCACTACCCCTGCGCCGTAACCGCGTTAGCACGACTTACCATCCGTTAGCCGAACTGGGGCGACAGCTGAGGCTCGAGACAGATCCCTGAGCGTGCTCCGGCGGTCAAAGATCCTCACTGAGCGATGACGGCGCAGGACGCTTCCCAGGCGTTAGCGCGCCGATCGAGACTTCGACCCCCGGGGAAGGACGAGGAAGCCCCCGCCTTCGGCGTCCGCGACCGTGAGCGGCGGCATGGCCGGATGCCGCCACTTGTCGACCTCCGGCGTGTTGCCCTTTCGCTTGTTGCAGTAGGTGTGGGCGGCCTGCAGGTTGTCGATCTTGTGCAAGCGGCTCCTGTACTGGGTGCCCGGCGCGGCCTTGCCGCCCTTGCCAACGTCGAACAACACGAACACCTTGGGCACCACGTGCTCGATCTGGGCGCCCTTGATCTTCATCTCCGCCGTGCAGATCCCGCATCGACCGCCGTCTCGGTCGTAGACATAGCGGAGCATGCTGCGCCGATGATCGTCATCCCAGCGTCCAGTGGCATCCGGCTCGTCTCGTTCCAGATACCAGCGATGGCCCTTGGCGATCGCCCTCGCAACCTTGGTGAGGAAGCCCGGCGGCTCGTCGCCAGCGTCGGGGGCGGTGACCTCCTCGACGCTGTCCTGAACTCTCTGCACAAGCGCAGAGGCGTCCGCGTCGACCGGCACTTCCACAGGCGGCTGGTACTGAACGATGCCGCGGCATCGGGGAAACTCAGAGCACCCCCAGAACTCGTTGCCGGCGTTCGCCCCTCGCCGGGCCGTGCGCCTCACCATCGGTCGGCCGCACTTCGGGCAGTCCGGAACCGGCTCGTGCTTCTGCGTTGTAGATGGGCTCATGGATCGTCTCCCGATGCCGTCCTGAGGCGAAGCGGAAGATACTGGCGAGTCAGTAGCTGGCCACGAATCGCTCTAGCGACATCTCGAGAATCGCTCAAGCAGCAGGCTTCAGCTCTGGTCGATACGTGAGGAGTTTCCCGCCGCGAACTCCGCCTCGCTCTCCGCAATCGCGGCCATCGCCTCGTCATCGGAGAGAATGTCGATGGTCTCGACCAGCGACTCGTACTCGTCGTGAGCAAGCAGCACCGCAACGGGCTTGCCATGCAACGTGATGATGACCTCACCGCCGGTGCGCATGACCTCGTCGACTACCTCTCGCGGGTCGCCCAGCATGTCGCTCAATGACAGTGTCGATGATGGCAGTGCATTATGAATGATCATATTCCACACTGGCGACTACTAACGTGGCTAGCCACGCGTCAGGCGGCGAGTTGGAGTTTGGCCCTCAGGTACTCCATGCCGCGGTCGCCCTTGACGCGGTTGCAGTGGCCGCATAGGAGTTGCAGGTTGGACAGGTGGTCGGTGCCGCCCTTGGCGACGGCGATGATGTGATCGACTTCTAGGTGCTGCGGTTTGAAGTGCTCGCGGCATCCGGCGCACGAGCCGCCTTGTTCGCCGTAGAGATGCTTGCGGTTGGCAGCGTCGTTGTAGGACAGGAGTTGGCCCAGGTCGGTGCGTTGGGGGATGTCTCTGCGGGGGATGATGTCACGGAACAGTCCTTGTCGTTCCTCGATGCGCGACACGACGAGTTGGGCGGCCTTCGGGCTGATGTCGATGCCGACCCATGAGCGCTGCAAATCGTCCGCGGCGACGAGTGTGGTGGCGCATCCGCAGAACGGGTCGAGCACCACGTCGCCGGGGTTGGAGGACGCCATGATGATCCGTTCCAGCAACGCCAACGGCTTCTGGGTTGGATAGCCGACCCGCTCATTTGCGTTGGCGTTGAGATAGGAAATCTCCCACACGTCGCGCATTGCCTTCATTCCGCTCGCACTCACATAGGTCTGGTCTGCTTTGCCGTCTTGAAATGTCGTTGCCCGGTTGCGGCCCTTGTGTCGGTGAAGGCCCTTCGGGCTATGTGGTTCGAGCAGTTGATTGAACTGCGACTCGTCCGAGCGGGCGAACATGAAGATGACATCATGCATGCGCTGGAAGTGCCGCGTCGCTCCGGTCCATCGCTGGTAGCTCCAGATGATCTCATTTCGGAACGCTTTGCGCCCGAAGATGGCGTCGAGCAGCAGTTTGAGGTAGTGGCTCATGGTGGGGTCGCAGTGCAGGTACAGCGATCCGGTGGGCTTGAGCACCCGACGAAGCTCCAGTAGTCGCACGGCCATGTAGGCGAGATAGGACTTGTCAGAGTCGGTCATCGCGGCCAACAGCATCCGGTAGAGCGAAGGGTGGCGGGCCTCCATGAGGTTGATCCACTCGGCGTCCACATCGCGCAGCGTCCATGTGTCCTTGAACTCCGCGCCCGCGGCGGCCGAACCGATGGGGGCGGCGTAGTTGGTCTTGGAGTTGAACGGCGGGTCGAGATAGATGAGGTCCACGGACGCGCTGTTCATGCCGCGCATCACATGGAGGTTGTCACCGGTCCATATCGTCTTGTCGGCCCAGTTGGGACTACCAGCCCCCCCCCCCCGTGGATGCGCTCATTCGGCCGGTTCGGGGTCCATGCCGTCACATGTCGTGATCGGCACGGTCGCGACCACGGCGCGGCCAGCCTTCTCCCAGGTGTCGAGATCGACGGTCGGTTCCTCGCGCGTGGGCGGGTCGGGGTCAGGTGCCATGGTGGTCGCTCCCTAGTCCGGGCCGCGGCGCTCCCGCGGCGGGCGGTCCAGTGACGGTAGCGGTCCCTACGCGGCCCGTCCAACCGCCACCAACTCGGCCCACGGCAGCCTGCGGCCCTCCATCATCGACGCGGCTTCGGCCATCCGGTCGGTCAAATGGATGTCGCGGCGGTTGTACCGGGGAGCGTCTTGGCAAGTGCGAGAACAGCGGCATCGCCGACGTTCCGGTCTCCTGCCACCAGGCGACTCGCGAAGGTCGCGTACGCAGCGAGTTCGTCGTCGGCCGGTGCGGCCCGCTTCTCGATCCAGCCAGCTTCCAGGACAGCCTGAATGCGGGAGTCTCGCTGTGCTCCGCGTCGGAGTTCGACGACTACCGCCTCCGGGACAATGCAGCGGCGCTCACCGACAATGAGTCTGAGCACCTCAAGGCTCTCAATGCGAGCGAAATGGCTGAGCGGTCCGGTGTCAAAGATGAGCGGTTCCATCTGCGGACGGTCACGAGACGAAGGTCCAGGTCGCGTTCTCGGGCAACTTCGGTAGGTCCGGCAGGTCGTCCTCTGACCAGGTCTCGGGCAGCATGCCGATGGCCCGGGCGGCGGAGATCTCTTCGCTGCGGTAGGCATTCAGCACGGCCCTGATGTAGGCGGCGGGAAACTCGGGCGGCGCTAGGTCCTGAGACACGAGCAGCGCGTGCTCGACGACGTCGGCCTTTCTGGTGCGCGTAGAGCGGACGATGGTTGCCTCTGCGGGAGACGCGACGCCCAGCTCGCGCAGACGCCGCGACAACGTGAACATGTCGACTCGGTACTCGCTAGCGATGAGCACTGCCCTAGTCCGGGTGTCCTGGTCGCGCTGCCAGGCGGTGCGCAGCGCCGGCTCCGGCAGCAGTAGCGCTCGAGCAAACCGGTCGATACCGGCCTCACGCTTGCTGGCCGGATCATCGGCCACCAACCAGTCCGTCGAGAACTCGTCGGCGAACAGGAAGTGGCCCACCTCGTGGGCGAGCGTCAGGCGGCGTCGGCCGAGCGGGCGACTGCCGTTGACCAACGCCACCCCGCCCCGGCTGAGAAGGATCGAGGCCCCGTCGGCGGCATCGTCGTCGAGTGCAAGTGAGAACACGAGCAGCCCGAGGTCGGCGGCTCGCTCGACGAGCCCGATGGCTGGCTGGACCTCGTCGTAACCGAGCATGCGACGTGCCTCACCCGCAGCGGTCTCGGCTTCCTGCGCGGTCTGTGGAACGGCCAGTTCCGGGGAGGTCGGCAAGGCCAGATCCGGTCCGATCCTCTGGAGGAACTCGATCTCCCGCGCCAGCCGCTCGACGGAGCGGTCGATCACTGGACTGGGAGCCCCGGTCTCGGCGGCGTTGCGCCGTGACACCACCGACGCCGGCGCGTCCTCGAAGAACCATTCGATCCGCACGTCCAGCGCATCCGCCAGGCGGGCCAGTTCGACCGCTCCCACCCGACGGGCTCCGGTCTCGATCTTCGCCAGCGCCGTGCGCTCGATGGCAGCCCGCGCTGCACATGCTCCCTGGGTGAGGCCAGCCTCGCGTCGAGCAGCCGCGATCCTCTCGCCCAGTTCCCCGGGTGCTACAGCCATGTGTGCGATTATAGAACAAGGTCGACAGGTGTCAACAACGGTTTCCATACATGAAAACATATGACATGAATGAAAAGAAACCAACTCAGGGGTGGAGGTTTCTGAGTGGCGGCCTCAGCGGAGTGAGTTCAGGCGGGCCCGACTTGGAGTTGGTCGGCTAGTGAGGTGATCTCGGCTGACATCGCTAGCTGCTGGCGCCAGGGTGGGGGGATCGACTGGGATCCGTGGTGGGCGCCGGCGATTTGGCCGTAGATGGCGGCGGTTGTGTCGGTGTCGTCGCCGAGGTTCACGGCCATTAGGGCGCCCTCGCGGAAGTCGGAGGAGTGGTGGAAGGCCCACAGGGCTGCCTCCAGCGACTCGACGACGTAACCGGTTCCCCTGATGTTGGGCGGGTTGCGATCCTTGAATGATCCGGCGGCGACCCGCGCGATCCTCTCTGCCAGGGGTTCGCGTTCCCATAGGCCCTCCACGGGGCAGTACGACGGCGCCAGCAGGGTCTCCTTGTCGACGCCGTGCAGCGCGCCGACCAGCAGGCCGGCGAAGTAGCGGCAGGCGTCCACGGCCTCCCGGGCCTGGTGGGTGGTCCGGGAACTCTCGGCGGCCATGGCGACGGCCTCGGCCGCGTCGCCCGCATAGAACATCGGCACCGGCGCCAGCCGCATCAGCGAGCCGTTGCCGGCGCTGCGCGGGTCGGTGGACCCCGCATACGGGTCGCCGTCGCGGACAAACCGCGACAGCGCGGCCCTCACGGTGTTGCCGATGTCGAAGCAGCGACCCGTCGAGGACAGGTAGCCCTCGCGCCACCAGCGCACGTAGCGCCGCATCTGGTCGGCGGCGTCGAACCCGCCGCACTCCACCAGGCTCTCGGCCAGGCACAGCGCCATCTACGTGTCGTCGGTCCACTGGCCGGGCCGCAGCCCGAACGGCCCGCCGCCGACCATGTCGTCGATCGGCTCGAAGGAGCCCGGCGGCCGGAACTCCAGCGTCGTGCCCAGCGCGTCGCCGGCCGCCAGCCCCTGCAGGCAGCCCCGGAACCGGTCCCGGGTCGACGGCCCGCCGGTCGGCGACACGGCTGCAGCGCTCACCGCTGCTCGCGCCAGTTGCGGATGTACTCCCTCTGGTCGTAGGTCTGCGGGGAGCGCGGATGGCGCCGGCTCTTCTCGACATGCTGCCACCACTCGGCAATCTGATCGAGGGCCTCGTCGCCGGTGAGCCCGTGGCGGACCAGCCAGCAGCCGACCACGGTCCCGGTGCGGCCGATCCCGCCCCAGCAGTGGACATAGACCGTCCTGCCCGCGTCCATGGCGCCGTCGATGGCGTCGAGGATGGCCGTCATCTCGGCAGGGCTGCGCGGGATGGACATGTCGACGATCGGGTGGGGCTCCCACCGCACCTCGACACCCTCGGCCTGCGCCTGCTGCTGCGCGATCGGCTCATACGGCTCCAAGCCGTCGGCCGGCCGGGTCAGGTCGATGAAGTGGTCGATGCCGGCCCGTAGCAGGGTCCGCAGCCTGCGAGCAGCCTCGGCCCGAGTCCACGAGCCCGGGTACTCCCCGGCCGCGAACCGCCCCGGAACCACCCAGTAGCTGTTCTCCATCGGCCGATCGCCGCCACCCGATGCGCCCATGTTCACCGTCTCCGATGTCGCCCCACGCCCCCGAGGCTAGATCGAACCGCCGCCCGGGTCGCCCAACAAGCCCGTTCTTGTCAACGCGGTGCAGCGCGCCGACCCGCAGACCTGCGATGCAGCGGCAGACGTCTACGACTCGCGTGAGGAACACTTGTCGTGATACTGATTGAAATAGTCTGTAAATTGATATTGTCGCAGTGTGGATCCGGTGATCGCTCATTCTGCTCGCCAGCACGGTGTGACGGACGACCGAATGCTCCACGCCTATCGCAATCCCATTCACGTGCATGTGCTCGAGGAACTTGACATGCTCGTCGGGGGAGATCAGAGCGGCCGACTGCTGGAGGTCGGGATCATGACCGACGTGGAACTAGGGATCGACGTTATTGTTCATGCCATGCTGGCACGAAGGAGGTTCCTGGAGTGGCGCCTATGAAGTGGACCATCAACGAGATCCTCGACCGCTCCGACGAGCTAGCGGATCGGTTCGAGGCATTCGACCCGGACACGGCCGAGGAGGTTCCGGTTGCCGAGTACCTTCTGGCCCGAGCTGTCAGGCAGCGGGCCAAGAACGATGGGCAGGTCGTCGAAGCTGTTCAGGCTGCGCTGGAGGACGGGGCTTCGTGGAATCGCATCGGTCAGATCCTCGGCGTCTCAAGCCAAGAGGCGAAGGACCGCTATGGACACCAGGTCGAGCCGGTAGAGGTCAGCGGTCACGAACGAGGCGGCTCGACCTAGGGGACTGGAGGTCCACCCCACTCAGGGCACGCTGGGGCGTGGGAGACTGGGGGGTATGGCTCGGATTGAGATTGTTCCGGAGGACTCCTGGGAGGGGGACCTCGGCGAGATGTACCCGAAGGTGGTCGATCCCACCTACGGGCGGGTCGACAACATCCTTGCGATCCACTCGCTGAACCCCCGCTCCATGGCGGCCCACCAGACCCTGTACATGTCGGCCATGGCCGGCACGGCCACGCTGCGCAAGGTCGAGCGCGAGCTCATCGCCCTGGTCGTGAGCCTCGAGAACGACTGCCACTATTGAATCGTCCACCACCGGCGCGGTCTGCGCCGCCTCATTAAGGACGACGAGCTCGTCGCCGCGGTCGAACAGGACTGGACCACCGCGCCACTGTCGATCAAGCGGAGGGCGATGCTGGCCTACGCGGTCAAGCTGACCCGCACCCCCGGCGCCATGACCGACGCCGACGTCGAGGACCTGCGAACCGTCGGATTCTCCGACCGCGACATCCTCGACATCACCGAGGTCGTCGGCTACTACGCCTACGCCAACCGCATCGCCGACGGGCTCGGCATCGAGACCGAGCCCTGGATCCCCGACTGACCCGCACCCGGAGAGCCGGCGGTCCTGTCGACAAACGGCCAGCGAGGACGCTGCCGAATCTCGGTGCGATTCGTGCGGGCATATGACACGTTTCTCTCCCGAGATTGGTTGGAGCCACACGCCCGCAGGTTGTGGACAGCCCCCCAGCAATCGCGCCGGCCCTTGCCGTCGAGGATCCAGGGCGGACCGGTCGATGCGGGCCTCGTCAGACCTTGGTGATGCGGTCCCCCACCCGGATCGCACCGGCCTTCACGACCCGGGTGTTGACGCCCCGGAGCCTGTTCAGCGAGCCGACCTCGGAGTTGACCCAGCGCTGCGCGGCCAGGCCGTAGCGGCGGACGAACTTCCCGCACCCGGTGTGGGGCTTGGCCGAGATCTCGACGACGGCCTCCCCGATGGCCACCCTGGTGCCCGCCGGGAGGTTCGTCTTGCTGAGGTCGAAGTCGACGTAGAGCTGGTCGCCGGCCAGCGGCCAACGATCGACCGATCCGGCGAGCAGATCCACGGCCCGTGCGTTCATGAGGGTCAGCTGCGCGGCCACGTTGGGCTCGCCGCCCTCGGCGGGCGAGTAGGCCCGCGACCCCCAGTTGTCGCCCACCAGGCCGGAGTTGGGGTCGAGCGCGCCCTCGTCGATGGTCTCGCGCTCCTCCACTCCGGGCCGGCGCACGATCAGCCGGAGCTCCCCCTCCTCCGAAGGCGCATCAAGCACGTGCGCCAGGCCGGCCTCAAGCTCTTCGGGAGTGCGTTCTGTCATGGCCAGAGAGGTTACGGCGAGCGCAACGGCTGCGGCGCGACCATTCCCGCTCGCGGGAGCCGCAGTAGTGTGAGGTCGTGGGTGTGGGGGCGTGGTTGCTGGCCGCTGCGATAGCACTCGCGCACGGACTGCTGGCCGTGTTCCTCATCGTGGGCGCGCCGTTCGCCGCCCGCCGGCCCCGTGTGATGGCGTGGTACCTGGTCATGCTGGTGCCGACCGCCATCGTGAACCTGGGGCGGTTCCCGTGCCCGTTGACGGTGTGGGAGAAGGACTTCTGGCGCCTCGCCGGCGAGACCCCGTACCGCGGCGGGTTCATCTCCCACTACTTCGTCAAGCCGATCTACTCCGACGGCCTCACTTCCACCGGGGAGGACCTGCTGCTGGTCTCGGTGGTGGTGTGGTGCCTGTCGTGGCTGCTGTACTCCGCCGCGCACCACCTGCGGAAGCGGCTGCGCAGCGGCTCGATCCCACCGTCCGACGCCCACCCGATACTGGACACCGGCACCGGAACCTGAGACATTCGCGGAGCGCCTGTGGACACCCCGACACCCACTAGCAGTGGCTGCTAGCGCCCGGCGCTCCGACGTGGCCGCGGTGGCCGCGTCGGGCGCGTTGCTGGCCGCGGGGGCCATCCCGCAGATCATCTCGGGACCGCTGGGCCCTTACCTGCGGCTCGACCTGGGAATCAGCTCATCGCAACTGGGACTGGGCCTGTCGCTGTCGGCGGTGCCCGGTGTGGTGCTCTCAGTGTGGGGCGGCCGGATGACCGACCGCATCGGCGGCATCACCGTCGGGCGGCTCACCTGCATCGTGTCGTGCCTGTTCGTGGTGGCCATGTCGCAGGCACCCAGCGTTGCCTGGTTCGTGGCCCTGCTGGGCACGGCCGGGTTCCTGCGGGTGATCTCCGAGCCGAGTTCGTCGAGGATCCTGGTGGACCTGCTGGTGCGCACGCCGAGGGTCCTCGCCTTCGGTATCCGGGAGGCGTCGCTGCCGTTGCTGGTGCTGGTGTCCACCGCGGTGCTGCCGGTGTTCGGCGACTGGCTGGGCTGGCGCACCTTGTTCGCGGCGTCCTCGGTGTTCGCGGTCGCGGGGCTGTGGCTGTTGCTGGGCCCGGCCCGGCCCCGCCGCCAGCCGGGACCGCAGGACGACCCGCTGGACTCCCATCAGGCACCGGTCCAGCCGCCCGCCGGCGCCGGCGGAGACGCCCCGACCCTGGGACTGAGCTTCTACAGCGGCGCCGGTCTGCTCATGTTCAACCTGGTGGTGTTCAACACCTTCGCGTCACTGTCCTTCGTCGACGCCGGCTCCAGTCCCGACGGGGCAGCCGCGCTGGTGGCAGTCTCCGCGGGAGGAGCCGTGCTGATGCGAGTCGGCTGCGCCTACGCGGTCGCCCGGCGGGGACTCAACGCCCGCTCGACGTTGGCCGCCATGGCCGCCGTGGCCGTGGTCGGCTACCTGGCCATGGCCACCGGCAACCACCGGTGGATGCTGGCGGGCATACCGGTGGCGTACCTGTCCGGCTGGGGATGGACTCCCCTGCTCTACAGCCACATCACCGTCGGGCGAGAGCAGTCCACCGGCAAGGTCACCGGGGTGGTGTCGGCTCTCTTCGCTTCCGCGGCCATCGCCGGCCCTGTCGCCGCGGGCTGGGTGGCCGAGCAGCTGGGATGGCTGGCCGTCTGGGCTGCCGCCGCCCTGTTCTCGGCGTCGGCGGCCGTCCTGATGGGATACCGGCCCACGGCCAGCCACGCCCGCTGAGGACCCCCACCCAGGTGCCCGCACTTCACTCCCCGGCGGCACACCAACCGCGGCACCGCCTCGACCCGCACCCCGGGTGCTGGCATTGATTCTGCGAAACGGTGCGATCTAGGGTCGCACAGGCCACCGTACGAGCCCCGGAGGGCGAGGCCGGCAGACCGGGAGAAGGCGCCATGACTTCTGCGGAGACGACGTCTGAGGAGACGCGACCGGCGCCGGCCCGGGCGGCGCCGACCGACGACGACCTGTACGAGGCGCTGCGGGACTACTGGCACCCGGTCGCCTACTCGTCAGAGCTGGCCGGCGGCGGGCCGCTGCCGGTCACGCTGCTCGACGAGCCCCTGGTGCTGGCCCGCATAGACGGCACGGTGTCGGCATTCCGCGACATCTGTGTGCACCGGGGCACCGCGCTCTCGCTCGGCTCCGTCGACGGGAACGGCCTGCGGTGCGGCTATCACGGCTGGACCTACAACGGCGAGGGCCGCTGCACCAGGATCCCGGCCCGGCCCGACCTCACGATCCCGTCACGGGCCCGGCTCACCGCCTATGCGGTCGCCGAGCAGGCTGGCCTGATCTGGGTCTGCCTCAGCGGCGATCCGGTCTACCCGCTGCCCGAGAACCCCTACTTCGACGAGGAGTCGATCCGGCTCATCGAGGTCGAGCCCTACAACTGGAGGTGCGCGCTCCCCCGCCGCATCGAGAATTACGTCGACTTCGGCCACTTCGCCTGGGTCCACGACGGGGTGCTCGGCGACTCGGCTCATCCCGAGGTGCCCGACCACTCCATCGGCCGCCACCGCAACGAGCTGCGCTTCGAGCACCCGCACATGGCCGAGCCCCCCGACTCGGGAAAGAACAAGAGCCTCGAGATCGACGGGGCCGTGGAGGTCAGGCTCGACTACCGGCTGTTCATGCCCAACACCATCCTGCTCGACCAGTACATCGAGTCGGTCGACCAGCGCTACATCCTGTTCTTCAGCGTCTGCCCCACCGGCCGCAACACCTGCCGGTGCTTCACGTTCATGGGCCGCGACTACGCATTCGACGAGGCCACCGACGCCGAGATGCTCGACTTCAACGCGCTGGTCATCGGCCAGGACCTGGCCTTCGTGGAGTCCCAGCGCCCCGAGGAGCTGCCCGTCGACCTGAGCGCCGAACTGCAGATCGCGGGCGTCGACCGGGTCGCCATCGAGTACCGGCGCTGGCTGCGCGAGATCGCCAGGGGCGCCGACTCCGCCCGCCAGGCCGCCGGTCGATGACGCCGCCGCAGGCCGTCTGACCCGCTGCCGACGGTCGAGCCGCGATGACCGACGACGGCGCCATCCACGACGACTTGACCGACGACGACGCCATCTATGAGGACGGCTTCCGCCTGGCCAACGGCCTGGCCGGCGAGGCGCTCATCATCGGGTCGGCGAACCCCAGGAACTTCCACCAGGCCATTTCCGACCCCGTCGCCATGGAATGCCAGGACCTGTGGGCGAAGCTGTTCGTTCCCGAGGGCCCGGGGCCGTTCCCGGTGGTGATCGTCGCTCCGGGCAGCCTCGGTCTGCAACAGCACCACATGGCCATCGCGGCCGCGATCACCGACATCGGCGTGGCGGCCTGCACCGTCGACCCGTTCCGCACCCGCGGCGTCGTCAGCACCGTGGTGAGGCAGGTCCAGTTCTCGTTCGCGGCCAGCGCCTGGGACGTCCTGGCCGCCGCCGAGCTCCTCGCCGGCCGTGACGACATCGACCCGGCCCGCATCGGCGCGCAGGGCCACAGCCGGGGAGGCTCCGCGGTGCTCAACGCCGCGTCGGTCCATCTGGCGGCCGCATCCGGCGCACCCAAGCTCATCGGGGTGTACGCCGCCTACCCCTGGTCGGGACAGCAGTTCCTGGACCCCTCCGTCGGGCCCACCCGGGTGCGGGCGATCATCGGCGAGCGCGACGACTGGTGCCCGCCGGTGCAGGTCCAGGCCCACATCCAGGCCATCCGCGCCGCCGGCGCCGACGCGACCGTGCGCATCGTGGCCGGCGCCAACCACAGCTTCGACCGCACGACCCCCCTGGAGTTCATCGCGGACGCTTCGGTGACCCCCGGAGCACCCACCTACTACATCGCCGACGACGGCGCCTTCATCCTGCCGACCTCGGACGCTCCCGACCCCGGCCTGGTCGACCGCGACGGATTCCTCTACGCCATCGAGGCAGGCTTCGGCGTGCGGGGCGCCCACATCTCCGGCAACCCCGAACTCGTGTCCGTCTTCTACGACGACATGACCGAGTTCTGGACCAAGACCATGGCGACCACGAAGACCTAGACCAGGATCAGCCCCGCAAGGGCCTGGAAAACCGTCGCGTCGCGGCGTCGACGGCCAGGCGTCCTAGGCGAGTTCGTCGGCTAGCGGGAAGACGTTCGAGGTCATGCCCCCGTCGACCACGATGTTCTGGCCGGTGGTGTAGGCGCCGTCGGCCGACGCCAGGTACGCGTAGGTGCCGGCGATCTCGGCGGGAAGGCCGAGGCGGTTCATGGGGACGATCGGCCAGCTCTCACGGGCCGCCTCCATCGCCTCCTCGCTTCCCAGCAGCGCCAGGGACATGGGGGTGTCGAGCGGGCCGGGGCTGACGCAGTTCACCCTGATGTTGTGCTCGACGAGCTCGATGGCCATCGTCTGGACGAGGCTGATGATGCCGGCCTTGGACACGCCGTAGTGGGCGTCTCCGGTCGATGCGGTCATGCCCGAGATCGACGCGGTGTAGAGGATGGCGCCGCCGTTGCCGGCCGCCACCATCGCCCGTGCCGCGGCCTGGCCCAGTACGAACGACGCGGTGAGGTTGATGTCCAGGATCCGGTACCACTCCTCGAGTTCGAGCTCGAGGAACGGGTGGATCGAGTCGGCGCCGGCGTTGCTGATCAGCACGTCGAGGCGGCCGTCGCCGCGGACGGCCTCGTCCACGGCCCGCCGGCAGTCCTCCGGTCGGCTGACGTCGCCGACCACCGATCGGGGCTCACAGCCGATCTCTGCCAGCTCGGACACGACGTCGTTGATGCGCTCGGCGTCCTTGTCGAACAGCGTGACCCGGGCGGCGCCCTCCTGGGCGAACCGGTGCGCCGTGGCCCGACCCACGCCGCTGGCTCCCCCCGAGATCAGCGCGGATGCGCCTGCAAGTCGTTTCACGTCTGGTACCGCCCCTCGCTTCTAGGGCCTACACCGCGGCCCGGTCGCGGTCCTTGAGCTCGTGGAGGGTCTCGGCCACCCGGCCCAACCCCTCCAGGATGGCTTCGGGGGCAGCCGCGAGGCTCACCCTCACGAATCCCTCCCCGCCCTGGCCGAACGCCAGTCCCGGCACGATCACTACCCGGTGCTGCTCCACCAGCCTGGTGGCGAAGGACCACGAGTCGAGGCCGCTGTCGCGGATGTCGACCATGATGAAGAACGAGCCGCCCGGCCTGACGTAGCCGATGCCCTCGGCGTCGAGCAGCGCCATCGCCTTGTTGCGGCGCTCCTCGTAGGCGGCGACCATCTCGCCCACACAGTCCTGCGGACCCTCCAACGCGACCGCGGCGGCGTGCATGGAGATGGTGGCCGCGCTGGAGACGACCGGCTCCTGATGCAGCGACAACTCCTGCACGAAGTCGGCCGGGCCGACCACGTAGCCGATCCTCCAGCCGGTCATGGCGTAGGTCTTGGAGAACGAGTAGACGCTCAGGAGCAGATCGGACCGCACCTGCGACGCCACCGAGAACGGCTCGCGGTCGAACACCACCTCGTCGTAGGCCTCGTCGCTGATCACCGCGATGCCGCGGCGGGTGGCCATCTCGGTCACCTCGACGAGGTCGGCAGGATCGAACACCACGCCGGTCGGATTGCCCGGCGAGTTGAGCAGCAGCGCGGTCGTGTCCGGCGTGATGGCCGCCTCGACGGCACCCGCATCGAGCCGCCAGTCCGTCGACGCGTCGACCGGGTACGGGACGGCCCGGGCGCCGAGGACGTGGATCATGGCTGCGTAGTTCGACCATCCCGGGTCGGGAACGAGCATGTCGCTGCCGGGTTCCACCGCCAGCATGATGCTGGTGAAGAGCCCGCCGCAGGCCCCGGTGGTGACGCAGACCTCGTCGGGCGTCGCGGTCACGCCGTTGACACGGCCGAGCTTGGCGACGATGGCCTCTCTCAGCTCCAGGAAGCCCTCACCGGGTGCGTACCCGGTCGATCCTGCACTGGATCTCTCAGCGGCGCCGGCGATGATGTGCCCGGGGGTGGTGAAGTTCGGGTCGCCTCCGGCGAGCTCGATCGGATCGTCGATGGTGGACGCGAGGTCGGCCATGCGCCGGATGCCCGAATGGGGCGTCTCCAGCAGATGGGGCCGAACCCGCATCAGCCGCCGCCCGGATCGAACATGCCTCGGCCGGTAGCAGGCGGCTCGATCACGACATGCTCGTGGGTGAACCAGAAGTGGCCGTCGGTCCTGGCGTAGCGCGGAACATCCTCCCAGGCCTCGGCCGCCCGCGGATGCTCGCCGGCGCTCGCCTGCGCCTCCCGGCTCGGATACCACAGCTCGATGAACGCGTCGACGGTGCGCTCCACCGCCATGCCCAGGGTGTCGTGAACCCGCGACACGACGTAGCCGGAACTGCCCGGGATCGACGCGGAGATGGGTGCATGCGTGTTCTTCCAGTAGTCGAAGAACCCTTCGAGCGTGAAGTCGTCTCGCTTGGCCGCCGTCCCGAACAGGTTGAGCCGGGAGTGCTCGCCCGACGGCTTCCTCTGGACCGGAGACAGGAACACGATCTCCTCGACACGCCAGCTCGACAGCCTCGCTCCCACCGAGCCCGTCAGGTCAGCGGTGACCGACCCGGGATCCGCGCCGGCCGAGTCGTCGATCCACGCCTGCACCACCGCGAGCGACTCTGCGGGACCGGTCAACGGCTCGTCCAGGCTGCTCACCGTCAACCCGACCAGCCCTGTGGGAGCGCTGTCGCCTGCCGCCACCAGCTGCGCTACGGCGTCGTCGCGCTCGCTCGGCGTGACGTCGCCGTCGGCCTCGACCAGGACCACGTACTTCTCTACGGCCATCTGCTCTTCTCCCCGTCGAACTGCAAGGCACGAGCCCGGCGATTGAACGGCGCCAGAGTCGCGGTGTAGAGATGATGTCGCAAATGCGGCCGCTTGGCGAAACCATGGCCGGGCGTCGACGGCCGTGGACGCTTCCAGCGGCCGGCACCAGCACACAACGGGCCGCGGTTCCGAAACGGCCTGGGAGATCGTCTCGTTGTAGGTTGGGCTGGGGGCCCGGCCGAATGCGAGAAGGTGGGCGGAATGCATGACGTGCTTGTGGTCGGTGGCGGCATCGCCGGGCTGACGGCTGCTCGTGATCTGGCCACATCCGGCTACTCGGTGCTGGTGCTCGAGGCACGGGACCGGCTCGGGGGGCGGACCTGGTGGAAGCAGTTTCCGGGCAGCGACCGTCGCACCGAGATGGGCGGCACCTGGTTCGACGAGGGCACCCAGCTCAACATCGCCCGCGAGATCCAGCGCTACTCGCTTCCCACAGTCTTGAGCCCAGCCGGCCAGGACTTCCGGGTGTCGCTCACCGGGCGCAGCCTCCCCCGCTCCGACCAGCCCGTTCCCCGCGAGGTCCGTCCCGACCTCGACAGGGCCCTCGACTTCGTCGTCGAGCAGTCTCGCCGGGTGACGTTCGGGTCCGGCCTCGACAGTCCCGACATCCGGGACCTGGACATTGCCTTCTCGAAGTTCATCGCGCCCTACGCCCACCCCGAGATCGTCGGGGAGTACCTCTCGATGTGGGCTGCCTTCGCGTTCGGCTGCGACCCCTCGGATGTGTCGGCGCTGCAGGTCCTCACCTGGGTCGCCGGATACGACAACACCGTTTGGACGCTCGATGACGCCCCCGCGACGAAGTTCGCCCAGGGAACCACCAGCCTGGTCGAGGCCCTCGCGAGCGATGGCGGCGCCGAGATCGAGCTGTCTGCGCCGGTCGCTGCGATCGCCGACACCGGCAGCAACATCGCTGTGGAGACCGCCGGCGGCGAGATTCACACGAGCCGCTTCGCGGTGCTGGCCGCGCCGGTAAACACCTGGCGGGACATCGACCTTCCCGTCCCGGCCGACTCGCTCAAGGCCCGATTCGCCCAGGAGGGGTTGGCCGGGCATGCGCTGAAGGTCCACGCCCTGGTCGACAACGTCCCCGAGTTCCTGATGGCCTCGGGCTGGGGCGGCCCCCTGTGCTGGGCGTCCGAGCAGGCCAACTTCGACGGTGGCCGGCTCATCGTGGGCATCGGTGCCGACGATGCGGCGCTCGACGCGTCGGACCCGGCCCAGGTGCAGGCAGCCCTCCGCCAATGGGTCCCGGAGGCCACCGTCCGGGCGTGCCACGGCCACAACTGGTCCGCCGATC
Source organism: Acidimicrobiia bacterium (assembly GCA_022820805.1). GTDB lineage: Bacteria > Actinomycetota > Acidimicrobiia > Acidimicrobiales > Aldehydirespiratoraceae > Aldehydirespirator. The sequence goes on from JAJEEV010000033.1 coordinate 87,405, forward strand.
CGTACTCCAAGGGGACCTGGACGACCTACCGCCCCGGCCAGCTCGCCCGCTACTACACCGACTTCGCGGTCCCCCACGGCCGGCTCTACTTCGCGGGCTCGGACGTGGCTCGAGGCTGGGCCGGCTTCATGGACGGAGCCATCGAGAGCGGTGCCGACGTGGCGGCCGCACTCAGCCGGCTCCTCCGCGACGACTAGGGGCCTCTCCACGGGCCACGGAGGGCTTCCATGGCAGACATCACGGTGTTCCTGGCCCGCACGGTGCGCACGATGGAACCGTCGCTGCCGGTCGCTGAGGCGGTCGCGGTCCAGGGTGGCCGCATCGTCGAGGTTGGAACCCTCGAGACGATGCGCCCCTGGCTGGAGTTCCGCAGCCATGAGGTGGACGACACGTTCAAGGACCTCTGCATCATGCCGGGGTTCGTCGATCCTCACCTGCATCCCTCCATGGCCGCGATCCTGCTGCCGATGCACTTCACGACGGCCGTCGGGTGGGACCTGCCGTGGGAGGACATCGGGCCCGTAACCGGCGACGAACAGTTCCGCACTCGCCTGGTCGACCTCGACGCCAGCCTGCCAACCGGTGAGCCGCTGTTCGCCTTCGGCCATCACCCCATCTGGCACGGCCCCATCGACCGGAACGCGCTCAACCAGGTCTCAGCGACCCGGCCGATCGTGGTGTGGCACCGCGGCTACCACTCGCTGGCGGTGAACGACGCCTGCCTGCGGTGGATGCGACTGGACACCGCGGCGGCTCGACGCCACCCCCAGGTCGACCTCGACGCGGGCAGGTTCTTCGAGACCGGCCTGGGCCTGGCGTTGCGCCACCTTCGCGGCTTCATCCTCGAAGAGGTCCGGTTCCGGCGCGGGCTCGACCGGATGCGCCAGGTGATCCATCACGGCGGCCACACCACCATCGGCGACGCCGCGCTCGGCTTCTACGGCTTCGAAGAGGAGTGGGATCACCTGCAGGCGGTCATGGAGAGGCCCGACACCCCGTTCCGGGTCCAGCTGATGCCCTTCACCATGGGACCGGAGGGCGACGAGCGGACCGACGAGGAGCTCCTCGAGCGGGTGTTGGCGTACCCGTCGCGGAACACGCATCGCCTGCGGTTCAGCGATCACGTGAAGATGTTCGCCGACGGGGGGTTCTTCGCCGAGCTGTTGATGCTCAAAGCACCCGGCCATCTCGACGGTCGTCACGGCGAGTGGATGACGCCCCCGGAGAGGTTCGAGGCGATCGCCCGGGTGCTGTGGAACGCGGGGCTGAAGATCCATGTGCATTGCAGCGGGGACCTCGGCGTCGAGCTGGCGCTGTCGACGCTCGAGAGGCTCCAGTGGGAGCGTCCCCGCTTCGATCACCGGTTCACGTTCGAGCACTTCGGCGTCTCCAGCTCTCAGCAGGTCGACCGGATGGCAGCGGTCGGGGCGTTGGCCTCGGTGAACGCGTACTACGTGTACGAGCTGTCCGAAGCCTTCGCGACGAGCACGCTGGGGTATGAGCGGGCGTCGCAGATATCGAGGGTCGGGTCGCTGGAGCGGGCCGGCGTGCGCTTCGCGGTCCACTCGGACTTCCCGATGGCGCCGGCCAAGCCCCTCAACAACGCCTGGGTCGCGGCCAACCGGCTCACCGAGTCGGGGGCGGTGATGGGTGCCGGCGAGCGGGCGTCGCTGGATGCGGCCATCAGGGCGATCACCAGCAACGCCGCCCACGTCCTCGGGCTCGAGGAGGAGATCGGGTCGTTGCGCTGGGGCAAGCGAGCCGACTTCACCGTCCTGGAGGCGGATCCCTACGAAGTCGGCGTCGAGGCCCTCCGGGACATCCCCATCTGGGGCACGGTCTTCGAGGGCGAGAAGTTCGCGCTCCGGGACGGCTAGAGATGGCCGCCGGCAGCCTCGACGGCCTCGTCCCGGTGACGGTGGTCGCGGGCTATCTCGGTGCCGGCAAGACGACATTGATCAACGAGCTGCTGGCCCAGGACCACGGGCGGCGCCTGGCGGTTCTGGTCAACGACTTCGGTGCGGTCAACATCGACGCCGCCCTCATCGCCGAACACACCGGCCGAACGTTGAGCCTGAAGAACGGCTGCGTGTGCTGCTCGATCGCCGACGAGCTCGGCGACGCCCTCGACGAGGTGCTCTCGCTGGAGCCGGCGCCGGAGCAGATCGTCATCGAGGCCAGCGGCGTCGCCGATCCGGCCAAGGTCGCGGCCTACGGGCAGGGCTGGCCCGGCTGCCGCCTCGATGCCGTGATCGTGCTCGCCGACGCTGAGACCGTGAGGGCGAGGTCGCGAGACCAGTTCGTCGGTGAGTTGGTGACTCGCCAGCTCCGGCGAGCCGATGTGGTGCTGGTGACCAAGTGCGATCTTGTGACTGATCCCGAGCTGGCCGGCGTCGTCGGCTGGCTCGCTGAACAGGCCCCCGGTGCAGCCAGGTTCACCCGTCGCGCCGGCCAGTTGGATCCAGCGCTGGTTCTGGAGGACGGTCGAGCTGTTGAGGGCACCACGCGGAGGCGGACCCTCGACGACGCCGACGCCGGGGCGCAAGCAGTGTTCGAGTCAGTCTTGATCGAACTCGCCTGCCCGGTTGACCGGGAGCGAGTCGAGGCCGCGCTGCGGGACTGGCCCCAATCGGTCCTGCGGGTCAAGGGCGTCGTCGAGTTTCGCGGATCCGGGAAGCTCCATCTAGTGCAGAGGGTCGGGCGCCGTTGGCGCATCGAGGAAGCCCCCGCCGGCCTCGGGCAGCAGCACATCGGCAAGCTCGTGGTCCTCGGGCTGAGCGGAACCCTCCACCACGGCGATCTCGCCGCAGCGCTGCGGGGCTGACCTGGTCCTGACATCGAACACGAGCAAGGCTCGACCGGCTGGGCGGGGGCGCTAGGTTGCTATCCGGTGAGCGGCAGCGACACGCCCGGGCGGGAACATCCTGATGAGGCGGGTCCGGTCCTGGACATGCTGCCCGAGGACTGGAGCCGGGCGTTGGCGGTGGTGGCCCATCCCGATGACCTCGAGTACGGGGCGTCGGCCGCGGTGGCCCGCTGGACCGCCATGGGCAAGGACGTCCGCTACGTGCTGGCCACCCGGGGCGAGGCCGGCATCGATTCGATGGCCCCGGAGCGGGCCGGTCCGCTGCGCTCGGCCGAGCAGGTGGAGGCCGCGGCCGCGGTGGGGGTGTCGGTGGTGGAGTTCCTGGACCATCCCGACGGGATGGTCGTCAACGGGATCGACCTGCGACGGGATCTGGCGGCGGCCATCCGCCGTCACCGGCCCGAGGTGATCATCGGGTCGAACTACCGCGACCGGTGGGGCGAGGCCGGGCCATGGAACCATGTCGATCACCGCGAGCTCGGCCGGGCCCTGCCCGACGCGGTTCGCGACGCGGCCAACCGCTGGCTGTTCACCGACGCCGGCGAGCCCTGGAGCGGGGTCAGCTGGATCGCCTACGCCTCCTCGCCGGCACCCACCCACGGGGTGGACGTGACCGACGGTCTGGCCGAGGGCGTCGCCTCGCTGCGCTGTCACCGCGTCTACATCGAGAACCTCGGCGACCCCGACTTCGACCCCGACTCGTTCCTGCGCGGCAGCTGTGCAACAGTCGGCGAGATGCTCGGCGTGCGGTTCGGGGTCTCGTTCGAACTGATCCCGGTCTGACCCCGCTCCCCCGCAGCCGGAACCTCAGCGGGACTAGCGGTCCGGTTCGTGCGCCGCCAGCGACTCCAGTGCGGCGTAGCTGATTGCTGGTGCCTTCCTGGTCGCCTGTGTGAGAGAGGACGGATCGAACATGCCCCGGTCCACGGCGAGCACGGGGAGGCCTGCGGCCAACGCTGAGGCGATCCCTGTCGGGGAGTCCTCGACGGCCACCGTCACCCCGCTGTCGAGCATCGACACCGCCCGCTGGTAGACGTCCGGGGCCGGTTTGGGCGACTCGACCTGGTCGACACCCACGACGTGGTGCACCAGATCGGCGAGGCCGGATCGCTTCAGTGCCCCTTCCACCTCCGCGGTGGTGGAGTTGGAGGCCACCGCCACGCCGGCCCCGAGGGCCTGAAGCTCCGTCAACGTCTCACGCGCGTCGGTATAAGCCTCGATGCGGTCCCGCTTGGCCGCGGCGAACTCGGCCTCGAAGCGCTCGCCGAGGACCCGCACCTCCGATCCTGTAAGCCACTTGCGGAAGTACCGGATGCTCTCCTCGTCCGTGCACCCGGTGATGGCTCGCAGGTCCTCAAGCGTCAGGTCGATCCCGTGCGGCTCTGCGAGCGAGCGCCAGACCTGCCAGCCCAGCTCCTCGGTGTTCACCAGCACGCCGTCAAGGTCGAACACCACGTCAAAGCCAACGGCACGGACCATGGGCCCTCCAATCACCGAGCCAACCTAGTTCATCCTGCGAGCACTCATATGCACTAGCGCATCTTCTAGTATGATGAATATATGCAAAAGCAGCGTGTGACGGTGACCGTGGACGAACCCCTGCTCGACGCGGCCGCTGCAGCTGTGCGCGAGGGGCGGGCCCGCTCGGTGAGCGAGTGGATCGGCGATGCAATGGCCCAACGACACGACCGGGATCAGCGGCTCGCCGTACTGAGCAGGCTGGTCGCGGAGTACGAGGCTGAGCACGGGTTCATCAGCGACGACGAGATCGCCGAGCAAGCCCAGCGGGACCGTGACGCGGCCGCGTCGTTTCGAGTCTCCGCTCGTCGGGCCGGATGACCGGCATTCTGGATTCGGGCGCGCTGATCGCGCTCGAGAACGACGACCGACCAATGTGGCGACGCCTCAAAGCCGCTCTTCAAGCCGAGGATCCGCCCAGGACCCACGGTGGCATAGTGGCTCAGGTGTGGCGGGGCGGCACAGGCCGCCAGGCTCGGCTCGCCGGCGCGCTGCAGTCTGTCGACATCGTGCCCCTCGACGCTGCGCTGGGCCGGCGCAGCGGCGTGCTGCTGGCCCGTAGCGGCCTCACCGACGCCATCGACGCCGCCCTCGCAGCCCTCGCCGACCACGGCGACCAGATCATCACCTCAGATCCTGACGACCTCGCCATGCTCGCCGCCGCCACGAACCGGCGCATCGACATAGTGCCCGTCTAGTGACCGGCTCCGAGCCCGGGGCCTGCCGTGTCCACGGGTTCGGATCACCGGTGGGCGGGGGCCATGTAGAACCAGAACGGGAACGGGGCGTCCTGCTCGCGGATCGCAGCCCGGGCCGCCAGCATGGTCCTGCCCGCTTCGGTCTCCTCGAAGAACCAGGCCTCCACGGACCGGCCTCCCGGCGTAGGGCCGGTGGCGAGCTGTAGGGCGGCCTCGGTGTAGTAGGCGCGGATGTCGTGGCACACCGCGACGGTGATCTTGCCCGGAAGCGGCGTGTCCTTCCATGAGGCGCCCTGCGCCCACTGATGGAGGACGTCGAGCGCGTCGGTCACCTGGTCGGCCCCGATGGCGCGTCCCACCGCGGTGACGCGCCGGGCCTGCAGCGACCGTTCGTAAGCGGCTCGCAGCCCTTGGGCCTCGTCGACCGCGGGGGCGAGGGTGGCATCGAAGCGAGGAGGGAGGTCGCACGCCAGCGGCGTCTCGTCGGACTCGATGGTCAGCGGGTACGTGTCGAGGACGGTGCCGGGAGTCTCAACCAGCGCCAGCGCACGCTCGAGCACGTCGCGCTGGAGGGCCGCATCGTCGGGGCGGCCCAGCGGCCGGCCGAGGGGAAACTCGCAGTACAGCGCCCTCGGGGGAGCCATCCGCTCGGCGACCTCGTACATCGAGGCCAGCACCACCGTCGTAAGCCCCGCCGCCTCGAAGACGTGGGCGAGCGTACACACGGTAAGCGTGCACAGCGGTCAAACCGGGGTGAGCACCACCACGTCCACCGCATCCGCGAACAGCTCGACGGCGCAGGCGGGGCCGGTGTCGAGACGGACCTCGCTGACGGTGTCGGGCTGGTTGCCGGCGAACGCGAAATGGCGGGGCGCCACGTCGCCGATGACGCCGTCGGCGGCCAGCTCCTCGAGCCGGTCGACCGGGTACACAACGTTGAGGTCGAGCTGGAAGCCGCTGTGATCGAAGTTGGGGCTCCAATGCCCCAGCACAAGGTCCCGGTTGGCGCGGTCCAGCGCCCGGAAGCTGGTGTCGGCGCGAGCGAAGCGGTCCTGGTCGGGCCGGTGCAGCGCCGCGGAGGTCACGATGGCGACCCGAGTCTCCGACAGCGGCTTGGCGAGCGGCGTGAACGCGGGCATGTCGAACTCCGGCACCGGCTGCTGGCCGAGGTTGGCCCGCATCGCAGAATCCCCACCGGTCATTTCCCTGGCCTGTTCATGTCGAGTTCGGCGTCATCGGTCACCGGAATCTACCGACCGCGACCCGTTCAGCAAGCCAGGCCCAGACCCCGAGGCTGCTGTGGCCCTCGCAGGCGGCAGCGCTCTGATGGTCACAGGGGTCGGAGCCGCGGCACAGGCGCGCCGCTCGCGGGCACTGGCTCACGCCTCGCTCTCGGTGCCGGTGCCGGCCGCGGTGTTCAGATGCGACTGCGACTCCCGCAGGGTCGCCAGCGGGCCGTCGAAAGTGAAGTACCGGGTGCCGCACACGCCGCTCCCGAATCAGATGATGAGCGGGAAGCGCGGATCGGGGTGCTCGCCCCGCCCGGAGGCGGCCCGGATGAAGGCGAGGTCGTCGCCTAGGTCGGCGGGACGGCCGGCCACCGTTCTGCGGGCCAGCAGCTCGTCGAGGATGGCCGCCGCGACCGCGATCCCGGCTGGCGACGGATCAGCTTCCCGAGCAACGGCTCGACGGACGGTGGTAGATGCATACTGCATGTATATATGCTTAGTGCATGACATCGCTGCAGATCCGGAACGTCCCCGACGAACTCCACCGCCGGCTGAAGGCCCGGGCCGCGCTGGAGGGCCAGTCGCTGTCGGAGTACGCCCTGGGCGAACTACGCCGGGCCATGCAGCGGCCCACCCGTCGCGAGCTGATGGAACGAGTCGCGGCGTTCGAGCGCATCACCGTCACGGAGTCCGCGGCCGATGCAGTGCGGACTGAGCGCGACGAGCGGTGATCGTTGTCGACTCCTCGGCCGCGGTGGAATGGCTGCTTGGCCTTCCCCTCGCCGACGCCGTGGCCGAGCGGATCGCGTCGGCCCGGTCGCTCCACGCGCCCGCCCTGCTCGACATCGAGGTGGCCCACGTAGTGCGCCGCTACTGGGCAGCCGGGGAGATCTCTGACCGGACTGCCGAACGAGCCCTGAGCACCCTGGCCGAACTCGACGCGACCCGTTACACGCACGAACTGCTGCTGCCGCTCATTTGGCGGCTCCGTCATAACCTCACCGCCTACGACGCCGCCTTCGTGGCCCTGGCTGCGGTGCTGGACGCGCCCCTCGTCACCCTCGACACACGGATCGCCCAGGCTCCCTGGCCCCGCCTCGCTGGCCGCGCCGCCCAGATGGACCTGATCAGGTAACGCCGTCTAGGGAGCAGCAGCCACGACCTTGAGCAGTAGCGCCCGCCTCAATGCGGTGTTTCGCGACATCCACTCACCGAGCCGGCGGTGGTCATCGAATGCGACCGACACGGCTCGCGCCGGGTCGTCGGCCTCGTCTCCGATGGGCACCCAGTACAGGCCGTCGTCGGTGAACAGGTCGTACCAGGTCTCGTACCGACGCTGGTCCAGCAGGTCGGCCTCGTGGCAGAGGAACGTCTCGAACACGGTCCGAAGATCGGGGTCCGGCGGGCCCGAGCACAACGTCGGCACCTCACGCAGCCACCGGTAGAAGCCGGCGCCGACCACGCTCGGCTGCGGATCGCTCGCCAGCAGCTCGCTCATCCCGCGGTCAGGTTCATCTCGACGGTCGTGAGCCGTTGCCACTCCGCGTGATACGCCCGCAGCGGCGCATCGACATAGTGCCCGTCTAGCGGCCGGCTCCTCCCGGTCGGTGCGGTCCAGACTCTGAGGTGGACTACCGGAAGGTGAATGCTCCCGACATCACGGTGGCGTCTCCGACGGACACATCGGCGCGGGCAGTGCTTCCGTCCGCCTCGGCCGCGATCCGCAACTCGCAGCCGGGATACACGGGATTGGAGAAGCGGACCCGCGCCGCGGACAGATCAGCGGGGTGGGCGTCCACGGCGGCTGCCACGGCGCGGGCTGTCATGCCCATCGTCGCCAGGCCGTGCAGGATCGGGCCGTCCAAGCCCATGCCGGCAGCCACCGACGCATCGACGTGAACGGGATGCTTGTCTCCGGTGAGGCGGTACAGCGCCGCCGCGTCGGGTCCGACCGCGACCGTTCCCGTCCAAGACTCCGCGAGCGGCTCCCACGGCTCGGACGGCTCCGGCGGTGGCCCGCCCCAGCCCCCGATGCCGGGCAGCAGGATCGTGTAGCCGGCCTCGAAACTGGGAGCCGACACCTCCACCTCGACGATGGTGAGCCTGCCCTTGTCGAACACGGACCGGACGCAGCCCCGCATCTGGATCGTTCCGGGCCTCAGCGGCTCGTGCACCGTCAGGCTCTGGCCCACATGCAGTGATCTGGTGCGGTCGTACGCACCGAGGTCGCCGGCCGCCTCCACGGCCCACAAGCCCAGTGCGCAGCCGTAGGTGGGAAACACCCTGAGGCTCTGCTCGTAGACCAGTTCGAGCTGTGAAGCGGAGGCTCCCACGGCCAGCGCGTAGAGGATGGCGTCGTCAGCCGAGAAGTCGAGCCGGCGTGTGCCCAGGTCGCAGCCGGCCAGATCCTTCAGATGCACTCGCTCTGGTCCCCGCTGATCGCGGCCCGGCGGGCCTCCAGAGCCCGGCGGCGTTCCGGTGAGGCCAGCCGAGCCTCCCGCTCGGGCTGCCAGTCGGCCGGGTCGAACCCCTTGCCGCTGTCGAGCGACGCCAGCAGCGCCTTGGTCGCGGCGGTGGCTTCAGGGGCGGCGGAGAGGGCCCTCAGCATGCTCTTGGCCGTCTCGACGGTGGTCCCCGACGGCACCACCGTCGCTGTGCCGTTCGACAGCTCCCAGCCCGACAGCTGCTGCTGGAGCACCATGAGGCGGCGAACGGTGGAAGAGCCGAGGCGGGCATGCAGTCGAGCCGTCGACGACGGGTTGTAGAGGATCCCGAGGCCGGTCGATGGCAGCCCGAGACGCGCCTCATCGGAGACCACGACGGCATCGCAGGCCCATGCCAGGTCGACCGCGGCTCCGTAGCAGGCGCCCTCGACTGCGGCGACCACCGGCAGCGGGCTGAGCACCAGGCGCCGGCAGAGCCGCTCCAGTTCGTCGTCGAACCCGCGATCGTCGATGGTGCCGTTCAACTCCGACAGGTCTGCGCCCGCACTGAAGACCTTGGGGCCACCGGTGAGCAGCATGCCGACGGTGCCGGTGCCGGTGTGGCGGGCAGCATCCGATGCCGTCGCCTCGGCCGAGTCCAGCACGGCCTCGATCTGGCGGACCGTCCGGCGCCGGAGGGCGTTGGCCCGTTCCGGCCGGTCTATCTCGACCTGCCAGATCGAGCCGTCGACGGCGTGGACGACGTCGCTCACGGCGCGGGCGAGCCGACCGTGAACCGGGCGAAGGGGCGTACGCCCATTCGAGACTCGAGTTGCTCGGCCAGCGACAGCAACTCGCCGTCGCCGCCGTAGCGCCCCACGAGCTGGACCGCCGCCGGCAGGCCGTCGGCGAATCCGGCAGGAAGCACCACCGCGGGATGGCCGGAAACGTTGAAGGGCACCGCGAACGGGAAGGCTCCCCAGAGCCGGGCCACCGGCTCACCCTCGATGGCCCGAGGGCGGCATCCGAGCTTGAAGGCGGTGGTGGCGGTGGCGGGCGTGACGATCGCATCGAATTCACGGAAGTAGCGGTCCACGCGCTCCCGGTAGCCCGCCAGGGCGGAGCGGGCCGCCGCGACAACACCCGGCTCGAGCTGCTCGGCCGCCATCAACGACCGACGGTGGTACCACGTCAGTTCGTGAAGGCCGCCGAGGAGATGGCCGCGGCGCTCGCCCTCCTCGGCCAGCACCAGCGGACCGAATATCTCCTCCCATCCGCCGAGGTCGAGTTCCACGCTGCTCACATCGTGGCCGCAGGCCGCCAGCTGCGTCACCGCGGCAGCCGCCGCGCCGCCGACGTCGGCGTCGATCGGACGGCCTTCGGGTTTGGCACACCAGGCGATCCGCAGCGTCCTTGGGCCGGACCGGGCGTCCCCCGCGCCCGCGCCGCCGCCGTTGCCGTCGCCGGACAGCACGGTGTGCAGGCAGCGGGCGTCGGCGACGCTGCGAGCGAGGGGCCCGACGGAGATGAAGGGGCTGAAGGCTCGGAATCCTCCGTCGTCGTCGATGGACCCGTAGGTGGGCTTGAAGCCCACGAGGCCGCAGAACGATGCCGGGATGCGGATGGAGCCACCACCGTCGGACCCGAGGCCGAGCGTGCAGGTGCCGGAAGCGACCGACGCCGCCGCGCCGCCGCTGGACCCGCCGGCGGTCCGGCCGGGGTCGAAGGGATTGGCGGTGTCGGGGCCCAGCAGGTTGTCCGTGGTGGCCGACTGGCAGAACTCCGAGACGTTGGTCTTGCCGACCAGGACCGCTCCGGCCCGGCGCAGGCGGCGCACCGCCCCGGAGTCGTGGCTGGCAACGTCGTCGGCGTGGGCCAGCGAACCGAGCGTGGTGACATGTCCGGAGATGTGGAAGGCGTCCTTGACCGAGACTGGAACGCCGGCGAGGGGGCCGGCGCTGCCGTTGCGGTAGGCCCTCTCGGCCGCGGCGGCCTGGTCGCGTGCCAGTTCCGGCGTGGGCAGCACGTACGCGTGCAGGGTCGGGTTGACCTCGGCGATGCGCGCCTGAGCCATCTCGGAGACCTCGACCGGTGACAGCGAGCCGCCCCGGTAGGCCTCCACAAGCCGCGACAGCGGCCACCACAGGGGGCTGTCATCCACGGGCCGACACGCCTCCGGAGACGGTGAGCACCTCTCCGGTGATGTAGCCGGCCTCGTCCGATGCCAGGAACGAGACCATGCTCGCCACATCGTCAGGCCGCCCGATGCGACCGAGGAACGCCTTGTCGGCGAGGTAGCTGTCGAAGAACTCCTGGGGGTAGATCCTGCGTAGGAAGTCGTTGTAGATCAGGCCCGGGGCCACCGCGTTGACCCGCACTCCGTGGACTGCGTTCTCGGCCGCGGCGACCCGGGTGAGCGCCAGGACGCCGGCCTTGGCCGCGGAGTAGGCGGCGCCGTGCTCGGTGGACATCTCCCAGGCCGCGATCGACGAGATGTTGATGATTGAGCCGCCGCCTCCGGCGATCATGGCTTCCAGCGCGTAGCGCATGCAGACGAACGTGCCGGTCAAGTCCACGTCGAGGCAGCGCTGCCAGGTGCCCAGCGACATCTCGGCCACCGGCTCGATCCTCGACCAGCCCGCGTTGTTGACCAGCACGCCGAGTCCGCCCTTGGCTGCCGTCACCTCCGACATGACCTCGCGAACCTGATCGTGGTCGGCGACGTCGAGTTGATGGGCGCTCACCTCGCGCCCGACCTCGTCGGCGAGGGCCTCGGCGAACAGGTGGCAGCGCCGCTCGTGGGCGTCGGTCACGACGACGTCCAGCCCGTCGTGGGCGAGCCGTCGGGCCACTGCTGCTCCGATGCCGGCACCGGCGGCCGCGGTAACCAGCGCCACTGGCGGGCCTGTTGACATCAGCTTCCTCCTTCTGCCTCGACGGCGCTGATCACGGTGCCGGCCAGGTACGCGAGCCGCTCCTCGCGTCCACCGGACAGCAGCGCGAAGGTGATCCGGTCGATGTCGAGTTGCCAGAGCCGGCGGATCCGGCCCACACACGTGTCGAGATCGCCGACCAGCGCCACCGACTTGACGAAGTCGTCGGAGACGGTGTGCTTGTGACCGGCCTGCAGCGAGAGGTGATCGACGAGGCCGTAGGCGTCCGCGGCGCGCGCGAACTCTCCGCGGAACCTCTCCCACGCGGGCGGCATCCGCCTCCACGGATGGAACGTGGCCGCCTGACTGGTGGCCCATGCCCGAACGTCGTCGAGGGCGCGCTCCTCGTCGTCGCTCACCGACATGGTGACGAACAGGTCGACAGTCAGCTCGCGGCGGTCCCGTCCCGCGGTCTTCAGCCCCTCGTGGATGTAGTCGAGCTGCCAGGAGCAGAAATCCGGGTCCGCGGCCCCCATGAGCACGGCGCCGTCGCAGGTCTCGCCCGCGAGGCGCAGCATGGCGGGCTGCGACACCGCCAGATAGACGGGGATCTGGCGTCTCGCGGCGGCCAGACGCACCCGGGTGCCGTAGAGGTCGCACGGCTCGCCGCTGAAGAGCTGCCGGAACTCGTCGATCCCAGAGCGCAGGGCGCCCAGCCTGGACGGCACGCCTCCGGCGCCGAGCACGGCCGACCAGCCCGCCCCGAGTCCGAGCACGGCCCGGCCGTTGGAGAGCTCGTCGAGCGCGGCGGTGGCATTGGCCGTCACCGTGGGGTGTCGGGTGACGAGGTTGGTGACCCCCGCGCCGATGAGCACGTTCTCAGTGGACAGCGCGGCCAGGTTCATGGCGGCGTACACGTCCTTCATCCCGAGCTGGAAGTCGATGTACCAGAGCACCTCGAACCCGTGCTCATCGACGGCCCGCGCCAGCTCCGACGTCCGGCTGAGCGGTTCCCGGGGGCTCACACCCATGGAGATGCCGTAGGAGCCGGTCACGGGGCTGCCCTCGCACGCAGGAGTCGGGCGAGAAGCTCGCCGTAGGCGTCGGGCCGGTCGACCGACAGCAGATGACCGGCTCCGGCGACCTCGTGATAGCGGCTGTGGCAGACAGTGTCGACGATGATGTCGGACGCCCGGCGCGGGCAGAAGACGTCGTGCTGTGCACCGACGACGTCCACCGGGGCCTCGATCCGGGCCAGCAGCGGGTTCAGCGGCTCGTCGCGGATCCCGACCATCGCTCGGGCCGCGTTCACGTAGCCGCGGCCGTCACCGACGGCCTCCAGCCGTCTCCGAGCCGCCGAGTCGATGTCGGCCCCGGTCACGATCTGCTTGCTGGTGTCGTCGCGGAGTCCCGCCTCGAACCGGGCCCGGTCGCCGGCCTCCAGCTGCGCGATACGGCCGGCGAAGAACTGGGCCGCGGCCTTCCCGACGATCGACGAGGTGGCCACCACCACGAGATGCCGGATCAGCGCGGGCGCATCGACGGCGGCCCTGAGTCCGACGGTGCCGCCCAGCGAATAGCCGACGACCGCAGCCGGACCGGTCACCATTCGCAGGAACGCCTCCAGGTCGCCGCTCAACTGCGCCAGGGTGCCGTCGCCCTGCCCGAGAGTTGTCCGACCGTGGCCCCGGAGGTCCACGGCGTAGACGGTGAACTCGTCAAGACGGGCCGCGACGGCGTCCCATGAGCGATGGTCCTCGGCCAGTCCGTGCAGCAGCACCACCGGCGGACCCGAGCCCCGCGACCGGTAGTGGACCACGATGTCGTCCAGCTCGATGGTGCTCACCGGTCCGGGCCTCGATCCGGGCCTGCCCCGCCGGCGCCTACCAGTTCGTCCCGCAGCTGCTGCTTGCGGATCTTGCCTGCGGCCGTTCGCGGGAGACGATCAACCTGCACCAGCCGCTCGGGCCAGTACCTCCGGGGCAGCCCCTGGCTCGCGCAGAAGGAGACCACATCATCGAGGTCGATGGGAGAGCCGGCCTGCACCACCGCGCAGATGCGCTCACCCAGGCGCTCGTCGGGCCAGCCGATGACGGCCACTCCGACCACATCGGGGTGGGCGGCGATCGTGTTCTCGGTGTCGACCGGCGAGATGTTCACACCGGCGCGGATGATCAGGTCCTTGAGTCGCCCGGTGATGGTGACGTAGCCGTCGGCGCCGATGCGGGCCAGGTCCCCGGTGCGGAAGAACCCGTCGCCCACCAGGTGGGAGTCGTACATCTCGGCCTGACCGTAGTAGCCGTTGAACACGCCCGGCCCCCGCATGACGAGCTCGCCTTCCCCGTGGGCCTGCAGCCCCATGTCGGCGTCGAGGACGCACAGCTCGAGACCGGGCAGCCCGACTCCCACCGTGGTCGCGACCTGCTGCTCGGTGGACCCGGCCACGCAGGTCGTCAAGCCGCCCTCGGTCATTCCCCACAGCGGCGTGACGAACGTGTCCGGCAGCTCGGTGCGGCAACGGCGGATCAGCGCGGGCGGCACCTGGGCCCCACCGCACAGGAATGTCCGCAGCGGCGCCAGCTTGGGCTCGCGGCGGTGCCAGGGAGCCTCGGCCAGATCCAGCAGGAACGGGGTCGCCGCCGCGGTGAACTCGGCTCGGTGGCGGGCCACCAGTTCCAAGGCGGCTCCGGCATCCCATTGGTCCTGGAGGATGAGCGGGGCACCCAGGAACAGCGACAGGCGGGCGCCGTGGATCGCGCCGACGCTGTGTCCGAGCGGTGACGGCATGAAGACGGGCGTAGCGGAGCTGAGGAGGAAGCGTTCGGCGAACTGCTGGTTGAGTGCGGCCAGCGTGTCCTCGCTGTGGCTGACCGCCTTCGGGGGCCCGGTCGTGCTCGACGTGAACATCAGATGCGCGATCGCCTCGGGCACTCCCAGCGCCGACCCATCCGGGCCGACCTCCAGCCCGGACACCTGCGGACCAGACACCTCCAGTCCGGTGCCCTCCGCGACGGCCACCGGGATCGGGACGGAGGCCGCGGCGGCAACTCGCCCGACCGCTTCCGCCGACGGTCCCCGCCGGCTGCGGCCGGCGCAGACGACCAGGGCCGGCTCCACCAGCTCGAGGATGTGGCTCAGGTGGGCCTCGGACGTGGTGACCGGGGCGGTGGCCGGGACATGGCCCGCCCTCAAGGTGGCCAGGAACATGACCACCCAGGAAGCGGAGTTGGGGAGGACGATGACGACCACCCGCCGGCCGGGGCCGGTGACCGAGCGGATCGCCTCCCCGGCCACGCCCGCTGCGTGCCACAACTGTGACCGGGAGAGGATGGCGCTGCCGCTCACGACGGCCAGTTCGTCGGGCCTCTCGACGACGTGCGACTCGAAACGGTCGACCAGCCTCCGGCCGGTCCACCACCCGGCGAGCCGGTAACGCTCGGCCACGTCATCGACCACTGCTGCCCTCCACGTCCGTTCGGCTCGACGGCAGTATTGCAGGTGCCTGCCAGAATCAGGAGACTGACGTCGCTTTTGCTTCATTGGGGGGAGCGCGCATGGTGCGGTAGGATCGCACGTCCATGGCCACTGAGCCGACCACGCCCAAGGGCCAACGAACCCGGCAGACCATCCTCGACGCCGCATCGAAGGTCTTCACCCGAGACGGCTACGTCGATGCCCGCATGAGCGACGTCGCCGAGCAGGCCGGGCTCTCCCTCGGCGGCCTGTACCGGTATTTCGAGAACAAGGAGGACCTGTTCGGCAGCGTCATCCGGGACCTGCACGAGGAGCTCTTCCGTCTGAGCCGGTCGTCGACGCCCATCGTCGAGGACCCTGAGGCCGCCCTGTTCGAAGCCAACCTCGGCTACCTCCGGCACTACCACGCCAACAGCGGAGTGCTGCGTGCGTTCATCGAGGCGACAACGGTGGAGGAGCGCTTCACCACCATCTGGTGGACGATGCGCGAGCGACACGTGGCCCGGTTCGTGCATGCGGTGGAGAACGACGACCGCGTCCAGCTCGGGGGGCTCGATCCGGCAACCGTGGCCCGGGCCATGGCCTCGCTCGTCGAGCAGACCGCGTACACGACGTTCGCCCACGCCGCGCTCAACACCGCGCCGGTGGACGTCGAGACGGTCGCTCGCATCGTGACCAGGGCCTGGTACCGCAGCTTCTACGGGGACTCCCCCGCCTGACAGCCTCGGACCGGCCGCCAGGTCGGACACGCCTCCCGGCCGTGCCGTGCCCCGCGGGCGGCTCATATCTCGGCGCCGAGGTAGGCGGCCGCTAGCCTCTCGTCGGCCAGGAGTTCCCGGCTGGTGGCCTCCAGGGCCACCTCCCCGGACTCGAGCACGAAGGCCCGGTCGCAGATGTGGAGCGCCTCGTGGGCTCGTTGCTCCACGACGATCATCGCGGTCGTCTCGCTCTCGAGCAGCCGCGCGATGCCCTCGAAGATGTCGTCGGCGGCTCGGGGAGCCAAGCCCATCGAGGGCTCGTCGAGCATGAGCAGCCGCGGGCAGGCCATCACGCCGCGCGCCACCGCCAGCATCTGCTGCTGGCCGCCCGACAGCGCGCCTCCGTCGCGGTTGAGCATGCCGGCCAGCGCAGGGAAGATCTCGAGCACGAGGTCGCGGCGCTCGTCGTGGCGGTCCCGGGCGATGCTGCGGTGGCTGCCGAGCCGGAGATTGTCGGCCACCGTCATCGACGCGAAGATCATCCGCCCCTGGGGCACGTGCACGATGCCGGCCTCGACGCGCCTGTGCGGCGCCTGCGAGAGAAGATCCCGGTCCTCGAAGCTGATCGAGCCGGAATCGGCTGCCACGGTGCCGCTGATCGCCTTCAGCAGGGTGGTCTTCCCCGCGCCGTTGGGTCCCAGGATGGCGACGCGCTCCCCCCGACCGACTCGAAAGTCGACGGAGCGCAGCGCGGGGACGCCGTCGTAGCCGGCGCAGAGGTCACTGATCTCGAGCATGCTCCATCCACTTCGATCCGAGGTAGGCCTCGATCACGCCCGGATCGGACACGACGTCCTCCGGCGGGCCCTCGGCGATGACGCGGCCGTCGTCGAGCGCGACTACCGACTCGACGTACTGGATCAGCGACCGCACCGAGTGCTCGATCACGACGATCGCGGTGTGAGGAGCCACCAACTCGTCGACCGTCCCGAAGAAGCCGGCCCGCTCGGACTCGTTCAATCCCGCCAGCGGCTCGTCGAGCAGCAGCAGGTCCGGCTCACTGACCATGGCGCGCGCCAACTCGAGGCTCTTGATCTCGGCCGTGGTGAGGGCACTCAGCTCGCCGAGCGCCTTGCCGGCGAGGCCGACTCGCTCGAGCATGGCCATCGACGCCGCCACGGGATGCGGCAGCGAGGCGCCGATGGCCGCCACCACAACATTGTCGAGCGGCGACATGAGATGGAAGCCCTGGGGAACCTGGAAGGTGCGCGACATGCCGAGCTCGTAGCGCCGCGGGGCGCGCAGCCGGTCTACCGCGGCCCCCTTGAACAGGATCCGCCCGGCATCGGCGCGCAGGTGAGCCGTCATGATGTTGAAGAGGGTCGTCTTGCCCGCCCCGTTCGGGCCGATGATGCCGACGCGCTGGCCGGCATCGACACTGAAGGCCACGTCGGAGAGCACCTCGTTGGCGCCGAAGCTCTTGGCCACGCCATCCACCTCGAGCACCTTGGCGCCGGCCGGGAGCGGCATTCGCGGCCGTTGACGGCGAAGCGGCAGCCTCAGGAGCGGCGACGGCCTCGGCGAGGGTGCCGCGAGACGCTGGAGAAGGCTCCGACCCGCGAGCTCGCGTGATGGATCGGGCCGCGTCGCGATGCGTCGGCAGCCCCGCTCGATGGCGGGCAGGATCCCCCGTGGTATCAGCAGCGCGACCAGGACCAGCGCGGCGGCATAGACGAGCTCCTGAGCGCCCGGGACGGTCTCGCCGATCGAGTCGTCCAGGAACATCGCCAGGGGGATGAGGAAGGCCGCACCCACGACGGGGCCCCAGGTCTGTCCCACCCCGCCGACGAACGCCACCGACAGCATGACGATCACCACCGTGATCCCGAAGACCTCCTCGGCGACGGTCACCCGCAGGACGGCCTTGACCCAGAGCACGGCCATGGCGGCCGACAGCGCAGCTGAGATCATGAAGGCGGCCGACTTCCATGCGACGGTGCGGATGCCGACGGCGCGGGCCAGGACCTCGTTGTCGCGCACCGCACGGAGGGCGAATCCGAAGGAGGTCACGTCGATCAGTTCGCTGATCGCCAGAGCAACCACGAGCATTCCAAGGCCCACCCACACGTAGGTGTGGGAGTTGGAGAACTCCATGAACTCCCATTCGCCCTCGGGGTGGAACGGAACCGTGAGTTCGGGGTCGCCGTAGTGGGAGACGAGCAGTTCGAGGATGAGCGGGAAGGAGATGGTGGCCAGGGTGAAGTAGAACCCCCTGAGCCGGAATGTGGGCAGGCCGACGGCCAGGGCCACGGCCGCGGCGACGCCCATGCCGATGGCCATTCCGATCCAAGGGGAGGTGTCGCTGTCGCGCAGCAGGATCGTGAAGCCGTAGGCGCCGATGCCGACGAACGCGCTGTGGCCCAGCGAGATCTGTCCGGCCTTGGCCATCAGATTCCAGGCCACACCGGCCAGCGCCCACACGACCGACAGCGTGAGCACCCTCACGTAGAACCGCTGATCAAGCCAGCCGTTGAGGGCGGCGACGACCACCACCAGCACAATGAACGGAACCAGGCGCCGCATCAGATGGCCCGCTGAACCTTGCCGAACAGGCCGTTGGGCCGCACGTACAGGATGAGCAGGAACAGCGCGAACACCCAGACGTTCTTCACCGCGGCAGAGGTCCACACCTGCGACACCGACTGGATGATCCCGATGAGCACGCCCCCGACGAAGGCGCCGCTCACGCTGCCCAGACCGCCGAGCACCACGGCGGCGAACATCACGACCACGAACCGGAACCCCACGAACGGCGTGATGCTCTGGAACGTGACGAGGGCCGCTCCCCCCACCGCGGTGAGCGCCACGCCGACTCCGAAGGCGATGCGGTTGGTGCGGTCGATGTCGATGCCCATGTAGGTGGCCGCCTCCCAGTTCTCCGACGCGGCCCGGATGGCCCTTCCCGTGCCGGTCCGGTTGAGGAACAGGAAGAGCAGCGCCGCCACCAGCAACGAGAGCAGGAAGGCGTAGAGGCGTACCCGGCTGATGAAGATGTCGCCGATGAAGTCGCCCTCGTTGGCATACGCCGGTGCCACCACCCGGGGCTCCGACGAGTACCGGATGAGGATCAGGTTCTGGAAGATCAGGCCCAGCCCGATGGTGAGTATCACCTGGGCGTCGTGATTCTCGCGCTGGCCGATCACGAAGCGGATGAACAGCCAGTGCACCGCCATGCCCAGCAGCAGGAACACGACGAACACGGCGGGCACTGCGAGGAACGGGTCCAGTCCGAAGCCTCCCGCGAACAGCGCCCACGAGAGGTACATCGCGAGCATCATGAAGTCGGCCTGGGCGAAGTTCACCACCCGCATGACGCCGAAGATCAGCCCGAGGCCCGACGCCAGGAGCGCGTAGACCCCGCCGATGAGGATCCCCGGCACGAGGAACTGCAGGAACTCAACCATTACGCCGACCGGCCCCGCCCCCGGCCATCCGGGGACGGGGCCGGCTCCCGAGAGGAGCGCATCGAATTATCGGGGTGGTGGACTCTCGTCAACTCCAGACGGGCTCGCACACGGCGAACTCCACCGGATAGACCGTGCACGGGATCAGGTTCCCGTCCACCTCCTGCCACTGCGCCAGCACCCCGAAGTGCTGGTCGACGCGGCCGGTGGCGCTGAAGCTGATCGCGGAGGTCGGCATGAGGTCCACTGCGACGCCCTCGGTCAGCTTGACGGTGTTGAAGGCCCTGGTGACCGCGTCCGGGGAGGGATCGCCGGCCTGCTCCAGCGCGGCTGCGATGAGATGCACCACGAAGTAGCCGCCGATGTGGTCCTGGCGGGCGTAGGGCTGGTCGATGGCCGCCGCCAGCTCGTCGAACGCGTCGGTGCCGGCGAGCGGGTTGGCGTAGACGAACGTCGACAGCCCGGCCACCTGCGGACCGAGATCGGCCCATGCGGGCAGCAGCCCCTGCCCGCCGTTCTGGACGACCGGTGCGGTGACGCCCCGGGCGATCAGCTCGTTCTGGAGTCCGCTCACATCGCTGAAGGCGAAGGCGATGTTGAAGATGACGTCCACGTCGGCGTTGGCGATCTTGGTCGCCACGCCCGAGGGATCGTCGAGCCCGCCCGGCGCCCATGTGTCGGTGACCGCAACGTCGATCCCCCGCTCGCCGAACTCGGCCAGCAGGGCTTGCTGCAGCGGCACCGCCGCAGCCGATGTGGAACCGACGACGGCCACCCGCTCCATCGTGATCCCCGCCTGGTCGAGGCCGGGCTGGATGGCGTCGAGGATGAGGCCCTTGATGGCCGACGCCGGCGGCGAGTAGCCGAACACATGGGTGAAGCCCTCGCGGTCGGTCACCGAGTCGGCGAAGCTCTCGGTCACGAACGGGACCCCGGCCCGCTCGGACACCTCGGTCGCGGCCAGGCTGAACGACGACAGCCACGAACCTGCGATGGCTGATACGGCGGGCTCGTCGTCGAGCAGCCGCTCGACCGCGGTGGCCGCCTCCTCCGCGGACCCGCCCGCATCGTAGATTGCGAGCCGCAGCGTGGCGCCGCAGAGCGATTCGATGCCACCGGCCGCGTTGAGGTCCTCCACCGCCTTGGTCGCGCCGGCGATCTCGGCACTGCCGACGAAGCTGAACGTTCCCGACATCGGCCACACCGTGCCGATGACCACCTCGTCCACACAGTTGCGATCGTCGACCGCAGCTGCGGCGGCGGCCTCCTCGGCCGCGGCGGCGGCTTCCGCCTCGGCTGCGGCGGCGGCCTCCTGCGCCTCCTGCAACTGCTGTTCGAGATCGGCCACGACCGACGGGTCGACGCCCTCGGCGGACTCGGCATCCGCGATCGCCTCGGCCAGGGCCGCCTCGGCCTCCGCAGCCTTGGCCGCGGCCGCGTCCGCCTCGGCCCGGGCGTCCGCCGCATCAGCCTCGGCCTGCTCGAGCGCGGCCGCGTCGACACCCGAGTCGACGACGGCGGCCGCGGTGGTGGGCGTGGCCTCTCCGGCCGGGTCGGTCGTCGAGTCGTCGCCGCATGAGGCTCCGACCAGGCTGATGATCGCGAGCAGCAAGCACCACTTGATCACCGTTCGTGTGCCGCTGGCGGGTCGCGTCGTGTTCATGGCTGCTCCTTGGTCTGGTGGCACCGGCCTGCCGATCTCGCGAAATCAACCGGTGTCCCGACATTAGGCAGTCTCCCGGCCGATGTCAAAAGTGATATCACTTTTTTTATTGTTGCTCCGACCATGGACCGCGCTTGGCGACTACGAGACGGTGTTCGTGCCCCGCTACGGACGGCTACGTCATCGAGTCCGCCGTGGTCACCGGCGACAATTGCCCCGCTTGCTGCTCAAGCCCTGCTGCGTGTCCCCGCACTGCCCCGCAGTACTCTGCCGCATTGTTTTCGCAGGGTCCGAAACATCAGGAAGGAGGACCTGACATGGCTAGTAAATCGCCACCGTCGGGGCCGCGCTCGGAGCCGGGGCGTCTCGGGAGGTACACGAAGCGGGCCGAGCCAATAGTGCTCGCGTTGGCGATCGCCAGCGTGCCGTTGTTCTTGCTGGAGCATCGGCATTGGCTCGCCGCTGCTGCCGGCTGGGTCGTGGTGGCGGTGTTCTTTGCGGACCTCGTCATTCGTGTCGCGCTGGTTGACGGATCAAGACGCGAGTACTTGGTCCGCCACTGGTACGACGTGGCGATCGTGTTGTTGTCACTGTTGCCGTTGGCTCGTCCCCTGAGAGCACTGCGAGCGTTGACGTTGCTCCGCGGTCTGCGAGCCTTCATCGCCGCCCACAAGGCAGCCACCACCCTGACGCGGGGCTGGAGGGGCCTGCACGGCAAGGCACTGATCGTCTCGAGCGTCGCGTTGTCAGCGGTGGCCGTGCTGGCTGTGTACGAGGCGGAGCACGCAGCCGGTGGCAGCATCGACTCGTTGGAGGACGCTCTGTGGTGGGCGGCCGCGACCGTCACGACTGTCGGTTACGGAGATCTAAGCCCCGACACCACTGCAGCGCGTGCGGCTGCGGTGGTGCTGATGGTGTGCGGAGTCTCGCTGTTCGGCCTGCTCACTGCGAACGTGTCGGCGAAGTTCTTGAAGAACGATGCGCTGCTGGCCTACGAGCAACTGGCGGCGATGCTCCACACGGGTCGGTCGTGCCCGAATTGTGGCCACACGCCGTCGCTGCACGACAGCGATGCCGACCCGGCACGCGGGCCCGAAGCGGCGGCAGCCGCCGATCCAACCGAGTTGGCGTCCGTCCCTGTGGATTCCGACGCTCGGGGCCACCGGTAGCGCCGGTAGCAACAGGTCGGGACGGCCTTGACTGCGGCTGCGAGACCGACCGCCAGAAGCGTCAGGGCTGCAGGCAACAACGGACCGTCTGACGATTCTCTTCCGCGACATCGCGTCTCGGGGCCGCAGGCATCTGTAGTGCATATCGTGATACATTCCGGTCGTGGCCCGTTCGATATCGGTTCGTCTCGATGAGGACGCC
This sequence comes from Acidimicrobiia bacterium, assembly GCA_022820805.1. Lineage (GTDB taxonomy): Bacteria > Actinomycetota > Acidimicrobiia > Acidimicrobiales > Aldehydirespiratoraceae > Aldehydirespirator. The sequence goes on from JAJEEV010000033.1 coordinate 109,682, forward strand.
CAGCGCGCTCTGCGCCAGCTGGAGGATCAGGGCCTGACGCAGTCCGAGGCCATCCGGTCCTCGCTGGTGCATGAAGCGGCCCGCATCCGGGCCCGGCGGGCTCTGGCCGCGGAGGTGGCCGCCCTCGAGGCCGACGAGGCCGACCGGGCCGAGATGAGCGAGGTCGCGACTCTCATGGAACAGCTCCGTGCGCCGGGGTGACATCTTCGAACTGCGCCTCCCACGAGGCGTGGGACATGAACAGCGAGGCCGTCGCTTCGGAGTGGTGGTGCAGTCCGACGCGCTGCTGCCGCGATCGGTCGTGCAGGTGGCGCCAACCTCAACCAGCGCCCGGCCAGCCTCGTTCCGGCCAGTCATCGAGGTGGACGGGACCGCGACGACGGTGCTCGTCGAGCATGTCGGCGCCGTCGACGTCACCCGCCTCGGCGACCTGGTCGGCCACCTGCGCCCAGAGGAGCAGTGGGGCATCGACACCGCCCTAACAACGATCTTCGACCTGCAATAGCATCCACCGCCCGGCTCGCCACGAGCCTGCGGGCAGGCCTAGATCAGCACAGCCACAGCAGCCCTCGGCTCCACGCCTCGACGCACGCATAGCCGTAGGCAGCCGACGTCATCTCGAGGACCCCGTCGGGATCGACCGCGCCGATCTCCGCCACGCCGTTGAATGGGCCCTGGGAGCGGTGACTACTAACGTGACTAGCCGTGATCGCGTGGCTGCTTAGGTGGTTTCTTGCCGCGTAATCCGGCGATGGCTCCGGCCAAGGCCCAGCCTAAGTTGCTGCGGATTTTTCGCCGCCGATGTTGGCGTTCTAGGCGGTCGAGTTTGGCTTCGAGTTCGTCGATTTGACGGTTCAAGTCCTTCGCGGCGTCGTCTGCGGAAGGCATCGAGATGTTCATGCTGCGAGCACGATATCGCTGCGGTCTGATGACGCGCCGCTCCAGCATCAGCGTCAGGAAGGGATAGTTCGACCAAGGATCCGCCGGAGAGCCGAGATGAGACCCACCAGTGGATGCTCACCCCCCGGCCCATCAGATCCTCGCCGACGAACCCGACAACTGATCGTCGCAGGTGAGGCTGGATCTGGGATGTGGTCTGAGGTGGGCTTTGTCGGGCTGGGGAGATTTGAACTCCCGACCTTCGGTCCCCCAGACCGACGCGCTAACCAAGCTGCGCCACAGCCCGAATGGGCTGAGGCTAGCGGCTACAGCAACAGGGCGACACCCTGCACGGCCCGCCAGACGAGGTAGACCGCGGCTCCGCCCACCAGCAGCCAGAAGTGCCACGGGATGCGCTCAGCGGCCGGTGCCGGGACCTTCTCGGGCTGCTGGACCTCCGACCCGCAGCCGGGGCAGGCGCCCTCAGATGTGAGCGTCGCCGGCGTCAGGTATCGCTCGCAGGACCGGCACCATGCCATGGGCTCAGTCGCGGCGGATGGCCATGATGGCCGTGTCGTCACCGATCGACCCGCCCGCGAAGTCCTTGGCCGCGTCCAGCAGCGACTTGCACAACACGTCGGGGGCCGCGTTCAGGTCGCGCTCCACCGACTTGATGATCCGGCCCTCGCCGAACAGCTGGCGACCGGCGCGGGCCTCGGCCAGACCGTCGGTGTACATCACCACCAGATCCCCCGACGCCATCGGAATCTCACGCGAGAAGTACGTCGCCGCCGGGTCGAGCATCAGCAGCGGGCCCGTCGACCGCAGCGGCCTCACCCCGTCCTCCTGGAACAGGAACGCGGCCGGGTGGCCCGCCGACGAGTAGCGCAGCGTCCCCGCCTCGGTGTCGAACACCACCACACAGACCGAGATGAACTCCTCGTTGCGGTCACCCGCCGCCAGCTGATCGTTGATCTCCTCAAGGGCCTGGGCCGGGTCGCGGAACTGGCGCAGGAACACCCTCAGCAGGTACTTGGCCTGGAACGCGGTGATGGACGACTCGATGCCGTGGCCGGCCACATCGCCGATCACCGCGGCCACCCGGTGGCGCCCCACCCGGTGCACGTCGAAGAAGTCGCCGGCCATCAAGCCCGAGCCGGCCTGGTACACCCGGCCGATCTCGAACCCGCTGAAGTCGGGCACCTCCTCGGGCGCCAGACGGGCCGCCCAAGCCTTCGGCGCCAGTTGCTCCTGCTGCAGCGCCTGCTCGGCCCGGCGCTCCAGCCCGATGCGGTTGCGGGCCATGCGGGCCTCTTCCACCGAGGTGCGGGCCCACCACACCGACATAAGCGCAGGCAGCGCCAGCAGCCCGAGCACCGCGGCGATGTTGGCCGACTCCACCCTGCCGACCAGCAGAGCCGCCGGCGCCAGCAGGGCGTAGACGATCACGCCGTGGAGCTCCTTGCGCAGCGAGGTCATCGCCAGGGCCTTCGCCTCGGGGTGCACGGCGGCGTCGGCCTCCACCAGGCGCAGGACCCGCATCCGGTGGCGGGCCGAGCGGACGTAGAAGATCATGGCCAGCGCGCAGGACAGAGCCAGAAGATCGAGAACGATCGTTCTCACACGCACCCCTCCCCGCACTCGGCCGGCCGTTGCCGTCCATCGTACCGGTATCGGCGTAGTCCGGGCCGTTCAGGGTCCCGGACCCGGCGGCGGTACGGCTACTCGTCGCGGCGCCGGACCCTCATCTTGATCGCGGTCGTGCCGAGATCGAAGCTCTCGCGCAGCTTGCGCTCGATGTAGCGCAGGTACGTGCGGGGCAGCGTCCGGTTGGCGAACAGCGTGAACGTGGGCGGGTCGGTGGCCACCTGCGTGGCGTACAGGATGCGGGCGCCCGCGGGCGCGGCCTGAGCCGCCTGGGCCGCCCGCACCACGTCGTTCACGCGCCGGGTGGGGATGCGGGTGCGGTACTCGGCGACCGCCTCGCTCAGCGACGGCCAGAGCCGGGTCACTCCCTTGCCGCTCAACGCGCTGATCCGCAGCACCGGCGGGCTCGCCAGGAAGCCCAGCCTGTCGTTGACCGCCTCCCCGAGATCGAGTCGGGCCTCGGTGCCGACCAGGTCCCACTTGTTGAGCAGCACCACGATCGGGCAGCCGGCGGCGTCTACGCGCTCAGCGAGGCGCTGGTCCTGATGGGTGACCCCCACCGTGGAGTCGATCACCAGCAGGGCCACGTCCGCGGAGTCCACCGCCCGCAGCGCCCGCACCAGCGAGTAGTACTCGGTGCCCGAGTCGATGCGGGCCCGGCGGCGCATCCCGGCGGTGTCGATGAAGCGCACCGGCCCCTGCTCGGTCTCGATGAGGGTGTCGATGGCGTCGCGGGTGGTGCCGGGCAGGTCGTGCACGATGGCGCGCTCCTCCCCTATCAGCCGGTTGAACAGCGTCGACTTGCCCGCGTTGGGCCGGCCCACCAGCACCACCGAGAACGCCTCGGCGGCCGCCTCGGCCAGCCCGCTGCCAGCCTGCCCGCCGGCCGTCGACTCGGTGCCGTCGCCGATCGGCGGGTCGGACCGGCGCTCCTCGTCGGCCTCGTCGAGGCGGGCCACGATCTCCTCGAGCAGGTCGCCGGTGCCCCGGCCGTGCAGCGCGCTCACCTGGTGGGGGGCGCCCAGTCCGAGCCCGAGCAGCTCCCAGACCGAGTCTGCCCCGCTGGGGTGGTCGACCTTGTTGGCCACCACCAGCACGGGCACATCGGCGGAGTACAGCACCCGGGCCACCTGCTCGTCGTCGGCGGTCAGCCCCACCGAGGCGTCCACCACGAACAGCACCGCGTCGGCCTCGCGCACCGCCCGCTCCGCCTGGGCGCTGACCTTGGCGTCGAGCTCGTCGCCGCTCGCGCTCCAGCCGCCCGTGTCGAGCAGCGTGAAACGCCGGCCCTGCCACTCGGCCTGCACCGCCTTGCGGTCGCGGGTGACCCCGGGGCGCTCCTCCACTATGGCCTCGCGGCGCCCGAGGATCCGGTTCACCAGCGTCGACTTGCCGACGTTGGGGCGGCCCACCACGGCCACCACCGGGCTCACGACGGCTCCAGCGCCAGCCGCAGCGCCCGGCCGTGGGTGGCGACCACCTCCACCGGGCGGGGAAGGTCCCCAACATCCATGCCGTCGAGGAATCGCCCCCGGCTGAGGCACACGTCGGGCAGCAGGTACCGGTCGCCCTCGGGCTCGCTCTCCAGGACTCGCGCGACGTCTTCGCCGACCATCAGACCGGTCACTCCGATGTTCCCGCCGAAGAACCGGTTCTCGACCGGCACCACACGGGCGTCGGGGCGCCCGAGCGAGGCCACCAGCGGCGAGACGACGGCCGCTCCCAGGGTGCCCGACAGCACGGCGACGGCCGCGTCACGGGAGGGGCGCCGCCGCCCGAGCGACACCGCCACCGGTGCGGCATCCGCGCCGGCGGCCACCGCCTCGGCCGCGGAGCCCTGGCGGGGCGCGCGGTAGCCGTCGGCGGGCGCGCCGTCCACCCAGGCGAAGAAGCCCGACCGCGGCGGCGTCGGCTCGTGGCCCTCCTCGCCGAACTCGGTCTCGAACGCCCGGGCCATGCCGATGCCGTCCTCGTGCATCTCGAAGCCCTCGTAGTGCTCCGCCGCCGGGAACCCGCGCCCGCACATCAGGTAGTACTCGTCGGCAACGAACGCCAGCCGGCGGCCCAGCACCCGCAGGAACACCGACTGCCAGCTCTCCACGAGGTCGACGACCGCAGCCGCCTCGGCCCGGGTGTGCAACCGCATCCGCGGCTGGCGGTTGTACCTCGACAGCCCGAGGGGCACCACGCACAGCGAGCGCAGCTCCCAGAAGCGCTCGAGCACCCCCGCGAGGGTGTTGTCCAGCACGTCGCCGTCGTTGACGCCGGGACACACCACGACCTGCCCGTGGACCTCGATGCCGGCGTCGAGCAGCAGCCTCAGCCAGCGCAGCGACACCGCGCCCCGCCGGTTCTGGAGGATCGAGGCCCTCACGTCGGGGTCGGTGGCGTGGATCGACACGTACAGCGGCGACAGCCGCTCGGTGACCACCCGCTCGAAGTCGAGCTCGGTGAAGCGGGTCAGGGTGGTGAAGTTCCCGTACAGGAACGACAGCCGGTAGTCGTCGTCCTTGAGGTACAGCGAGCGGCGCATTCCCTTGGGGAGCTGGTGCACGAAGCAGAACTCGCAGTGGTTGTCGCAGGTCTGCACGCCGTCGAACACGGCCGCGTCGACCTCGGCACCCAGGGGCTCGCCCTCGCGCTTGCGCACGACCAGAGCGAACCGGTCGCCGGCGCGCTGCACCTCCAGGGGGACCTCGGCACCGTCGCTGAGCAGTTGCCAGCGGATCACGTCGCGGGGTGCCTCCCCGGCGATGGCCGCGACCTCGTCGCCGGGCATCAACCCGGCCCGCTCGGCCGGCGACCCGGACGCGACAGCCACGATCTGCGGACCGGCCATCGTCCAAGGCTACCGGCCAGCCATGGCGGGCCAGGCCACCCAGCACGACTGCCAAGCCTAGAATTGCATGTTCAATCAGTTCTATGTATTTTACTGATATGTGCATGTTGTGGGTTCTATCGGGGTGGTGTGACAGCAATCGCTGGGGCAGCAGGGGACGACCGTGGCGATGGTGACCGTGAGCCGGGCCGGCGACCGCCTGATCGCGGTCAAGCAGGTCGCCTCCGGACGTGCCCGGGACCTCGAACGGGAGGCCGAGACGATCAAGCGGCTCGACCATCCCGGGCTCGTGCGCTTCGTCGGCCTGATCGAGACACCCGACGGCGGCCGGGCCCTTCACACCGAGTTCGTGAGCTCCGACACCTGGTCCACCCGACCGCTCAACGATCCCGCCGAGAGGGCTGCGGGACTGGCGGTGCTCGCGGGAGTGGTCGCCGACCTGCACGACCTGGGCGTGGCCCACGGCCAGCTCGACGCGACCCATGTGCTCCACGGCGACGGTGATCGGCCGGTGCTGTGCGGGTTGCGGCTGGCCGCGCCGGTCACTGCCGAGAACCGCCGAGACGACCTGGTCGCCCTGGCCGACCTCTGCCACCGTCCCGCTCTCGGTGAGGGACCACTTGTGGGGAAGCTGTCGGCGCTGGCCGATGCGGTGAGGGCAGGGCGGCTCGATGCCCGCGAGCTGGCCCGAAGGCTCGATCTGCTGCTGGACAAGCGGTCGGGCGCGCCTGGTCCGGTACGGCACGCCCGTGAGCGCACAGCCGGGCCCCGCCGGGAGAGATCCAAGCCCAGGGCGCTGGTGATCGTCGCAGCCGTGCTGGGCGCCTCGGCGGCCGTCCTGGCTGCAGGAGTCTGGAGTCGCAGCCAGGGAACGAGCGCACCAGCTACCATCACCGACCCGGCCAACACCGCGGCCGCCGCAGCCGGCTACCAGGCAGGCGGCCCGGACCCGCTCGGCGCAGCGATGTCCGCGGACGCCGCCGCGCCGAGCCCCTTCGGCACCGCGGCCGCAAAATCCGCTGCACACCCGACCGGCGCACCACAGGCCGACGCACCACAGGCCGACGCCGATATCACCAGTGCCGACCCGGCCGGCCCGGCCGAGGCCTCGGGCTCAACGGCATATCTGTCGCCGATGGTGCCCGGCGGGGCCGCCCCCGGTTCCATGGCCAGACCGAGCATCCTCGCCGACGACGCCGGCACCACCGCCGGCCCCCACGCCAGCGAGCCGTTGCTGCCCCCGACTCTCATCCCCGCACAGGCGCAACGACCCGAAGACACGGCCTCACATCAGCCGGGAGCGGTTCTGGAGCACGGCGGCAACCGCTATGGCGTGGGCACCGCCGGGGACTTCGTGACGACAGGCGACTGGGACTGCGACGGTCGGCCGACACCGGCGATCATCCGTCCCAGCACCGGCCACGTGGTGCTGTTCGACACGTGGCCCGCCGCGGGCCAGAGCGTCGCCATGCCGGTGCGCTGGGAGGTGGACACCCCGACCGGCGCGGAGGCGGTCGCCCAAGGCCCCTGCGACCTGCTGAGGGTCTACACGCCAGCCGGCTCCAGGCTCCTCGACCCGATGGAGAACCATTGAGCCGGCCCGGCTCGGGCCAGACCCAGGCCGGCCTACGGAACCCGGGGAAGGTGCCCGCTGCGTCTGGCGCCCAGGATGGCCGCCGCCGCGGTCGCCGCCGTCTCGGCTCTCATCACGTGGGGTCCCAACCCCACATGGGCCTCCACTGCGGCCAGCTCTGCGTCGGCCCACCCGCCCTCGGGGCCGACCAGCAGGAAGTTCTCGCCCTCGGCCAGGGGACGGCCCACCGAGACCGCCAGGGCCGCGCCGGCCAGGTCGAGCTCGCCGAAGGCCCCCAACGGGTCGACCTGCGGCAGCCACGCACGGCGGCACTGCATGACCGCCTCGCGGGCCACCCGCCGCCAGCGATCGGCCTGCCGGGCCGCCTTGTCGCCGTCCCAGCGCACCACGGACCGCTCGGCCACAAACGGTGCGATCCGGTCGACTCCCAGCTCGGTGAGCTTCTGCACCACCGTCTCCGAGCGCCCGCCCTTGAGCACCGCGAAACCCACCGCGACCTCCACATCCGGCGCCGCGACCGAGACCACGTCACCGTCGGGCTCGATGGCCGCGCCGAAGCGGCAGAACCGCCAGCGCCCAGCCCCGTCGCCGACGGTCAGCGGATCTCCGGGGCGCAGCCGCAGCACCCGCTCCAGATGATGGCGGTCGTCGCCGGACAGCTCCGGCGCGTCCACATCGTCGACCAGGGCATGCGGTCCGGGCCGGCCGCCCCCCGCGACCGATGCCAGCCCGCTCACCGGAACGCGGTGCGGATCCGGCCCAGCAGGCCCTCGCTCTCCTCGGCGACCTCCTCGCCCCGCAGCTCGGCCAGCCGCCGCACCAGCTCCTCCTGCTCGTCGGTGAGGTCGTCGGGCACGTCGACCACCAGCCGGATCAGCAGGTCGCCGCGGCCCCGGCTCCGCACATGGGGCACGCCCCGGCCCCGCAGGCGCAGCACCGCGCCCGTCTCGGTGCCCCGAGCAATGGCAATGGTCTCGGTGCCGTCGAGCGTCTCGTACTCGAGGCGCGCCCCCAGCGCGGCCTGCGTGAACGGCACGTGCAGCTCGTGCACCAGGTCGCTGCCGTCGCGGTGGAAGCGCGGGTGGGGCCGCACCCTGGTGTGGACGTACAGGTCGCCGTGGGCGCCGCCGCGGGGCCCGGCCGCTCCCCTGCCGCTGAGCCGCAGCGTGGTCCCGTCATCGACCCCCACCGGCACCTGGACGCTGTAGGTGCGCCGCTCGAGCCTCCGCCCGTGACCGTCGCACTCGCCGCACGGCTGCTCGATCATCTCGCCCAGGCCGCCGCAGCGGTCGCACGCGCCGGCGGTCACCATCTGGCCCAGCATCGACTGGCGCACCTGGCGGACCTGGCCCGAGCCGCCGCACTGCGAGCACCGCACCGGCGAGGTCCCGGCCTCGGCGCCGCTGCCGTCGCAGGACTCGCAACGCACCGCGGTGCGCACGCTCACCTCCCGCTCGGCACCGAACACCACATCGCTGAGCTCGAGGTCGACGTGGGTCTCAAGATCCTCGCCGGGAGGCGGCCCGTGGTGGCGCGGCGACGAGCCGAAGCCCCCGAAGGGCGAGTCGGCGCCGAAGAAGGCGTCGAAGATGCTGCCCAGCCCCCCGCCGAAGGGATCGGCGGCCCGGGCCGCGCCCGGGTCGTCGGTTCCGAAGCGGTCGTACCGCGAGCGCCGCTCGGGATCCGACAGCACCTCGTAGGCCGCGCTCACCTCCTTGAAGCGAGCCTCGGCCTCGGGATCGCCGGGGTTGGCGTCGGGATGGTACCGGCGGGCCATCTTGCGGTAGGCCCGCTTCAGTTCCTCATCGGTGGCGTCACGCGCCACGTCGAGAGTCTCGTAATGGTCCGCCATCTACGACTCGTCCAGTGCTGGCACGACCCGGCCGCTAGCGGCCATCTCTACGATTCGCCGAGGGCGTGTCCAAGCCGGCGGCTGACCGCGGCGACCGCCGACAGCGCCTGCGGATAGTCCATCCTCGTGGGCCCGATGACGCCGATGGTCCCGCCGTCGCCGCCGTCGGTGCTGTAGGGCGCTAGCACCAGCGAGCAGTCCACCAGCGAAGGCACGCCCGTCTCCTCGCCGATGGCCACCCGCAGACCCCGATCGAGCACCCTGCGCATCAGCGTGACCACCACGAGCTGCTTCTCCAGCACCCCGAGCACCTCGCTCAGCTGCTCCACCGCGTCGAAGGCGGCGGCCAGCTTGGAGGTTCCCCCCACGAACACCTCGTGATGGGCCCGGGCCTCCCGCAGCGCGGCGAGGGCCGCCGCCAGCAGCTTGTCGTCGGGCTCGTCGCAGTCGTCGACATCGGCCAGGGTCCGGCCGACCACCCGCCGGGCCAGCCGCTGGGACGCGTCGGCCACCACCTCGGGGGCAGTGTCGACCGGCACGTCGACGGTCCGCTTCTCGACGACGCCGTTGGACATGACCGCGACCACCATCACCGTCCCCGACGCCAGATCCACGAGCTGGGCGGAGCGGACGGTGGCCGCCGCGGGGCTGGGCGCCACCACCACCGCGGTCCAGTCGGTCAGATCCGACAGCAGCCCGGTCGTGTCGCTCAGCATCGACTCGAACCCGCCGTGGGAGACCGCGAAGAACTCGTTCACCTGCCGGCTGTCGACCGCGTCGAGGGTGGGCGCGGGCGAGCGCCGGCGCCACTGATCCACGAAGAACCGGTACCCCTTGACGGTGGGCACCCGGCCCGCGCTGGTGTGGGGCTGGACCAGGTACTGCTGGTCGGACAGCGCGGCCATCTCGCTGCGCACCGTGGCCGGCGACGCCTCGACGCCGGGCGAGCGGGCCACCCGGGCCGAGCCCACCGGCTGGGCGGTGCTGATGTACTCCTGCACGACGGCGTAGAGGATGGCCGCCTTGCGGTCGTCGAGCATGGAGCAGATGCTACCCGTCCAGCGTGAGCGCCGAGATGAAGGCCTCCTGGGGGATGTCGACCCGCCCGATGCTCTTCATCCGCTTCTTGCCCTGCTTCTGCTTCTCGAGGAGCTTGCGCTTGCGGGTGACGTCGCCGCCGTAGAGCTTGGCCGTGACGTCCTTGCGGTACGCCTTGACCGTCTCGCGGGCGATGATGCGCCCGCCGATGGCGGCCTGGATGGGCACCTCGAACTGCTGGCGGGGAATCAGCTCCCGCAAGCGGCCCACCATGGCCCGGCCGTAGGTGTAGGCCTTCTCGCGGTGCACGACGGTGGAGAAGGCGTCCACCGGCACCCCCTGCAGCAGGACGTCCACCTTCACCAGGTCGGCGACGTCGTAGCCGGCGGGCTCGTAGTCGAGGCTGGCGTAGCCCTGGGTGCGGCTCTTGAGCTGGTCGAAGAAGTCGATGACCACCTCGGCCAGCGGCAGCCGGTAGCGCAGCTCGACCCGCTCCGGCGACAGGTACTCCAGGCGGTCGAGGTCGCCCCGCCGGGACTGGCACAGCTCCATGAGCGTGCCCGTGTAGTCGGTGGGCGTGATCAGCGCCACCATCAGGTACGGCTCGGCCACCGCCTCGATCTGGGCGGCCGGGGGCATGTCGGACGGGTTGGACACCGGCACCGTCTCGCCGCCGGTCAGCGTCACCCGGTACTCCACCGACGGGGCCGTGGAGATAAGCGCCAGGTCGAACTCGCGCTCGAGCCGCTCCCGGACGATCTCCATGTGCAGCAGGCCCAGGAACCCGCAACGGAACCCGAAGCCGAGCGCTCCGGAGGTCTCGGGCTCGTAGGTGAAGCCGGCGTCGTTGAGGCGCAGCTTCGACAGGGCGGCCCGCAGGTTGGTGAAGTCGTCGCCCTCTGTGGGGTAGAGGCCCGAGAACACCATCGGCTTGGGCTCGGAGTAGCCCTCCAGCGGCACCGCCGCGGGACGGGACTCGTCGGTGACGGTCTCGCCGGAGCGGGCCTCGCCCACATCCTTGATGCCGGCGATCAGGTAGCCGGTCTCGCCGGGGCCGAGACGCTCGACGACCTCGTTGGCCGGGGTGCGCACCCCCACCTCGTCGGCGGTGTGGACCGTGCCGGCCTGCATGAAACGAACCCGCGCCTCGGCGGTGAGCACGCCGTTGACGACCCGCACCGAAGAGACCACCCCCCGGTACTGGTCGAAGTGCGAGTCGAAGATGAGCGCCTGCAACGGCTCGTCGGCCGATCCCTGGGGCGGCGGGGTGCGCTCGACCACCGCGTCGAGCAGCTCGGCCACCCCGTCGCCGGTCTTGGCCGAGATGCGCAGCACGTCGGCCGCGTCGATCCCGAGGACCCGCTCGATCTCCTCGGCGCAGCGGTCGGGCTCGGCCGCGGGCAGGTCGATCTTGTTGACCACGGCCACCACGTCGAGGTCGCCCTCCATGGCCTGGTAGCAGTTGGCCAGGGTCTGGGCCTCGATGCCCTGCGCCGCGTCCACCACCAGGATCACCGACTCGCAGGCGGCCAGCGAGCGGCTCACCTCGTAGCTGAAGTCGACGTGGCCCGGCGTGTCGATCAGGTTGATCACGTGGTCGCGCCAGTTGAGCCTCACCGACTGGAGCTTGATGGTGATGCCGCGCTCGCGTTCGAGGTCCATCGAGTCGAGGTACTGCTCGCGCATCTCCCGTGCGTCCACCGCGCCGGTCAGCTCCAGCATGCGGTCAGCCAGGGTGGACTTGCCGTGGTCGATGTGGGCGATGATCGACGTGTTGCGGATGCGGTGCAGGTCCATGGGATTCTCGATCAGGCGGCGCCGGCGGCGTCCGGTGCAGGTCCGCACGGCTCCGTTCGGCTCGGATCCGGCACCTGAGGGGCACCCCAAAGGCTAGCGACGCGTCCCCGGGGTGCCGCGGTGCGACGGCCCGGCCGCGGCGGTAGCCTCGTCGGTCGGCCTCCATGGCCCCCAGGCGACCGGCAGGTGATCGTGGCCAACATCAAGTCCCAGATCAAGCGCAACCGGCAGAACGAGAAGCGCCGGCTCCGCAACCGGGCTGTCCGCTCGGAGATCAACACCCGGACCCGCGCCGCCCTCGACGCCGCCGAGCACGGCGACGAGACCTCGGATGAGTCGCTGCGGCTCGCGGTGCAGCGCATCGACAAGGCCGCGGCCAAGGGCGTCATCCACAAGAACACCGCCGCCCGCCGCAAGAGCCGCCTCGTCCGCGAGATCCAGAGCCTCCAGGCCGACGTCGCCGACGACTAGCGCCGGGGACTCGCCCCCGCCGCAGCGGTGATCAGCGGGCCGACAGCGCTGCCAGCCGGGCCACCAGCACCTCCAGCACCAGCTCGTCGGGCCAGTCGACCGTGCCCCGCAGGGCCAGGTCGGCGTCGGCCAGCAGGCGGATTGCCCTGGCGACCTTCTCCGAGCCCAGCTTGCGGGTCTGACCCAGGATCTTGCGGGCCGGGAAGGTCGATCCCTTCATGCCCAGCATCGCCGCGGCCTGGTGCTCGTCGGCCGCGCCCGCGCCGTCGAGGCGCAGCATCCGCTGGTACCGACCGTGCAGCGCGGCCAGCAGCTGGAGCGGATGGCGCGACGGCAGCAGGCGGTGCAGCACCTTGAGGGCGGCCGCGATGTCGCCGCGGTCGATGGCGTCGTCGAGCTCCCACGGCACCACCGAGCCGGCGTCGCCGCCGTAGACGGCCACATCGTCGGCGGTGACGGTGGCGCCGGCGCCCAGTGCGCCCTGAAGGGTCCTCAACAGCCCGACGACGTTGCCGCGGTCCGCTCCGACCAGGTCCTCCACGGCGGCCACCGCGGCCGGCTCGAACCTGAGGCCGGACTGTCTCAGCTGGTCCCGCAGCCATTTGCCGGCATCGGACTTGCGGGTGGGCGGGGTGACGTCCACCTTGGTGCCGCCGGCGGTCTTCACCGCGGCCGCGAGGTTCTTGGGGACCGCGGGCAGGCGGCCGCCCATGGCGGGGTCCACTCCCCTCTCCCAGACCAGCACCAGGTCGGTGGTGGCCGGCAGGCTCTCCAGCAGGCGCACCAGGTCGTCGCACTGCCCGGGCTTCGAGAACCGGGCCAGATGACGTCCCACCACCACCCGCCGGGCGGTCAGGAAGGGCTCGGTCTGGGCCGCGTCGACCAGCGGGGCCAGGGACCATCCCCCGTCGGGGTCCCGGAGGCTGGTCTCGTCGAGTTGCTCCAGCGCCAGGCTGCGGTCCTGGTCGCCCAGCGTCTCCCTGGTGATCCTGCCCACCGCCTCGGCCAGCAGCACCGGGTCGTCGCCGGTGACGATCTGGACGCTCACCGCGGTGCCCTCACCCGAGGGCGCCCGGAGCGAGCGCGGTCGGCAGCGGCAGCAACGACATGGCGCCGCGGATACTACGGCCACCCTGTGACCGGTGTTGCTGCGACCTCCAGCACCGGCGCGTCGTCGAGAACCTCCACCGACACCGCGCCGACCCGCACTGTCGAGCCGGTCCTCACCGTGCGGGCTCCCGGGACGCGGTGCATCGGCGGCGCCACGATCGTCGCGCCCGCGTAGCGGTCGGCCAGCGCCAGCACGGCATGGGCGTCGGAGGCTCCGCCGCGCGAGGCGACCACCAGGTCGACCCGGCGCACGCCGGCCAGTCGCAGCGACTCCAGCAGCGTCCCGGGCCGCACGGACTCGCGCAGCACCACCACTGTGGCCGACTCGTGGTGGAACACCTGCGCCCCTGCCGTCCCGGACCAGCCCGCGGGCGGTGAGGCCGCGGTCAGCATGCTGTACACGATGCCGGCCGCGAGCAGCGCCGCACCGGCAGCACCCACCATCCGGCGACCGCCCGAGCCCAACCCTCCGACGACCGGCGACCGGCG